>JAFRHL010000014.1 GCA_017433295.1 Eubacterium sp.
CCCTTGAAGACTACGAGGTAGATAGGACGGAGGTGGAAGCGCGGCGACGCGTGGAGCTGACCGTTACTAATCGGTCGAAAGCTTGACCTTAAGAGTCAAAAAGGCTTGCAAAGCGGAAAGATATCTGATATAATGTGTGCAGTTTTGAAGGTATATCATTATTATCTTCAATTATATATTGTGTTCTATGCACGAGTGGCTCAGTGGTGGAGTATCGCCTTGCCAAGGCGAGGGTCGCGGGTTCGAATCCCGTCTCGTGCTCTTTTTTATGTTTTCTCAGAGTAATTGGATAATTTTTCTGGGAATTTTTTAATGTTTACAGTGTTGGCATAAATAAAATATGGTGATATAATTTACTCTGGTATTTATATTATCTGAGTATCATGAACACAGAGGTGTTCTTTGATTGGTATATTTGGAGACTGATGATATGAAGATTATTGATTTTCACTCACATATCTTACCGGGCATTGATGATGGCAGCAAGAACTCGAAGGAATCGTTGGAAATGCTGCGGGAAGCCGGAAGGCAGGGAGTGAATCTGATGGTTGCAAGTTCACATTTTTATGCAAATCGTGACCGGGTAGAGAGATTTCTTCGCAGGAGAGAGGACTCCTGGAACCGTCTGCAGGCCAGGATTGAGAAGAGCAGAAGACAGGACAGGAGGGACAATTACTACAGAAAGATGCCGGAGATACGGCTTGGAGCCGAGGTAGCTTTCTTTGAAGGGATAAGTAAAGCAGAGGAAATCAATAAGCTGACTATTGAAGGGACAAATATTTTACTCCTTGAGATGCCCTTTGGTAAATGGAAAAGCTCGGACCTGCAGGAAGTGGCGGATATACTGGAAGAAGGCAATATACAGATTATACTTGCACATCTGGAACGATTTCTGATGATATCCTCCAATAAAAACCTGATATATGAACTAATGGAATTGCCCCTGTACATACAGGTGAATGCAGAAAGCCTGCTTCACTGGAGGACCAGAGGAAGAACCTTGAAGCTTCTGGACAAAAAAGGGATCGGCCTGCTGGGCAGTGACTGCCATGGTATCGAACATCGGGTGCCCAATCTGAAAGAAGGAAGGGAAGTCGTCAGAAAGAAGCTGGGTGAGTATTTCTATACCAGGATGGATGAACTGGGAGAAGAGCTGCTGATGCCGGCCGCAGATAAAATGGTGGTTCATTTTTAGTCTTTCCAATTTTGTAACTATTGATATTTTACATATGTACAGATGATTATTTTAAGTAAAAATGCTAAAACCTGTATGACGCTTAGAAAAAATGATGACGAAACATGGAGATTATGTCTATTTTCTGATATGATTTTAAAAAATACAAGTTAGACTTTGACAAATCATCTATAGGGGTTATATAAATATATTTTTATTATTGAATTTATGAGTTGAAAATATTATAATAATAGAAACACAGCTTTGATAGTTATCATTTATAAGCATATTGTATTTTTGAATCGGTCACAAAGGAAAAGAATATGCGGGTTAAAAAACGAAAAGCAATTTGTGTAGTGCTGCTGCTGGTCCTGACCCTTGCTGCAATCACCTTGTGTACATTTGCACTGGAAGGGAAGCTATCCTTCATTGGGATAGACAACGATGATTATGATGAAGATGAAGCAGACTTCGAGGAGAATCAGATTGATTTATATGACCAGTCCTACCTGATCAGGAAGAAATATGAAACATTTCTTTTTATGGGTACTGATTACTCGGGTAATGAGGAGGCAGAGGGCGATGCCTATCAGGGAAGCCTGTCTGATTTTCTGATGCTTCTGATTATAAATCATACTGATGACAGCTATGCGCTTCTTCCCATTGACCGTAATACCATCGTGGATGTGACTCTGATGAGAAAGGATGGATCGGGTGAAGAGACAGCCCAGGAGCAGATATGTACAGCCCATTGGTATGGCGGAAGCAAGGAGCTTAGCTGTGAGAATACAGTTGCGGCAGTTTCCGACTATCTGGGCGGCCTGGTCATTGATGGATATTATGCCCTGAGCATGTCGAAGATCTCTCTTATCAACCATGCGTTGGGAGGCGTTACAGTGACACTGACGGATGATTTTTCCGAGAAAGATCCTGAGATGAAACCTGGTGCTGCTCTGACTCTCACAGACCAACAGGCGGAGATTTATCTGCGTGGCAGAATGGAGGTGGCAGATGGAAGCAATAAAAACCGTATGGAACGGCAGAGAGTCTATTTGCAGGAAGCTATTAAGAAGCTCAAGAGCAATATGAAGGAGGATACCGGCTATTTTAAAAGAGTAAAGAAAGAAATCTCTGAAGCCGCCACATCATCTATCACTGGTAAGCAGAGCGGGCGGGCAGCCAATGCCCTGCTAAAATATGAAGACCTGGGCATCTTCGATATAGAGGGTGAGACGAAGGTGGGACAGATCCTGGGAGATGGAGAGGATCATGAAGAGTTTTATCCTTTCCCGGATTCCGTCATTAAAGTGATGACATCTCTATATGAACTGGAACCATACGAAGAAGAATAACACATAATAAGCAACTGACATAAGAAGGGAATATGAATATATGAACGAGCAATTTGATCCACGGCTGGCTCTGGAGCAGGAAGAAAACGAGATAGATCTTGCCGAGCTGTTTAGCTATTACCTGACTAAATGGCCTGCCATACTGATTGGCCTGCTTGCAGGTGCCGTTATAGCCGGCTGTTTTACATTTTTCATGATCACACCGAAATACACTGCAACTGCCAAGCTTTATATGGTTTCTTCTTCCAGTGATTCCGTGGTGGATCTTACAGACCTTAATATTGGTACTTCGCTGTCCAGTGATTATGCGGAGCTTCTTAAGGTGAGGCCGATTCTGGAACAGATCATCGAAGAGAACAAGCTCGATTATACCTATGAGCAGCTCTTTAATATGATCAATCTTTCCACCATCTCCGATACCCGTATTCTGGTGATCAAAGCGGAAAGTACCAGCCCCAAGGAGGCCAAAACCATTGCCAATGCCCTGGCTGTCAAGGCTGAGACAGAGATCCCCAGACTGATGGATACATCCAAACCGAACATCGCTGAGCTGGCCATCGTGCCATTGAGGAAGAGTTCCCCCAGTCTGACTAAGAATACCCTGATTGGAGGCTTAGCCGGTATGCTGCTGGTAATTGGTGTATTTACCGCCCTTTATCTCATGGATGATACCCTCAACACAGCAGAGGATGTTGAGAAGTTCCTGGGGGTTATGCCTCTTACTGTTATACCGGAGGTTAAACTGGATAAAGATGCTTCAACAGCACAGACGGAGACGGATGCTCGTCATAAGGAAGGAGGAAAGTAAATTGCAGGAGTTATGTTTGAACAATATGCCCCAGCTTCCTTATGCCATGGAAGAAGCCATTAACCGTCTCAGAGTCAATGTAAATTTCCTGGGGAACAATATCCGCAAAATTATGCTTGTCAGCGCCATGATTAATGAAGGGAAAAGCACTGTCAGCATGCACCTTTGGCGCCAGATGGCCGAGAGCGGTATCAGGAGTGTTTTACTGGATGCCGATCTGCGTAAGTCGGTTATCTCAGATCAATATGATATTCAGATAAAGGGAAGTAAGTCTGTTGTTAAACATTCAGACAGAAAAAACTTATTCGGTACATCACATTACCTTTCAGGAGATGGCCCCCTGGAGGAAGTAATTTATAAAACACAATTTGCCAGTGGAGATATTATTCCCAATTTCAACAATATCATCAATCCGTCTCTTTTACTGGAAAGTGACAGATTCAAGGATATGCTGGATCAGCTGGCAGACCAGTATCGTTTTGTTTTCGTAGACGCTCCCCCACTCAATCTTGTATCTGACGGGGAACGACTGGGTCATTACTGTGACGGAGCTATACTTATCGTTCATGCCGGAGTGACATCCAAAAGACTGATCAGGAACTGTATCGGTCAGCTTGAGAGAGCCGGCTGTCCACTTCTGGGAATAGTTCTGAACCGGGTAGAAGGGGGAAGACCCGGTTATTACAACAAGCATTATGGTAAGTACTATTATGGTAAATACTATTATGGTAAATACTATTATGGTAATGAAGTCCCCTATTACTCTGAGAAGAAATAATTATATAATTTTTTCGGTATAAAGTTTTTTAATAAACTTCATACATACCAGAGTGCCATCTCTGGACTATACTATAAGGAAAGGAGGAGAGAACCCATGGTAAATTTAGCTAAGAAGTTCGCAGCTTTGGCTATTGCAATGTCTTTAGCAGTTGCTCCTGTTGTTTCTATGGGGGCTACGACAGGCAGTCCGACCGGAGGTAAAACGGAAGCGACCACAGAGACAAAACCGGAGTATGTCCGCAAGGAGACCGGCGCATCAGATAATGGTTCTGCATTCGCCACATATAAAACCGGTAAGGCTTCTTTAAAGAAACTTAAGACATCTAAAAAAAGTGCTACTGTCCCAAAGACAATGATCTACAGAGGCTTGACTTATAAAGTTTGCGTTATCAGAAAGTATGCTTTTACAAAGGCTAAGAAGCTTACGACATTAACTGTAGGTAGTAATATTGTCAGAATTAACAAATATGCATTTTATAAATCTAAAGTTAAGACTGTAAAGTTCAACACCAAGAAGGTTCCTGTAATATCGAAAAAAGCTTTCAGGAAGAGCGAAGTCAAGACTATTATGATTACTAGGAAGATGTCTGCAAAGAATTTCAAAAAGCTCAAAAAGGCATTAAAGAAAGCCAAATTCAAGGGTAAGATCAAGAGATATTAGTCTTTTGGCTGTCAGCAGATGATTTCTATCATTGATTTAGCGAACTTCTTAATATGAAACGGAACTAGATTACCTGGCAGGAATTGTCTAAGCCCTAAGGGCATACCATATGCCCGCGGAGGCCGGAGAAAAGAGCAGATGATTCCTTCTTGTAAGGATCACTGCCTTTTCTCTTTGCCTTTCGTGAATGCTTATTAATGTTGTTTTGAAATAAGCCAAAACCGTAAGGTTTCCGGCTTTTTTTTATTGCAATTATTTATGGCAGTATAGTTATATTGTAAGAAAAATCATTAAAAAAAATCGATATATTGGAGTAAATGCTGAAAAACTGAATATGGATAGAGTA
>JAFRHL010000001.1 GCA_017433295.1 Eubacterium sp.
GGTTGCAGGAATCATTATTCTGTTAACAGTCTTATCTGTAGTCGGATGTATCAAGGTTAAGAACCCGACAGCAAAGCTTCTCCTTGGAATGAATACCATAATATTACTGGCACTCCTGTTATTGATAGGAAGCTATGTTTATGTCACAAAGTATAAGATTACTGATATAGACGCTTCTGTTTCACCAGATGGAAAGTATGATGTATTATTCCAGAGCGTCGGGGACCCGGACTGGCCCTTTGGGCATTCCCATGCAAGGATTACCTTGAAACAGGGGGATAAAACTATAGAACAATTTAAGCTTGATGTTGCTAATGATGGAGGGGTCCTTCATCCGGAGGATTGGCGAGTATCCTGGAATGACACCTGTGTCATAATAACAATCTCAGGAGAAGAACAGGATGATGCGCTCTACACACTTTATTACGATAGATAAATAGACTTATGGAGCAGAAAGAATGGGTTTAACTGCAAATACAATAAATAGTTCACTCCTTGGGAAAAAGATGAATATTGCAGTTTATTTCCCTGATGCTTAAGTTTCTTGAAAAACCTATATTTTCCGGGCATGACACGAATCGTATCACGGATGTGACGATACGTTTCTTTCTTTCTGCATGGGCTTTTGATACTTTCAGAATGCCGGCAGGCAATACTGTATAAGATGAAGATGTGGAGAAGTTTGATAAAGAGTTTCCGCCAAAAAAGAAGCTGAAAATGCCGGGACAGATATTCGGGTAAGAGTTTTGGGAAAATAGAAAGTCCTGATTTAACCCTTGACTCTACCATTGTGGTAGGCCTTATAGTAATGACGAGCTCAATAAGAACACTCCATGGAGGTAAAACAAAATGTTGAAAATCGGTGAATTTTCAAAATTATCCAGAGTCAGCGTCCGTATGCTCCGTCATTACGATGATATTGGTTTGCTGCCGCCTGCCGAGACCGATCACTTTACTGGATACCGGTACTACAGCCCGGATCAGCTTCCTGTCATTGGCCGGATCACAGCTCTTAAAGATATGGGTTTTCAGTTGGCAGACATCGTAAAGATCCTCGAAATCTATGATGACAGAGGATCCCTGGACACCTGGCTGTCCAGGCGCCAAACAGAACTGAAAGAGATTTCAGAGACAGTGGAATATCAGATGCGTCTTGGAGGGGTTTCTGATCCGAGGAATAAATCACTAATGAAAATGTTTAACATGATAAATATTGGAGAGCGTGCCGGAAGTGGTGTTCCAAATATTTTCAATATTTGGAATGACGCAGGCTATAAATCTCCTGTTATTGAAGAGCAGTTTGATCCAGATCGGACTATATTATCGCTTGCATTTATTAAAAAACAAGCGAAGAAAACAAGTGAAGGAAACAAGCAAAGAACACAAATACCATGAGGAATAATTCTATCAGGGGAATGCATTGTTTTACGTCCTCTTCAAAGGCGTTGGCCGTCAGGGCAATGATCGGGATTCTGGATGCGTCCGGCCGTTTAAGCTTCCGGATCTCCTGTGTGGCGGTCAGGCCGTCCATGACGGGCATTCGCATATCCATCAGAATGGCGTCAAAGTGTCCCTCCTCGCTCTGGCTGAATATTTCCACCGCCCGCCGGCCGTTTTCTGCCCATTCAGAGGTTATATCGTTGATCTCCAGCAGGTCGGTAAGGATCTCGGCGTTCAGTGCCATATCCTCTGCGATCAGTATGTGAAGACCTTCGAGAGATATTTCTGTCGGAGCCTGTTCATTTACGGGTTCCGGGGCATCCACATGGTGGGCCTTCCGCAGCGGAAGGCATACCGTAAAAGTAGTTCCCTGTCCTTTCCGGCTTTCCACTTCAATCCGTCCGCCCATCAGATCAATCATATTTTTGGTTATGACCATGCCCAGACCGCTGCCGCCGTAGCGGTTGGTGGTTGTGGCATCCTCCTGGGAGAAGGGTTCAAACAGTCTTAAGATAAAGGCTTCGTCCATGCCGATACCGGTATCCTTCATGGTGAAACGAAGCATACGGGTATCTTCAGCAGGAGATCCGTCAGGAAGGGGATCCCCCTGCTCCGGGACATAACAGGTGGTATCCAGCTGTTCCACGGTAAAGGTGACGGTGCCGGGGGCATCGGTGAACTTAACTGCGTTGCCTAAAATATTGATAATGATTTGTCTGAGCCTCAGGTCATCTCCGATGAAGTATTCATCCAGAGGCTCTATTTTATTGCAGACAAAGGTAAGGCCTTTATCATCACACTGACCATTGATAATGATGTTGATCTGCTCGATCATCTCCCGGAAGGAGAATTCTTCATCCTTTAGTAACATGCGACCTGACTCAATGCGGCTCATGTCCAGTATATCGTTGATAAGGGACAGCAGGTGTCTGGCGCTGGAGCCGATCTTTTCAAGTTCTTTCCGGGTTTTGGGGGGACAGATTGGGGTCCCTGAGGGCGATATTGTCCAGACCGATGATGGCGTTCATGGGTGTTCTTATTTCATGGCTCATGGTGCTTAAGAAGGCTGTCTTTGCGGCATTTGCCTCCTCGGCCCGGGTCAATGCCTCCGAAAGAATGCGATTGTGTTCCATGGCAAGTCCTTTCCGGATATTCTCCGGGTCAATGAACTGAAGAAATGCCTCTTTGTCCTCTTCAGCAACACAGTGGTCCGCGTATTCTTTAAAACCATGCAGGAAAGAAAAGACACGGCCTTCCCACATTTTGCCTCCATACAGCCTGGTGGTCGCTCTGACGCATACGCACTCGTCCTTGTCCAGGTCGGCATAGTAGATGGATCTGTAATCTGCGGCCATGGCTGTGATCATACCATCTCTGTTATGGATTTTTGCCTGTGCCCGGACAAGATCAGGGCGAGCTTTAATGTGAAGGCCCTGTCCATTTCAGACAGATAATCCATGGAAAAATCGACACAGGCGGTGCAGGCATAACTGCCGTCACTGCGAAAAATCGGCCGGGTATATGTGAAAAGGTAGCCATCTTCCTCAAAGCGATAGATATACATGTAGAGAATATCAGGATAATTGTCCCGGAGTGTGTAGAGATAATTGACTGTATCCACATACTCGGGCAGGTCAAAATTCTTCTCCATATATTCATCCACCTTATCACCGTCAAAGGAATTGACCATGAGCTGGGTCACGCCTTTGGCCATACGGGTGTACTAATCGATCATACGATTATGGAAGCGCATGTATACCAGGGGGATTACCACAAGCATGATGATGATCGTGCTGGCTACGAACAGGAGGGGTAATCTTACAGATAATGATTTTGCTGACTTCTTTTTCATATGTCGTTCCTTTCATAGATAGCATTTATGGAAATCGTTTCGGCAATTTTGCCGGGGCCCGGCGTTATATATTTAATCGAAACCGCCGGCAGGGCATCCGGGCTCATATAGGCAAGACACAGCCATCCCCTTTGTCCCCGATAATCCACACAGCCCCAGCCACGGTGAAATTCCAGAACCTTTACAGGTTGATTTTCAGGAACTTTGCCGAGACTTTTGCTGCTTTTGTCCGGTTCCTTCCTCAGATTGATTCCTCCTGAGGACGCCAGCGATTCTATTTTCCAGTATTCTGATGGATAACTTCCCATAAAATACATGAAGATCCAGAAGGTCTCTCCCCGGTCTGTCACCCTTCCCCAGCCGTCAGACAGAGCCTCTATGGTAAATTCGTCTCCATAAAGCAGTCCCTCCCGGACAATCTGGCTTTCCATATCCGGTTTGGCATATCCTTTGATGCCTTTTTCTGTCAGGGCGTTTACATAGACCCTGGTTCCCTTCCGGATATAGCGGGCATCCCGGGATATCGGGCGGGTAAAGCTTTCTTCCAGCCACCCGTCCAGCCCGCAGTAGACAGCGTGGATCCATTTACAGCCATTTATTTCCGTATACTCCTTGCTCTGTATACATTTCCCCTCCGGAAAACGGCCTGCCATTTCTGTGCTTCCCGGTTCTGTGTAAAAGGGGACCCCGTCCAGGGCATTACTCTTTGTGGCCAGTACAGTGCCCTCGCAGGCCCTGATCTCAAGATTGTCCCGGCTCTCCGGGGCAAAAGCCCGATGCCGGATCAGATTATGGCTCTCCATATAGCGCCATGTACCCAGGCAGACTGCCACCAGGGAAAGGATGCCCATAAGACTCCACAGGAAAGACAAAATGAATTTTTCCCTCTGTCCGGACTTGTTTTCCATGTCAATCCACGCTCCTGACTTTGTAAACCTTAAGGAAGGTATAATTTGATGTCATAAATTCATCTACGATATCTGCATGAACACGATCTTTATCCTCGATCCCGAGAAGGTAGGCGACATTCTTCCTGCTCTGGGTAATCAGGTAGACATTTTCCCGCGTGAGGAAGGAGCAGCCCAGGCTGTCCGTTCCTGCGGCCTGAAGCTTCCGGGTAAATACAGGACTGTAGGACATCCAGCTGCCTGAAAGGAACCAGTTTCCCTGTCTGAGATCATCCTGAGGATTGTTGCCCCTTACCACAGCTCTGGTGTCGATTACAAATAAGCTGTCAGGATGGCGGCCGCAGTAAGCAGCAACCTCTGCTTTGCCTGAAGCGGCAGCCAGCTTCTGCTGCTGCAGCATTGCCCTGGTGCTTATAAGAGGGGAGACCGGGTCTGCCCGCAGAAAAAATACCAGCACGATGATCTGTATGATTATCGGAATCCTTGTAAATGCTTTTTCCCGCCACTGGCCGAACAGCTTTACTGAAAGACAAAAACCTGTAGAAAAGGTCAGCAGCCAGATGGCTTCTTTTACTCTCAGGGGGAATCTTCCGTTCATGGCAAGGTAGACCCATTCAAGCTTTGTGATCACACAGGTGGCGGCAATGGATATCAGTTGTCTCAGGTGGCTTAAAATACCCCGGTCCCAGCAGAAAATCAAGGTGACAGGGAAGAGGGGGATCAGAAGCAGCCAGAAATAGCCGGCAGCATTTACCAGACTGCTGTTTACCTCCTCTGAATCAGCCATTAATTTCCGGGCCTCGGGAACGGCCTCTCCGGCACGCTCCGGCAGGCTTTTGTCCGGTTCCAGGCTTTTTACATAACTGTAGGTTTCCTCTACCCAGTCGGTTTTAAAACCGTCAACCATACAGTAGGTATAGCTGGACATGGCGTCCCAGATGATCTGATTTACGCCGATGGACCGGTAGAATTCTTTGTGCTCTTCATAGGGTGGAAATCCGGAATAATCCTGCAGATAGGCTCTGGCCTGATTGTAGATCAGATATCTTTTCCATTCCCGGCTTCCATACATGTGACTGTCCAGCTGCATGGTAAGAAGAAGAGGGATTCCGGTCAAGAAACAGAAGAACCATGGTTTCCAAGATTTAAAAAAGCGGATGTTATATTTTAGTATGATCTCCATCCCGATCACAGGGGCCACCATATAAAAACAAGGCTTGCGGTAACTCCAGGAGGCGGTCAGAAGAATTGCCAGCACGGCGATATTCCACGGCCGCCAGGCTTCATCCGGGCTCTCAAAGGCAAAAAACAGGATCCCCATGCAGCCCATAAAAGCCGCTGCAGTTGAAAAAGTCATATTGGAAAAGCAGGGAAGCCAGCCCAGCAGAAAAGCCATATCAAAGAGCAGGCAGATGATCAGACGGTTAGCCCTGAAATAATGAAGAATGCGAAAGAGGACCGCTGTCAGAGCAAAGGCTGACAGAAGGGTAAAAACAGCCAGGTACCAGTTGACATTTTTAAAGACCTCACCCATGATATGTACAGTTGGATTCTTCTGATACAGACGGGCTATGACCCATGACAGGGGGTACCTGACAAAGATAGAGTGGGCTTCAGGTTCTCCGGTGAAGGACCCGTCCAGGATCTGGACCAGTGCCGGGTCATCATTTACCTCATAGGTAAAAGGCACTGTTTTCCAGATCCTCCACATGAGCGGAATCACAGCGGCAATGGCCATACTGAAGCTTGCAAGAAGATTCAGAATCCGGTACCAGAGAGTCTTTTCTGTTTCTTCTCTCCGGGCATAGTATTGTCTGATAGTATGAAAGAAACGCTCTAAAGGATGTCCATCTGTTTTGTTCATCATGGTTTGCCTCCTTTAGCCAGGGAAAATCATCCACTTAAAAGTCCATCTCCAGCAAAAGAGGAGTGTGATCCTGACGGGGACCTGAATCCATTATCTCGGACCTTCGGATCTGTGACTTGATCCGGTCGCTGACCAGGAAATAGTCGATCCTCCAGCCGCTGTTATTGATCTTGCTGGTCTTTACCCGCTGGGCCCACCAGGAGTAGACACCCTCCACATCGCCATGGACATGGCGGAAAGTGTCGATGAAGCCCCCGGCCAGCAGATTGGTAAATCCTTCCCTTTCCTCATCGGTAAAGCCGGGTGACCTTCGGTTGCTCTCGGGATGGGCCAGGTCGATCTCCCTGTGGGCAACATTGTAATCTCCACAGGAGATGACCGGTTTTTTCTGGTCAAGCTCCTTAAGGTATTCGGCATATTTCCTGTCCCAGACCTGCCGCTCCTCAAGACGTTTAAGACCATCGCCCGCATTGGGAGTATATACCAGATTAAAGAAAAATTCAGGAAGCTCCAGAGTGATCATACGTCCTTCAAGGTCCATGGGCTCCGGGGCCAGGATGGCGGGGAAGTCCGTTTTTGCTTCGAGTTCTTTTTTGTAGAGGGCCATCGTTCCGGCATACCCCTTTCTGGCAGGCTCCCTGGAGCTGATCCATACACATTCATATTCCGGGAAATACTCTGCCAGGGCGGCAGCCTGCTTTTTATTCATGCCCTTTGCGGGGAGCTTGGTTTCCTGCAGGGCAATAAAGTCTGCCTGTTCCCGGGAGATCATTTCCAGTACATCTCTGGACATGGCAGCCCGGGGGCTGCTTCCTGTCAGAGCCGCATTCAGAGAATCTATGTTCCATGAGATAAATTTCAAAATTCTTCCTCCTGTGTAAATTCATAAATATTAGCTTTTTTATCTGTGAGTTACCTTTATGTTATTAATAATAGCATAAGCAAAGGACAAAGGATAGGGGAATATCCTTTCCGGAGCGAGCTGTCCGCAAGATGAAGACGCCGGAGGCGTCTCCCGGACCGCGGGGATCATTCAGACGACTCCGATTGGGGAGGCAGTCTTCTGAAAAACCATACCAGCATATAGAGGGAAGGAATGGTGGACAGAACGTAAGAAAGAGGCTGTGCTTCCTGTATACCGGAAAGGCCCCTCAGTCCGGACAGCAATATCAGCAATGGTATGAAGAGCAGGCCGCTTCTTAAAGAGGACATGATGGAGGCCTGAAAACGGTGGCCGGTGCTTTGCAGCAGCATCTCCGTGACAGTTCCGAATGGCATGAACACAAGGGCCATGCAGTGAAGCCTCAGGGCCCGGGTACCTATTTCGATTACTGCCGGGTCATTGCGGAAAAGCTGAATGAGAGTTCCGGAGAAGAGGATGACTCCCAGACTGATGACGAAAATGACGGTTTCGGAAAAGACAACCGTGTAAAAGAAACCGGACCGGACCCGGTCATATTTGCGGGCACCATAATTGAAGGCGCTGATGGGCTGGAAGCCCTGGCCGATACCCAGGGAAAAAGAAAACACAAACATGCCGATCCTGGATACGATGCTCATGGCTGCCACAGCCGCATCACCATAATAGCCGGCCTTCTTGTTGAGGATCATGGTTGCGATGCTGGCAAGAGCCTGCCGGATCAGGCTGGGAAACCCGGTGGTACATATATCGATGATGACGGCAGGATCGGGGATTACTTTTCGTATCGACAGTTTTGTCTGGGTCTTGTCAGATAAAAACATGTACAGGAGGATAAAAAAGCTGATATACTGGCTGATGGCGGTAGACAGGCCCGCGCCGGCGATCCCCAGGTGAAACTGAAACATGAGAATGGGATCCCCGGCGATATTCAGGAGAGAGCCGGACAGCATACCGATCATGCCCAGAGAAGCTTTTCCCTCATATCTTAAGATGTTATTCATCACAAATGAGGAGATCATGGGAGGACAGGCCAGCAGGATAAATGTAATGTAGGTTTTGGCGTAAGGGGCGATCGTCTTCGTACTTCCCAGCAGGTAGACCAGAGGGTCAAGGAAAATCAGCCCGGCGGTGAGGATAATAAGACCAAGGAATATGGCACAGAAAAATCCTGTGGAGCCGATCCTGCTGGCTTCTTCGTAGTTCTTCTGTCCCAGCAGTCTGGACAGAATACTACCGGATCCCTGTCCGAACATGAAACCGACCGCCTGTATGATGGCCATGAAACCGAATACTATGCCGACGGCCCCGCTGGCGCTGGTTCCCAGGCGTCCCACAAAAGCCGTATCTGCCATATTATAGATGCTGGTGATCAGCATACTGATGATAGTCGGGATGGATAATTGCAGGATCAGCTTCTGGACCGGTGTCTCGGTCATCATTTTATATTGTTTTTGCCGTTTGTCTTCCATAATAATTAACCTCGAAAAGGGGTGATATTCCTACTGTTATAGTAACAGTTTTGGGATCAAACCACAACTTTCTTTTTGTTGAAAAGTGTCGGGGAATTAGTATATAATCACTTAAAGAATAATACAAATGATGAAGAGGAGGAAATGACTTGGATTATCTGGACAATGGCTGCAGGGTGGTAAGGATCGTGGTGACGGGCGGCCCCTGCAGTGGGAAAAGTACAGCACTGGAGAGAACTTTCAGGGAACTGGAGGGAGAAGGCTATCATATTCTCCTGATGCCCGAGACGGCCACGCAGCTGATCAGCAACGGGATCAGCCCTGCTGTGTGTTCCTCCCTGGCCGCCTATCAGAGGATACAGATCCCCATGCAGCTGGCTAAAGAAAAGGTCTATGCCCTGGCCGCGGAGGAGATTTATTCTGCCATAAAGAAACCCATCCTTATCATCTATGACCGGGGGATGCTGGATAATAAGGCATATATGGAGGATGAGGATTTTGCCCGGGTGGTTGAAAGCCAGGGACTCACCGAGGGGGAATGCTTAAGCTGGTATGATGCCGTGTTCCATCTTTCCACTGCCGCTAAAGGCGCCCGGGACTTTTATACCTGTGACAACAATTCTGCGAGAATGGAGACCCCGGATGAGGCGATTCTTGTTGATGACAGCACTCTCCATGCCTGGGAGGCTCATCCCATGCGGGTGATCATTGATAATTCCACGGGCTTTGAGGAGAAAATGGACAGGCTTTTTGACGGGATCAGAAAGATCCTTTCGGATATTGCAAAAACAGAGGAAACCCTATGAATCAGAAGGAAGGACAAAAAACTCCGGTATCCCGGTATGCCACATTATTTATCATAATCGGGGGCAGCCTCTGGGGGATCATCGGCCTGTTTTCCACCAGGCTGGCAGCCTTTGGATGTTCTCCGGCGGAGATTACCTTTATTCGTAATCTGGTGGGAGCAGCGGGTATGGTTCTTTACCTGCTGGTGAGAAACCGGGACAAGTTAAAGGTCAGTATAAAAGATCTGTGGATGTTCCTGGGGACCGGGATACTTAGCATTGTTTTTTTTAACATCATGTACTTCTGGACCATAGAGCTGGCCACCCTGTCGGTGGCGGCCATCCTTCTGTACACAGCCCCCTGTTTTGTCATGGTCATGTCCGTTCTCTTTTTTCACGAACGGCTGACGGGGAGAAAACTATCAGCCCTGCTGCTGGCTTTTGCCGGCTGTGCTTTTACCACAGGAGTTCTGGATGCCGTTTTATACGGCGGGGGGACGGGGATCATACGTCCCCTGGGAATTCTTACCGGTATCGCCTCCGGGTTTGGATATGCCCTTTATTCCATCTTTGGCAATGTGGCCCTGAAGAAATACAGTCCGGAGACGGTAACGGTATACACATTTATTGTGGCGGCCTGTTCGCTTGCCCCCTTTTGCGCGAGGATGCCCCTTTTCTTAAGATTATGCCATCTGCCGGTTCTGGCAAATGGTATCTCCATCGGCCTGGTCTCCACCATGGCGCCTTTTCTGTTCTATACGGCCGGACTGGCATATACACCCCCGGGAAAGGCTTCGGTGCTGGCCTTTGTGGAGCCCATGGTGGCAACCCTGGTCAGCGTTTTCATCCTGCATGAACCGCTTCGCTTTACGGGGGTGATCGGTATCCTCATGATCTTTTCATCCATCGTGATCTTAACACGGGAAAGTTAAAAGATGCCTTTGTAAATATTAATCAAACTGTTCTCCTGCTTCTTTCAGGAGCTCTATGATGGGCAGATGCTGGGGACAGGCTCCCTCGCACTGGCCGCATTCGATGCAGTCACAGGCCCGGCCCCTTCCGGTGACAGCCCGGGAATAGATCTGGCCGGCCTGTTTCATGTTATTGTAGATCTTCTGGATATTAAACGCGCGGAAAATCTCCGGGATATTGATGTTTGCAGGGCAGCCGTCCGTACAGTAATGGCAGGCGGTACAGGGGATGGCGCCTGCTTCCCGTATGATCTGCTGGGCCCGGCTTATCACTTCCTGCTCCGCATCGGAAAGGGGATGAAAATCTTTCATAAAAGAAATGTTGTCCTTCATCTGGTCCAGATTGGACATACCGCTTAAGACGCTCATGATTCCGTCCAGGGATGCTGCGTAGCGGATGGCCCAGGAAGCGCAGGAGGCTTCGGGATCCGCTTCCTTAAGGAGATGGGCAACCTTATCCGGTGGGGCTGCCAGCATGCCGCCCTTGACCGGCTCCATAATGATGATTGGCTTTTCATGCTTTCTGGCGATCTCATAACATTCCCGGGAAGCGACATTGACATTTTCCCAGTCTGCATAATTGATCTGCAGCTGAACGAATTCGGCGTCAGGGTTTTCCATTAGAAGCTCATCAAGCATCCGGGGTGTTCCGTGGAAGGAGAAGCCCCAATGGCGGACCAGTCCCTTTTCCTTCTGTTTTCTGACGAAATCCCACAAACCATACTCTTCATAAATGCTGCGGTTATTGAGCTGAAGTGCGTGCAGAAGATAGAAATCCACATAATCAACGCCCAGCCTCTGCATGGAGGTGGCAAGCTGCTGCTTTGCAGCCTTTTCATCCGGTTTGCCCAGCCAGGCATTGAGCTTGGTGGCTATGGTATAGCTGTCTCTCGGATATCGTTCAACCAGAGCTTTTCTCCCTGCTTCCTCTGAAGCGCCGCCATCATAGACATAGGCAGTATCAAAGTAAGTAAATCCCGCATCCATAAAGAGATCCACCATCTCACAAACCTGTGGGATATCGATCTTTTGCGGATCATCTGCGCACTTTGGCAGCCGCATCAGTCCAAAACCCAGTTTCTTTCTGTCCATCAATGAAAGTTCTTTTTTGTTCATTGTATCACTTCCTTTCTCAGCCCCGGGAAAACGTGTCAACCATCAGGACGGGGCATCTGCTATAATCATAGCATCAGAGAAATCAGTAATGCAATAGTATTTATATAGAAAGAGGATAAAAGGAGGGTTGACAGAGGGCTTCTCTTTGTGGAAAAATGACAGTATGCATATTTTTATGATTAAAACAAACATAGATTGACGGAGGAAAGGGTTGGTGGGAAAATGACACCATATGCTTTTATTTGGGATCTGGATGGAACACTGGTTGATTCCTATACCTGCATCGTCCCCGCTGTGAAGGGGTTTTGCGAGGAGCTGGGAGTCAGTCTCAGTGAAAAATATATCAGGGATTTTGTACTCCGGTCTTCTGTGGGCAGTCTCCTTGAAGAGATAGCGCCGGAAGCCGAAAAGGATCCCGCCTGGCTGAAGGAACAATATGAGATAAGGAATGACAGGAGTATTCATGGAATCCGGCCAATGCCTCATGCCCGGGAGGTGCTTGACAAACTGAAAGGCGGGGGACACCTTTGTTTTGTTTATACCCACAGGGCCGCCTCCTGCCAGACCATTCTTGAGAACACCGGCCTGCTGCCCTGCTTTACTGAAGTGGTGACAGCCCTGGATGGATTTCCTAAGAAACCGGCGCCCGACGGAATCCTTTATCTTCTGGAAAAATATGAACTTGATCCGGAAAAGTGCTATTATGTTGGTGACAGGCTTCTTGATATTCATTCGGGAAAGAATGCCGGGATAAAGAGTGTTCTTTTTCTTCCGGAGGGCAGCCCCGTCTGTCCAGATGGCTCTGAAACATTTATTATACATGATCTGAGGGAAGTATTGATATGAGCGAAACAAAGCAGAAACAAACAATATTCAGACAAAAAACACTGGACCGGATCTCTTCGCCGGAACAGCTCACAGACTATCTCCGTGTGACCAACCCCGGGATATGGGCCGTGCTGGCAGCCGTGATCCTCCTGCTTGTGGGAATACTGGCCTGGTCAGCGGTTGGTGTACTGGAGACCACTGCCGAGGTCAGGGTCATCGTAAGTGACCATGAGGCACAGGTATTCCCCGCTGCTTCTGACAATATTGCGGAAGGTATGCCCCTGCGGGTCGCATCTGAGGAAACGTCGATCGCATCTGTAAGCAAAGATGAATACGGGAGAGCTGTCGGGGCGGCGGAGATCGCCCTGCCTGATGGTTCCTATGACGGAATCATGGTGACCGAGCAGGTACATCCAATAACCTTCCTGCTGGAAAGCAGGTGACGACCATATGAGTGAGAGTAAAAACAGGACAAAAAATCATAAGATAAAACCGACCATTACGAAGGGGGTCGCGAAAGTTCCTGTGGTCATGCAGCTGGAAGCTCTGGAATGCGGTGCCGCTGCCTTGGCCATGGTGATGGCATATTATGATAAATGGGTTCCCCTGGAGCAGGTTCGTATTGACTGTGGTGTCTCCAGGGACGGCTCCAAAGCAAAGAATATCTATCTTGCGGCAGTAAACTACGGATTTTCAGTAAATGCCTTCCGCATGAGTCCGGAATCCATCAGGGATGAGGGGGAGTTTCCCTGTATTATTCACTGGAACATGAATCATTTTGTGGTACTGAAAGGATTCCGGGGAAAATGGGTCTATATTAATGATCCCGCCCGGGGGGCGGTGAAGATCACCTGGGATGAGTTTGATAAAGCATTCACCGGCGTAGTGATCGTCCCGGTTCCCACAGAGGATTTTGAACCGGGAGGAAAGCGCAGGAGTACGGTTGCTTTTGCACGCAGGCGTCTTGTGGGTGCCGGTGCTGCCGTAGCCTTTGTTATGCTGACCACTGCCATTGCCTACCTGTTTGGTATTGCCAATTCTGTAACCTCCCGGATCTTCATGGACCGGCTTTTAACCGGCATTAACCGCAGCTGGCTGCATCCCTTTATCCTTATGATGATCCTGCTGGCCTCTGTCCAGATCGTGGTGGAATGGGCCAGAGCCGTATATTCCTTAAAGATTAACGGAAAGATGGCCATTATAGGAAATACTACATATATGTGGAAGGTGCTCCACCTGCCCATGGAGTTTTTCTCCCAGAGACTGGCCGGGGATATTCAGTCCAGGGCAGCGATGAATGCCTCCATAGCAGGAACTCTGGTAAATACCTTCGGACCTTTTCTTCTCAACACAGTTATGATGATTTTCTACCTGATCGTTATGCTGCGGCAGAGTCCCATGCTGACCCTCATCGGTCTGGTGACCCTGGTCCTTAATATAGTCATGTCCCGGGTGATCTCCGGGCAAAGAGTCAATATCATGCGGGTACAGATGCGTGACGCAGGCAAGCTGGAGTCGGCCACTGTGACCGGGATCGAGATGATAGAGACCATCAAAGCCAGCGGTGCAGAGAATGGTTTTTTCCAGAAATGGGCCGGCTACCAGGCCTCTGTGAACGCCCAGAACGTAAAAGCGGCAAAAACCAATCAGTATCTGGGCATGATACCGGTATTTTTCAGTACACTGGCCAACTATGCCGTGCTTGTGGTGGGAGTATGGATGACCATGGAAGGGAAATTCAGTCTTGGAGCAGTTCTCATGTTTCAGGGTTTTCTGGGATCCTTTATGTCTCCTGCCATGATGATGGTAAATGCCGGACAGACCATTCAGGAAATGCGCACCCAGATGGAGAGGATAGAAGATGTGATGAGATACCCGGAGGACGAGAGCGTTGCCGGTAATGTGATCGAAGAAGGAGAGCGTTCCAAGCTTCGGGGAAATATTGAGCTTAAAAATATAACCTTCGGATATTCCAGACTGGAGGAACCTCTTATAAAAGATTTCTCTCTGAAAATGAAAACCGGTGAGAGGATCGCCCTGGTGGGTGCTTCCGGCTGCGGCAAATCCACCATCTCAAAACTGGTCTCCGGATTATATCAGCCCTGGAGCGGGCAGATCCTGTTTGACGGAAAGCCCCGCAGCGCTTATCCCCGGGAAGTGATGGTGGGATCCCTGGCTGTGGTGGATCAGGATATTATTCTCTTTGCCGATACTGTGGCCAACAACATTAAGATGTGGGATGATTCTATAAAAGATTTTGAAATGATCCTCGCGGCCAGAGATGCCAGGATCCATGATGACCTGGTGCAGATGCCCGGAGGATATCAGCATAAGCTGTCCAGCGGGGGAAGAAATCTATCCGGAGGACAGAGGCAGCGGCTGGAGATCGCCCGGGTCCTGGCTCAGGATCCGACCATCATTATACTGGATGAGGCCACCTCCGCCCTGGATGCCAAAACAGAATACGAGGTGGTAAAGGCTGTCACTGACCGCGGTATCACCTGTATTGTCATAGCCCACCGCCTGTCCACTGTGAGGGAATGTGATGAGATCATTGTCCTGGATCATGGCAGGGTGGTTGAACGGGGAAGGCATGAGGAGCTTATGAAAAAAGGCGGTGCCTATGCCGATCTGGTTGCCGATGAATAATAGTAAATATGAGGAAGGAGGAAGCAGTCCCGGATACAGGCGGGGGCTGCGGCAACGACGTGGGATGGTTTGAAAATCAAATCGAAGAACGGCGGCAGGCCGACCAGCAGCTTCTGGAGGATTCCTTTATAAAGGTTGCCGGTGTCGTGATGGGACACCGGAATGCGGAGAAGATCAGTGATGATCGGATCATAACGAAGAATGCCATTGATGAGATCCTGAAATATTACCATTATAAGCCTGTTGAAGTGCCGGATTCACTCAAGACTCCCAGGGAGCAGCTGGATTATTGTCTGCGGCCCTACGGCCTGATGTGCCGTCTGGTGGAACTGACTGACCACTGGTATCAGGATTCCTACGGTCCTGTTCTTGCCTTCATGGGGAAAGAAGGACCGGCCGTGGCTTTGCTGCCCGGAACCCTGGGCGGTTATTCCTATATGGACCCCGAAAGCGGTAAACTGGTGAAAGTAAATGCAAAAACAGCTGACTTAATAGACAGGACAGCCCTGTGTTTTTACCGGCCGCTTCCGCAAAAGAAGCTTGGGATCAAAGATCTTCTGATATATATAAAAAACTGTGTTTCATCCAATGACCTGATGCTTGTCTTAGCCATGACCGTGGCAGTGACTCTGGTTGGGCTTATCATGCCCCGGATTACCATGGCCCTGACGGGTCCGGTCCTGTTAAGCGGCAGGAAGACGGCTCTTATTGGTATCGCGATTGCCATGATCTGTGTGTCCTTATCTACCCAGTTGTTAAGCGGCGCCAGGGCTCTGGCCCAGAACAGGCTGGAGACGAAAACATCCCTTGGTGTCCAGGCATCGATGATGATGCGGATACTTACCCTTCCGGCAGGCTTTTTCAGGAAGTACAGTCCCGGTGAACTGAAGAGCCGCTCCCTGTCGGTCAGTCAGCTCTGTTCCATGATGATGAGTATTGTGATGTCAACGGGACTTACTTCGGTGACATCCCTGGTTTATGTTTTTCAGATATTCCGTTTTGCTCCGGCTCTGGCGGTTCCTTCAATCATCATCGTTGTGGTGACCGTAGGATTTTCCGTTTTGACCACTCTGCTTCAGATTCGTATCAACAGGAGACAGATGGAGCTTGCGGCAAAGGAATCCGGAATGAGCTACAGCCTTATTACCGGAGTGCAGAAGATCAAGCTTTCGGGAGCGGAAAAACGTGTTTTTGCCAAATGGCTGGATCTGTATGCCGAGGAAGCGGAACTGCAGTACAATCCGCCTCTGTTTTTGAAGATCAACAGTGTGATCTCCACCGCCATCACGCTTATTTCCAACATCGTTCTTTATTATCTGGCGGTGCAAAGCGGAGTAAGTCAGCCAGCCTATTTTGCCTTTACGGCCTCCTACGGAATGATGATGGGAGCATTTATGTCGGTTTCTTCCATTGCTCTTACTGCGGCCCAGATCCAGCCCATGCTTGAGATGGCGGAGCCTTTTCTGACCGCAGAACCGGAGACAGTATCGGGCAGGGAGATCGTGACCAGAATCTCAGGAAATGTTGAGCTGGAGCATGTTTCCTTCCGCTATAATGAGGATATGCCCTATGTGCTGAAGGACATTTCCTTAAAGATCAGAGCCGGGGAATATGTTGCCATAGTGGGCAGGACCGGCTGCGGCAAATCTACCCTCATACGCCTTCTTCTGGGCTTTGAAAAGCCGGAGAAAGGAACAGTCTGCTATGATGGAAGGAATCTGGAAAGCCTGGACCTGCCATCTTTGAGAAAGAAAATAGGAACAGTCATGCAGGATGCCGGATTATTCCAGGGAGATATCTACTCCAATATCGTGATCACTGCTCCGGAACTGACCCTGGAAGATGCCTGGAAGGCCGCCGAAAAGGCAGGGATTGCAGAGGATATCCGGGAGATGCCCATGGGGATGAACACTCTGATCTCCGAGGGGCAGGGTGGTATCTCCGGGGGACAGCGTCAGCGTATCATGATCGCCCGGGCCATTGCTCCCCAACCGAAACTGTTGATATTTGATGAGGCTACCAGTGCCCTGGACAATAAAACCCAGCGGCAGGTGTCTGAGTCACTGGATTCCATGGGGTGTACCCGTATCGTCATCGCCCACCGGCTCTCCACCATTGCCCACTGCGACCGGATCCTGGTGCTGGAAGGCGGGTCCATCATAGAGGACGGAACCTATGACGAACTGATCAATAAGGGCGGCTATTTTGCGGAACTGGTGGAGCGGCAGAGACTGGATGGCAATCAAGCTTCAGAAGGAGGAAAATAATGACAGCAGTTGGAAATACATTTTATTTTTCATGGGAAGTAAGCCTGATAAAGTGGCTGCAGGTCACTCTTGGAAAAGGGGGTATATCCCTGATCTCATTTTTCTCTATTTTTGGAGAGGAAAAGATCATGATCCTTGTGATTGGTCTGATATACTGGTGTCTGGATAAAAAGCTGGGAAAAACCATGGGACTGACTGTTCTTTGCACTGTGACCGTCAATACCATGATAAAGTGTCTGGTCATGCGCCGCAGGCCCTATTTTGATCATGAAGATATCCGGATATTCAGGATAGTTAAGCCGGATGCGGATATTTACAGTATCCAGGCCCAGGGTTATTCCTTTCCCAGTATCCATTCCGCCAACGCAGCCAGCCTTTACGGATCTCTGGCAGCAGGAATCAGGAAAAGATGGGTGATAGTCCCGGCAGTTGTACTAACTCTCCTTACAGGTATATCCCGGGTGGTGGTGGGCGCCCATTATCCTACAGATGTACTGGCAGGGTGGGGAATCGGTATTCTTGCCGTGTTCCTGATACCCTTCATGGAAAAGAAAATAAAGAACAGGGCAGTATTGTACGGAATTCTTCTGGCCTGTGTTCTTCCGGGTCTCATTTTCTGCCGCAGTGAAGACTATTTCACATCGCTGGGGCTCCTGGCCGGCTTTATGGCAGGCACCATATTTGAAGAAAAATATGTAAACTTTGAAAATACAAAGAAACCCGTCTTTATGGTAGTGCGGGTAGCGGGAGGACTGCTTATTTACCTGCTCCTCAGTACTTTGCTGAAGCTGCCCTTCTCCGGAGAGTTTCTGGAGGGAGGAAGCTATGCTTCCTTGTTGGTACGCTGTATCCGTTATTCGATCATTTCCTTTACGGCCTTCGGCTTATATCCTGCCCTTTTCAGGTTTTTATGACACTTATGTGACATTTTATCTGTTATTATAAAAATGGCTTTTCGATAACTTATAGTAAACGATCTTATGTCGTTAGCTTTACACCATGAAAGGAGTGTATGTATGAAAAAGATACTAATCTGGATAATGTGCGCTTCCCTTGCCATGTCGAATATGTTTGTTCTGCCGGTTTTTGCTGAGCCGGCAGAAGAAGATACAGGCATTGAGTTCGGGCAGGGAGATGGACAGGACCAGGATGGAGATCAGAACCAGGACGGAGATCAGAACCAGGATGGAGATCAGAATCAGGACGGAGATCAGAACCAGGACGGAGATGAGGACCAGAACCCGGGTCAGAATACCGGCACACGGGAGATCGCAGCAGATAAGTCAGTGATCAGCTTTGGAACCATCAGCGAGGGAGATCAGGTGGAACCGGAGGAGTTCAGTATAAAAAATACCGGTGATGTGCCGGTTTATATCGGATGGAGCCAGGCAGATGCCAATACAGCTTTTGAGATCAAAGCACTGTCTGATACGGATTCTGAACTGGAACCCGGTGATAAAATGGATTTTCAGGTAAGCCTGAATGAACTACCGGCCGGTAATTATGAGGCAACGATTTTTTTTGAGGATGGGGATGATCCGCCTGCCCGGGCCACGGTATCTGTCTCGGTTACAGTAAAAGAAAAAGAAGAGGGAAGTTCCGAAATCGAAAAAGAGGAAAGCCCCGAAGTGGAAAACATGGATCAGGATTCCACCGGTTCCGGAGATTCAAAGGATCCGGGGGAGTTCGGTGTAGATGAAAATCAGGGGGATATAGAAGCTTATAATCTGCGGACAGTATGTCAGCCGGAGGAAGGCGGTTTTACCTGTGGTGAGGGACAGTTCGGTCAGGGAGACAACGCCCTTCTTGTGGCATTTGAAAACGATGGATATGAGTTTGGCGGATGGTTCCTTGGAGGCAAGCTGGTTTCCGAAGAAACTGATCTGGCTGTGGATAATATCCAATCCGACCTGACTTATGAGGCCAGGTTTGAGCGTGTCAGCTACAGGATCAAGGTAAAATCCAAAAATGAAAGCTTCGGCACGGTTTCCGGCGGAGGGATATTTGGAGAAGGAGAGGAAACAGTGATCACGGCTGTTCCCAAAGAGGGGTATGAATTTGCCGGATGGTATGAAAACGGCAGGCTCGTCAGCAAAAAAAGCAAGGTCACCCTCAGGGGAATTAATAAAAATCACACCTTTACTGCAGTTTTCCGGACAAAGAAGATATCCGTGAATGTGACCGCCTATCCCAAGGGGGCAGGAAAGGTTGACGGATCAGGAAGATATGAAAAGAATTCCGATGTACAAATTGCTGCGGAAGAAAGAGAGGGTTACGAGTTCAAAGGATTTTATATAAATAAAAAAATCATTTCCAAAAATCCTTTCTATACTTTGAAAGATGTCACAGAAGATGTATCCATCACTGCCCGCTTTGTAAGAGAAGGGGATAATACCTTTGAGATCACTTCCGGCATAGCCAATAAAGGGGGATCCATTTCCCCGACCGGCAAAATTGCCATAGAAGAACATGGAAGCATTACCTATACCTTTGCTCCTGATAACGGCTATGCGGTGCAGCAGGTGGCGGTGGATGGAGAAAAGATCGGAGCAGTAAAATCCTATACCTTTGAGGATGTGACAAAGGATCATAAGATATCAGTTGCCTTTGCTCCGAAAGAAGATAATGAAATCGGAGCAAAAAAGGATAAGATCATTAGCGAAGCTGAGGCAGAAAATATCGCAGTGGCAAAGCTTGAGCGTGGGAAAGATGAGGAAGAAGGCCGTTATTCTGATGTCATTACCCCCGAAACCTATGCCCTGATGAAAGAGGAGGGAACTCTGAAGGAGGCTTTGCAGATCCCGGATCAGAATGTGGTGGGTATGGATGACGCCCAGTCCCTGCCGGATGAAGTGTCCGGTTATGATTATGACAAGGCCACCGGACTTTATCAGCTGCTGGATATCACACCGGATGAAGCAAAAGAAATGGTGACCCGGGGAGATGATGACCTGATCATCAGAAAGGCCTATGAGGCAGGATACCTTTCCATATTGATCAATAATCAGTATATAACTCCGGGAAAAGAGAAGGAGTCGAGTGATATTTTTAAAGATGATGCTACGGTAAGAAATACCCTGGAGTTTATCAGTGGTGTTCTCACCAAGGACGATGAGCTCGCCATCCTGTCAGGAAATAAGATGGCAGTGAATCTGGGAATCACCAGAGGGACTGATTTCACAGAGGAAGAAAAGGAGCTGATTGCAAAGACCGGAGCTAAGGTGGACGAATATTTCCATATGACTGTAATGAAACAGAGAAAGGGAGAACAGTCCCAGCTGGTTACCAGTCTCAGCAAACCAGTGGAGATCACACTGCCCAAGCCAAAGGGAACAGACGCTGATTGTATTATCCGGCTTCATGACGGCAAGGCAGAGATCTTAAAAGATATTGACGATGACCCCGATACGATCACCATCAGAACCGATAAATTTTCACCCTATGCATTCGGAACTGAGAAGAAGTCCGGTCCGGTCCTGCCCCTGTTAGCAGGAGGTGCTGCCCTGATCCTGGCTGCTGCTGTCATTGCCGTGATAATAAAAAGAAGGAGGATATAACGATGATGGAAAAGCTGAATATGGATGATCTTGATCAGGTGGCAGGAGGTTTTGTAGAAGAGAATATCGGCATTTCTACCGGGGGAATGAGTATTGTCTGCCCCAACTGCCAAAATGCTGATAAAGGTGGTTTCAGCGTCAGCGTACTTTACGACCCCGAATTAGAATCAGCGGAATACAAATGCAAATGCGGCTGCAGTTTTGTATGTTATCGGGGAAATGTGATCCTCAAAGAGGACTGGATTGCCGAGTGTAAAAAGAATAATTATGTTTATCCTTTTCAATAATAATAAACAGGGCGTGGTTGTTGCCGCGCCCAAAGTTTTTTATATCAGGACAGAAACAGTGTCAATCACATTTATTTCCAATCATATCATTCAGCATATTGACCTCCTTAAGAAACCTCAGATACATGATCATCCAGACAATAAAATAAGCGATTCCCAGAAGAATTGCCATCATACCTATATCGACAAAGGACAGGCTGATCCAGCCAAGCCAGGATCCGATGGTGACAAAGCTGATCATTATAAGCATATAGTGAGTAATTACGATTCTTGTCATGCTCCATTCCTCAAAATGATAAAAAAACACACCCGCAAAACAGATAGCTCCGTGTACTCCGGACATAAATGTCTGAATGGCAAGAGCATTTGCCATATTGCCTGCTTTTGCCATCAGCAGATCGGGAAAGATAAGATATCCTCCGCCAATTAGAATTGATTCGATTATGGTAATAATATTTCCTACGGCCATACCAATGATAAAACCGGTAAAGGCATATTTTATAATTTTTCTGATCATGAATTCTGCTCCTTTCCCCTGAATCTGTTTTTGATTTCCGAAATGCATCTCCTGGATGCCCATGTCTTCATGCCATTTTTCATCTCGATCTGGAGGGATCCTGAAATCGGGAAATCAAACTTCTTCACCTTATCCAGATTGATGATCTCATACCTTGATATCCTTAGAAAGACTGCAGGATGAAGAGCCTTTTCGATACTTCGGAGGGGTACTTTCAGTTCATAGGTGCCTTCATCAGCCACTACCCTGAGCTTTTTACTCTCGATGGCGATGCTGATGATATTTTTCTCCGGTATCGTCACTGCGGAACCGGAGGAATCATAGACGGTTATCTTTTCTGCCAGGGGATCCCGGACCCTGTTCATCAGGGAAATCACCTGATCATCCATCTGGGATGCGGAAAAAACCACATCAATATCCTTTATTTCATTTTTTAAATCGAATCTGACATTTACTTTTTTCATAGTATTTAATATAATCATTCCGTTGCGTGATCGTTGCTTCACACTCATGTTTTGGCGGGTCCCAAGGTCAATCATTTATGCTTATAAAAGCATAGCATGAATTCTGACCTTTTGACCCTGATATCATATTATAGCATACTATCTATGGAAGTGCCTTATCAGGATCTTGTTTGCAATACCGCTTAACCCATAAAAATGACCGTTTAGCCTGTGACGAAAGCAGTTGTATGTATTATATGCTAAAATAAATTTATCCTATAAAAGTCAGGGAAGGAGATAGAAAGGAGAGGATATCATGAATAAAAAGAATTGGCTGGCCCATAGTATTTCCCTGCTGCTGGTCCTGGCCCTTGTCCTGCTTGCAGGATGCGGTTCCGGTTCCACCGGCACGAAACCGGCAGGGGAAGCAGGAAGCACGGGAGAAGCTGCCGTAAAAGACACAGACGCAGGAAGCACAGCTGCCGAAGCCACTACTGAGGCACTGGATCCAAAGGAAAAGTTTGCCGGTTCCTGGAAGCTTGCAGCTGCCGAGTCTGAGGGTGTCACCATGAGCGGAAATTTCAGTGAAATGCTGGGCATGAGTGATACGGGTATGCTTAACATCAAGGAGGATGGCACGGGTGATATTAATCTTGGCGAGGATTCCAACGCTGCCCTTAGCTGGAGTCTGAAATCTGATGACGTCATTTCTCTCAAACCGGAAAAAACTACGGAAAAAATAGGTGATTTTGTCGAGGTAAAGTGGAAGGATGACGCCCTTTTTATGGACATGGAGCAGGATGAAAAGAAAGCAACAGCGATCTTTACCCGGGATGGTGTTTATGCCGATGCCAGGCAGATCGACATGGCAGAGGCAGAACCGATTACTTCGGAAAAAGAGCTGCTTGGCAAATGGAAAATGACCGGTATGAAAATTATGGGTATCACTGTATATGGAGATCCTGAGGCTCTTTCTGCCATGAGCGGCGGGGAAGATTCAGATACATCTGTTACCTTTAAAGAGGGTGGAGTTGCCGTGGCCTCGTCCGGAGAAGGAAGCTGGAAAGTGGATAAGGATGGGGCTACATACACATCAGAAGGCTTTTCGGGTCCCATAACCTGTCCAGTCAAAAAGCTGGGCGATGACATCGTCATTGATATGAGTGAGGCATTTGGCGGTAATGAATTTATAACAGTTCTTTCGAAATAGGAGGGGATAGTTTAACCATGAGAAGAAAAACCATCACAGCAGCATTTCTGGCGATTATTCTAAGTCTTTGTATGTGCTGTTCCGTTTTTGCTGCTGAACCGGACAGTGCCGGCAACCTCTTTGAAGCCGGGGAGACCATATCCTTTTCGGATATTCCCTTTTTCGGGGGAATGGCCTTCGGAAAGCAGATCAATGTGGATCATGCCCAGGCAAAAGGCTCAGTTATGGCGGCTGGTGAGACTGTGAGCCTGGAAGGATCGTCCATCGAAGAGAGTCTCTATGCAGGCGGTGAGACAGTAACCATTAAAGATACCACCATAAAGGGCAATCTGTTTGTGGCCGGAAAAAATGTCCAGGTTTCAGGACTGAGTACATGTAATGGAATCTATATGGCAGGTGAGGAAGTTGTCTTTGAAGGAACAGCCAGTGGATTTCTCGCAGGAGGAACGCAGGTGGTATTAGGCGGCACCATCAACGGAGATGCCGAGATCCATGCCGAGAAGGTTGAAATCTCCCCGAATCTTATCGTCACAGGTAAATTGAAGGTATTATGTACGGAAGAACCTGCCATGCCCGAAGGGGCCCAGGTGGGCGATTACAGCTATGAAAAGATCACGAAAACGGAAGAGAAGGCAGTGACAGTGAGCAAAGGCGCCCTGGTTCGTAAAAAGGTAACAAAGGGATTATACTGGGTGGCCGCCATGGTGGCCTTCGGCCTTATACTGTGCTGGTTATTTAATGATCATCTGGACCGGGCCGGTCAATATCTGACAGACAGAAGGGGAGCCATGATCGGGAGCGGCATCGGAGGCTGGATCGGTATACCCATTGCAGCGATCCTGCTCTGCTGCACCGCTATCCTGGCACCCATGGGAGGTATGCTGCTGCTGGCCTATGTCCTGTTCCTTTGTGCCGGCGTAGCCTTTGCGGGAGCCTCCCTGTCAAGGCTGGTCTTTCCCGGGATGAATGTTTTCCTGGCGGCTGCCATAGGGATCGCCGTGCTTGAGATCCTCAAGCTCATACCGGTACTGGGTGTGATTGTTGCCATTGTCGCAGATATGTATCTTCTGGCTTATGCCATCCAGTATGTATGGTGCAACAGGCTAAGAAGAAACAGGTAAGAAAAAGGGACTGCCCCATGTAACATTAAGTTTTGCCTGAAATAAAAAAAACGGAGCACTTTCGCTCCGTTTTTTCATTTCAGGCCGTTCTGTATAAACTGAAGTTGCTTCTTTTCTTTATTTTACAGGGGCAGTTTTTACGGTAATTTTCTTACCGCTGTAAGTACGGAATCCATAAATCTTTTTATAATCCTTCTTGTCGTAGTGGATTTTCGTGACTTTTTTGGCGGAGAGTATCAGGTCATCTATATACATTGGTCCTTTGTACCCGGAGCCCTGGCCCGTCAAGGAGATCACGGTATGTAAAAACAATAAAAAAACGATAAAAAAACTTATAAATTTTGTCGCTTGTCCCCAAGGGGGAAATATGTTAGAGTACATATATATAAAGTGGGAGGGCCGGGGATGATAATATTCAATAAGAACATACAGTTTTTTTACCGTCTGACTTCATTCGTTCTGGTGACAGCAATTATATTGCTGTGCGCTTCCGCATGCTCTCCTTCTTATGGGACGGGTAGTTCCCAGGTTTGGGAACAGTCAGCGGCGGACGAAACAGATACATCAGATTATATCATCTCCATTGAGGATGAACCCGATACGGTGGATTTTCAGTGCACTACCATCTACTATACCATAGCCCAGAATGTGTTTGACCGGCTGGTGGAGATGGAGACGGATGACAGGGGCGATGCTGTGATCCTGCCGGCCCTGGCCGAATCCTGGGAGATATCCGGGGACCGCCGCACTTATACCTTCCATCTCCGGGAAGGTGTGAAATTCAGTAATGGTTCGCCATTGACTTCATCCGATGTCCTTTACACCCTGACCAGGCTGCTGACCCATCCGGATTCCTGCAACCGCGACATTGCAGATACCATTGTTGGTGCCGGGCCTCTGGAACGGGGAGAGACTGACCGGCTGGAAGGCTTTGAGGTCCTCAGTGACCGGGATTTTAAGCTGACCCTGGAAGAGCCCTTTGAGGCTTTCCTGGCTTGTCTGTCCATGCCCGGGGCCTCCATTCTGGATGCTGAAACTACGGAGGAAGCCGGCAGCCGTTTTGGAAAGGATCCTGAATGGACAATCGGGACTGGGTCCTTTATACTGAAAAGCTGGGAACCCGGAAAGGGAATGTTGCTTACGGCAAACACAGATTGCTGGCAGGGTAAGCCCGGATGCGCGGGTCTGGATCTCCGGTTTGTTACGGATTCTGAGGAAATCAGGGAAATGTTTGATAATGGCAGGCTGGATGTTCTTGATCTGGACGAAGTAGGAAAAAGCGGAGAGTATTATTTACACGGAGATATTTACCAGGACAGACTCTATCAGGTGCAGAGGATAGGGATAACCTATATCGCTTTAAATGAATCAGTGGAGCCCCTCAATGATGTCAGGGTCAGGAAGGCTTTACAGCTGGCCCTGAACCGGACGGCGCTGCTGGATGCCGCATACAGCGGACATGGCATTCTGGAAAACGGCATATTGCCCCATGGTCTATATGGCTATAACCCGGAGCTGCCGGAGATTCCCTGCGCTCCCGAGGAAGCCCGCAGCCTCCTTAAGGAGGCCGGTTATCCGGACGGCTTTTCCCTGACCATCACCGCGAAAGCCTCCTCCACCCTGGGGGAGATGGCCATCGTCAGGATGACAGCCTCCATGTGGGAAAAGATCGGCGTGTCAGTTTCCATCAAGGTTATCAATGAGGACGAGTTTATGCGTCTTAGAAAAAAAGGCAGCCTTGCCTGCTATAGTGCTACCTGGACTGCCGACTATAATGATCCGGATAATTTCTTCTATACTTTTTTCGGAGATTCGGAAAATACCAGAGACAGAAGCCTGTGTTATCCCCGGGAAGATATCATGGAAAGGGTGCGGGCCGCCCGTGCCATTGAGGATCCCGAGGCCCGTATCCGGGAATACAGAGAGCTGGAAAAGATCATAGTTCAGGAGGATGCCGCCTGGATCCCTCTGTTTTCCAGGCTCAGATTTTATATGATTTCCGGGCGATTAAAAGGAATTACTTCTTCATGGAATGGTTCAGTGAAGAATAAATACCGGGAGATGTCCATACGTTGATCTGTGACATATTTTGGAACTGTGGTCATAAGATCAGATGCTTATTAAATAGATGCGTGCCATTAATATAGAAAGGCAATGAGGTTCCGCTATGAAGAAAGTGCACTCAATACGTTTTAAAATTACGGCGATCACCATTGCCACCATACTTGTCACCATCCTTTCCGTTATTGCAGTGAGCTATTCTGCGGTCAGAAGAGAAACGGAACGCAAATCCGTGGAAATGATGAGACTGATCGGGCGGGATACGCAAAATACGCTGGATGAGTATTTTGTGAGTGTCGAACAGGCTGTCGGGATGGCAGCCAACGAAGCTGCCGATACCCTGGACAGTGTTGTCCTGATAGAGTGCGGGGCAGTAGGAAGCTCAGCAGGAAAGACTGAGCAGACTCCGGAACAGAAAGCCCGGCTGGATACCTATCTGACGGACCACTGCAAACAGATTAAAAAGACCTATGAAAGTGTGGCAAGCCATACCCCCGGCGCTGTGACCTACTATTACTGCATTGATCCCGGAATCAGCCAGACCAATCATGGCTTTTACTTTTCCAGGGTCGGGAAAGCAGGTTTTGTCGAGCAGGACCCGCTGGATGCAAGGGGGCTGGACGCAGAGGATCTTCTGCATAATGCCTGGTATTTTACACCAATTAAGCGTGGACGGCCCTCCTGGGTCGGACCCTACAAAGATACGCCCCTGGATGAAATGTGGGTCTGCTCTTACCTGGTACCCATTTACAACGCAGATACTTTTATCGGCGTGCTGGGAATGGATATTCCGCTGGATACTCTGGTTGAACAGGTCAGCTCTATCCGGGTATATGAAAATGGCTTTGCCAGCCTCTGTGATGAGGAGGGGCATGTTCTCTACCACCCGGATCTGGTCCAGGGCAAAGTACCCGCCTTTCTGAAATTGCCGGATTCCCAAAAAATGCTTCAAAAAGAAAGCAGTAATGATGAGCTGATCCGATATATGGTAGACGGGCAAAAGAGACAACTGTCCTTCTCCACCCTTCGCAATGGTATGAAGCTGCTTATTATTGCGCCTGTCAAAGAGATCAATGCCTCGTGGATGAACCTGATCCGCATTATCCTGATTGTGACAGCGGTGGCCATCTGCATTTACGCTGTGCTGCTGATGTTTGCCATGAATCTCATTACCCGTCCTCTGCTGAGATTGACGGCTGCTTCAAAAAGGCTTGCCAACGCAGATTATGATGTGGAGCTGCCCTATGAGAGCCAGGATGAGGTGGGAGAGCTGACCGCCTCTTTCAGGCTTATGAGGGATAAAATAAAAGAGTATATCCAGGACCTTAACCGCCGGATCTATACGGATGATATGACAGGGCTTCCCAATATGCGGTTTTTCTTTGAACTGGCAGAGGTAGAGAGAGCCATAATGCTTGAAAAGGGACAACTGCCGGTTATACTCTATTTTAATTTGATCGGCATGAAGCATTTCAACCGGCAATATGGCTTTGAAGAGGGCAATCGGCTGATCTGCAGCACCGCTGAGATTCTGTCCCGGCATTTCGGTAAACAGAAATTGTGCCGCGTCGGCCAGGATCACTTTGTGGCTGTAAGCGATGAGATGGATCTGGAAAAGAAACTCAGAAAGATTTTTAAAGAATGTCAGGAGTCCAATGGCGGTAATAACCTTCCCGTCCGTGTGGGTATCTACAGGAACAGTATTGAAGATGTAAATGTCAGTGTTGCCTGCGACCGGGCCAAATATGCCTGCGATCTTCGCAGGGACTCCTATGAGTCCGGCTTCTCCTTCTTTGAAAAGGGAATGCAGGAACAGGTAATGAATATTCGGTATGTCATCAATCACCTGGAAAAGGCAATCTCGGAGAAATGGATCCAGGTTTACTATCAGCCCATAGTCCGGGCGAGTACAGAAAAGGTTTGCGATGAGGAGGCTCTGGCCCGCTGGATCGATCCGGACCGGGGCATGCTGTCGCCCGCTGAATTTATCCCTGCTCTGGAGGGGGCCGGTCTGATCTATAAGCTTGATCTGTATGTGGTTGAACAGGTGCTGGAGAAGATAAAGCAGCAACAGGAAGCAGGACTCTTCATTGTTCCTCATTCCATTAACCTGTCCAGGTCTGATTTTGAAGCCTGTGATATCGTGGAAGAAATCTGTAAACGGGTGGATAAAGCAGGCGTTGCCCGTGACAGGATCACCATCGAGATTACAGAAAGCATCATAGGCAGTGATTTCGAATTCATGAAAAAGCAGGTGGAGCGGTTCCAGAGTCTGGGATTTAATGTGTGGATGGACGACTTTGGCAGCGGTTATTCCTCCCTGGATGTTCTTCAGAGCATCAAGTTCGATCTGATCAAGTTTGACATGGGATTCATGCGGAAGCTGGATGAAGGCGAAAGCGGCAGGATCATTTTAACCGAGCTGATGAAGATGGCGGCGGCCCTGGGCGTGGAAACCATCTGTGAAGGCGTGGAAACAGAAGAACATAGCCGTTTCCTTCAGGCCATTGGCTGCAACAAGCTGCAGGGTTACTATTACTGCAGGCCGATTCCCTTATCAGAGATCATCAGAAGATACAGAGAGGGGTTCCAGATCGGATATGAAAGCCCTGACGCCTGAAGCTGTGGGAAAGGAGCGGCAGATGAGGATATCCTTTGATCTTGATGAAGTCCTGTTCGTCTTCATATTGATGACGAGGATCTCGTTGTTGATAATGGCAGAGCCTACGGGTTCAGGGTATTGAAGATATCCGGTCCGGATGACAGATGGGCTGACAAGGTACTTGACGAGGCATTTAGAATACGCAGGCTGGAGGGGAATAAGTATAAGGACTCTTATTACCGGGCGGACACCGCAGAGTTCGACGGACAAATATTTATAGTAATCAGCAGCATAGACGACCCTGCATTTGCCGAAATCGGCATTATGGAAGACATAGAAGCCTTCCCCTGGGACATATCTGACGACATGCTGGAAAAAGAAGTAAGATATGTCCTTGAAATAGATCCGGAGCCTGTGACGTTTCTGTGACATTCCATCTGATAAGATAAACACGAATCAGGAAAACAAAACATAAGGAGATATGAATTATGAAAAAGATAGACAATACCCAGAACAAGGTGCAGGAATTGTCCCTGGATATGCTTGAAAATGTAAGCGGAGGTGTTTTAACAGAGAATCTGGAATTATTCCTGGACGAGAACAAAGCCATTCAATCTATTTACACACCGGGGATGCAAAAAGACGAATTTACCACAAAAGTATTACAGGAATATGATAATCAGAATTTGTCCGAGATGGGATTGACTAAACAGGATATGAAAGCTTACATTGACGACATATGGCCTATTATTTAAATAAACGGTGCAATTTCGTCTGATAAAGGCCGGGACTCTGGAGTGTCTCACAAAAAAAAGGCAGACTGCTCCAGCCTCCATCCGAATCCCTATGACGAATTCAGCCAGCCGGAGGTCGGACCCAGCTACAGGATCATTTCCGAGTATGAGAGTAGATATCTCGATGCCATGAAGCATGGCCGGTATTATTACTTTTATTACAAGAATGAACCGATTCTCGTTGAAAAAATGTATCCGGAAGGGTACATGATCCTGGCGGTGTTGTGACAGGCACCGCCAGGAAGTCCGGGTGCCGTCAGGCGGAGAAGAAGAGGATAGACAAAATGATCGCCAGCAAGTATCTCCAGACAGTTCATATTGATGACACGACGATTCTGAAGATTGACAACAGGACAAAGGAATTCGAAGAATTCAAATTGTCCGGCTCACCGGCCACCTGGTCCGGAGAGATCGCCGAGATCATGAGCGGATGGAACGATCAGGCTGATTCTTCCCAAGTTACAGTTCAGAGGCAACCTTGCATGAATAAAACCGATGGTATAAACTGTACTAAGTTAAAGCCATCGGTTTTATTTCATTTCCTTATCCAAATATCTGGGATACTCTGTCAAAAATGTTCGCATTCTCTTTTCTGCGCA
>JAFRHL010000015.1 GCA_017433295.1 Eubacterium sp.
CTTCCGGCTTTATCAGTTTTCCCATTGGAATCAAAGGAATAACGACCTTTTCGAACTCCTCATCGATCCATCCTGTCTGTGTGGGCCCAGGGGCAACGCTGTTCACGGTGATTCCATACTTCGCCACCTCGAGAGCAATGCCGCGGGTAAGCGCTTCGAGCGTCGCCTTGCTCGCTCCGTATGTGATCTGGCCCGCGAAGATCTGTGCAGCGTCCGTGGAAAGGTTGATGACCCTCCCGAAATCCCCTCGATGGCTAACCAGTTCTCTGATCATCAAAACACTTCCCCGTACATTGTGCATTTTGCGCTGACAAGCGGACACTGGTGCGTTTGTCAGCGGACACTCGGCGCTATGAACGGACAAACATGAACTGCTTGGCTTGCGATGGTACCAGAACCGTCTAAGATGTCAAGAACAAGCGGTGTGCGGGGCATTCTTGACATCTCAGACGGTTCTGGTAAGGGACAGCCAAGAGCAGTTAAGGTGGCGTCCGCTGGCTTGTAAATGGCAAGTGCTTTTCCTTAAAAAATGGCATTTATTTTTCCCGAAATGCGGCAAACTATTTTCCCTTGTTTGCGGCATTTTATTTTCCTTGTTTTTTGGTTAATAATGGTGTTGATGGGAAGAATAGGTGTGAGTATCATCTTAGAAATCCGCTGTCAAGGCATCACTTCGTTTCGTTGGGACGAGCCTTGACAGCGGGTTCCCAAGATGATGGCAGGCAATCAAGGGCTTGAAAGCCCTTCTCTACCATGCGTCAGTTTTAATTATGAGTCGGCATCCACTCCGGGTTATACCAGTGGAATGCCGGTTTACCATTCAAAAGGTGTTTCGTTGTCCTTATGTTCCTCCATATATTCTGTTGCTTCTAAACGAAGGCCTTCCTCATTTATAAAACCCCATAAGTGGAACAGCTCCCTCTGGAGTTTCCTGGTATTGTCAATTATGATCTCCGGGGTCTTCTCCCTGGCTTCCCGCAGGGCTTTCTCTTCAGCGGGCTCTTCATCGTAACCCAAAAGCTCTTTCAGGTATGCTTCCCGCTCTTTTGGTGTCTTACCCTGCAGTGCACGGTCAATTTCCCGGTCCATGCGGTACACCTCAAGGAATTCTATAGGATATGCGCTTTCTCCATAATATCTGGATTCCCTGCAATCATACACACTGTTACCTTCTTTCACCCATTTGCGTACCAGTCGGCGCTCATAGGCTGTCATAGGCTTTGTAGCGATATAATCCTGGTACTCATCCCACAGGTATTCCTGGCGGCTGTCATATAAATATTCATATTTGTATTTCATTGGGGTCCTCACTTTCTATCTGTTCCATCATTTAAAAAAGATTTTCTGTTTTCAAGCCTGTAGCTCTTTCCGTTCATCTGGATCTTATCACACTGGTAGGAAAGACGGTCCAGTATGGCGGTTGCCAGTGCAGCATCACCAAGGAACTCCGTCCATTCCTCAAACCCTTTGTTTGTCGTAATGATGATGGAGGTCTTTTCCTGGAGCTCGGAAATGAGCTGGAAGAAAAGGTTGCCTTCCGTTGCACTGATCGGAAGATAGCCTACTTCATCGATCACGAGCAGGTTTGAGCTGTAGATCCTCCTGACCTTGGCTTTTGCCCTCCGGTCGATCTCCTCCGTACGGAGTACTTTTATCAGGGACTTCATGGTCGTATAGCTCACCTTATATCCATCCTCACATGCCTGGTACCCCAGGCCGATCGCCAGATGGGTCTTACCCACACCGGGCGGCCCGGACAGGATCAGGTTATACAGGCCGTCGATCCAGGTCAGCCCGCTCAGCTGCCGGAACTGTTTAATTGTAAGAGCCTGGCAGAAATCCAGGTCAAAATCTTTCAGATATTTAGGGTATGGGAACCCCGCCTCCTTTATACGTTTATTTTTTGCTTTTTCCTGCTTATACAGGATTTCCCCGTCTGTTAAAGCCACGAGGAAGTCCAGGTAAGAAGAGCCTTCTTTTTCTGCGTCATGCAGGATCGTTTCCAGTGTCTCCCTTGTGTGGGTGAGACCCAGGGTACGGCACGCAGCCTTTAACGTCTGTATCTTATTCATTGACAGTCCTCCTTCCCATCGCTTCCTCATAGGCACTCAGGTCCCTGACCGGGGGAGAACCGCCCCTGTATTTCTCCGGCAGATGTACCACTTTATTGGCAGCACCGGACTTATCTTGTTTTTCAATTTCAAGCAGGGAAAGATAGGCCGTTGCGCTTGAAAGTTCCCCTGCGGAATACAGCTCCTGTTCTGTACAGTAGGACAATGCCTTGCGGATCAGGGAAGGATCCCATTCATCAAAGAGGTTCCTGATCACCCCGAGCTGGTCGCGATAATAACGTTGTTTTTTAACGTGGAGTTTTGTCAGGTATGGCTCCGTCTTTCCGTCACATTCCCCTAAAAGTGATATCACCTCTGCTTCCAGTTCAAGGATCGTCCTGCTCTTGTCCCTGCAGGACCGGGTTTTATCGCCTACCAGCTCACCTTTGCCCCGGCACAATGGATGTTTTGCGTAAAGGACGCCGGTCTGGGCATCTATGATCGAGACCATCTCACCTTCCACGACCATATAGACCCGTTTTCCTTTCTTATAGGTGCCCTTCGGTACCCGGTAACGGTTACTTTTGTAAAGAACGACATTGTCTTTTCTGACCTGATAGGTTATACTGTCATCAGACGGCTTTGCAAAGCTGTACTCGGATACCGGTATGAGGTACTCTTTTTCGATGGCGAATACCTCTGCCGGTATCTTTTTTGTTGTTCCGTGTTCTTCAGCGTTTCCTGTCCTTTCCAACCAGGCGATGCAGCCACGGTTAAAGTCTTCGATATCATCCAGGAACCGGTGCTCGGCATATCCATGCTTTGCATATTTGATCACTGTTTCGATACGGCCTTTGGATTCCGGATCGGCCCCATGGCAGAGGAAGACATCAAATCCTGTGGCATCCAGATAATTCTGGAAACCCTCCGTATATATGATATCACCATGGTTTTCACTGACAGCAAGGACCTTGTCCTGGTCATAGACGATCTGTTTTGGCCTGCCTCCGAAGTAAGCAAAGGCTTTGATATGGGCCTGTACAAAATCTGCTGTTGTCCAGGGCCTGGTCTGCCACAGGATGTACTTATACCTCGAATGTGATAATACCATGCCAAATCCGTAAGCTTTCTTACGTTTACCGGATGGAGTTTCCAGCAGGATCTCTCCCATATCCACCTGCGCCTGTTCCCCCATGGGCAGGTCTTCGACCGCTTCATATTGACGCGTTGTTTCCGGCTTTGGGATGTCATACTCATCACGTAATGCTTTTACATAGTTCCTGAAGCTGCGTTGCCGGAAGGGGAGTATTATCATCCCGGTACGTTCCTTGACCCAATCATAAATCTGGGCGGAGGACATATCCGGATATTTTCTCAAACAGTGAAGGATAAACTCCTTATAAATCGTCTGCTTTTTTCCTGCGACGCTGTGCACGGTTTGTTGTGGCAGCAAACACATCGGGGGGCATATCCCAATACTTGGATACAGTCTTTGGATCGATGTGGAGATGCCTGGCCACCTGGGCTTTTTTCAAGTGGTTTCTTTTTAGTTCTTGAATTTTCTCATAGGTCATCCAATTAATCACCTCTTTTTTCACCTCCGGGTAGAAGTATACCCGAAAGTAGGACCTATGGAAAATAAAATGCCGGAATTATGGGATTCTTAATTGCCAGAATCTCTGGAATTTAGTATACCATTCACATGGCTTAGCTCCGCGTCCGTTTAAGCCCGCAAAAGTGTCCATTAGAGGACGCAATATGCAACAAACTTCGGACTCATGATAGAAGCAATCAAGAGGATGACGGCGCAGAGCGCTTCGCCATCCTCCACCATCAAAGAAGAGACCAGCCTGAGCCAGTCTCTTTGCAAGCCGGGATGCAACCTCCCGGAAGGTGTTCTCTTTCAACCCACTATGGCCTCAGGCCGAAACGAGAAGGGTTGCATCTCGTTTTACAATTGAGGACCGGAAGCAGGTCTCTCATCCCCATAAAATCAAGACAGTCCCTCAACCTTTCATTCCTGTTCAAACTGATCAATATCCCTGGGAGGTCATATTTCAAGCGTTCTGAAAGTTCCTCTTCCAAATCCATAAGCATTTCATATTCCAGCAAATCAGTTCACCTCCTCAGTCATACCATTATTAGCTTGAGAATCATCAGTATTACTATTTCTTTCCTCAATGGAAGCTTCCACGATTTCTTCAAATATACTCCCTAGTACCCTCCTGACTCTTTTCATTCGATTCTCAAGCATCGCCAGTTCATGTATCTTTGCCTCAAATTCATCGGCGACTTTCTTCTGAAGGTCCATCGGCGGAACAGGGATTTCCAACTTACGAAGCGCATCCACAGAAATACTCTTTAATACGGTTCCATTACTGATGCTCTCCAAAGCTCTCTGCCCGCTTTCACTCTGGAAATATGCCTGCAAATAATGTGGCAATACTTTCTCTTTATTCAATCGTAATACATACAGATTGCCGTTAGCGACAATCCTCTTCTTCCCTACCTTTACAACTGCAACCTTGAACGGAGCATTGTTCTTTGACAAAATCAGGTCATCGTTCCGAAGGCAATATTTCCGGTTCTTCTCACTGATTTCACTAAGATATGGGAGATCAGCGTCAACTCTGCCATCCTGAATATTCTGGAGCATCAGATACTGACAATCTGTCTCTTCTTGAGAAGTCAGCTCATCCAGAGCTTTCGCACTTAGTGGTGCGCCTCTGAGAACTGTTTCTGTCACACTGCTTAGCGCCACAGAATTCAGCTTTTCCACCAGTTTATCAGCAATCTTTAGATAGCTTGTGACCATCAGGTCTGAGTCGTTCTTCAGTACAGTGTTGCAGTCTGCAGCTACGCTGTAATCTCCGTCTGTATCCAGCATTCTAACTATTGCTTCTACATCGCTGTCAGAAAATACACGGATTCTTCTCTCTTGCTGGAAGATATGGGATGCATTAACAAAACGAATGCTCTTATTTCCTTTGGAAAGTACCATCAGATTTGTACCAATCCCAGTATAATTGAATAGTCTCTCCGGAAGCTTTACGATTGATTCAATCCATCCCTGCTCCACGAAATATGCTCTGATATCCTTATCAATATTATTGAATAACCCACCGTCTGGCATAATCACAACAGCTTTACCTTCATCTGTCAGTAGTTCTATAGCAAGATGGTTATAAAGCCAATCCGCAGAACGAACTCTTCTCACTTTCGGAGCCTGCTCTGTCACATATTCAAGATATCCAGCTCCGGATCCGCTACGAGCCATCATACCGAAAGGATAGTTACTAAACACTTTACTGAACTTCCCACTATAATCCTTCTCCTGATTAAGCACAAAAGCATCAAAGCTCTCAATGCTGAAGTCTATATGCGGGTTATCCTCTTTCAAGATCTCAGCTCGTATACTTGCAATCTCACTGGCTGTGATGGATAACTCACATCCATAGTAAGAAGCTCTCTGTGTAGCCAATGCAGTAGATGTGAGGAAATTACCACTGCCGCACCCTATGTCTGCGACAGAATCATTATCATCTATATTCAACACCCTCTGTGCCAATCTAATCAGGGAATTAGGTGTGCTGTGCATATCCTCAGTGTTGTCAAAAATCACATTTTTAAAAGCATCTGCAGAGTATTTGTCCAGGAGAGGGATCAATGCATTCCAGGCCTCCTCTCTAACCAACAAACGGATGGCACTCACAGTTCTTTTAGAACTAATTAGCTTGTGATTTTTTATATCTTCATAAGAGATAGAGGCATTGGAGACGTCACCTTTGTAAGTCTTAGAAGCTCTATAAAGCATATACGCTGCCATCGTAATGGACTGACCAACTGTGTCAGAAGACATCTGCTGATTGGTTCTCAGAATATAGGCAATTTCATAATTAATCTCTTTAATCTGGTCTTTACTATACAAAACTATATCCTCCATAAATGCGTTTTATTATAATTGGTTATCAATAACCACGTGTACTATGAGAATAATACCAGGCTTGCACGCACTTTTCAATGGTTTTTTATAACCATTTTCATAATAAATCTAAAAAAGCGATGAAAATGCAGAATCATTCTACATTTACACCGCTCATGCTTATGAATAATCTTTTTCTGTGACTGAGATCATGGTTTACATCTCCCGGAGGGCTGATAGCCCCCCTCTATGATCTTTTCCAGGCTTTCCGTGGATATGGTTTTATTTTTCTCCATCATATCTGCTACGCTGTCACAGGAAGGATGATGGAAACGATGGGTGTTTGTATTAAGGATATAAGTGCCTTCCTGATCATCTGCTTCCGATGTCCCTTCAGAGCCGTTCTCAAGTTTTTCTCTCTGTCCAGTCGTTTCCTCTGCCGGCTCATAACTTTCCTCATCTCGCTCCTTCCGGTCATAATCCGGATCCGGCTTATTATCTCCGGTCCTATAATCGATGACCACACCCGGCTGGACATTATAGGCATAGATGTGAAAGCTGATCCCTGCACCACGATCTTCCACGGAGAGGGCTTCCATCTCGACTCCTGATGCTACAAGATTGTCCCCCTCAAAGACCGGAGTTACCCTGTAAAGGACGTGGTTTCCTGAAGCCCTTACATAATCCAATACTTTAAGCTCAAATGGCTGCATACCCTCAGTGTTCAGATATCTTGTGCCGGTGATCAGATTCTTTTCGTTGGCATTCTCTCCGGTCAGGGAAAATGCAATCAGGTGGCACCGGTTGTAGAGATAGTTTCCTTCAATCAAATCATGGTAGTTGGCAACCTGCCAGCCGGAAGGATGAACTTCCCCAATCGGCCCGCGTTCTTCTTGCGGCATAGTTTCAGGGCCCACATTGGCAAAAGCAGTTCCACACCTTCTCAGGTCATCGAAGTCACTGTAGTATTCAAACACTTCTTTTGTCAGATTCTTATCCGAAAAAGAAGGCTGATTGTTGTTGATCTCGATATAAGGACTGCCAGTATATTCTGGTATATCTGTTATTTGAAATATGTTTGTTGCTGATACAGCCGGTTCTTTTTCATGATAAGATGGCTGGACTATGAGGAAGCAGATGCACAGGATAAGTACAAGGCTGAGGATAATACTACCTGTTAAGATCCGCTTCCTTCTGATCCCTTTCTTCTTATGGATGCTGTAATTTAGATTTCTTTTCTGTTTCAACGATCCTTTTCTCCTGTTTTTTCGAATTATGACAGGTCAGGCTTTCTTGAGTTCTTATGGTAAAATTCCCGGAACTCGGTGACGATTTTCCTCATAGGCTGATCCAATCTCTTCATTGTTTCCTGACGATACTCTTCCGGCATCCCGAAGTAGGCTTCCGCTATGGCACCTGCCATACAGGCAATCGTGTCACTGTCGCCGCCCAGGGAGACTGCCCTCCGGATCACATCCTCATAATCCTTTCCTTCCAGGAAAGCAATGATGGCTTCCGGAACAGATTTCTGGCAGATGGCATAGAACTTGTAGGTTGGCCGGATATCTTTTAATGTCCTGCCCAGGTCATATCCAAAGGTCTTCTCGATATATTTTCTGATCTGATCCTTACCGGCTCCGCCTCTTGCCAGGAAGATTGCTGCAGCTACTGCCTGTGCTCCCTTGATCCCTTCCGGATGATTGTGGGTCACTTCCGCCGTAAGCTTTGTCGCATGCAATGTATCTTCCAAAGTCTGATAAAGCCATCCTGCCGGGGAGACTCTCATGGCACTGCCATTGCCGAAACTGTTATAGGGCTCCGGATCCGTTGATCTAAGCCATCCATAGAACATCCCTCCATATCCTGCATCCGGATACATTCTGCCGATGCGCTGCATTTCCTCCACCAGGCAGGTTCGGATGACCTCGTCATCCTTTCCCCAGCTTTCCATCAGGGCTTTTGCCACGGCCAAAGTCATATACGAATCATCCGTAGGGCCTGAATAATACCTGAGAAGAACAAAATCATAATCATGGGTATTATGGAATTCATAGACAGATCCAACGATATCTCCGAATATTGCTCCTAACATCAGCTATTCCTCCTCTCTGATTTGATCTCATGTCTGTTTCAATCATTAGGATAGCATAGAAGTCTCCTGATTAAGTCGCCTCACAGGAGACTTTTTCCGTCCTTTGGATTTTCTTCTCTGGTTATTATATCATTCTTGAATCCCGCTGACGCAGTGAGTTTCCGTATAATCAGGATAATCTCAATGGGTTGAATAATACACCAGATAGCCCCACGCAGCTATCGCTACCAGAAATAAGATGAGCCCCAATAACCTTGTTACCGGGCCACTCTCCCTCCTCAGAATCAGGGATAGCCCAACAAAGGGCATCGCCACAATCCCGAATACCAGCACTAAAAGGAAGCTCTTTAATATTGGATTTATGCCATTAATTCTTACGTTTTCATTCATTGTCGTATCAACTCCTTAATGCAAAGACCTGCGATTGATGTTATGATAAGCCTTCTTTACCACAGACAGTTACGGCTGTGTCGTTTCTTCCTCATCATCCTTCATCATTTCTGCAAAAATCTCACTCATGATCCGTATAAGATCTCCTGCCTCCGGATGCTCTGAGAGCAGGATCTCTGATGTCTTTCCCTGTACGTAGATCTGGTGATAAACCCAGCAGGCAAACTGGCTGAGTTCCACTATTAAGTTCCCAATTATATCCTTCATGACTGCCTAGAAACTTTCAAGTCCATCTGAGGGAATCTCATATATCTCTTTTGTTTTATCTATGGGATGGGTTGACAGCTTTAATGTCATCTCAAAATATTCTTTCATTCGCTTTTGGCCTTCCAGTAATCCTGCACATTCCAATTCTGACAAACATTCGGCAGCCTGCTTTCTGGTGATTCCCATATCCTTCTGAATCTCTTCAAGAGGATAAATCACATATACCAGACCATCCTCATCAACCCAGTGATTCTTAAGAGAAAACTGCATCCGGTCCATTAGGAATCCATAGGTGATCTTGGCCCAGCTCTGCATCCCGGAGAATGTCTTTTCTGTCATCAAGGTCTTGGGAATCCAGATGAAAGAGTACCTGTCTGCCTGTTTTCCGTAAAATTAATTCGATTCCATTTAATTCTCTGCCTCCTTGTCTTTCTTCCATTGATCCAACAGGGAGAGGATCACCTGTTCCATATCCTTTGTACTGTAATCTGCAGGAAAATATTTCATGAGTTTGGTCTCATTGAATGTAACTTTTCTGGCCGGAGCCTTTATCGGAATCATGCTATTGAGTCGACTCATCATCCGTCATATCTCTGATAAATGCCGGGACTGAAGAAAGGCCGGCCTGTTTTGCTGCATGCATTCTACGGTGTCCTGAGATCATCTCATAAGTATTATTCTCCGCCGGTCTGAGGATAACCGGTGACAGGACTCCGTTCCTCCGGATGCTCTGCACCAGTTCCTCCATCTTGTCATCATCGACTACTTTGAATGGGTGGTTCTTAAAGCCATGGATCAGACTGATATCTACCTCACTGGCGCTTTCTTCACCAGGAATACCCATCAGTTCTTCCAGGGTTGCCATCTTAATTTTCTGTCCGCTTCTGGTTTTCACTCCCAAGCACTTCCTTTGTATGATTCTCATAAGCTGCTGCCACCTTATTCCTGGGGCAGTGTCTAAAGATACTAACTCCTTCTGCACTGGCTTCCGCTGCCCTAACTGATAATGGAATCTTTGTATCAAAGATTTTAATCTGAAATCCGTAGCTATCCTGGACACTGGCATAGATGTCTTTGGCAAAATTGATCCTGAAATCCACGATAGTCAGCAGAATTCCCTCAATGCTGAGCTTTCTGTTAAGCCTTCTCTTCACCATGAAGACAGTTTTAATAAGCTGCTGAAGGCCGTTGACCGGCAAATAGGCCGACTGGACCGGTATTATTATGGAATCTGCTGCTGCCATGGCATTGATCGTCAGCATCCCCAGGCTGGGAGAACAATCCAGAAGGATATATTGATACTGGTCTTTTACCATCTCTATGTATTCCTTCAGGATGACTTCCCGGCTCATCACGGAGCCCATTGTAATTTCCAAAGCAGACAGCTCAATATTTGCCGGCAGCAGATCCACTCCTTCTTCGTGGTGAAGGATCCCTGCTGTAGATTCAATATCCTCCTCATTAATGATCGCTGTCATGATAGTCGCAAGGGTGACCTTGATGTCATCAGGCTCTACAAATCCAAGACTTGCTGTCAGGCTTCCCTGAGGATCAACATCAATGAGAAGAACCTTCTTCCCTTCCCTGGCCAAACCTATGCCAAGGTTCACTGCGGACGTGGTCTTGGCCACTCCGCCCTTCTGATTACATAGGCAAATCACTTTACATACACCGCCGTCACCTCCTTTATCAGTTGTGACGGCGGCCCTGCAGGCATTGCCGTATGCATTCTTATCTGCTATAATGTCTGTGTTCTTAGTAACGGGGGGCTGCCCTTCCTTTGCTGCAACAAAGGGTTTTGGGGCAGTTCCTTTTTCATTTTTGTGATCATTTTTTCTATTGTGATTCATTTGTCCCCTTTCCATTTTCTTCCTTGCCATTTTCAACATGAATCTTATCTAACATATCGGCAACCTCCCTCTGTCTTGTCGGATATAGATGTCCATAAGTGTTCAATGTCATTTTTATATCTTTATGACCCAGCCTTTCTTTGATGATCAGAGGTTCTATTCCCTGATGTATCAGATAAGCCACATGGCTGTGTCGAAAATCGTGTACCCGGATCTTATGCAGATTTCCTTTTTGAATCTCTCTTTTCAGCTTATGCTGGACAGCTTCCTGTACAATAGGAAACAGTCTCTGCTCATCTTTCAGACCATAGATTCGGCTCATATACTTCTCTATCTCTTCTGCCAAGAATCCAGGAATCTCTATAACTCTGATCGATGAATTAGTCTTAGGGGCCGTTATGATATCCTGACCATCATTCCTGTAGTAGGTCTTTGTGATACTGATCTTACAGCTTCTAAAATCAATATCCGACTTAGTAAGAGCCAGCAGCTCTCCAATCCTCATACCCGTCCAGTAAAGAATCTGGAATAGTATATAGTATCTTGATTCAGGCTGAATCTGCTTAATAAATGCCTGATGTTCATCCAATGTCCAGAAATCAATCCTCATAGCATCCGGCCTCCCCATTTTTTTACTGGTATACACAGATTTTATGAAAGACAGTAAATCTTTACTGCGTGCGTATAAATTGCAGTTAACTGATTTTGAATCATCCGAAGGTATGTATCTTGATAGCCTTTTTCAATGATGATGTTCTGCCAACTAATAATGTCAGCTGGCTTGATATCGTAAAATTTACATGATCAATCTGTTTCTTCGACTTTTCACTTCTTTCCCACTGAAGAGCCTCCCGTTTTGTCTTAAAGCCTCGCTTTTTAATGTGTCTTCGCACACCAGTCCACTCTGATACATACATCTGTACAGTCCAGCTTCCGTTACGTTCCTTAGAAACTGACATATTCTAACCACCCTCTATACGCCTTCGACTAATGGGCCCCCGTAAATCCTTTTCTCTAGATAAGCTCTGGGAATCTTCCCGGTTACAGTAAAGTACCCTTGTTCTTTAAGCTCATTATTGTGATTCTTCCATACGCTATGACATGGCATTGCCGATTGCCAACATTCTTGATATCGATATTAATCTGATCTGCAAGGACAATCCCTTCCGGGGTGAAGAGGATTTGCCACCATTACTTTGGGAAGCAAAAGGGCTGCTCACTGATAGGAATAAGAGAAGCTACACACAAAACCAGCTTGTCCCTGTGATCAATCTGTATGATTACAAAGATTTTCCCCAGATCTATTGACTTCTGGCAAATTTTTATTTATTGAGTGACACAGGAAGGGAACAGGTAATTGATATGCTTGAAGGGGTAAAGCTCAGACATGTGGATCCGGAAAGAAATAAGACATTAAAATCGGTGAAAAGACAAAATTAATGAACCTGTTTAATGAGATTTTAAATTTTTGTAGCCAAAATGTAGCTACTTCAGACCTCTGAAGTGGCTTTTTTCACGAAAAAAAGGACCCTCCGATTTCTCGGAGAGCCCATAAAATCAAGCTATATTACAGATTACTCGATAACGGAAGCAACACGGCCTGATCCAACTGTACGTCCACCTTCACGGATAGCGAAAGTAAGACCCTGCTCCATAGCTACGGGATGGATCAGCTCGATGGTCATCTCTACGTTATCACCAGGCATGCACATCTCTGTTCCCTCGGGAAGAGTGATAACGCCTGTAACGTCAGTTGTACGGAAGTAGAACTGAGGTCTGTAGTTGTTGAAGAAAGGTGTATGACGTCCACCCTCGTCTTTAGTCAGAACGTAAACCTGAGCTGTGAACTTTGTATGGGGTGTGATGGAACCCGGTTTTGCAAGAACCTGTCCACGCTGGATCTCTGTTCTCTGAACACCACGGAGAAGGGCTCCGATGTTGTCGCCGGCCTGAGCCTCGTCAAGAAGCTTACGGAACATCTCAACACCTGTTACAACTACCTTACGGATATCTTCAACGATACCAACGATCTCAACTTCGTCAGATACGTGTAATGTACCTCTCTCTACTCTACCGGTAGCAACGGTACCACGACCTGTGATGGAGAAGATGTCCTCGATAGGCATAAGGAAAGGCTTATCTGTGTCACGCTCGGGGTTCGGGATCCACTCGTCAACAGCGTCCATAAGCTCAAGGATCTTGTCTCCCCATTCTCCTGAAGAATCTTCAAGAGCCATAAGAGCGGAACCCTGGATGATCGGAGTGTCATCTCCCGGGAACTCGTACTCGTTAAGAAGCTCACGGATCTCCATATCTACTAACTCAAGAAGCTCCTCATCGTCTACCATATCACACTTGTTCATGAATACAACGATGTAAGGAACACCTACCTGACGGGAAAGAAGGATATGCTCTTTTGTCTGAGCCATAACACCATCAGTAGCAGCAACTACAAGGATAGCACCGTCCATCTGAGCAGCACCTGTGATCATGTTCTTAACGTAGTCGGCATGACCTGGGCAGTCAACGTGGGCGTAATGTCTCTTCTCTGTCTCATACTCAACGTGTGCGGTGGAGATTGTAATTCCACGCTCTCTCTCTTCCGGAGCCTTATCGATATTATCGAATGCTACGAACTCACCAAGACCCAGTCTCTCATGAAGAGTCTTTGTGATAGCGGCTGTTAATGTAGTCTTACCATGGTCAACGTGTCCGATGGTACCGATATTACAATGTGGTTTGGTTCTCTCAAACTTAGCTTTAGCCATTTGAATTTCCTCCTTAAAATATGCCCTGTGGCTGATTTAAAAATTAAAGCTGTAATCCGCTCGGCAAATGAATGACCGAGCGTAATTAACGGTCATAGCCAAGCCGTGGCCCCTTAAGAGTCACACCTTTTGCTATTATATTTCATTTTAATATTATTTGCAAGTAAAAAATCACCTGCAGAATAAAATTCTTTTTTATTATGACGTTTGTCAGAATGTGTCTTACATGTCATGATCCCCAAGGACCTTATCCTGAACGTTCTTCGGAACCTTCTCATAGTGGTCAAAGAACATGGAGTAGTTACCGCGGCCCTGGGTTCTGGAACGAAGGTCTGTGGAATAGCCGAACATCTCGGACAGGGGCACATACCCGTGAACCACACGTCCGCCGCCTACATCATCCATTCCCTCGATACGTCCGCGACGAGAATTGATATCCCCGATCACGTCTCCCATGTACTCTTCCGGCATGGTCACATCCACCTTCATGATAGGCTCAAGAAGAACGGGATCTGCTTTTCTCATGGCATCCTTAAAGGCCAGAGATCCGGCTACCTTGAAGGCCATCTCTGAAGAGTCGACTTCATGGTAGGATCCGTCATATACAGTGGCATGGACGCCCACCACAGGGAATCCGCCCAGGATTCCAGCCTTGGCAGCGTCTTCTATACCTGCGCCTACTGCCGGGATATATTCCTTCGGAATAGCGCCGCCCACAACCTCGGAGTCGAACTTGAAGGTTTCTTCGGCATTGGCATCCATGGGCTCAAAGCGCACCTTACAGTGGCCGTACTGACCACGTCCGCCGGACTGCTTGGCATACTTGGAATCCACATCCACCGATTTGGTAAAGGATTCCTTGTAAGCAACCTGGGGAGCACCTACATTGGCCTCCACCTTGAACTCACGCAGGAGACGGTCAACGATGATCTCCAGATGAAGCTCGCCCATACCGGCGATGATGGTCTGGCCTGTTTCCTTGTTTGTATGAGCCTTAAATGTGGGATCCTCTTCCGCCAGCTTGGCGAGAGCTTCACCCATCTTGCCCTGACCGGCTTTGGTTTTGGGCTCAATGGCCAGCTCAATAACCGGCTCCGGGAATTCCATGGACTCAAGGATCACCGGATGGCTTTCATCACAGATGGTATCGCCTGTGGCGGTAAACTTAAAGCCAACTGCGGCGGCGATATCTCCGGCGTACACCTTATCCAGCTCTGAACGCTTATTGGCATGCATCTGAAGGATACGTCCCACACGTTCTTTTTTATCTTTTGTAGCATTTAAAATGTAGGAACCGGAATTCATGGTTCCGGAATAAACACGGAAGAATGCCAGCTTTCCTACGAAAGGATCTGTCATGATCTTAAAGGCGAGGGCAGCGAAGGGCTCGTCATCCGAGGATTTAACGGTAATCTCATTGCCGTCAAGATCCGTACCCTTGATGTCCTCAACATCTGTCGGAGCCGGCAGATACTCGATAATGGCATCGAGAAGCTTCTGAACACCCTTATTTCTGTAAGCTGTACCGCAGCAGACGGGAACCATGGTGCAATCACAGGTACCGCGGCGCAGGACTGCCTTCAGCTCATCCACACCGGGTTCCTCCCCTTCAAGGTAGGCCATCATCAGGTCATCATCCGCTTCGCAGATCTTCTCTACCATTTCTGTATGATACAGCTCCGCATCCTCTGCCATATCCTCGGGAATGTCCACCACAGAGATATCCTGGCCCTTTTCATCATTATATATATAGGCCTTCATCTCCATCAGATCGATGATTCCCTTAAAGTCATCTTCTTTACCGATGGGCAGCTGAATGGGAATTGCATTCTTTCCTAATCTTGTCTTAATCTGTTCTACAGCGCCATAGAAATCCGCGCCCATGATATCCATCTTATTGATGAATGCCATACGGGGTACATTATAGGTGTCAGCCTGACGCCATACATTTTCAGACTGGGGCTCAACACCGCCCTTTGCACAGAAAACACCTACCGCGCTGTCCAATACACGAAGGGATCTTTCTACTTCTACAGTAAAGTCAACGTGTCCTGGAGTATCAATGATATTGATACGATGCTCTAAAGCACCGGGCTTTGGAGCGCAGTTTTCCTCCAAAGTCCAGTGACAGGTTGTAGCTGCGGAAGTAATTGTGATACCTCTTTCCTGCTCCTGTTCCATCCAGTCCATGGTAGCAGAACCTTCGTGAGTTTCACCAAGCTTGTAGTTTACACCAGTATAATACAAGATACGCTCTGTCAATGTTGTCTTTCCGGCATCAATGTGAGCCATAATACCGATATTCCTGGTTCTCTCAAGTGGATATTCTCTTCCAGCCAAGGTTTTTCCTCCTAAAATCAGCTATAAATCCACACACAAAGATCAGAATCTGTAGTGAGCAAACGCCTTGTTTGCCTCTGCCATCTTGTGCATGTCTTCTTTTCTCTTTACGGATGAGCCGGTGTTATTGGCAGCATCCATGATCTCTTTTGCGAGACGCTCTTCCATGGTCCTCTCTCCACGCTTACGGGAGAAGAAGGTCAGCCAGCGGAGAGCCAGTGTCTGACGCCTCTCGGGTCTTACATCGATCGGCACCTGATAGGTAGCACCACCGATACGTCTTGATTTTACTTCCAGGGCAGGCATAATGTTGTTCATGGCATCTGTGAAAACTTCCAGAGCATCCTTGCCTGTGTCATTGGCAACACGCTCAAATGCGGCATAAACGATCTTCTGCGCAACACCCTTCTTACCATCTAACATAATGTTATTGATAAGCTTTGTTACCACTTTGTTATTATAAATAGGATCTGGTAAAACATCCCTTTTTGCGATATGTCCTTTACGTGGCACGGTTCTTCCCTCCTTAATTACGATTCTCCCGGCAAAAGCCGGAAATTAAATCATCGGTACTCACGGAAAATATCATTTCCCTTGTTCATGCTCGGACTGCGAATCTATATTTAACCTGCAACCAACAGAGAAAATATTGCTATTCCGGCATCTTATCTATTTATTATTTTTTCGGTCTCTTTGCGCCATACTTGGAGCGGGCCTGACGTCTGTTGGCAACACCGGCTGTATCCAGTGTACCTCTGACGATATGATATCTTGTACCTGGCAGGTCCTTTACCCTTCCGCCACGGATCAGGACAACACTATGTTCCTGAAGGTTATGTCCCTCACCGGGGATATAACTTGTTACTTCGATACCGTTGGAAAGACGAACTCTGGCGATCTTACGAAGAGCGGAATTCGGCTTCTTCGGAGTAGCTGTCTTAACGGCGGTACATACACCACGCTTCTGTGGTGAGCTGGCATCTGTGGATCTCTTTCTTAAGGAGTTAAATCCTTTCTGAAGAGCAGGTGCTGTTGATTTCTTTGCTACAGACTGTCTTCCTTTTCTTACTAACTGATTGAAAGTCGGCATTGTAGAAATTCACCTCCATGCATATTTTCTGTTGTGGTTGCTTATAGTGTCTTCGAGTTGCGATCAGGATCAATCATACTGATTATATCCTACCATGGGCATAGTTATACACCCACAGACAATAAGTGATTATATATGTTTTTCATTTCTTTGTCAAGAAAAAAATCCTGGAACAGGAAACGGCGCCGCACTACTGCGACACCGTTCCTGATATACCATATTAATGGTCATTTATATTTGTACTGTTTACTCAACCGGTACTGCGGCCTCTTCGGTCACCACTGTCTCCTGTTCGTCATCAGCGTATCCTGCTTCATAATCATATTCATCCACAGGCTCTGTTTCTGTCACTTCCGGAATCTCGGTGTCCAAATGAAGGTTGCGATATTTCTTCAGTCCGGTTCCCGCAGGGATCAGCTTTCCTAAAAGAACATTCTCTTTCAGTCCGATCAGTGGATCTATCTTGCCTTTGATGGCCGCATCGGTAAGGACCTTGGTGGTCTCCTGGAAGGAGGCGGCGGACAGGAAGGAGTTGGTGGCCAGAGATGCCTTGGTAATACCCAGCAGAGTCTGCTCGGCGGTGGCCAGCTCTTTTCCTTCAGCGGCAAGCTTCTTGTTCATAGTTTCAAGATCCAGGTTGTCGATCAGGGCTCCGGGCAGATAATCACTGTCTCCGGGCTCGTCAATCCGCATCTTCTTAAGCATCTGGCGGACGATGATCTCAATGTGCTTGTCATTGATATCAACACCCTGGAGGCGGTAAACCCTCTGAACCTCCCGCATCATGTAATCCTGAACGGCGCGAACGCCTTTGATAGCCAGAATGTCATGGGGATTCACGGAACCTTCCGTCAGTTCATCACCGGCTTCAAGGATCGCCCCATCCATTACCTTGATTCTGGCTCCATAGGGGATCACATAATTCTTAGCCTCTCCGGTTTCGTTATTAGTCACGGTAATCTCACGCTTTTCTTTCGTTTCCTTAACATCAGCGCGTCCCGCAATCTCTGTGATGATAGCGAGTCCCTTGGGCTTACGGGCTTCGAAAAGCTCCTCTACACGGGGAAGACCCTGGGTGATATCATCACCGGCAACTCCGCCGGCATGGAAGGTACGCATGGTAAGCTGTGTACCGGGCTCACCGATGGACTGGGCGGCAATAATACCCACAGCCTCACCCACCTGCACGGCCTGACCGGTGGCCAGGTTGGCTCCGTAACATTTGGAGCATGCGCCATTCTGACACTTACAGGTCAGCATGGTACGAATCCTGATCCTTTTATGGTCTGCCCCCACAACCTGGGCAGCACGCTTTGGTGTGATCATACAGTTGGCGGAAACAATCAGGCTGCCTTCTTTATCATACAGGTCATCGGCTGCCACGCGGCCGGTGATACGCTCCTCCAGTGACTCGATGGTCTCCCGGCCGTCCATGAGGGCTTCTACATACATACCCGGAATCTCCTCATCAGGACTACAGCAGTCATTTTCCCGGATGATCAGCTCCTGGGAAACGTCGACAAGACGTCTGGTCAGGTATCCTGAATCGGCGGTACGCAGGGCTGTGTCGGACAGTCCCTTTCTGGCGCCGTGGGCTGAAATAAAGTACTCCAGTACGTCAAGTCCTTCACGGAAGTTGGACTTGATGGGCAGCTCGATGGTACGTCCTGATGTATCAGCCATCAGTCCGCGCATACCCGCCAACTGTTTGATCTGCTGGTTGGAACCACGGGCTCCGGAATCGGCCATCATGAAAATGTTATTATATTTATCCAGTCCGCTGATCAGTTTCTCGGTCAGCTTATTATCGGCATCAAACCAGGTCTGTACCACAGCCTTGTAACGCTCTTCGTCGGTCTGGAAACCGCGGCGGTACTGTTTTGTTACATACTCCACCTGCTTCTGGGCCTCTGCCAGGATCTGCGGTTTCTCCGGCGGCACTGTCATATCGGAAATTGATACACTTAATGCCCCGATGGTGGAGTATTTATATCCAAGGGCCTTGACGTCGTCCAGCACCTCCGCTGTCTGGGTAGTGCCCCGGACGCTGATGCACCTGTCAAGGATCTTCTTAAGCTGTTTCTTACCACACTGGAAATCGATCTCCAGCTTTAATTCTTCCTCTGGGTTGGAACGGTCCACAAAGCCCAGGTCCTGGGGAATGATCTCGTTAAAGAGGATCCGGCCCAGAGTACAGTCGATCATACCGCTTGCTACTGTACCATCCGGTCTGGTTCTCTTTCTCCTGACCTTAATCTTGGAATGGAGAGTGATTACTTTATTCTCATAGGCCAGGTAGGCTTCATTCTCTGATTTGAAGCATTTGCCTTCACCCTTCTCGCCATCCTTCTCCATGGTCAGGTAATAGACACCGAGGACCATATCCTGGGAAGGCACTGCCACCGGCGCTCCGTCAGAAGGCTTGAGCAGGTTGTTGGGTGAGAGCAGAAGGAAACGGCACTCTGCCTGGGCCTCCACGGACAGGGGCAGATGGACAGCCATCTGGTCACCGTCAAAGTCCGCATTGAAGGCGGTACATACCAGAGGATGGAGCTTGATGGCCCTTCCTCCAACCAGCACAGGCTCAAAGGCCTGGATACCCAGACGGTGGAGGGTGGGAGCCCGGTTAAGCATAACCGGATGTTCCTTGATGACATCCTCCAGCACATCCCATACCACCGGCTGCAGCTTTTCAACCATTTTCTTGGCAGACTTGATGTTATGGGCCAGACCCTTTGCTTCCAGCTCCTTCATGACAAAGGGCTTGAAAAGCTCGATGGCCATTTCCTTGGGAAGTCCGCACTGGTATATCTTTAACTCGGGTCCTACTACGATAACGGAACGTCCGGAATAGTCCACACGTTTGCCGAGAAGGTTCTGACGGAATCGTCCCTGTTTACCCTTGAGCATATCTGACAGGGATTTCAGCGCCCGGTTGCCGGGGCCGGTTACTGCCCTTCCCCTTCTTCCGTTATCGATCAGGGCATCCACCGCCTCCTGGAGCATACGTTTCTCGTTGCGGATAATGATATCCGGCGCTCCCAGTTCAAGGAGTCTTTTCAGACGGTTGTTGCGGTTGATGATCCTTCTGTATAAATCATTGAGGTCGGAGGTGGCGAAACGTCCTCCGTCCAGCTGTACCATGGGCCTGATGTCCGGAGGGATTACCGGCACAACGTCGAGTACCATCCATTCCGGACGGTTGCCGGAAAGACGAAAAGCCTCGATCACTTCAAGCCGTTTGATATTTCTTGCCTTTTTCTGGCCGCTGGCGTTCTTCAGGCTCTTTTTGAGTTCCTGGGACTCGGCCTCAAGATCGATCTTTTCCAGCAGTGCCTTTACTGCCTCAGCGCCCATGCCGACTTTGAAGGTGCCCAGGCCTTCATCGGCATTCCGGAACTCTTCGCAAACCCGGCGGTATTCCGCATCGGAAAGGATATCCTTCTCATGAAGATTGGTGTTGCCGGGATCCAGCACAACATAGGAAGCAAAATACAGTACTTTTTCCAGTGCCTTGGGTGACATATCCAGGGCCAGGCCCATCCGGCTGGGAATCCCCTTAAAGTACCAGATATGGGAAACGGGAGCCGCCAGCTCTATATGTCCCATACGCTCGCGGCGCACACTGGCCTTTGTCACTTCAACACCACATTTATCACAGATAACGCCTTTATAGCGTACTTTTTTATACTTGCCGCAATGGCACTCCCAGTCTTTGCTGGGCCCGAAGATCTTTTCGCAGAAAAGACCGTCTTTTTCCGGCTTCAGAGTACGATAATTAATGGTCTCCGGTTTTTTCACCTCACCGCGGGACCACTTACGAATCATTTCCGAAGAAGCAAGTCCGATCTTGATGGCGTCAAAGTTCATAGGCTGTTCGACTGTTTGATTATTCATTTCAGACATATATTACTCCTTCCATAACTCTTAGTACTCATCATCAGAATCCATCATCATAGAATCTGCCAGTCCGGCATCCAGGGTATCCTGCTCACCGGTTTCTTCTTCCAGAGAACGATCCTGATAACCATACTCACCAAAATCCTCTTCCTGGTCCACACGGTTATCTCCCGGGCTGGACTCAATAATAGAAGTAAGAGAACGATTGATGACCTCGCCGCCTTCCTGGATCTCCACCTCTGTCATGTCCTCCTTGAGAACCCTGACATCAAGGGCCAGTGACTGGAACTCTTTTAAAAGTACTTTAAAGGACTCGGGAATTCCGGGCTCCGGAATGTTCTCGCCTTTAATAATGGCCTCATAGGTCTTTACACGCCCTACAACATCGTCGGATTTCACCGTCAGGATCTCCTGCAGAGTATAGGAAGCGCCATAGGCCTCCAGGGCCCATACCTCCATCTCACCGAAACGCTGTCCGCCAAACTGGGCTTTGCCGCCCAGAGGCTGCTGGGTAACCATACCATAAGGTCCGGTGGAACGGGCGTGGATCTTATCATCGACCAGATGATGCAGCTTCAGGTAATGCATAAATCCGATGGCCACCGGTGAATCAAACTCTTCTCCGGTACGGCCGTCGCGAAGACGGACCTTTCCAGTCCTGTCAATGGGCACACCCTTCCACTCTTCTCTGTGGTCGCGGTTATCCCAGAGGAACTGCATGATCTCGTCATTTACTTTATCTCCCCAGCTGGCCTCAAACTCTTCCCATGACTTGTTGGCATAGTCGTTGGCCATCTCCAGGGTATCCATGATGTCGTGCTCATTGGCACCGTTAAATACAGGGGTCGCAATATTGAAGCCCAGCACCTTTGCCGCCAGGGAAAGATGCAGCTCCAGCACCTGCCCGATATTCATACGGGAAGGTACACCCAGAGGGTTCAGCACGATATCCAGCGGACGTCCGTTAGGAAGGAAAGGCATATCCTCCACAGGAAGAACGCGGGAAACAACACCCTTATTACCATGACGTCCGGCCATCTTATCACCCACGGAGATCTTACGCTTCTGGGCAATGTAAACACGGACGGATTTATTCACTGTCGGAGGCAGTTCGTCTCCGTTTTCTCTTGTAAACACCTTGGTATCCATGACAACGCCGTATGCGCCGTGGGGCACACGCAGGGATGTGTCACGTACTTCTCTGGCTTTCTCACCGAAAATGGCCCGCAGAAGTCTCTCCTCCGCTGTCAGCTCGGTCTCTCCCTTGGGAGTCACTTTTCCCACCAGGATATCTCCGGCATGAACTTCCGCGCCGATACGGATAATACCATTTTCATCCAGGTCTTTTAATACATCTTCACTGAGGCCCGCAAGATCTCTGGTGATCTCTTCCTGACCCAGCTTGGTATCCCTGGCTTCTGCTTCGTATTCTTCAATATGGACAGAGGTATACACATCCTTCTGCACCAGCTTCTCACTTAAGAGGACCGCGTCCTCATAGTTATAGCCCTCCCAGGTCATGAATCCGATCAGGGGGTTCTTGCCAAGGGCCATCTCGCCGCCGCAGGTGGAAGCGCCGTCGGCCAGGATATCTCCTTCCTCCACCCGGTCGCCCTTATTGACGATGGGCCTCTGGTTCATGCAGTTGCCCTGATTGCTTCGGGAGAACTTGATCACATGATAGGTATCCCTGATACCATCATCTCTCTTTACAATGATCTCCTTGCTGGTGGAATATTCCACAGTTCCCGCATGGTGAGCGATAATGCAGACACCGGAATCTCTGGCAGCCTTCGCTTCCATCCCTGTTCCTACTACGGGAACCTCTGTCTTAAGCAGAGGTACAGCCTGACGCTGCATGTTGGATCCCATCAGGGCACGGTTGGCATCATCGTTCTCCAGGAAGGGGATCATGGATGTGGCCACCGAGAATACCATCTTGGGAGAAACATCCATCAGGTCGATCCTGGACTTGGGGAACTCGGAAGTCTCATCTCTGTAACGTCCGGAAACGTTATTATGAATGAAATGTCCTTCCTTATCTACAGGCTCATTGGCCTGGGCTACTGTATAGTTATCTTCTTCATCTGCTGTAAGATAAATAACCTCATCCGTTACCACGGGGTTATTCTTGTCTGTTTTATCGACTTTACGATAGGGGGCCTCCACAAAACCGTACTCATTAATACGGGCATAGGTGGCCAGGGAGTTGATCAGTCCGATGTTGGGACCTTCAGGGGTCTCAATGGGACACATTCTTCCATAGTGAGAATAATGTACGTCGCGAACCTCAAATCCTGCCCGATCTCTGGACAGACCACCCGGTCCGAGGGCGGAAAGACGCCTCTTATGGGTAAGCTCCGACAGAGGATTATGCTGGTCCATAAACTGGGACAGCTGGGAGCTTCCGAAGAACTCCTTTACCGCGGCAGTAATCGGCTTGATATTGATCAGGGTCTGGGGAGAAATGTTCTCCAGATCCTGTGTGGTCATACGCTCCCTGACTACTCTTTCCATACGGGAAAGACCGATCCGGTACTGGTTCTGCAGAAGTTCACCCACAGCACGGATCCTCCGGTTGCCGAGGTGGTCGATATCGTCATCATTGCCCAGGCCGTATTCCAGATGGATATTATAATTAATGGAAGCAAGGATATCCTCTCTGGTAATGTGCTTGGGAATCAGATCATGGACACTGCGCCGGATCTCTTTCTTTATATCTTCAATATCATCATATTGTTCTAAAATCGCTTCAAGGGATGGATAATATACTAATTCCGTAATGCCGACTTCCTTGGGATCCACATCCACAAAATTCCTGAGGTCCACCATCATATTGGAAAGGACCTTGACTCCACGGCCCTCCACATCCATCAGGACATAGGGAACAGCAGCGTTCTGAATCTCGTCAGCCTGCTCTTTGGTCAGTCTGGTACCCGCTTCAAACAGGATCTCCCCGGTGGAGGGATCTACAACCTCCTCTGCCAGCTTATGACCGGCAACCCGGTTGCGGAACATCAGCTTCTTGTTAAATTTATACCGGCCCACCTTGGCAAGGTCATAACGCCTTGCATCAAAGAACATGCCGTTGATCAGGCTCTCGGCGCTGTCCACAGACAGAGGTTCTCCGGGACGGATCTTCTCGTAAAGCTTCTTTAAACCTTCCTGGTAATTGGTGGCAGTATCCTTCTCCAGAGTCTTAAGGATCTTAGGTTCTTCACCGAAAAGCTCCTTGATCTCGGCATTGGTTCCCACTCCCAGGGACCGGATCAGGACAGTGATGGGGACCTTTCTGGTACGGTCGACCCGGACATAAAAGACATCGTTGGAATCGGTTTCATATTCAAGCCAGGCACCCCGGTTGGGAATTACGGTACACGAAAAAAGCCTCTTTCCCGTTTTATCATGGCTGATACCATAATAAATGCCGGGAGAGCGGACCAGCTGGCTGACAATGACACGTTCTGCCCCATTGATCACAAAAGTTCCGGTTTCAGTCATTAAAGGGAGGTCACCCATGAAAATATCTGTCTGCTTGTAGTCGTTGGTCTCCTTATTATGAAGCCGCACGACCACCTTCAGCGGAACAGCATATGTTGCGTCTCTTTCCTTACACTTCTCTATCGAATATTTAGCCTTTTCCTGATAATAGTCTACAAATTCCAGGCTGAGCTGGCCACTGTAATCCGTAATAGGAGAAATATCCTCAAATACTTCCTTCAGTCCCTCATTCACAAACCACTGGTAGGAATTCTTCTGGACTTCAATAAGATTCGGCATATCGAGGACATCCTTCTGTCTGGCGTAACTCATTCTGATATTCTTGCTTCCCGGAATCTGTACAGGACGCATTCTGTTCTTTTCCATCGATGCATCACCCCTTGAATAATCGTTGTTAGGTCACTTAAGTTACCCATGGGCATAACCACCCATTATGAATCAGTTTACTATAATAACACAAGCAGAAAAGCATGTCAATCATTTATTTTTAAAAACCACAGTCAAATTCGGTTAACTCAATCGAAACCGATGGAGCCAACGGGCTGAACTTATATAAAAAAGGGCAGAAAAAGCCCGGAAAGCACAGGTGCTTTTCCGGGCTGTGGTATTCGTAACAAACCTCTGGAGTGAGATTATTTGATTGTAACCTTGGCTCCGACATCCTCAAACTGCTTCTTGAGAGCTTCTGCTTCTTCCTTGGAAACTGCTTCCTTAACAACCTTGGGAGCTCCGTCAACAACAGCTTTCGCTTCCTTAAGTCCAAGACCGGTGATCTCACGAACGACCTTGATAACCTTAACCTTCTGTCCGCCAACTTCTGTAAGCTCTACGTCGAACTCTGTCTTTTCTTCAACTTCTTCTGCCGGGCCGGCTGCTGCTACAACAACACCTGCTGCTGCGGAAACACCAAACTCTTCTTCACAGGCTTTTACTAATTCATTTAACTCTAATACGGATAACCCTTTGATAACTTCAATAATTTCCTGAGTAGTCATTTTCATTTCCTCCATAATTATTATGATTAATACATTTTGCGGGAAACCCTGTCGGATCTCCTGTCAGATCTGCCTGATAATTCAGGCGCTTCTCCTGTCGGATCTCTTCAGATCCCGGATAAATCGTGTTAAATCCCTGATTATTCTGCGGCTGCTTCCGGCTCCCCATCCTTCTCGGCGATCTGCTTGATCACGCGGGCAAAATTGGCGATCGGAGACTGGATGCTTCCGAGGAACTTGGCAAGAAGCTCTTCTCTTCCTGGGATCGTAGCGATCGTCTGGATGCCGGCTTCATCATAATATGTTCCTTCAACAACACCACTCTTTAACTTGCAGACTTTAGCCTTCTTGATGAAATTAGCAACGGTTCTTGCTGCCAGTGTTGCGTCATCCTTGGAAATAGCGAAAGCGTTGGTTCCTTCCAGATCTTTGATCACGCCTTCGAACTCGGTTCCTTCTACAGCACGTTTTACCATGGTGTTCTTATAAACCTTATAAATCACACCGGCCTCACGGCACTGCTTACGAAGTTCTGTGACATCAGCCACAGAGATCCCGCGATAATCAACAACAACAAGTGACAAAGCGCCATCAAGCTGAGCCTTAATCTCGTCAACAATAGGTTGTTTTAATTCGACATTAGCCATCTTAAGGTGCACCTCCTGTATTATTTGTGTGTACCGCCAAAAAAACGCCCTGTGCCAAAAACACAGGGCGGAAATATTCAAAGAAAAGACTCTACTGCGAAAAAAATATCGTAGAATATCGCTCAGAATATCACATCCTCGGCAGGCGCTTATTGCATTATGCCGCGGTCTTTTGCCGCAGCACCTGCTGTCTTCGGCGTTCATACCGGGATATAATAGCATCGCCTGCCGGAAATGTCAATACATTTTTTAATTTCCTTTTATATTGAAATATTTGTCCACACCATTGGCAATTCCCTTTGCCAGCTTCTTCTGATAGCTTTTTGAATTCAGCTGCTTATCCTCCCGGGGATTGCTGAGATAGCCGCATTCCAGAATAAAGGTGGGGATCTTTGCCCAGTTGATGGTTGTATAATAGTTGGATCTTATGGCGCCGCGGCTCTTCTTCCCGACTGCCTTGGCCGTGGAGGAAAGTACCAGATTGGCCAGCTTGCAGGACTTATTATAAATCTTCTTTCCAACATACTTTGAACTGGCGGGAACACAGGTATGCGGGCCGGAAGAACCGGATCCGGCGGAATCACAGTGGATACAGATATGGATATCGGCACCGCTCTTATTGGCTTTCTTTGTCCTCTGCTGATTGGACAGGGGACAGTTGTTGGTGGTCCTGAGCATGATCACCTTATACCCCCGTTTCTCCAGCTCCTTCTGCAGTGCTTTGGCAATGGCCAGATTTGTCTTATATTCGGGAATGTGAGTTCTCACACCGGCAGTCCCCGATGTCAGCTTGGCTTTGGTCCCTGATCCTTTAGGAGCGTATCTTTCATGGGCAGAGATACCGCGTCTCTGATGTCCCGCGGCAACAAAAACTGTTTTCTGTTTCTTTAAATTAGTCTCTTTTTTTTCCGTTGTTTTATTATTGTCACTGTTGTTATTATCATTCGTTTTTGTCTGACCGGCAGTCTTTTCCTGTACTTTTGTACCTTGACTATCCGTTGCGTCCCCGGTCACGGCAGCCCTGCCGCCCGCAGAGAACAGGCCAAGGGCCAGCACCATAATCAGGAAACTCCATAATACTTTTTTCATCATATCCTCCTTTGGCTAGGAGACAGGGGACGGTTCTCTGTCTCCTTCTTTAAAACAATAGCAGGCCGGTTAGTTAAACCGACCTGCCGATAGTTCTCTTTTCAATCGCAAAGGCGATTTCCATTCATTGTCAACTGCCTGCACAGAGCGGGACAGTGTCCGAAAATGATTATAATTTTGCGGTATTAAGCTTGATTCCGGGGCCCATGGTGGAGGCAACAGTGGCACTTCTGATATACTGTCCCTTGGCGGCTGCCGGTTTAGCCTTAATAATCGCATCTATTAATGTCTGGAAGTTCTCAATTAACTGCTCCTCTGTAAAAGAAGCTTTTCCGATGGGCACGTGAACGATGTTTGTCTTGTCCAATCTGTACTCGATCTTACCGGCCTTTAACTCCTGGACAGCCTTTCCGATGTCCATGGTTACCGTACCGGCCTTTGGGTTAGGCATTAAGCCCTTCGGTCCGAGGATACGACCGAGACGTCCGACAACGCTCATCATGTTAGGAGTAGCAACTACCTTATCAAAATCCAGCCAGCCTTCTTTCTGGATCTTCGGTACCAGTTCCTCAGCTCCTACGAACTCAGCGCCTGCTGCTGCAGCTTCATCTGCCTTCTCACCCTTTGCAAAGGCAAGTACGCGAACCTTTTTACCTGTTCCATGAGGTAATACTACAGCACCACGGATCTGCTGATCTGCGTGGCGTCCGTCAAGACCCATCTTCAGATGTACTTCGATTGTCTCGTCAAACTTTGCACTGGCAACCTGTTTTACGATGGCAATGGCTTCCGGTGCATCATATAAAGTTGTTTTATCTCTAAGCTTTGCAGCTTCCTGATATCTTTTACCTCTTTTCATTATAAATAACCTCCTGTGGTATTATCGGGAGCAACCCTCCCACTTCATTTCTCTTATCAATTCTTTAAGCGCAATCAGTCTTCTACAGTAATACCCATGCTCCGGGCTGTACCCGCGATCATGCTCATTGCTGCCTCAAGACTTGCGGCGTTCAGATCAGGCATCTTGATCTCGGCTATCTCTTTGATCTTGTCTTTTGAGATGGATGCAACCTTAACTCTGTTAGGTTCACCTGATCCGGACTTGATATTGCAGTACTTCTTCAGTAATACTGCTGCCGGAGGTGTTTTAGTAATAAAACTGAATGTTCTGTCCTGGTATACAGTGATCACTACAGGAATGATCATATCGCCGTCCTTTGCGGTTCTGGCGTTGAATTCTTTTGTAAACTGGACAATATTCACTCCGTGCTGTCCTAATGCAGGACCTACAGGCGGTGCAGGTGTTGCCTTGCCTGCCGGAATCTGTAATTTAATATAACCTGTTACTTTCTTTGCCATGATAGTTAACCTCCTATTGTGGTAATTACGGGATGTCCCTCCCACCGGCATCTTATGCTTTTCTTACATCTAAAAATTCAATCTCTACAGAAGTCTCCCTGCCAAACATCTCCACCTCAATGGTGACAGTCTGTTTGCTCATGTTGATCTCCTTGACAGTGCTTACTCTGCCTTCCCAGGCTCCGGAAACTACTTCAATGAGGTCTCCGACGCCGAAATCAACCTCGATCAGCTTCTCCTGCTCTTCCGGTCCGGATATGCCCAGATTACGCATCTCGATCTCTGTCAGGGGAATGGGCTCAGAACCCGGTCCGACAAATCCTGTTACACCTCTTGTGTTGCGGATCACATACCATGTGTCATCATTCATGATCATATTCACAAGGACATAGCCCGGAAACATCTTTTTCTGAACATTCTTCCTGACCCCGTTCTTCATCTCCACAACATCCTGGAGAGGAACACGGACTTCAAAAATCTGATCCTGGAGCTTCCTGTTCTCAATGGTCTTCTCAATGTTCGCTTTAACCTTGTTCTCGTAGCCTGAGTAAGTATGGACTACATACCAGTGTAAATCTGACATATACTCTCCTTTTCTCGATGCTATATCAGGAAATTGATCCCGTACTGAAGGATCATATCCAGGGTTGCGATAATCACACCCAGAACAATAGCCACCACCGTCACCGTAGTTGTCTCACGGGTCAGTGTATCTTTGTCAGGCCAGCTGATCTTTCTGAACTCGGACTGAAGACCTCTCCACCAGCTCTTTAAGCCGGTTTTCTTTGTTCCGTCGCTCATAATAACACTCCTTACATACCGGTCCGACTATTTTGTTTCTTTATGAACAGTATGCTTTCTGCAGAACCTGCAATACTTACGGGTCTCAAGACGTTCCGGATGGTTCTTCTTCTCCTTCGTAGTATTGTAGTTACGCTGCTTGCACTCTGTACATGCCAATGTGATTCTCACGCGCACAACTTCCACCTCCAATTGCAAAAAACGTTATAAATCCGGCCTTCCTTTATACTGTCAATCACCGGGAAAGGCTCAGGGCTTCCCGCCAGGTAACCGGGACGATTTTCGTCAATTCTTTCCGGCAGACCTGTTTTTGAGCATAAAAAAAAGACCTATTCCATCGCCAGACTACTATATCACACCCGGACAGGGTTCGTCAATCATTTTCTTTAAAATGGAGAGAGAGGAGACAGTGAGGAGACAGGGGACAGTTCTCTGTCTCCTCTCTTGACTTTTTTCCAGTTTCTGGATATACTCAAATGGTCACAAACCCGCATCCAAATAATCAAGGGAGTTAACCATGAAAACAATCCAAATTAAATATTTCTCAGATAAAATAGAAAAGCTTACTTATATTAACGGAATCTCTGACTGGATCGACCTGCGGTCCTCCGTGGATATCCACCTGAGCAAAGGCGAGTTTGCCCTGATACCTCTGGGAGTCGCCATGCAGCTTCCCGAAGGCTATGAGGCCCATATCGTGCCCCGCAGCTCCACTTATAAGAATTTCGGGATCATCCAGACCAATCATATGGGTGTTGTGGATGAGAGCTACTGCGGAGATAATGACCAGTGGCATATGCCTGTCCTGGCGGTCCGGGATACGGATATCCATGTAAATGACCGTATCTGCCAGTTCCGCATCATGGAGCACCAGCCCGCTTTAAAATTCGAAGAAACCGACCGGCTTGTCCATGCTGACCGGGGCGGCTTCGGCAGCACCGGAAAGGCCTGACCTATGATCCGTGTCCTTTCCTTCATCCGGACACAAAAGAGAAAATGGAAGAAGTCGCTAAAAGCCTTCCTCCACTCAGAAAAATATATACATTATTCCTTTCGCCTCCGGGAAAGCCTTCTTCCTCTGCTCTTTCCCAGGCATTGTCCCGCCTGCGGAAAGCTCCTTCCCGGGGGCGTCCTTATTTGTGACAAATGCCGCCGGTCACTTCCCTGGATAAAGGAGCCGGCCTGTTTTCAGTGCGGGAAACCAGTTGGTTCCCCCGAACAGGAACTCTGTTATGACTGCCGGCAGTTCCCCAAATCATTTTCCCGGGGAATATCTCTACTATTATATAATGAACAAACCCGTCCCATCATGACGAACTTCAAGTACCACAACCGCAGGATCCTCTCCGGATATTTTGCAGGAGAGATATGTCAACGTTATCATGACCGGCTTCTTACCTGGAAACCGGGACTGATCATCCCCATCCCGGTCCACAGAAAAAAACTTAAAAGACGAGGATACAACCAGGCGGCTCTTTTAGCCAGAGACCTCTCGGCCCTGACTAAGATTCCTTACTGCAGTGACCTGCTTTTCCGAAATACCGACACGGCCCCCCAGAAAAATCTTTCGCCTCAGGCCAGGCTTAACAATCTGAAGGATGCCTTTTCCATGAACCCTGACTATCGGTATCTTCCAACGACCTGCCCTGACGTCCTGCTGATCGACGATATCTACACCACCGGCGCAACCATGGAAACCTGTTCCAGAGTACTCCTTAAAGCGGGCTTCAGACGGATTTATGTATGCACGGTATGCGCCGGAGTTTCCAGAGACTGATAAGTCGGTTTTGTCCGGCAAGGAAAACCGGCCCGCCATATCATTCACCACTATACTCCGCAAGACATTCCACCAGCCCGGTGTACCTTTTCTGCTCCCGGACATTGCTGATCATCTTCTCCACCATGAACTGCCTGCCAACGATGGCGACGCACTTTTTCGCCCGGGTAACGGCAGTGTACAAAAGATTACGGTTGCATAAGATGTCGGGTCCGGAAAGCAAAGGCAGGACTACGGCAGGGTATTCACTGCCCTGGGATTTATGTATGGTGATGGCATAGGCCAGTTCCAGTTCATCCAGTGCGGAAAAGGGGTATTCCACCTGGCGGTTTTCGTCAAAGATTACAGTTACCCGTTCTGAGAACCGGTTGATCTGGCGGATGATGCCCAGGTCCCCATTAAAAACACCCAGTCCTTCCTCGATCACGGCACCATTGGGCCCGGTGATCTTCCAGGCTGTTTTATAATTATTCTTTATCTGCATCACTTTATCTCCCTCGCGGAAGATGCCATTATGTACCTCCCTCTCCTCCCTGGAAGGACCGGAGGGGTTCAGGTAATACTGGAGCACCTGGTTCAGATGATCCACGCCAAGTTCTCCCTTCCTCATGGGCGTCAGCACCTGTATGTCAAAGGGATTTGCCTTAATATACTGGGGCAGCCTGTCCTTTACAAGATAAATAACGCCTCCCATGATGGACCGGATATCATTCTTCTGAAAAAAGAAGAAATCAGGATTCCTGTTATCCAAAACAATCTGCTCCCCCCGGTTGATCTTATGGGCATTTTGTACGATCCGGCTGCTTTCCTCCTGCCGGTAGATCCGGGTAAGCCTCACCACCGGGAATACCTCCGATTCAATCAGATCCTTTAAGACATTCCCGGGTCCCACGCTGGGCAGCTGGTTGGAATCCCCCACAAGGATCAGCCTCGTTCCGGGAAGAACAGCCTTCAGTAATGCGCACATCAATGAAATATCCACCATGGACATCTCATCCAGAATAATCACATCTGCCTCTATGGGATTCTCTTCATTCTTTTCAAAATGATACTGTTCGTTTTCCTCCACTCCTCCGGCAAGCTCCAGCAGCCGGTGGATGGTCTTTGCTTCATATCCCGTTGCCTCTGTCATCCTTTTGGCCGCCCGCCCAGTGGGGGCCGCCAGGACGATGTCCATCTCATCCATCTCAAAACTGCGGATGATCAGGTTGATGGTGGTCGTCTTTCCCGTACCCGGCCCCCCGGTGATGATCAGGACACCTTCCTCGAGGGCCTTCTCCACCGCGGTCTTCTGCATCAGATCCAGTTCCATATCGGACTCTTCTTCCAGAATGGCAAGTCTTTGCTGAAGCCGGCTTTTTTCCATGGGAAAATGAATAGAAAGGTTCATGAACATGGAGGCTGTATTTAGCTCTGTAAAGTACCAGCTTTTTAAGTAGACCCTTACCTCCTCCCCGGCAGTCCTCATGATCAGCTTCTTGTCCAGTACCAGCTCCATGAGATGGTCTGCTATAAAATCCTCGGGAAGTTCCAGCATTTGAGCCGTACTGCGGCAGAGGATCTCCTTTGGAAGATATACATGTCCTGCCCCCGCCGCCTGCTGCAAAACATAAAGAACCGCCGCTCCTATCCGGAACTCCGAATCAGGAGAAATCCCTGCCTTTGCAGCGATTCCATCGGCGATCCTGAATCCGATTCCATGGATGTCCTCCGCCAGCTGATAGGGATTCATTCTCAGGATCTCATACATCCTGTCTCCGTATTTCTCGTAGATCCGCACAGCCATCTGGCTGCTGATGCCATATTCCGACAGAAACATCATAGCCTGTCTCATTTCCTGTTTTTCCTGGAACTGAACAGCGATATCCATGGCTTTTTTCAGAGAAATACCCTTGATCTCCGCCAGCCTTTCCGGCTCCTCCTCCATGATCCGGAAGGTATCTTTTTTAAATTTCTTAATGATCCGCTTTGCCAGGGCCGCACCGATACCTTTAATGGCTCCGGAAGCCAGATAACGCTCCATGGCCGCCTTATCCTCCGGTTCCTTTACCGTATAGGAGTGAACCAGATACTGCGGTCCATGGGTCGGATGCTCCTTAAACTCCGCTTGTGCCGACAGATACTCGCCTTCTGCGATATAATGAAAAGTTCCCACGAGGATCTCATCCCCGTGGGTCGTTTCAAGTTCAAGAACAGTATAACCGTTATCGTCGTTATGATATCTGATATGGCTGACATAGCCTTCCAGCCTGTCCATCATTTAACACATTACCTTGCGCCAAGATACTCAATATACTGACCGGTGCCGATGGCCACGGCAGTCATGGGATCGTCCGCCGTCATCGTAGTAATACCGGTCTTCTCCTCAATCAGCTGTTCCAGTCCCTGCAGCATGCTTCCGCCGCCGGTCAGGACGATTCCCCTGTCGGAAATGTCGGCAGCCAGCTCCGGAGGAGTGCGCTCAAGCACACTGTGAACCGCTTCAACGATCTGGGCAGTCGCTTCCTTCAAAGCCTCCCTGGTCTCTTCAGAAGTCACCGTCACCGATTTGGGCAGGCCTGTCACAAGATTACGGCCCCTCACCTCAATGGATGCCTCCTCGGCTCTCGCATAAGCGCTTCCCACCTGGATCTTAATGTCCTCGGCAGTCCTGTCGCCGATCAGGAGGTTGTGCTTCTTTCTCATATAACGGACAATGGCCTCATCAAAATCATCTCCCGCCACCTTAATGGATGTGCTGACCACTGTGCCGCCCAGGGAAATAACTGCAATATCCGATGTACCACCTCCGATGTCAACAATCATGTTGCCACAGGGCTTTGCGATATCGATGCCTGCTCCGATGGCGGCGGCAACGGGCTCCTCGATGATCTTAACATCCCTTGCTCCTGCCGCGTATGTGGCATCCTCGACAGCCTTCTTCTCCACCTCGGTGACACCGCTGGGCACACAGACGGAAATGCGGGGTTTCCGGCCGAACAGGCTCTTGCCCACTGCTTTATGAACAAAATACTTCAGCATCTTCTCAGTAACAGAATAGTTACTGATCACACCCTGGCGCAGGGGACGTACAGCCACAATATTGCCCGGTGTCCTTCCGATCATCAGGCGGGCTTCCTCACCAATGGCCTTTATCTTTCTGGTGTCTTCATCAAAGGCGACCACAGAGGGCTCCTTTAATACAACACCCTTTCCTTTTACATAAACCAGGATACTGGCAGTACCCAAATCAATTCCAATATCATTAGCCATAAGGAATCTCCTTTCCAGTTCTTACAGATCCTGATCAGTCTTCTATTCCTTTGGATCTTAGATACTCAATTACATCATTGATGGTCTCAATACTCTCCAGTTCTTCAGCAGGAATCTCAATCTCATACTCATCTTCAAGAGCCATGGTCAACTCAAACAGGTCTAAAGAATCAGCGCCAAGATCCTCTTTAAAAGAAGTATCCAGGGTGATCTCGTCTTCTTCTATTCCCAGCTGCTCCGCGATGATCTCCCTCATTTTTTCAAACATCTGAATAACTCTCCTTTAACCAATAATCACAAATTACCATACGTACACGATTTGCTTTACGAACAAGAGTATAACCCAAGGTCATTCTATTTGTCAATATTCACATATACCCAAAGAATTAACCCGGTCTTTAGCCCAAAGCCCCAAAAAAACAGTCCGCCTGCCGGCACAATATCCCGAAAGCCCAACTTAAGTATTGATTTTTAAGAAAAACTATAGTAGAATATCAAAGTCAGTTTAAAAATACTGATAAGCTTCCTTGGCTCAGCTGGTAGAGCGACGCATTCGTAATGCGTAGGTCGCCGGTTCAAGTCCGGCAGGGAGCTTTTTTCTATTCCCAATAATCATAATGAACGGCATCTATATACCCCGGGGTTTCAATCTTACGGCCCCTGGTGTCTGTACATCTGTAAAAGGCAGCCTGATCAAGATCCTCATTAACATCATAGATCATAATATAATTCATTTTCCTGTCTTCCACCAGGGTATATACTCTCCGGTCCTTATCTTCCCCGCTGCCGGAACTGATATATCCGATACAGCGGTCTATGACCCGGTCATCCATCTCATCATTATTGGCACTGCCATAGGGGATATAGACCCTGTCTTTATAGGAAATCGCTTCATACTTATCCCCAGGCTTATCGGGATTCTGATAAGATCCCGTCTTAAAACGGACCGCTTTGCCCGGCAGGTCAAGCTTGTCTGATTTTGAACCGCCGCAGCCTGCCAGCAGAGACAGGCAGAGCAGGAATAAAAAACCCAGATGAAACAGCCATGTAATTCTATTATATTCTTTTATCTTTCTCATTGTAAACTCCATTCCGCCGCCCCGGGCTCCTGTGGTATAAGATATTCCATCCCCACATCATAGATCTGGTCATTTACAGCATCAAAGAGCCATCTTGCCATGGTCACCTCATTATCATTCTTCAGGTGGAAATAGGGCTTCCTCACTGCCGTGTGGACTGTGCCCCCCGCCCCCTTTCCGGGTCCCAGATATTTCCATCTGTTGAGAAAAATCCCGAAATCAGGAGTCAGGTCCTTCAGCTCCCTGACCAGGTCCCGCAGTTGGGTTTCAAAGGCCTGCTGGACTTCATTGTTCGTGCTGTAATCCATATTATGGACCGCATTATAAAATGTACTGAGCAGGTAATCGTGTACGGAGCTGGCATAAAGATATCTCAGGCGGTTCCCGTAGCTTTCCGCCAGGGACCGGTACCAGTCCAGAATAATGTTATCACTTTGAATGGGCTTCCAGATCCTTTCCTCTGCTCCCCAGATATCCCTGGCGGTTTTCTGCCATTCCCCGAAATGAAGAAGCCCGCTGTCTGAAAAGCATGTGACATCCTCGCAGTCCGGGTAATACTCCTCAAGGATCTCCGGGGTCAGGGCCGGAACGGCAAAGGCGCCGGCGGAATCTCCGGCAATCAGGAGCCTTTTGGGATCCGGGAAATGTCTGCGGGCCAGCTTCATGGCTTCCTCAAAATTCCTGTGCCCCTGAAAATGCACGACATCCTTCTCCCCATCCGAAGCTTCATAAGAATAATCACGATTACCTACATGGAGGTCTCCTGTGGCATAGGTGATCACCAGAAAACACCAGTTGTCAAAGGGGTTCCAGGCATGTCCTGTTTCGGTGATCCCCACATTGATATTCATGATCTGGGTAAAGGGTCTTAAATTATTCCAGTAAAAATTAGGCTGGCCGGTGACCACCTTCCCGCCGGTGACAGGTCTGGCCGCGGTAAATTCATCCCAGGCAACTCCTCCCCCGGAAAAAAAGATACACAGACTGTTCCTGGTACCCTTCTTCAGGTAGACGTGGTAATCGCTGCCGTCACCGCAGATCCCCTTCTCAAGGGGGACCTTGTACCAGATCTTCTTCTCCGGAACCCCGTTAAGGACCGGAGCCTCCAGGTCAGACCCTTCTATCCTCTCTCCGATCCTGCGTTCCAGGAAATCTCCGGTCTGTTCCATCATATGTTCAAATTTCTCTGTAAAGGGGTAAGCAAACATAATAACCTCGTCCTCAGACATTCATATATTTTGAAAAGGCATTTCCCAGCTCCCGGGGCCGGAATAATACCACAAAAGCCGCCACCACGATCATGACGCCCACACTGATCACCGCCGCGTAGGGCACCTTGTTTATGCCCAGGAAAACCGGGATCAGCTGGAGAAGGGACAAGACCACATCCACCAGCAGGTAGATCATATAATCCACCATATGGAGCCCTACCCCGTAACCGATGATAATGGTCACAATCAAAAGGCTGAGCAGTGTGGTTGGAATCACCCAGTGAAGGCTCCAGCCCAGATATCCGTCACCATAGTCGATAAAGGCACAAACTGCCATGATCACATAAGCCTGATAAGAAACCAGCTTGATGATATTTCCCCTGTAATACAGTGCCACCAGCAGATCCAGAAGGACAAAGGGGGCCCAGGTCATGATCAGGCCCGGCAGATGATAGCGAAATCCTGTCAGAAAGCCCGTGATCATCATGGCCACTTCCACCAGCACAAAGATAAAGGCACAGATTTTAAAGGAAAGCAGAACGCTGTATTTTCTCTGCTTCAGAGCAGGAAAAGCAGGATCCCCGGGGGTTCCCTTCACACTGCCTTCACACAGGGGACAGCATTTTTTATTTCCACGGATATGTATTTTACATTTGGGACAATACTGCATGCTCACTCCTCCTTGCTGTCCTGGGCATCATAGTCATTTGATCCGATCTCCACCTCCAGCCCCAGCTCCACGAGCTTCCTGAAAAAGGCCAGCAGCACCCGGTGTTCCGAGTAGGCGGATACGGCGCCAAATACCATCTTATCTTCATAGGTTGAAACGCAGACCTGCATATTCTGGGTAGACATAAACCCGGAAAAACGATCGATATAAGGTTTTAGCTCATCGGGCATGACGATCTTCCCCAGGTTGGACAGGGTGGCAGTAGTACCTTTCCTGGTCCGGTGGGTAAAGTATAAGATCCCCAGATCTTTAAGGAAGAGGGGCAGCATTTTGATACCTATATTATGCTGCAATGCACTGTAACCATTCATGGTATTTCTGATATTCTCCTGGGAAAGCTGACTGGAAAAGGCTTCTTTCACCGTGGGAAGAATACTCTCAATACTTCCGTTATAATTTTCAGCCTTGTAAACTATATTGATGACACCAAAAAAGTTCCTTGTGGTCTCCGAAGGAAAATACTGCCGCAGATTGACGGGAACACTGATGACCACCGGGTACCTGTGATCCTTTATGGCCATGGATTTGACAACAGCTTCTATATAAAGAGCGGTGGTCAGGATCCCGGCGGTGGTATTAAACCTGTGGGCCAGGTCCACAAAGGCCCTGGCGGAAATGGTTCCCTCCACCAGATGGTTCTGCATATTGTCATCCTTATCCTGCCTGATCTTATATGCCTTGTGGGACATCATATCTTTCAGCTGATTTCTGTTTCTTTCTCTGCTGTAAAAATGATCAAAGGCATCCTTATTCTTCTCATCTGCCGAAGAACTGATATCCGCATTGGACGGCACCTTTGTTCCGTACTTTTTATGGCAGTAGATCATGACCAGCTTCCTCATGAACATAAAGCCGCCGGTACCGTCCGCCAGAGCATGAAACATTTCCAGGTTGATACGTCTCCGATAATAGTTCACCCTGAAAAGCAGACTTCGTCTACCGGAAAAATACAGGGGGCTGCAGGCCGGCAGATCCTCTGTCCTGACCAACGGGCGGATGTCCGTACCGTCCAGATAATACCAGAAAAAACCCTTCCTTAATACAACGTTGAAATGGGGAAACTCCAGAAGGGCTTCATTCAACGCGTCCTGTAAAAACTCCCCGTCCACTTCCTCTTTAAGCTCACAGGTGACCCGGAAAACCCGGGTATCAGAGCCCCTTGCTGTAGCCGGCACAATAGTGGCCGCATTATCCAGTTTATACCATTTATAATTTGATCCGGGCATAAATATCCTCCCTGTTTAAATGCTCTTCTCAGCGGGCCTGTCCCGGAATCCAGAACTCCTTCCTTTCACCGGATCCATCCTTTTCCAGACTCATACAATACAGGCCTCCCTGATATCCGAAATACAGGAGGGCACATCCTCCGTCCAGATTGATCAGGCGGTCACCCAGGACATCATTATATAAGGGCGGCCGTTCCTTGTGAAAATTCTGCACCGGCACATGGCCGATCAGATGTACATAGCCGTCATCATACTCTGAAGGTCCGGCATATTCCCACATGCGGTAAGGAGAATACCATACGGCTTTAAAAACGTCAGCCTGTCCGGATTCTTCACAATAACGCACATTCTCACCCTTTCTCCGGGGAAGAAAGTAGGAATGATGCAGTGCGTAGTCCGTTCCGTCCACCGTAATATATTTCTGGATCCAGGCATGTTTCAGATAGCGCAGGATCAGGGCCTGTTCCTTCCAGGGAAGCGCCATATACTGAGAATGAGTGATCTGGCCTCCGTTATTACCGTAAAACCAGCTGCTCTTATCTCCACCCACGCCAAGATAGTCCAGCATCATCATCTCATGATTGCCGGTAAACATCTCAACATTATCCCTCTCCATCATATCTTTAAGGATACCGATGCTGTCCGGCCCCCGGTCGATCACATCCCCCAGCACATATAAGGTATCTTCCGGCTGAAGGTCGATCTGCCTCAGCAATTCCATGTATAGATCATATTGTCCATGGATATCACAGCATACATAATGCACTTGACTCACCCCCTGCAATTATCAACGCCCGAGGCGTTCATATGTCTGGTATTATTTTACAGGATATCCCCGGATTTAACAATATCTTTATTTAAGGTATTTATAACAATTATATATTTCTCCTGCCAAATAAAAACCGCCGGGTCCCCGTGCAGTTAACACATGAGAACCCGGCGTCTGAGGAAGACTGCCCTGCACAGGGCAGCCCCATGTATATAGAATATAATTTTTACAGGATATGCTTTCCGTACATGGCATCCTGCTCTTTACGAAGCTTGTAGATCAGGGTGTTCTTGTCAAGGTCTACCATATCATAGGTGATCAGGTCGCCCTTCTTGCAGTCTACCTTCATAACGGCGTTCTTATTGACCAGGCCGAAGGGAACATAACCCTTCTCGGTTGCTTCCTTCTCTGTGCAGATGGAACCATGGGTGGTGTATCCGCCGATGCCATCCAGGTGGTCGCCGGCCTTAAGGTCGATCTTGGCCCTGGTGATGCACTCGGCTACCAGGCCGTCTTTGGCCACGCAGGTGATCTCGCCGTCGATCACAGCCTTGGCTACGGTAAGGGGAGTCTCAAGGTTGCACAGGTGATAGGGACGGTAGAGGGTCCATAATGGTCCGGGTCCCATGCTGTGGTACTGCAGCTGGTAGGCGATCTCTTCGTTGTCGGTGGAAACGGTCACGAATACGCCGGGGGCGATC
>JAFRHL010000016.1 GCA_017433295.1 Eubacterium sp.
GGAGACGTAGGAACCGTCCCCTGTCTCTTTTTTATACACTAAACCTGCTGACCTGCGGATGCTGTCTCATGAAATCAAGTGTTTCCTGATACTCCAGAGGAGGATCAATACGCACACTCATTCTGACCTCCACAGTTCCCTCTGTGGAACTTCGGTTAATGGTACTCTCTTCAATCACACATCTTCTTTTATCCAGAAAAGCATGAAATGCATCCAGGACCTCCGGATCATATTCCATTTTGATCTTTATTTCCTGCTCTGTCAGAGCATGGCTCCCTACGGAATATTTATGTAAGAAGAACTGCAAGAATAGGAGTATGGCCGTCGCAAAGAAACTGAGCCAGTAAAGACCTGCTCCGATGGTAAGGCCGATGGATGCAGTGGCCCACATACCGGCCGCCGTGGTCAGCCCCCTGACGCTGGCCCTTCCCTGCTTGAAAATGATTCCGGCACCCAGGAAGGAGATCCCGCTGACCACCTGGGCGGCAATACGGGCAGAATCGGCTCCCCGGCTGCCATTCATATCCACCAGGTCTATGAAGGCATATTTTGAAAGTATCATAAATACTGCAGAAGTGAGGGCAATGATACAATGGGTCCTGACGCCGGCGCCTTTATCTCTCCTCTTTCTCTCAATTCCGATGCTGGCCCCGAGAACTGCCGCGATCAGGATTCTGATCAGAAATTCCAGATTATCATAAACGGACAAATATAATTCCGGTAAATATTTGCTGAAACCGTATAACATATCCCCATGCCCTCCTTATCAGCCGGATCCGGCAGCCTACATAAAGCTTAGATAAAACAGACGATCGTGTATAAGCTCTGCTGATGCGCAACTGGCGCGAAATCGCCGAGGCGATTTCGATTGATCAATTAAAGGCATCCGAAATCAACCATCGCCTGACGCAGCGACTCCTTATGGAGTACTGTCATCTCTGTGAGAGGCAGTCTGGGTGATCCCACATTAAATCCCTGCATGTTAAGGGCTGCCTTAACAGGAATAGGGTTCACCTCAATGAACAGCTGTTCCACCAGAGGAAGTGCCTTAAGCTGAAGCTTCTTAGCCTCTTCATATCTGCCCTCCAGACACATCATCACCATATCATGGGTCTCCCCGGGCGCAACATTGGCCAGAACCGAAATGACACCGATTCCGCCTAAAGAACAGACGGGAACGATCTGGTCGTCATTGCCTGAATAAATATCCAGACTCTCTCCCGCCAGGGCAGAAAGTTTGGCAACCTGGCTGATATTTCCGCTGGCCTCCTTGACAGCCACGATATTTTTCTGGTCCTTCGCCAGTCTTGCCAGGGTTTCCGGAAGAATATTTGTTCCGGTTCTGGAGGGAACATTATAGACGATACATGGAAGTTTCGTGGCAGAAGCTATTTTCCGGTAATGAACATAAAGGCCGTCCTGGGTGGCTTTATTATAGTAAGGAGTGACCAGAAGCAGACCGTCGGCGCCAAGTTTTTCGGATTCCTCTGACATCATGACCGCATGGGCGGTGTTATTAGAGCCGGTTCCCGCTATGACAGGGATCCGTCCCTTCGTCTGCTCTACGGCAAAGCGGATGGCATCAAGGTGCTCCGGATCATCCAATGTGGGAGCCTCTCCCGAGGTCCCGCAGACGATCAGGGCATCCGTCCCCCCTTTGATCTGGGCTTCGATCAGCTTTGCCATGGAATCATAATTAATCTCTCCGTTCTCCTTCATGGGTGTAGCCAGGGCAACACCTGAACCTTTAAATATGGACATAAATATACACCTCCAATTATGTTAAAATTTTCTCCCGGCACCACCGTGCTTCTTTCCGGAAGATGTGGTATGGGTGGTCCCTGCTTCATGGGAACTTTCTTTCTTCTCATCCTTTTCGATCTTCTTACGCTCCACGCGTTTCTTAAGGAAAGTATCTTTATTGACGGAAAAATCAATTCCGCCATCTGCTTTATAATCGGCAGCGCTGCTTTTTCGTCTGGCTGTTTTCAGCTTACTCTTCTGGAAGCTTCCCAGGATGAGGGCCAGCACTGCGCCTATACCCAGGTCTCCGAAGATCCATCCGGGAGCCACGCCCCTGGACCCGCTCTTTTTATCCAGCGAATCTCCGAAAACGGAGTCACAGCTGTCAGCATAGGTCATGGCCGCGTCAGCATAGGAACCGGATGACAGGTCTCCTATGATGTCATTGATGATCCTCTCATTATCCTCATCAGAGAAAAACTCGTTAGCTTTCTGGTCCGTTGCTACCCTGACCTCGCGGTTGCTTTCATCATTCTGATCCACAAAAACAAGGAGGACCACAGTGCCCCGTTCCCTGTCGGAACCAAGGCCTGAAGAATCAATTTCATCATCCACATAGTTCTGAGCGTCTTTTCCTGCAAGGTCGCCGGTGGTAATCACAGCAATGTCGCAGTCCCGGCTGTCACTGACCTTCTCCAGTTTCTTCAAAAGGCCGGTCTCCTCCTTGTCTGAAAAAAGATCTGCCCCATCTGTTAAAAGGCCGTCACTTCCCGCCGCCCGGACAGGCGCTTTGAAGATTATCCCGGCTGTCATCGCCACAAGGAGCAGAAGCACCGGAATCAGTCTTAAATATAATTTCCTCATCACTTCCACCTCCTATATCAGCTTTACGATCCACATGATTATGTAGATGATAATACCAAAGATCACGGCCCGCAGCCCTACATATTTCCAGTAGGCTCCATTATCCGCCGGAAGGTCCCCGATCAGCCTCCCGGTCTGACCATTCATGGCAAAGGTATATTTTTTTCCCTGCCAGGTGGTATTGAGAAGCCATACAGGATAAAGGGCATACCAGTACTTTGACTTGAGAACCGAAAACCTGCTGTCCTCAACATTTACGGAATCATAATCATTACAGGAAGCCCTGAAGGCTTCTTCGGAGCTCTTCTTCATACGCTCCTCGGCCCTATCGATACATTTCTCCTGGGGAATGTCATAACGGTCCGCCAGGTATCCGGCCAGATAGGCTGTCTTAAATTCTACCAGACCTTTCTTATCAAAGGGTTCAATGGACTCCATCAGCACATGGTCGATCTTGCTGGAACCGTCCACCGGAATATGGGTAAAGGACAGGGTTCCTTTTCTGTCAAGACGATACTCCTTGATCTCCCTGCACTCATAGTCACCCTCTTTGTAGCTTCTGACCTTCTCACCGGTATAGGTCACGTCCATTTCGACATCAGCGTCATAGAGCCAGAAAGGTACATAAATACCCTTTATCTCATCTATATGAGCACTGCTCTTAAAAAATGAAGGCAGGAACATCTTACCTTTGAGGTGGTTCCGGTATGCCTCTCTGGCCGCGTTCTTATCATGCTTAAAAGGAATGATGAAGTCAGGTCGCAGGTCGCCTGAAAACTGTTCCTTCATGACCACCTGATTCCCGCAGTAGGGACAATTGGCAGCGCCTGCTGTCTCGTCGGCAATGATCTCCCCTCCGCAGGCCCGGCAGGCATAGACCCTCATACCCTTGGTCTCGCCTTCTTTCCACTCTCCGGCACTCATGGGTTCCCAGAGAGCGGCCTGGGCCTCTGCTTCCTCCGGAGAAACCGCGTCGATGGCGATCTCCGTATCACAGTAGGGGCACTTCAAATTCTGTCCGGCCGCATTAAACTCAAGCTTCGCCCCGCAGCCGGGACAGGTAAACTCCTGAATATGTTCCATGGCTTTCCTCCTTTTCTATGTCATAGATATTGCACCTGATTTTTACCGCTGGTTTTAGCCTCATAAAGAGCCTTGTCGACACGTATGCAGGTACTGTCGGCAGTGTCGTCTTTATGAGCCTGTGTCACACCCACGCTGACAGTCACTCTCCCGGCTTTTTCAAACTGAATGCCGTCCATGATCCTTCTGATCCTTTCCGCGTGTCCGAGGACACGGTCTTTTTTGCAGCCGGGAAGAAGGACCATAAATTCCTCACCGCCCCACCTGCCGGCGCAGCAGCCGCTTCCCATGTCCACCAGTGTCTCCTTCAGCATACCGGATACCCTGATGAGGACGTTATCTCCTTCCTTATGGCCGTAAGTGTCATTTACCTTCTTAAAATCATCCAGATCCAGCATGATAAGAAATACATTTTCCGACTTCTTTTCATCGATCTCACAGGTAATCCTTCTCTGGATTTCTCCCCGGTTTAAAAGGCCCGTTAAGGCATCCGTGATGGCCATGGTGCTGAGCTTCCGGTTGGCCTCCTCCAGCTCCCCGGTGGTAGCCTTTATGAATGTCGCCAGCCTGGTGATCATGGAGACCTTTCCCACATAACTGTGATCCGGCCGGGGAATTATTTTTTTACTGGACTTGTCAGGGATTCCTTCCCTGAGAGCTGCCAGGATCTGGGTCACATTATGCTGATTGACATAGCCTCCTGTCCTTAAGAATTCCCCTGAGGTATAAAAACCGGAGGTGGGGGCAATCTTCTGATAAACCGCCGTTTCCTTTCCCACATCGCTGTTGCCCCAGAAGGTCCTCCTGGCGGCACAGGAGAAAACAAAAATACATTCCGGCACAAAATCTGAAAGTCTGATTCCCTCTTCCCGGGTGGATTCCAGAATGGTCCAGGGATCTCCGTAGGCCAGCCTGGCCTTTACATCCTGATTCATATCCGAGGTCATGGTAAGAGAACCGTCCGGATTGCTGGCAATGGGTGCCCGCATGATATCTATACCGTTATAACGGTATAAGAAAGGAAATTCCAGGGTATTATGAAAGAAACTCTCATCATTTTTAATGTGCAGATATTTGTAGTAGGTATCATAAGCCGGCCTGTTGTTTAATTCCTTTAAATAATGACCGTCCGCAGAGGTTACATTCAGGAACGACCCCAGGGGCTTCCACCCCGAGACAAAGGATGTATCAATATACAGGTCCGGGCCGCCCAGAAGGGCAAAGACGATCCCGTGTTCCTGAAAGCCCTTCACTCCGGAGAACACACAGGCGGCGTTATCATCCAGGTTCTCACTGAAAGCCCCGCCCCCGAAGATATGAACTCCTTCTTTCACCTTGGAAAGTTCCTCACACAGGACTGTCATGGACATATTTCTTATGGTTGTAAGAAGCATGACCCCCTTTACCCAGTCCCTTTTTTCAATTTCTTCAGCCAGCTGCCCTGCTGCCCTTGCCTGAGTATCCGCAGTCAGCTCATACTGGAGCAGCTCCACTTTTGTCGTCGGGAATTCAAAACAGGTGCAGATCACGGCAAAAGAATTGCCGGAAAAATCTCCATTTACTATATTTCCATTTGAAGAACAGCCTAAGTAAGCCGCCTCCGGCATGAAATCTTCCACGGTCCTTAAGACATGCTCAATCCGGTTTTTGTCAGGAATCTCAGTGTATATCTGGATCAGCATACCATAAAACAAATTTTCGTCATACCATGCTCTGATCTTTTCCATCTCCTGGTACAGGGTTTTATCATCCCGAAAAATAAACTGTATCTGTTTCATAATATCTCCTGTTAACTTATTTAAATAACCTTTATAATATCAAGCTTCCTGTCAAGCAGCACCGCGTCTCCCCTGGCACCGGGCCGGATGACTCCGATCCTGCCGGCAAGACCTATGCTCCGGGCAGGATTATAAGAAGCTGCCATTACCGCATCTTCTAAAGGGATTCCGAACGCAACGGCCTGCCTCAGGCAAACCATCAGGTTTGAAACAGATCCCGCCAGGGTACCATCTTTAAGGGCAGCCCTGAAACCTCGTTTATATACCGTCTGTCCCCCCAGCTCACTGACGCCGTCCTCCAGGCCCGCAGCCCTCATGGAATCTGAGATCAGGACGATCCGGTCAGGGCCGAACATTGCAAAGCTTGCCCGCACCGCTGAGGGGTGTACATGGAGGCCGTCACAGATCAGTTCCGCAAAAACATCCCTTCTCTCCGCTCCTGCCCCGATGATCCCGGGTTCCCTGTGGGCGAAGGGAAGCATGGCATTATAGAGGTGGGTTATATGATCTGCTCCCAGTTCAAAGGCCTTTGCCGCATCCTCATAAGCTGCGGCGGAATGTCCCAGGGAAATATGCAGTTTGTCATGAAAACGCCTGATAAGATCCATGGCCCCCGGCAGTTCGGGAGCCAGTGTCATCAGTCTGACCGGCACTGCCGCCTCCTTCATCAGACGGGCCAGCATCTCCTCATGGGGATCCATAACATAAGCCGGATTCTGGGCGCCTCTTTTTTCCATTGCCACAAAGGGACCTTCCATATTAATGCCCGCGACCCATGCATGAAGGCCGTCATCCGGAACGCTGCCCGCCGCGGCGAATATCCGGGCCAGCCTTTCCTCCGGCAGGGTCATGGAAGTGGGGAGGAAGGAGGTCACACCTGTATTATGCTGATAAGCCGCAATGGCCCTTAAACCATTTTCATCGGCATCACAAAAATCGTGGCCCATACAGCCATGGGTATGGATATCCACCAGACCGGGAATCACATAAAAACCTTCTGCATCTATGATATTCCCATCTCCCGCCTCCGGTTCATCACAAAAGGATTTTCCGGAGTCAATATATATGTCCTTCTTCTGAAAGCAGCCTTGATAAGAGAGCCCGTCTTCCCTTTCTGTCTCCATGATACAGAAGACATTCCCTCCCTTAATGATCATTACAGATCAGCCTCCTTCAGGTAGCGGCTGACCGCATCCTTCCAGGGAGGCAGCGGCTCAAAGCCCTTCTCTGACAATTTACTCTTGTCCAGTCTGGAATTAAAGGGCCTGGCGGCCTTTGACAGACCATACTCGGCAGTGGAGACCGGGATAACTTTGGTTTTAAGACCATACTGCCGGTAAAATTCACAGCAGAAATCATACCAGGATATATATCCTCCTTCATTGGTGGCATGATAATAGCCGTATTGTTCTGTCTCGATCATGTCCGCCAGGAGCCGGGCCAGGTCCAGAGTATAAGTGGGTGTGCCGATCTGGTCATTGACCACCCGGACAGTGTCATGGGTCTTTCCCACATTGATCATGGTTTTGATAAAGTTTTTCCCGTTCAGCCCGAAAACCCAGGCGATACGCACGATGAAATATTTCTCCAGTATGCTGCTGACCGCCAGCTCTCCTTCCAGCTTGCTCTGACCGTATACATTTAAGGGAGCATAGCAGCGGTCATCGGGCTGCCAGGGACGGTTTCCCTGGCCGTCAAATACATAGTCCGTGGAGAGGTAGAGCATCTTTGCCCCTGTCTCCCGGGCTGCCCCGGCAATATACTTTGTACCAAAGGCATTGATCCTGTGGACCATCTCCCGGTTTTCTTCCTCTTCCGCAGCATCCACGGCTGTCCAGGCGGCACAGTGGATCACCGCATCCGGCCTGAGCTTTAAGAAAGTATCCTTCACCGCTTTTTCATCTGTTATATCAAGGGAAATATAGGGGGCGGCAGTAACCGGGCTTCCATCCTGTATTCCCGCATATTCCTTATGTATGTCGGACCCTGTGACTTCATGGCCGCGAGTATATACCTGATTTACCAGGTCATGACCCAGCTGGCCTCCGACTCCCGTAACTAAAACTTTCATAATATTAAACTCCATTCTGCCTTTTCAAAAAAATGATCCAGTTCTTCAATGGGAACAGGCCTGGAATATTTATAACCCTGGAGGAAGGAAGCATCCATATCTATGCACATGCGTTCCTCATCCTCCCGCTCAACACCCTCATAAAGAACGGAATATTTCATTCTGGCAAACATATTGGCAAGACTCGAAACGATGGTCCTGGAACGTTCGTTGCTGTCACTGGCCAGCAGCAAAGACCTGTCAAACTTGATTTCCCTTTCCTTAAGCTGATCGATCTTATCCTTCATGAGAATAAAATCATCCTCTGTCTGGGACTCTGTCAGCTCAATGGCGATCTTATAATCAAACCGGAACTTAGCATATTCGTCATAAAAGCCATCAATGGCATCACGGATGCGGTCTTTATAATCAGGGTTCTGTTCCTTTTGCGCCACCAGGATGGAATGACCTTTCCCGACCTGGAAAAGCAGGCCTCCTTTAAAGGAATTGGTGGCATAGGCCCGGATGGATGAGTACATTTCCTCCGGCGGTACCTTTCCCCCTTCGTTGATAGTACGCATATAGAGGCTCAGATAGACAAAACCGCTCTTTTTTCTGAGGCTTTCCCTGACCATATCCTCAAAGGCCCTGCTGTCCACAGCACCGATCTGCACATCGTAGGGACTGGAGTGCATGATATAAAACATACCGATCAGGGGATATAGAAAGCTGGCTGCAGTAAAAGAGGTCTGTCCACATTCTCCCTGCAGAAACAGAACAAAAAAGGCCATCAGGATGGTTCCGTAAAAGCTCAGCATAACATTCCGGCAGAGATTGTTCCTGACATTGATAAGAAGGATAATGATCACAAGAACAAAAGCCAGATACCCATAAAGGAATAAATTCATGCCGCGGTTTATTACACCCTGGCCGGTTATCCTGATCCCTGTACCAGTGATGGTCTCTACGGCATCTGTGGCAACCACAATAAGCCACAATCCGCCGGCTGCCGAAAAAGCGATTCTCTTTTCTCTTCCCTCCATCCGGGTCACATCTATGATATAGGCCACATAGAAAAAAAGGATTGTAAATAAGATACCATGATATAACCATCTCAGAAAATAAGCCAGCGGATAAAACCGGGGGGCTCCGGTGGTAACCAGCATATAAAATGATACATTGGTATTGGCTGCCAGAATCAGCAGGCCGATCAGAGCCAGAAATATCCTGAAACTTCTGGTATGGCGATTATATGAGAAAAACAGAAGGACGATCATGACCAGACATACGGATGAGACGATCAGATCACCCACCGGGGTATAATTGTTCATGTCAATTCCACCTCAGCAAAGGTTGTGAAATACAGGGATACATATCCTTTTTTATTATAATATTTTATCAGAAAAAGCAGTTTGTGTAAAGGACAGGATAAAAGGGAAAAGAGATGAGCAGGGACCCGGGCACGTTAGTGTCCAAACCCCTGCTGATGAAAGTTCGCTATTAACGAGACAAAAAGATAGGAAGACAAATCACCGCTGTTGTTCCCCTGCCCACAGCGGAGTGAATGGTAAGCGTTCCGCCGCATATCCTGTGCAGGCGTTCACGGACATTCCGGATACCGATATGCTGCTCATCCGTGTAAACTACTTCCGGATTAAAACCGGCCCCGTCATCCTCGACCCGCAATTCATAGCATCCTTCAGATTCTTCTGCGGAAATCGAAACAGTACCCCGCCCATCCGCTTTCATCCGGATGCCGTGCTTTACCGCATTCTCCACGATGGGTTGCAGGGTCAGGGGCGGCAGAAAGAAGTCATGGACTTTAATATCGTACTCCACCTGCAGGGCGTCCCCGAAACGGATCTGCTCGAGTTCCAGGTAGAGCTGTGTATGCTGAAGTTCTTTTTCAAAGGGAATCAGCTTTTCCTCGCTGAGGGACTCCATATTCCCCCGCAGGTACTTGGAGAATTTCCTGGTGGCCAGCTTAGCGGCTTTCGGATCGCGTTCGCACAGCGCCTCAATGGAGCCGAGGGCATTGTACAAAAAATGAGGCCTGATCTGACTGAGCATCAGCTGGATGCGCTGCTCCGCCAGGGTTTCGTCCGCCGCCAGCTGGGAAAACTCGGTATAATGGATGAACATCAATGCAGCACCCATCGTCATTCCGATATAAGCGGTCCGGAAACCGGTGGTCAGCTCCTGGATGGCTATAGCTGCCACGACCAGCAACATGATAGCATAAAGAGAAACTCTGTTCTGCCGCCTGAAGATCCTCCCGTACAGAACATACTGTGTAATTATCAATAAAATGATCGACAGACACACACAAAGATAAACAGGAAACAGCGGCCCGTGGGAATAGTGATTCTTAGCGTCAATGACCACCATCCACTCCCCGGGAACCGACACGACCTGCAGAACCGCATTTGCAATCAGAATTCTGTTCATCGCCTTTTGCCAGTTATTTTGCAGCCGCATCTGCATGACCAGGGCACCGCCGGCAGCCGGAGTCAGGATATAGTCCGCGCATTTGGCAAGACGCAGCATAAAGACCGGCATATCCATCCTTCCGTCAAGCTGTACTCCGCACCACTCCGCAAATGCGGATACCGCCACCAGCAGGTAGGTGGCATAAAGCAACCGCTTGTTTTCGCGGGGCATCCGGTCATTCTCATGGGCCAGAATGCACATGGCTAAAAGGGCGATCCAGCACAGGATAAGGATGAAGGTATAATAGCTGTACATCAGTGTTCTCCCTCCAAAGTGATATTGTGTCAGTCTCCTTCAGTCAAGGATAAAGGCGAATCCGCCGGAGTCTCAATCTCAGATGCGGGAGTCTCATGACGAAAGATCACGAGATTCCTGCGTCTGAGATTGAAATCGAAACAGGAGATGTGCCTTTGTACCCTCGGCCCAGCTGTACTGCTCCATGTATTCGCCATGGAAGGCTCTTTGGGCAGAAGGATCCCCGGAAAGTGCCAGATAATAGTCACATTCCAGCAGATCAGTCCAGACAGCAATCTGTCTGTTCCTGCTGATCAGGACATCTTCCATCCCTATCGCCTTTAAAGAAGCCCGCAGATCACTCGTCAGATTCCAGACACGATGTTTTGCACTGCTGATATCACCGGGTTCTTCCCAGAGCGTAGCGATGATCTCCTTCGTGGAACACAATGAGCCGCGGCGATCCACCAGAAGAGCCAGCAGCTCTTTTGTCTGTTTTCTGGAAAAGGCCAGCGGTCTTCCTTTCCAGTATACCTCGAATGGTCCAAAGCACTGCACCCGCAGTTTTTCCTTAGCAGCCGGTTCTTCCGGAAACAGATAATTCAGTTCCTCCCGGACCCGCTCTGCCTCTGCCGGCTTCTGAATGTATCCGCTCACATGGAGCTGGTAGGCATCCATCGCATGATCATATCCGGTTACGAAAACCAGCTTTGTATCCGGCGTAAGCTGCCGGATCCGCGCTGCCATCTCCAAACCACTGAGCCCGGGCATCCGGATATCCGAGAAGATTACGTCCGGACGCACTTCGTATGTCTCCAGATATGCCACCGCCTCCGATCCCAGAGAAAAATCCAGAATGTCCGCATCGGGTTCTGCTTCGGCAATTGCCTCGTGTAGAAGATACAACATATTGGGCTCATCATCAATGGCAAAAATAAGCATATTCAATCTATTCCTTTCTTCCTGGAAAAGGGTTAAAATTCCTGCATTTGATATTCTGTATCCACGTCGATCAGGTGAAGCATGGCCTTTGCAAATTCAGGATCAAATTGCGTTCCCATGCCCTTCACCAGCTCTTCTCTGACGATATGCTGTGGAATAGCATTACGGTAGCTTCGGTTGGATGTCATGGCATCGTAGGCGTCCGCCACGGCAATGATTCGGGCGATTTCCGGGATGTTCTCACCCTTAAGTCCCTCCGGATAACCTCTTCCGTCGTATCGCTCATGGTGGTGGCATGCTCCGATGCTCAGATAAGGATATTCATTGATTCCGGCGAGAATCTGGCCGCTGAACACAGGATGTGCCTTAATAATATCATACTCTTCCGGGGTAAGCTTTACCTTTTTGTTCAGGATGCTGTTGGAAATACCGATCTTGCCGACGTCATGCAGAAGCGCCGTGGCTGTCTGTTCGAACAGCCGCTGCGATGCCTTTTGCTGCATTTTAAGAGAGTCCATCTCCCGATTCCGGTATTCCTCCAGCGTCACATTCCTTCTGTACAGCAGGACAATGACGAGAATCGTTAAAAGGCTGGTAAACAGGCCAGGAAGGCTTATGGAAAAGCACCACCAGCAGGATAATGCAGATATTGGCAAGGGAGGACAACACGCCGGAAAAAGTCGCTATGGGGATAGCGCCATTCATAAAACGAAATACATCCGTGGAGTGCACCGCCCGAATCACAAAGACAGATGTGCCCAGATATATGCCCAATAAAACAAAATAGAAGATGATGTCAGGTATGCCATTTACTAAAGACCGTCCCTTTTTCTCATTTTCCATGAATTTCATTGCCAGGCTACCTCCAATAATTCTCCCGGTGCGATAATCGTCATTTCATAGTCCGTCATAAGAAAGAATCCTTTCCTTTCCTGATATTTTCTATGTTTTCCAGACTGCCGCCACCGTAATCATCCGGGTCACGAAACTTGCCCTTCTCTACCAGTCTCAGGAAAGCGTCCACTACATCCGGTGTAAGCTGTGTTCCGGAGACCTCCCTGATAATGGAAACGGCCTTCTCAAAATTCATACGGTTGCGGTAGGGACGATTTGAGTACATGGCATCGAAACAGTCCGCCACAGCGATGATCTGCGCCACGCGGGGAATCTCACCATCTTTGAGGCCGTTTGGATAACCACGTCCGTCAGGACGTTCATGGTGGGATCTGGCACCTGTGGCCAGCTCTGGCATGATACTGATATCTTTCAATACGTCATAACCCTTTGATGTGTGAGATTTGACGATATCATATTCCTCTTCCGTAAGTTTACCCGGTTTGTTCAGCACCTCCCCGGGAACACCAATCTTCCCTACATCATGCAGCAGCGCAATACGATAATATTTCTCTGCAGTTTCATCATCGTAACCCAGTTCCCTCGCCAACATTTCCGTGTAACTGGCGACACGGAATGAATGGCCGTTGGTATAGCTGTCCTTCATGTCAATGACCTTTGCAAAGGCTGCGGTAATCTCAGTAATAAGGGTCATATTTTCACGCTGCTTCTGCAGTAGAGCCCAGGTCTGTTCACGAAAAAGATAAACACCCATGGACAAGGTGAAGACCAGAACACCGATGCGGGTGTAACTGGTAGAGCCATAGCTTTGATAGAAATAATACCGTAAGATGTCCATTCCCACGCCGATGGTGCAGGAAAAAAGACCTATGATAAGGCAGCGAAGCAGTTCCTTCTGGATCTCATCCTGACGGATAGCCCGGATCAGCAGGTAAGCCGTCGCCACAAAGGCCATGGCAATAATCCCATGACTGATGTAAACAAGATAGTAATAATCCGAAATGCCCAGATAGGTAAGCATTACCTGCATCGCAAAATTAGCAAGGCACAATATAAGCGATGACGGTACCAGCCGGGAACGGCTGTCACCGGCGGCACTGGCAAAAAAGGCTATCGCCGGATAGGGAAGAAAAATCTGGCAAACATAAGTGATGACGCGAATCAGCGCCGGATGCCGGGTCATCACCTGTAAAAGAAGCGTATCGTTATAGCCGGTAAAACCAATCAGAATACAAAGCAGCCCGAAAGAAATGAAGTCAAGCCCGGCGGTATTCATGATCGTTTTACCAAATATTCCGATGGTGAGAAACAACAGGCCAATGAAAAGGATCACCGAAGACCGCCCGAAGGCCGGCAAATTACGTCTGAATAAATTATTCATGTACTGGCCGCCGTCCTCGATCAAAACGTCCCCCAGGGCGGCGGACGTATCCGGGAAAACGGGCTCCAGGTGAAGTCCCAGGACCTCGGTGTCTTCAGGAATAGCTATGGTATGGACATACATACCATAAGATCTGCCGAGACGCCTGGGAATGGTGGGACGATAAGTATAGATACACCGTCCATCCGCATAGACATCAAACACAGTATCAATGCTCTTCATACACAGTGATTTGTCGCCCGGGGAAAACCCGCTGATATCTTTCGTCAAGTCGAGAATACCTGGTGGTAAATCGTCCAGGTCTACGTCCTTATTCGAGTCCGTCTCCCAGTTGTTGTCCGCGGGAATACATTTGCCGATATAAGCCGCTGAATTACCTCGATCCAGGTGGATGGAAACAAGCACAAACACGATAAACAGGTAGAGAAACACTGCCTGTTCCCGCGCGGATCTCAGTTTACCCCGGTACTCCTGATTTGTGTTATAATGCTTCCATTTCATATTGTTGACTCTCTTTTACTGATTCTATATAACTGTTATGACCATTTTAATTATAACAAGTCAAACTCTCAACTCACTCTCAAATGTAGTTGAGAAAACAAGAAATTTGTGAACTTTTTGTGAACTCTTGCATTTTCCTGCTGGTTGGTACGTCTTCCATCCCAAGGACTTATATACCTATGTAGAACCGACACAAGTCGGCATATGTGGGTTATTTACCTGGTTCTCCGGTTATGTTCCGGTTGCTGATAGAATTCCCGCTTGGCTGAGAACATATTTTTTTCTGCTTCTTTAACAAGTTCACGCATATTCAATGGGCCGTCTGCCTTATTTTGTACAGCGATTCCAAAAGATACATGGTATCCCTCTTTGTCCAGATCCTGTCCTATCTGATCAACCTCAAAAAACACCTTTTCCGGCTGACGATCCACCTGAAAGGCAACAAATTCGTCACCTCCAATTCGATAGATGTTCTCAGGTCCAAAACTCTGCTGCAATCTTTTCACGACCTCCTGCAGCATTTTATCCCCGGCCTGGTGTCCTTCTTTATAATTTATTTCATGCAGACCATTTACATCTCCATAAACACATATAAAAGGAGACAGAGAACCGTCCCCTGTCTCCGTCCCCTGTCTCCCCCCTGTCTCCTTGGCTTACATCAACGGTGCCAGGAATTTTATGATACGACCCAGGATCTTCGTGGATAATTTTTCTTTCCTGATCGTATCGGCAGTAACCTGCCGGCATTTCTTTAGAGTATCCTGGAAATCCGTCTCGATCTCTGCGATACAAGGGGTTTTGTACATATAGGTGGCACACTCGAAATGGTGATAAAGACTTCGGTAGTCAAGATTGATGGTGCCCACTACTGCCTTGGTATCGTCACTGACAAACACCTTGGCGTGGACAAATCCCGGCGTATACTCGTAGATCTTCACCCCTGCTTTCGTCAGAGACCCGTAATGGGTCTTGGCCAGGGCGTAGGGCACCGCTTTATCCGGGATACCCGGCAGGATCAGCCTGACATCAACTCCCCTCTGGGCGGCAAATCGGAGAGCGGTGGCAAGTTCTTCATCCAGAATAAGATAAGGGGTCATAATGTGGACATAGTTGGTTGCCCGGTTCAGGATATCCATATAGACCATTTCGCCGGCTTTATAATCATCTAAAGGACAGTCACAGTAGGGCATGACATAACCCAAACCATATTCCTTTTCTCCACTGCAAAGAAGGGCATCGCCTTCTTCGGCCGGGTGCGTCGTCCCGCTGTCCTCCCTGAGCCAGCGCTGATAATCCGGCTCCTTTTCTCCAAGATTCCACATCTGCAAAAACATCAGGGTATAGCTCCTGACTGCCGCTCCTTTCACCATAAGAGCGGTATCCTTCCAGTGACCGAAACGCTCGATGCGGTTGATATATTCGTCAGCCAGATTGACACCCCCATTAAAGGCCACTTTTCCGTCGATCACAAGGATCTTACGATGGTCGCGGTAGTTGTAATGAGAAGAAACAAAAGGTGTGATAGGAGAAAATGGCTTTGACTTGATTCCTTCCGCCTCAAGAAGCTTCCAGTAATCCACCGGCAGGGTAGACATCTCACACATGCCATCATACATGACCCGGATCTCAACGCCCGCCCTGGCCTTGCGGGTCAGCACATCCAGAATACGCCCCCACATATAGCCTTCTTCAATGATAAAGTATTCCATAAAGATATATTCTTCCGCCTTCTCAAGTTCCTCCAGCATGGCCTCAAATTTATTCTCTCCCAGAGGAAAATAGGTTACAGCGCTGTGCTCGAACAGGGGAAAACAGCCGCTCCGGTTCAGATAACAGCACAGGTCATCTGTACCGCTGCCGTCATGTTCCACCTTCTTTAGAACATCAGAAGGCTGGTTCAGATATTTTCTGCTCCTTGCAATCTGTTCTTCGACCTTTTTCTTCGGTACCGTATGGCCGCCGCCCCACTGGGTAAAAAACAGGAAAACGGCGCCGGGCAGAGGAGCAATCGCAAAAATCATCATCCAGGTCAGTTTTGCGCAGGGATCCATATCACAGTTGAACAGATAAATGAGCATAACGATCGAGAAGGCCCACTGGAGAGGAAACAGGATCGGAAGCTTCTCCCTCAGGTACAGATACACACCGATCAGACCTGCCACCTGCAGAACCAGCAGAATGGCGATCACAAAAAATCTGCTGAACACCAGCCGCAGAAGCCCTTTTCTGACCGGCTTAGCCAATCGGACGACATTTTCTTCATAATTCATATTGTATTCTCCCTTTCATTGTCAAAGAGACAGGGGACGGTTCTCTGTCTCCTCTTCTTCGCTTATAAATTCTTCCTTCTGTTCAGCTTCGCCATGGACGCGATCGTCTCAATCCCCGCAGGGCATACCTCCAGACAAAGCCCACATTTCAGGCATTTGGCCACGTTGTACTGGTGGCCGTGATCCTCGTCCACGGACTGCCTGTAGGTGCCGATATACAGGTTTGTCCGCGTCAGGTTCTCGTGGATCGACGAGCGGTCCACCACCAGGTCATGGATGACTGGAAACTTCTGCAGGGGACGCACCTCATCACGCACAATCCCCAAATTTTTTTGCATGGTTTCAGCCAGCATATCCCGAATATACATTACAGGAAATGCGCTCCGGGTATCCCGTTTTCTTCTGAGCAGTTCGTGTTCCTTCGCCAGCGTTCCTGAAAAATCCGGGCGCACGGCCGGGGCGGTTCTTCCCGCGATCTCGTCTGCGGCCACGTTGCCGCTGTAGATGGCAGCCAGCAGGGAATTTCCTCCCAGCCGGTTCGCCCCGTGATACATGGAGGCACACTCCCCAATGGCAAAAAGGTTATGCAGATTTGTCTCGTGGTTCAGATGCACTGCCAGGCCGCCCATGAAGAAATGTACAGCGGGCCGCACCGGGATGGGCTGTGTGTAAACATCCACACCCCATACTTCGCGCATATATCCCGAACCTCCCGCAGACGCTTGTCGATGTGCGCTTTTCCCAGACAGGCAATGTCCAGATACACCGGAGTACCAACAGCGTCGATTTCACGGGCAATCACGTCCCGTGTCATCCGGTTCCCCCGGGGTCCATACCTGTCCTCCATGAAATATACCCTCTGACTGCCTTGTTTATAGAACAGCCTGCCCGCCTGTGGCCATCACAGACTGCGAACGCTCGGACGGAAAAGGCGAAGCCAGCGTGACCCGGAGACCGTGTCTGGCACACCGTACTGCACAGGCCATGCCCGAGATGCCATTGCCATATACTGTATCTTCATGCGTTCATCAAGCAATTATATTTCTCCGGAACAAACTTACACGCCCATCAGCAGACCATGCTGCATCAGTCAAAAAAAATCCGAAATTCCTTTTAGAAGATTTTCGGAGTGCTGGTATCATTACATCAGTCTCTAAAATGTAACGATTTCAGGTGCTTTTGTAAAGGATCTGAAAGTAGCTGTTGCATTTTTTAAATAAAACACTTCCGTATTCCCGTCATCAGCAGAATACATCCGCTGTAATGTTGGATACGCATCCAGCATGGACTGTCTGGCCTCTCTGCGGTCATCCTCCACAAGTTCTCCCGCAACCCGCAGCCATTCCCCATCCTTAAAAGCACAGATCTCTACTTTGGGATTGGCATGGATCTGTTTTGACACGTCTTTCACCTTGCCGGTTTGAAGATACAACTTATCCTCGAAGATATGTATCGTACCGAAGGGTCTGACACGGGGCTGGTCTCCATCAGTTGTTGCCAGATAATAAGTGCCTGCTTCTTTTAAAAACTGTTCTACTTTTTTCATGGTTATCTCCTTTCCACAAAACATGCTCTGTATTATTTTTTTACCTGCTCCTTCTTCTCCCAATATGTGTCCATTCATAGAACCGGCCCCTGTCTCCTTTAATAGCTACTTTCTGATCCGGCCTAGTTTATTAACTCCTTTTTTATAAAGAAATTTTATATAGAATTTTAGTTTGGATGCCGGCACTTTGATTACTACTTTTTTAAAGGTCCCCTTAAAGGCTTTGGCGCCAACACTGGATGATTTCAATTTCGCAGTTTTAATTATAATAACCTTCAATTGCGGGCATTTATAAAAAGCTTTGGAGCCTATATAATTAACATTTTTCCCAATTACAATTTTTATCAATGCTTTTTTTCCTGCAAATGCTTTGGACGCAATGCGAGTTACATTATAACGTGTTCCGTTGATAGTAATCGTTGCAGGAACTACTGCAGATCTGTTCTTTTTGTTAAATTTAAGATATTCAACTTCTTTTCCGACTTTGGTAACACGATAGATATCTTTTCCATATGAAAGTCGGGTCCCTATAGCTGGTGGAGTAACAGTTATAGTAATACTTTTTCTTTCGCCAGAGGAGGCGATTGCTGTGATTTCGGCAGTTCCGGGTTTTTGAGCAGTCACTATACCTTTAGCTGTCACAGAAACTGATGATGGGTTAGAACTGCTATATGAGATGCTGCCCAGAGGAAAAACATTACTTGAAGTTCCTGACACCGTTATCGGGATATAAAAAAGAAGATTCGTAGTGCTGCCCTCTGTAAGGGAATGCGCCCCCTGGATTTCCGGTTCTCCCATACTGGCTCGAGGCACTTCAATTTTCTGTAAACATGAACCTGACATTCCGCTGCGGCCAGTGTTAAGGTTCTTGCTGTTATCACAAAATTCAGCAGCTGCAGCAGTCCATGAGCCTCCTTCATTGTTAAAGCAACCAACACCGATATATTGATAATCAGGATTTATTAGTGCAAGATAATGACCTGTCTCACCACCAGTATGATGGGTCAAATCATATTTTTCACCATACCATTGCTCAATTCCCGCCATCATACCAGACCAGTTCCAGGCAAGAGTTTCACCCATAGATTGCGTCCCGTTCTTTGTAATGCTGAAACATATAGTACCATTAGGCCGGGTATGGCTTTCGCAAACAGTGGCTTCTGCCGCACGGATCTGTGCCATCCACTCCAAATCCGTTGACCATTTTATAGGAACATAACTATCAGTAATTCCTTCCCGGAATGCTTCCATACGGATAGTATTGATGCGGGATAGTACTTTAGCAGAATCAGCATTTTCATATGTTCCCTTCACATTTATCAGGACATTAGCAGAAGTGGCTTATTTTCAAGGTTTTTGGAGAAAAAAAGAAAGCCAAGCGGCGATAAATCGCACACAAGGCTTTTTCTTTTGGCTGTTTTTTGCGGAATCAAAATCGCGCTAATGGACTTTGCACCGCAATATAGTAAAAACCTTGATAGATGTATCATAGCATATTTCTCAAAAATCTCAAGCGTGATGTGTTTTTGGGAAACGATATTTTGTATATTTGGGAATGAAATATTGGTTTTATCTCGATGTGGGAAATGAGTTGGTAGAGTGAGAATGACCCCGATAGAGTTGTCAGACATATCAAATTGTTTTCAGAATGTTTAATACCCCCGGCAGCGGATCACTTGACCGGGGGCATCTACACGGCTATTTTGATTTTCGGCAGCGGTTGCGGATAATTTAAAGCAGTCCGTCAGCACACGCCCCGGATGACAGCTCACCCGGCAGCAGCAGCCCGGACGCAAAAAAATAGAGTGACGTTTCCATCACTCCATCTTTCCAGCTTCTACAAGTTCGGCTCTGATCTCTCTTTTGTATTTTAGCAATGTCGGCTCTGATATTCCGCATAGCTTCATCAACTCGACATTTCCCAATGTTCCACCGAATGATTTACTATATTTCTGTATCGTTTCCTTTGCTTCAATGTTTTTCTTTGTTGTCAAAGTCTTTCCTTTGTTGGCTGATCCTTCTACCTTCTTACCAAGTATAGTTCTATCCCTTCGTCAGCGTTACGGCTCATTCGTGAGACTGAATCAAATACTATTGTATCACCTGTTTGAACCTTTTCTAATATCTTTTTAAGTTCTGCTCTACCTTGATACTTTGTACCTGCGTAAACTTCTTTCCTTATATCAGCGTTTGGATATGCTGCTAAGATGTTTCGCACCTGTCTATCAATGCTTTGCTTTGCCGTACTGATACGACAATAGCCGTATACCTTACACATGATAACCCTCCTATCAACCTAAAAGAATAACGAATACCAGCTTTTACGGTTTCCAGAAAATTTATATCCGGCTTCTTTAAGTTCGGATTTTACTGGGTACGTGTTACCAGATACCCACACCCAACACCCTACTAATAGTTTTTTTGTGCATTTTGCACAATGCTCGAAGGCGATTTTTTTGATTGAGAAAAAGAAAGAAAAGTTATCCACATTTTATCCACATAGTTATCCACAATCACGCAAAAAATAAACCCCACACCGAAATGTGGGGCTACCGACAAATCGCCAGATTTGCCATAACTGATATAATTTAATACCGATTGACCGCCAAGCCAATCATATCTGTAACATTATACTACACTATTCCACTTCCATTGTCAAGGATCAAATACGGTTCGAGAATTGGTAATTGCGTCAAGCCTCACCTTTAAGCTGGGTTTTCAAAAACTCAACCTTACCTTGCAAAGACTTGATTGTATTCTCTTTCTTTGTCAAAAGCGGCGTTAATCCAAATATATTCAGCAGTTTTGAATCAATGTCATTCACTTCGGTTTTTAAGGAACTTTTTAATGCGATTACCTCATTTTTTTCTGTTTTTCAGATTGGAAAGCTTCTTCGTAAATGCAATGCCCAAAAACAAAAGGGAGTTCCTATTCTGGATATTTTCAGATATAAACTATGTAATGTATTTTCCGGACGGAGTATGTACATGCAGCAAAAAACCGGATCAACGCATTCGTTGTCGATGACAGCCTGTTTGAAAGAACGAGTTGTAAGAAGACTGAGCTCGGTTCCAAGGTTTTCGACCATACATCAAAGCGTTACCGGCAGGGATTCCGTCTCATGACAGTGGGTTGGACGGATGGGAACACATTCCTCCCGATCAACAGCTGCCTTTTGGCGTCTTCCAAAGAAAAGAACCTTATCGGTCCGAAAGAACACTATGATGGCCGTTCCCTTGCTGCAAAGCGGAGAAAACTCGCCCAAATGAAGGGGACCGAGGCTATGATCGAGCTCCTGAAGACTGCTCAGAGGACCGGACATCAGGCAGATTATGTATTGTTTGATACATGGTTTTCTAATCCGGCACAATTGATCGCTGTTAAGGATCTGGGTTTGGATTCCATTGCTATGATCAAAAAGAGCTCCCGTATCTATTATGAATATGAGGGAAAACCGCTTTCGATCAACAAGATCTTCGGGATCTGCAAGAAACGCAGAGGACGCAGCAAATACCTTCTTTCCGTCAATGTCATGGTAGGAAAAGATAAGAAGCTCCCGGCAAAGATCGTCTGTGTCCGCAATAAGAAGAAGAAAAAGGACTGGATCGCATTCATTTCCACGGATCCATCTCTGTCTGAAGAAGAGATCATCCGCATCCATGGAAAAAGATGGAAGATCGAAGTCTTTTTCAAAACCTGTAAATCATATCTGAATCTTATCGGTGAGTGCCACAGTTTATCTTATGATGCCCTGACCGCCCATGTAGCGATTGTTTTCACAAGATATCTAATGATTGCTTTGGAACAGAGATGTAATGAAGATGATCGTACATTAGGGGAAATCTTCTTTTTTTTTACGGGCTGATCACCTGTTTTTCTTTTTGAGTTTGGAGGCTTTTACTGTTTTCTTTGATACCTTTACTGTCATGGGCTGAGGATCTTTTGCCAGTTTTTGAACGACTTCCTGAATCTTTATTATTGCTCCGCATACAGAGCAGTGACTTCCCTCTGTTAACCCGGTATTGGTATGTGTTGGAGCAACGGCAGGATCTTTAACAGATGTATGTCCTTTTGCCTGGATTACCACGTCGTCCTTGCCTATCTCGTTCTCTCCCTGTACATCGGAGAAATACTTTCCACAATCACATGTCCAATAGTCAATATTTCCGGGTTCAGTGCACGTTGCTTCTTTTGCTGGATGTGCAGTCATATTATGCAGATACCTGGTCTGAAGCTGTTCAATCTGGGCTTCGGTCAAACCTAATTCCTTAGTAATATACCCCTTCACGGAGCCGTAATTGTTCTTCATCCATTCCAGTGCGTTAACCATGTATTGGATATCCACCTCATCCATGGCCTTCATGTATCTGTCCAGTTCCTGACCTTCATAGCCCTGATCAATCAGCATCTGTCGCTCGCTGCTTATCAGATCAGCATTGTAGGTGTTTGTCAACATATAATCTTTAAGGATGGTATCCTCATCCACGCCCAGTGCAGATAGGATGAGCATGGCGGCACAACCGGTGCGATCCTTGCCCTGCGTGCAGTGGAACAGTAACGCCTTTCCTTCCGGCAAATCGATCATCTCTTTAAACATCTGGGCATAGCCCGCCTTGCCCGTTGCACTGGAAAGCCATTCGATGTACATCTGATCGCTGACGATGCCCGCCTTTATAGCCAGTATGAGCCGATCCACCTTGTTGTTCATATCCAGCCCTTCTAAATCCTCGGCGCTAAGATTCTTTTGCTTTTCCGCCACAGCTACCTCATCGATTATGCCGAGATGGATGTTTCGTACACCTGGAATCTCCGGATCCGGAGCAGATTCCTTCTCACGTGTCATGCGCAAGTCGATCACTACAGACAGTTGGTAATCATCTTTAAGCCGTTCTTTGTCCTTATCTGTTGCGCCTGCCAGCGAAGCCGTCCGCAGGAACACGCCATGCTTAACAACCCTTCCGTCCCCGGCAGGATAACCTCCCAACTCCCGCGCATTCCCCACGCCGGTCAGGCCCATACTATGGGGAGTTCAGTTGCTGTGGCGAAACATGGGCACAGCATAAGGATCAGTGCAACAGCTAATATTTTCTTTTTCATAATGTCTCCTCTTCTTCCGGCTTTATCCTCAGCCTTTTTTATGCTCAATCCTCCATCACGCCGGCAAGACTGCCCAGCAGTTCATCATAGCGCGACAACACCTGTTCTCTCACTTTATCCGCATATACCGGGTGATACTCCTTCGGCAGACGCGGATGGGCCATAGAAACAGTGAGATATTGCATTGTGGCAAATGGCAGAAGTTTTTCATTCACCACTTCGGCTTTTTCTGCGCTGCCGCAGTAGGTTTCCAGGAATATCCTCCAGAATTCCTTCAGCTCTCCATATGTCAGTCCGATAAAACTCATCTCATCGTCAGTGTGTTCCTTTGTCCCAGAGCCCATCATCTGATAAATAAAACAGCAGTGTATAAGATCGATCAGTGGATTGCCTGTTCCGGCATCACCCAGGTCGATCAGCATCAGTTCACCGTCACCTGTCTCCATAACATTTTTGGCGTGGTAGTCATTGTGTACAAATCGATTCATGATAGGGATGGAATTGTAGAGCTCATGCATCTTCTCTAACTCATCAGGCACGAAGTCTTCGGAAAGCTTGTCAATAGTGTTATGCAAAACGCGGTCCGCAGGTAACATCTGTCCGGGCGGCACTTCGGTCTCGTGAAGTTCTTTCAGCAATTTTGCTGTGGAAGCCGCCAATTCCGGCAGCCGGTCAGGCTTTTCCCGGATCCTTTCCTGCACCGTAGCGGCATTCAGCATCTCGTAGATCGTACCATAGCAATCGCCAACCTTCACCGTATCGAACGCAATGGCGCAGGGCACGCCCAGCAGAAATGTCTTGCGGGATGCTTCACGTTCTGTTTCAATCTCATCGAGCGTTATTCCAGGCCGGAATACCTTGATCATCTCATCCTTTGTCAAGCGATAGACCTTACCATTTGCACCGGATCCCAGTTCTGCGCAACCATCGATGCTGACCTCGCGCAACCGTTTCTGCACATTAAAAAGTTCGATGAATCCCGTCACCTCAAAGATCTCATAGACCTCAGGGGATACATTCAGTACCGGCAGTGCCTTCTTTACGATTTTACGCAACTTCATCAGTACCCTGAGACCAGCGGATGAGATGTACTCAAGCGCGCTGGCGTCCAGTGTGATCTCTTCACCGGGATTTTTATTTACGGCATCCATCATCTCTTCTTCAAACTGCGCCGCGTTGTTTGAATCGATACGACCTTTTAGTTTTATCATATATACCTCTTTTCTTGATTCTTACAATCTTTTATCATCCTTCATCTATCAAAACAAGCAGGAAGTCAGCGTCAGGATAGCCAGCCCTCCCTGCATCAGAATTATTTTCGGATTGCTCGTAATACCTCCGTACATTGCAACCAAAACAATTTACCCCATAAGCACCATAACGGCCACTTTACTATCTGATGTGGTCACGGTTGTTTCCAGATACATGATGTAAAAAAATTCCATAGCGACCAAAGTTGCCAGGATCTTTGTTATTATTGTCATTCTCGTACTCCTGTTATTCCTCCAACACTTCCACCAGTTCTATCGTGAAATTCAGTTCCTTGCCTGCCATCTCATGGTTGGCATCAAAGGTAATGGTCTTATCATCCTTTGCCACTACTTTTACAGGAACAGGCTGGCCATAAGAATTCTGCAGATAAACCTGCTGACCGACTGAAAGCTCCTCAGCCCCCGGAAGCTGGACGATCTCTACTGTGAAAACGGCATTGGGATCTGCCTCCCCATAAGCCTCTGAGGGCATCAGATGTACCTGCACGGTCTCTCCCTCTTCCATACCGGCTACCGCCGCATCAAAACCCTGAATCATCATTCCGGCGCCGCAGACAAACTCCAGGGGTTCTCCACGGTCATAGGAGGAATCAAACTGGGTTCCATCATTAAAGGTCCCGCGATAATGTGTCCGGACTCTCTTGCCGACATTTTTTCCTTGCGGTCCAGAGTCTTTATGACAGCTGCCATGGCAGCCTCCTTCCTCATGATCGTGGCAGGAATGACCTTCCCCATGATGGTCGCAATTTGCCCCGGTGTTCACAAGTTCCCCGCGAAGATATGCCTCTACTGCCTCATCTGCGCTGCCGGATGCTCCTGCACACAATTCGATACCCTGTTCTGAAAGAGCAGCCTGTGCGCCTCCGCCAATACCGCCGCAGATCAGCACATCTATGGATTCTCCGGCAAGGAGCGTTGCCAGGGCTCCATGACCGCTTCCATTGGAACCGATGATCTTCGAATACTCGATCTTCCCATCCTCAACGTCATAAACCTTAAATTGTTCTGTATGTCCAAAGTGCTGGAATACTTCACCGTTATCATATGTAACTGCAATCTTCATGTTTATTCTCCTTTTCACAGTTTCTTTCTGTTTTCGTTCTTTTTTCGTTATATTTTTATCACAGGTTCATCACAAATCTAAAGTACAATAATACCATCAAACAGCTAACTTTTGATAGTTTTTCATACTTTTCTCTCTCCTTAAGCCGGTCGATAATGGTCGGTTTTTTATGTCAAAATAATAAATGGCCTTTTTTAATTTGGATTGGTAATTTTGTTATACATTTCCTGCATTTCCTGCCAATGCTGATCACAATACCATTCTAAAGTTCCGTTTAATCCCGTAATAGAATGATTTGCCGATTTACCGCATTCAAGACAGGTATGAGAAGACTCTGTGTTCTTTGTTGATTTTTTCCCTTTACCTGATTCTTTTGTTGAATCAGTTGTTACAGATCTGGCCTCAGTTGTTCCAAGTTCTGTGCTTGACAGTAATTTATCATAAGGAAAAACTTCTTTTTCATGCTCACTGTAATAATCTAAAAGGATCTTTGCATCATCATAGGACAAGTCCTCAATTGCAGCTTTGGCTTTATCATCATAACAATAAATATTCGTGAGCATCCTTTTTGGGTCCCCAGACACCTTATAATTAATACCTGAATCCGTGAAGCTGAATATTTTTTAAAACCAATCCTCAAGACCGGCGTTAAAATATCAGATTCGTATTGTAATATCAGGGTTTAGTTGATATAAATTTCAGCTTCTGTTTTTTGTTCTGTATGATGGATCAAAAATGGGCAGACTTATCCACAGATATTGTATTTCATGGCATTGATTATCCGCTGATTATGCCAGTTCCATAATCAGTTCATTAGTCTCAAACTTGCCTGAGGGAAGACGTTCCAGATCCATATCGGTCTTGATCTCA
>JAFRHL010000017.1 GCA_017433295.1 Eubacterium sp.
TGGATTATGATTTCATCTTTAGTACTTTTTACTTCAATTATTTTCAATTCTTCAGGGTAGAATTGTTGCAGATCAAGATTTGAATACTAGGCGGTATCAGGCATAACAGACATCCTTTCTTAAAGGCTTATTATCTACTATTATACCATGGTATCGTCAATATTAGAACGTAAACACTAATAAATTAGAAAGAATTATTTTATTTAAGTAAATACTATCATATATATTATTAAAAAACAAGAGTCTGTCGAAATTTATATTTTAATGGGAGACAGAAAGAGACAGGGGATGGTTCTTTGTCTTAAAAAACCGTCCCCTGTCTCTTTCTGTCTCCACGTTTAAACCGTCATATTGGCCGGAACTGTAAAATGGTAACCCTGCTGGTGCTTTACATTTTTCTGCTTATACATCTGCCTGTCGGCTTCGTCCAGCAGCGCTTTAAAACTAGTCTTCTCAATCTCTTCTGTATAGGCATAGCCTGCGGAAACACTGATCCCGCGGCTCTTCTGTTCTGCCTCAAAGCGGTCAGCCAGCTTTCTGGCGTCCTCTCTGGAACAGTTTTTTACCAGGGCAGCAAATTCGTCTCCTCCAAACCGGAAACAATAACTTTCTCCGGATATTCCTGCAGCGGACATATCAAAGCAGGAGGAAATGCATTCTGCTGCGGACTTGATCAGTATGTCACCTGCAAAGTGGCCCTGCTTATCATTTGTTATTTTCAGGAAGTTAATATCAAAAAGATAAACTGCCAGAGAATATCCCGACTTGCCGAACTCCACAAGATACTGCTCAAATTTGTACCGGTTGGGCAGGTTCGTGAGGGTGTCTGTCTCCGCTGCGGACCGGAGGATCTTATCCAGGGAGTCCCTGCGCCACAAGAGGTCATTATAGGCGGAGGCCAGCAATCTCACTTCCTGCATGCCCTTTTTATCATTCAGAGAATGGTCTGAATCAATCAGCCGTACAAAACGGTTTAACGGCATCAAAAGCTGGTTATTAAATACCAGAAAAACCAGAACCAGTATGATAATAATAGCTATGGTAACGGTCCAGAGCATCAAACGCAGGATGGAGATCCTCCTTCCCATGATGGCCGACTTGCGGCCGGATTCCTGCTTTAGGGCCTTGCTGGCAGCAGCTACACTGCTGGAGACCATGTGCTTATGCTCAGAGTAATCCCTTCCCAGAATCATGGCCCTGGCTGTGGCTTCCTTCTGGCTGTCCGGCATCTTCTCCTCTTCATCGGTGAGCCTGGTCATGGGAATGTCCGTGTAGGGAGCAGTGGCGGGCACCGGATATACAGCGCTGGTCAGAGCCATGGCGTGAAGCTGGGTCTCTAACATCTGATCTGTGTGCTCTGCTGCATCATACACATAGTTTTTGATCTCATCACTGATCTTATAATTGCTGAATCTTTCCGCTACATATTTCCCTGTTCTCTTCTGCTTCAGTTCCGCTGCATAAGCCTCCAGGGGGGACAGATTTATCTCACCGTTTTCCTGGACGGGCATCAGCACAAAGGTATTGGTGGTTTCACAACGAAGGCTGGAGCCTGCCATTAAAGAGGTGGCGTCTGACACATAGGTATCATACTCTCTCATGGTCTTTGATAATCTGCTGCTGGAAATACTGATCTGGAATATCAGGATAACGATCATGATATGGAGAATGGCCAGAGAAATGGCAATCGGTACAATAATCTTCCTTGCTGATATTCCTCCGATTTGTTTCGCTTTTTGAGATGTAGGTGATTTCATATGATAGCCCTCTTTTTAGAATATTATTTATCAATCAGTTGTCCTGGCGTATCTGTAATCTTTATTAAAATTTTATTACAATAATCAAAATAAGTCAATATTTACCCACTTTTAAACACAACTTATTCCAAATATAACCGGCAAAAGACAAACGATAAACCAGCGGTTTTCCTCAGACTCTGCGATAGTTTTATAAAAAAAGAACACTGATATTGATGACCTCAATGCATCAATATCAGTGTTTCTGCATACACTGTAAAAAAAAACGGGAGCTGTTTATGAAAGAATATATGGAAACCCGTATCCTTACAGTGGCCCAATATACCATAGACCATAATTCCACTGTCCGGCAGGCTGCAAAGAAATTTGGCATCTCCAAATCAACGGTACATAAAGATCTCACCGAACGTCTTCCCCAGATCAATCACCATCTTGCCGACGAAGTCAGGCACATTCTGGAATACAACAAACAGGAACGGCACCTTCGGGGTGGACAGGCGACTAAAGAAAAATATCTCCGGGCTCATGCCATAAGCTGAAAGCTCATGAGAGGATTATTTATCGACATGGAGGCATTCATACGAGCCAGTATCAAATAGACAACGACAACAAACAATACCAGCAGTATGATGACAATTGTAACCTTCCTCCACTTCTTCTGATTAATACCCTGGATAACAAAAAACAGTCCTGCCATGAGGACTCCTAATACAAAGGCTGTCAACAGTAATGTAAAGCCCATAATTTCAACTCCTCTTTATCTGTACTCCTCTGTCCTGCCGGCCGGCATGATATAAAGACCGGCAGGATCGTAGTATGTTTTAATTCGCGGTTCTTTTTTCAGGCCTCGTCAATAGCCTTTCCGATGTCATGACGCATGTATTTATTATCAAATGTGATCCATTCTGTTGCATCATAGGCATTCTTTCTTGCCTCTTTTAAATCCTTTCCCTTGGCCGTCACCCCCAGGACACGGCCTCCGTTGGTAACGATTCCTTCCTCTGTACGTCTGGAACCGGCGTGGAAGCAGTAATAGCCTTCCTTATCCTTAAAGGACTCAAGGCCGTGTATCGGGAAACCTTTCTCATAGGAAACAGGATATCCCTCCGAAGCCATCACCACGCAGACAGCGGCATTATCCTCAAATTCAAGATTGATCTCATCAAGCCTGCCGTCAATGCAGGCTTCCATCACATCGATAATGTCATTCTTCATCCGGGGCAGGACCACCTGGGCTTCCGGATCTCCGAAACGGGCATTATATTCCAGAACCTTTGGTCCATCCTCCGTGATCATCAGGCCTGTAAAGAGGACACCGACATAGGGACGTCCTTCCGCTGCCATGGCGTCCATGGTGGGCTGGTAAATGTACTTCTCGCAGAATTCTTCCACTTCCTTTGTGTAGAAGGGGCTGGGAGAAAATGTTCCCATTCCGCCGGTATTGAGACCCTGGTCGCCATCTTTGGCCCTCTTGTGGTCCTGGGCACTGGTCATGCATTTGATCGTTTTTCCATCACAGAAAGCAAGGACAGAGGCTTCCCGGCCGGTCATAAACTCCTCGATCACCATGGTGTTGCCGGCATCGCCGAACTTCTTCTCCTCCATGATGGTCTTAACACCCTCTCTGGCTTCCTCATAAGTATTGCAGATGAGTACTCCCTTGCCCAGGGCCAGGCCATCTGCCTTCAATACGATGGGGAACTTTGCGGTCTCAAGATACTTCAGGGCCTCTTCTCTGTCGCTGAAGTTCTCATAGGATGCCGTCGGTATATGATACTTTTTCATGAGATCCTTGGAAAAAGCCTTGGATCCCTCAATAATGGCCGCGTTTTTCCGGGGGCCGAAGACCCGGAGACCTGCCTCCTCAAAAGCGTCTACCACACCGCCCACCAGAGGATCATCCATCCCTATGATAGTAAGGTCTATCCCTTTCTCTTTGGCGAAATCCACCAGCCGGTCAAACTCCATGGCACCGATGGGCACACACTCCGCATACTCTTCAATTCCGGCATTGCCCGGAGCACAATAAATCTTGTCCACCTTATCACTTTTAGCAACAGACCAGGCAATGGCATGCTCTCTTCCGCCGCTGCCTACTATCAAAACTTTCATACAAGCCTCCAAATGATTTAAATTATTTACATCTCAACAGTATCATGATCACATTAAATCTATACATTAATCCTTTATGGATACAAGTCTTCCGTCCACATGGACCCTGCCGTTGGCGATCAGGTTGATGGTTTCGGGCAGGATGACCCACTCCGCCTCCTCCATGATTCGTCTCTGGAGCAGGTCCGGTGTATCTCCCTGCCTGACGGCAACCGCCTTCTGCATGATGATGGGTCCCGTATCCGTCCCCTCATCCACAAAATGTACTGTGGCACCGGAAATCTTCACGCCTCTTTCCAGAGCCTTTTCGTGGACATGGAGTCCATAACATCCCGTGCCGCAGAAGGAAGGGATCAGAGAGGGATGTATATTAATGATACGGTTTTCGTACTGTCTGATCACACAGGGAGGAACCACCACCAGGTAGCCGGCCAGTACCACCAGATCAATATGGCGGTCATTGAGGGCAGCCAGCAGGGCTTCATTAAAAGCCTCCCGGCAGGGATAGTCCTTCGGGGAGACCAGCAGGGCTTCACAACCGTAGGCCTCGGCCCTCTTTAAAGCATAGGCACCCTCATTGTTGCTGATCACTGTGACGATCCGGGCATTGGTGATCCTGCCTGAATCAATGGCATCCATAATTGCCTGAAGATTCGTGCCTCCTCCGGATACAAGAACGGCCAGTTTTAACATAACGTAACTCCTTTATCTCCTGCCCGGATATGTCCTACTTCGTAAGGAACATCCCCGGCCTGCCTGATGGCTTCCATGGCCTTCTCCTTATCGGCCGGATCCACTGCCACCACCATACCGATTCCCATATTAAATGTATTATACATCATTTTTTCTTTGATATCACCTGTTTTTGCCAGAAGATCAAAGATCGGCGGAACCGGGTAGCTGTCCTTCCCGATCACCGCATGGGTTCCCTCCGAAAGCATCCGGGGAATATTCTCATAAAAACCTCCGCCTGTAATATGGCTGCAGGCTTTTACGGTAACTCCCGCCTCTTTGATACTTTTTAAAGCCTTCACATAGATCCTGGTGGGAGCAAGGAGAGCTTCTCCCAGCGTCTTCCCCAGGCAGTCATAATATGTATCCAGAGATTCCCTTGTAATATCAAATACCTTCCGCACCAGGGAAAAGCCATTGCTGTGTACTCCTGAAGAAGCCATGCCGATGAGAACATCCCCGTCCTTAAGATTCTCTCCGGTGATCAGGTCTTTCCTGTCACAGAGGCCCACGGCAAATCCCGCCAGGTCATATTCATCCTCCGGCATCAGACCCGGATGCTCCGCGGTCTCTCCTCCGATCAGGGCGCAGCCCGACTGGAGACAGCCTTCTGCCACACCGCTGACGATGGCGGCTATCTTTTCCGGATAATTCTTGCCACAGGCAATGTAGTCCAGGAAAAAGAGCGGCTCCCCGCCGGCACAGGCTATGTCATTGACACACATGGCCACTGCATCGATACCTATGGTATCATGCCTGTCCATGACAAAAGCCAGCTTTACCTTTGTACCGCAGCCGTCTGTTCCCGACAGCAGCACCGGATCTTCCATCTCTTTGATCTTTGCCAGAGAAAAGGCTCCGGAAAAGCCTCCCAGGCCTCCCAGCACTTCCGGTCTCATGGTTTTCTTTACATGCTCCTTCATTAATTCCACTGATCTGTATCCGGCCTCAATATCCACGCCTGCTTTCTTATAATCCATATACTGTAAAAACCCTTTCTTTATGATGCATATCTAAGTCACATCTGCTTCAATCACATCTGCTTCAGATACTCTTTATAACCCAGCTTATCAAGTTTGTCAGCCTTCTGTTCCACCTGATTCTTCAGTTTCTCAGAATAGGCCTTTAATCTTTCCAGGAGTTCCGGATCTGAAGTGGCCAGGATTTTCGCAGCCAGGATCCCGGCATTCTGGGCACCGTTTATGGCCACCGTCGCCACGGGAATGCCTGAGGGCATCTGTACGATGGAATACAGGGAATCCACACCACCCAGGTCAGAGGTCTTCATGGGAATGCCGATCACGGGCATGGGGAACAGGGCGGCACACATTCCCGGAAGATGGGCTGCCTTTCCTGCCCCGGCGATGATCACCTTAAAGCCCTTTGCTTCAGCGGACTTTGCGTACTCATAGAATATATCAGGCTCCCGGTGGGCTGAAATAATAGTCATCTCAAAATCCACACCAAGCTCTTCTAAAATACCAGCTGCTTTACTCATAATGGGCATATCCGAATCACTGCCCATGACAATGCCTACTTTGGCCATCTTTTGTTTCCTCCTGCTTTGATTCTTGAAAAGTACTCTGGTTTTATCTTACATAAGCCTGTTTTAAATCTTCCCTCATATCAAGGACCGCCTGCCGGGCAGCATCCGCATAAGCGAAAGGACCGAAGCTTTCCTTATAGGGAGCTTTCTGCCAGGCACAGATGATACCCCGGCTTGAATTCACAATGGCTCCCAGGCCGTCCTCATTAAAGAAGGGCTTAAGGTCTTCCCCCTTACCGCCCTGGGCACCGTATCCCGGAACAAGAATATAATTTCTGGGCATCAGCCGCCGCAGGGTCTTTCCCATTTCCGGGTAAGTGGCTCCCACTACAGCTCCGATATAGCTGTAATCGTCTCCCATATGGTCCCGGCCCCAGAGGGCAACCTTATTTGCCACCACTTCATAAAGGGGCATCCGGTCAGACTCCTCCTTCGCACTGCCTCCGGTCAGCCGGTCCTGGAATTCGCCGCTGGAGGGGTTCGATGTCTTTACCAGCACAAAGATCCCTTTCTTCTCCTGCCTGCAGACTTTGATAAAAGGATTTACACCGTCAGATCCCAGATAGGGATTGACTGTCACGAAATCCTCCGTGAAGGGAGCATAAGTCCGGCTGCCCACCTTAATATGTCCCACATGTCCGATGGCATAGGCTTCCGAGGTGGAACCGATATCCCCTCTTTTGATATCACCGATGACCACCAGGCCCTTTTCCGAGGCATATTCACAGGTCTTCCGGAAGGCTTCCATGCCCGGCACACCGAACTGCTCATACATGGCCACCTGGGGCTTTACGGCCGGTACCAGGTCACAGACAGCATCAATCAGTCCCTTGTTAAACTGCCATATGGCTTCCGAAGCCCCCTCCAGGGTCTCTCCATAGCTGTCAAATGCTGCATCCAGTATAAAGCCGGGCAGATAGGAAAGCATGGGGTCAAGCCCCACCACTATGGGAGCATCCTTCTTTTTTATCTCTGCCACCAGTTTATTAATCATACATATCCTCCTCATAAACGATCTTTCCATCACAGATGGTATGTCTGACTTTTCCATATAACATGGCTCCCAGGAAGGGAGAATTCTCAGACTTTGACACAAACTTATCAACGGTAAAGATCTGGTCCGGATCAAATATCACGATATCAGCAGGCTTACCCACAGCAATATCCCCGCAGTCAAAACCATACAGGCCGGCGGGAGCCGAAGTCATTTTCTCAAGCAGCTCCATCATGGAAAGATAGCCTGTCCGGACTAAGTTGGTCACTCCCAGGGCCAGAGAGGTCTCAAGGCCGATGATCCCACTGGGGGCACTGAGGAAGTCTCTGTCCTTTTCCTCCGAAGAATGGGGAGCGTGGTCTGTAACGATCATATCAATGGTCCCATCCTTCAGTCCTCCGATTATCTTGCTTCGGTCCCAGTCTGTCCGGACCGGCGGGTTCATCTTGCACAGGCTTCCGTGACCGGTTACAGCCTCCTGGGTCAGTGAAAAATGATGGGGCGTCACCTCCGCATAAATCTTTGCCCCCATTTTCTTCCCGAACCTGACCAGATCCACGGACCGTCCCGAGGAAATATGCTGGATATCCACTTTGGCTCCGGTTTCCAGAGCCAGCATCACATCCCTTGCCACCATAACATCCTCGGAGATCGCCGGCGCCCCGCCTATACCCAGAGCATCGCTGATCTCTCCTTTGTTGATCCCGTTTACCTCATTAAGAGACGGATCCTCTTCATGCAGGCTGATGGGGACACCACACCCGGCGGCCATCTCCATGGCCTTCTTGATAAACCCCGCATTGGTAAGAGGGATCCCGTCATCGGTAAAGCCGCAGGCGCCATGGCGGATCATAGTCTCGCCATCCACCAGCTCCCGGCCCTTCAATCCCTTTGAAACTGCAGAAGCCTGCTTTACATGAATGGGAAGGAGGGCAGCCCTTTTTAAAATATCATCAAGCACCTGGGGATCGTCCACCACCGGTACCGTATTGGCCATGCAGACCACCGTGGTAAAGCCTCCTGCCGCGGCAGCCCGGCTTCCCGATTCCAGGTCCTCCTTATAGGTCTGGCCCGGGTCCCTGAAATGGACATGAACATCCACCAGGCCCGGCGCCACAATACAGCCGGAGGCATTGATGGTCTCGTCCGCTTTTTCATCCGTAAAATGTTTCCCGTATCCCAGGATCCTGCCATCCCTGATCCAGATATCCGTCACCTGGTCAAATCCATCTGCCGGGTTGATGACCCGGCCATTCCTGATCCTCAGCATATTCCAATCCTCAGCGTGTTTCATACTTCAACAGGTTTCAATCTATAAATATATTTCAGCTCTCATATTCTTGTAAATCTTCACCGGTCATTCACTGTCCGGGCTGAAAGGTTTATTAAGGTCTAAAGTACCATCAAGAACGAACCGTCCGTCCAGGATAATGGGAGTTTCCGTTCTCTCGGTGTTCTCTCCCACCTGTACCGTAATTCCGGCGACGATCCGGTCCAGCTCCTCATAGGGGATGGTGATGTCGGTGTGACAGTTAAAATAGGCCTTTTTAGGCTCCTCTTTTCTCAGAAGAGAGCATTCATTATCCCTGGCTACGATCTCTTTGCCGTCAGGATTAAATACTCTGACATCCTCGCAGTAGGAATAACAGGTATCCCCCACAGCCAGATGCGGTCCCATCTTCTCGGCGATGAGAATGGGCAGCTTGTTAACAATATCATAACGGGTGGCCATTACATAGGCTGTGGTGTTTGTCCCGATGGCAAATTCACCCATGGGCAGGGACTCATGGTTGAAAAGAAGATTCTCCCGGATAAAACGTTTTCCATCCTCCGGATCCGGGAAATTACCGCAGGAGTACTCTGTTATCATACCGTCCTCAAAACGAAGTCTCAGATCTTTATAGCAAAGACCGCTTAAGAATACCTCTGTTACATGTAAAAGGCCGCTGGTTCCCTTAAGCATGGGAGATGTAAAGACCTCTCCCACCGGGATATTCACATCCGCCAGACAGTTTTCAAACTTTGTCTGGGTTTCAGGGTCCTCAAGATCAATAAGCTTGACAGTCAGGTTGGTCATATTCCTTCCCCGTCCCATGATCTTGACATAATCTGCCTGGTCCAGAAGATCGATCATCCTCTGCTGGATCTCCCTGTAATGTACCTTATCCAGAGTATTGACCTTTTTCACTTCCTCAAAGATCTCCGGAAAATCCGGTCCGATGGAGGGCATGGGACAGGCCATACAGGTAAAGCTTCTTTCCTCCTGGTCAATAAACTCATTCATCAGAGTGTTGGACAGGGTGGAATACTCTACAGAAAGCATCTGCTGCCTGTCGCTTAAATGATAGGCCTCATCCTTTGCCACCGGTTCAAAGGGGGTATCTCCGAATACCTCAAAGACTGCCGGACCTGCAAATCCTGCCGCAGCCTCCTCAAATTCTTCAAAAGCCTTCCGCATGCAGACAAGCTTTCTCTCCATCATTCTTTTATCAAAGTAAACTGCATTATCAAAGCGGTGATCATAATCAAACTGCTCATTGGGGCTGGTGGAAACATAGCCGATCCTGAGATTCTGCTTTTTATTCATGGAGCTTACCGCAGCCCTGTAGATCACAGGCTTCAGTCCCATTTCTTTGAATTGAAGGACAGCCGCCCGGATGATCCTTTCAAATCCGATATTAAAACGGATATTGACCGTATCCTTTGCGGACAGATCCACATTCTTAAGGGCAAAGCCCTCCCGGTAGCCATCTGTAAAGGTAAAGGCGATCTCCTCGATCTCCTCCTGGGGAAGGCTGTTAAGGTAGGCGGCCACCTCTCTCTCATTATCGGAGATATATTCACCGTAGGCGTAGAGATACCTCAGATCAGACAGATCCGATTCCATGATAATGGACGTGGCAAAATCAAGCTCAGGGTCAAAAAGTTCCCGGACCCTCCAGCCTGTAAAGACTTCCGCATTATCATGAAAGAACCAGTAAATGGTCTCCCGGATCTTCCGGTAATTGGCATCATCGTTCTCAAACAGCCCGTAGATCTCAAGAAAGAGCTCATTCAGGATGGTAATCTTGTAAATATCCTGTTCGAATGCGTAAACCCTCTCGCCCCGCAGCTCAGTATAAAGAAAGCTTAATATCCTCCCATACTCTTCTCCCAGCTTTGAAACGGCGCAGGCCGGATTCGCGAAAGAACTCTCATACTGTTCGGGCAGGATATCATGATAGAATTCCTCATTTTCCCTGCGCAGCTCCTCTTCCTTCATGGACCGGAAGGCTCCCTCCCGGATTTTTAAGCAGGTGTCGGCACATTTATATAAAAACAGCGCAGTCTCACAAAAATATGTATTCAGCTCCGGAGCAAGGGAGCTTTTTCCCAGAAGGGCAATCTGCTTTAACCTTGCCCTCGCCAGCTCATATCTCTCCTGCACCAGGTTATTCTGTTCTTTTAATAGTTCTCTGTAATCCATACTGATCATTCCTTTCTAACACTATCATACCATGATCAGGGTAATGCCCAGAAATATCACAATGATATTCAGGACGATACCGGAGATCTTAAATCTCTGGTTGGTCTTGATATCGTCATAACTCAGAATACCCCAGAAAACGCCAAAAAAAGCAAGGAGTACCAGGAGACAGCCCATAAGGCCTGCCCCGGTGCCCAGCTCTCCCCCGGACAAAAAAGCCATGAAAAACAATATCAGAAATCCTGCGATCTCTCCGATTCCCATGGCAAAGGTTATGACGGCATTCCGGGATACTCTTTTTTCAGAAAAAGATAACATGTTTCTTGAATTCATATTATTCCTCATTTCCTCTGAAGTTTCTTTCCGGCGTAATCTTCCGGGTATGGTAGTAGGCTGCCAGTACCACCCGGTAACCGGCAAAGCCAAAAAGTCCTCCCACAGTATTCAGCAGCAGGTCATCCACGTCAAAAACTCCCACCTTAGTAACCAGCTGCAGACTCTCTATTCCCAGACTGAAAACAAATGAATATATCAATATCCGGATGACTCCGGTTTTTTTCTCTCTCCAGATCGGTATCAGAAAACCCAGCGGAAAAAAAACCAGGAGATTACCGATCATATTCAGTATAAAGGCGGCGGGAGCAACATTGTCCCGGTAGCGTACAAAACGGCGGATCTCATCAAATAAAACCAGGTTATACCGGTAGGTGCTGTAACCGTCTGTCCGCCCCAGACGATCCGAAAACAAGACAAAATATACGACAAGAGCGCCGTATAATACCAAAATCAGAAGGCTCAGCCTTTCGATCTTTTTTCTTACATTCTGTTTCAATGGTCAGCCAGTCCTTTCAAAAGGATACAGGAACCGGAAAAATACGGCTCCTGTTTATAATACTATCCTCTTCTTCAGAATATGATATGCCTCTTCAGACCCAGGGCATGGGCACCGCTGATAATGGAGATGATCCCCACAGTGATCCCGATGACGATGCAGATAATGCCGGTGACGATACCGGCAGCCCCTATTCCGCTTAAAGAGTTATAAATCTTTTCATTCATAGCCTGTCCTCCTCTATCTGGCTCCGTACTGCTGGTAATAAGCGTCAATGGCCGACTTCAGGGCATCATCAATGATCACCCTGCCTTTGTAAGGCTTATTGTACAGATGGCTGATGACCTCCTCCATGGTTACGATGGCCGTAGTCTTCAGATCGTACTTGTCACCGATCTCGGCAAGGGCACTTTTTTCACCCTGGCCCCGTTCCATCCGGTCCACCGAAACCACCAGTCCCAGCACATCTACCTCTCCCTGGGCTTTCACGATGGGCAATGTCTCCTGAATGGATGTACCCGCTGTGGTAACATCCTCAATGATTACGACCCTGTCTCCGTCCTGGATGGGACTGCCCAAAAGGATTCCCTTGTCTCCATGGTCCTTTATTTCCTTGCGGTTGCTGCAATAGCGGATCTCCTTTCCATATTCCTCACTGATGGATATGGCGGCGGCCACACTTAGCGGGATCCCCTTATAGGCCGGCCCGAAAAGCAGGTCAAAATCCAGTCCGAACCGGTCATGGATGGCCCGGGCATAATAACCCCCCAGCTTTCTTAGCTGTGAGCCGGTACGATAAAACCCCGTATTAACAAAAAAAGGTGTCTTCCTGCCGCTTTTGGTTACAAAATCCCCAAACTTGAGGACATTGCAGTCGATCATAAACTCTATAAATTCTTTCTTGTATTGTTCCATGACATAAAGCCTTTCTTTAAACAGTCGAAATCGCCTGGGCAATCAAAATTGTACGGTCTAAAGTGTATCATGAGAAAGCAATTTTTGTAAAGAGAAGATTCTTACATACAGCCGATGATTTCATGTATATCTTCTATATTATACTCTTCCATGAAGGATTTTATACCCGCCAGTATCTTCATGGTGGCAGCAGGATCATGAAAATTGGCGGTTCCCACGGAAACCATGCTTGCGCCTGCCATCATCAGCTCAATGGCGTCTTCCCCGGTCATGACACCGCCCATGCCGATAATGGGCAGGTCCACCGCCTTGTGCACCTGATAGATCATACGGACAGCCACAGGCTTTATGGCGGGGCCGGATAATCCTCCTGTCCTGTTGGCAAGAACAAAGCGTCTCCGGTGAATATCGATTTTCATGCCGGTGATCGTATTGATCAGGGAAAGGGCGTCACTGCCGCCGGCTTCCGCCGCCCTGGCCATCTCTGTGATATCCGTCACATTGGGACTCAGCTTCATCACCACGGGCTGCCTGGCGATGGCTTTTACTGCCCTGGTAATCCGGTACAGGGCTTCCGGCTTTTGCCCGAAAGCAATTCCGCCTTCCTTCACATTGGGACAGGAAACATTGATCTCCAGAAGATCCACCGGCTCATCAGAAAGGCGTTCCACCACTTCCAGGTACTCTTTCTCACTGTGTCCGCAGACATTTACTATAATGGAAGCTCCCTTCTCCTTAAGATGGGGAATATCCCTTTTACAGAAAAGCTCGATGCCGGGATTCTGCAGACCCACCGCATTGAGCATACCCCCATAGGTTTCCGCAATCCTGGGAGTGGGATTCCCCTCCCAGGGCTTACTGGCCACCCCCTTGGTAGTCACGGCCCCCAGGGCGGCCAGGTCTACGAATTCCTCAAACTCGGCTCCGGATCCGAAGGTTCCTGAGGCTGTCGTAATCGGATTCTTAAACGTAACTCCTGCGATATTTACCTTAAGATTCATGAAAAATCCACCTCCCTGGCATCAAAAACCGGCCCGTCTTTGCATACTCTCTTATTATGAACATTGGTGTGGACATCCTTGTTCCGTGTCTTGCAGATACAGCCCAGGCAGGCTCCGATCCCGCAGGCCATGCGTTCCTCCAGAGAGATCTGGGCCTCCATTCCTCTGTCCTCCGCATACCGGGCCAGGGCCCGCAGCATGGGCATGGGACCACATGCATAGATAATATCTCCCTCGATATGCTGTTCCTCAATGGCGTCAAGGACAGTTCCCCGGGTCCCAAAGCTGCCATCCTCTGTGGCGACTGCCACCGGCAGCCCCGCCGAATCAAAATCCTCTTGAAGAAACAGCTCGTCCCTATAGCCCAAAACCACCGTTTTCTCTCCCGGCAGCCGTTTAAATAGCTCCAGCATGGGAGGGATCCCGATGCCTCCTCCCACGAGGATCGCTTTCTTATCCTTCATGGTAAATCCATTGCCCAGGGGACCCATAACCTCAATGCTGTCCCCCGCCTTGAGCCCGGAAAACACCTCTGTCCCGCCGCCGGCCACCCTGTATACCAGGCGCAGAGTGCCTGATCCGGCATCCGCTTCACAGATGCTGATGGGCCTGGGAAGGAGCTTTGAGGGATCCCCCGTATACAAATCTACAAACTGACCCGGCACTGCCTGCCGGGCGGCCTCCGGAAATGACAAAAGCAGGTCATATATATTCCTTCCGATCTGCCTCTGGCTGATAACCCGGACTTCTTTTTTTATAATACTCATGGTCTGTTCTCCTGTTCATTTCTGTTTTATAATATATATTGGAAGGGGCGGATCATTGGGCCTGTTATAAAATGACTCCAGTATCACAAGATACTCATGCGGATCCAGGCTCCCGGCCCACTCCAGTACAGCCTCCTTCTCCTCATAGCCACTGTCCCCACCGCTGTAGATCAGGACTGATACCAGACCACCGGGTCTGAGCAGGGTAAGGGCATGGTTTAATCCGCTTATGGTTGTATCCGGCCTGGTGGCCAGCTTATGGTCTCCTCCGGGAAGATAACCCAGATTAAACAGGATCAGGTCCAGGGACCGGGGTGGAAAATACCGGTCCATATACTGGTGTCCATCCCGGATCAGACGCAGCCTCTTCTTATGATCGGGCATCTCCTGCGTAATCCTTTTTTCAGTCAGGTCAATGGCTTCCTGCTGGATATCCATGGCTGTCACTGTACCCGAAGGGTCTGAAATTTCCAGAAGAAATACCGTATCCCTCCCGGTGCCGGCAGTGGCATCCAGACAGTCTGCCGGATGGGGCATCATCTGCCCTATACGGTCATGACACCATCTGGTGATCTGAAATCTTCTCATTTTTCCGGTTCCTTCCATCAATCGAATTCCTCCCGGTCATCCCTGCCTATCAATCTCAGACGGGGGAAGCCTGCGCCTGAGATTGATAGGCAGGGTAAATAATGCTATAATAATAAATGATAACAGATTTCTCTCTGATACACAAATATATATTTCAGCGCAATATAAAGATCTTTGGAGGTAATTAAGATGGGAACAATGCGACACCGGTTTATAATCCTGCTCGGGCTCCTGGTCCTTGCAGGCGGAATGCTGCAGGGAAGGGCTGCGGGATCTCCGGATACTGCAAATCATAACTCAGATCCTGTTCCCCGGAAATATACCATCCCCGCAAAAGTCCGTCAGCTGGCCATTGTAAAATATAAAGGCAGGAGTAAAGGAATACTCACTTATTATGAAAAAGATGAAAATAAGAACTGGAAAAAATCTTTTTCCTGCGCGGCCCGGCTGGGGCAGAGAGGAATCGGAAAAAAGAAAGAAGGAGATAAAAAAACTCCCACAGGTTTTTATTATCTGGAACAGCCCTTTGGAATAAAGAATGATCCCGGCATGAAAATGGGCTGGCATTACCTTAAAGTGAACCGCCGCCATTACTGGTGTGGAAGCTACAGGGGGAAGTACAGGAAATACTACAACCGCCTTATGACTTCCTCCAACAGAATTCCAGGAGAACATCTTATCGATTATAAAGTTAGCTATGACTATGGAATGTTTATCACTTATAATAAAAAAGGTGTTCCCCAAAAAGGCAGCGCTATTTTTCTCCACTGTTCCAGAAACCGGTCCACAGCCGGATGCGTAGCCATCAAACGCAATTATATGATGAAACTGATGAAGATGCTTATCAGGGAAAAATATCCCGGTATCTTGATCTACTGAAAATATAATTCTGACAAAGCATCTTTAAAAAAGTGCACCGGGATTTTTTAAACAAACAGCCGGCAGAGGGCACCGGTATCCATGCCGGCGTCTATTTAAAAACACACAAACTATTTAAAAATGAAGTAAACCGCCACCAGAATACCCAGGACGATCCGGTATACGCCGAAGGCCTTAAAATCGTTGTTCTTGATGTAACCAATCAGGAACTTGATGGCCAGAATGGATACGATAAAGGCCACAAGCATTCCGCTTATGAGATAAAGCACTTCATTTCCACTGTAATTCATACCATATTTTACGATCTTTAAGAGACTTGCTCCAAACATGACCGGAATGGAAAGGAAGAAGGAATACTCGGCTGCCACGAACCGGGAAGTACCGAGGATCATGGCTCCCAGGATGGTGGACCCTGACCGGGAGGTTCCGGGAATCAGGGACAGAAGCTGAAAGCATCCTATGAGTATGGCCGTCTTATAGCTAAGGTCTTTCAGATCACTGGTTGATGGTGTCCTGCCCCGGTTGATATTCTCCACCACAATAAAAATGACACCATATAAGATCAGTGTAAATGCCACAGTCTGAGGATTATAAAAGAGGGCGTCGATGGTGTCATTAAATAAGACTCCGATCACTCCCGCCGGGATACAGCCCACCAGGACCTTGCCCCAGAGTGAAAAGGTATCCTTTCTCTCACGGGCATCCTTCCCCGGACTGAAGGGATTCAGCTTATTGAAGTACAGTACGCAAACGGCCAGGATGGCGCCCAGCTGGATCACCACCAGGAACATTTCCATGAATTCTTCCGACACATTCAGTTTAATAAACTCATTTACAAGGATCATATGTCCTGTGGAACTGATGGGGAGCCATTCTGTAATTCCCTCCACGATTCCCAGCAGGACTACTTTCAGAAATTCTACTATGTTCATATTGAAAAACACCTCCGATATCATTCCTTTTTAAGCATGTCATTGTCCAGTATATAAGATAGCGAGAAAGTTTTCAATTCTTTTTTTCCGTCAAACCGGATGCTGATCTTCTGCTCTGTCACCCGGGCGACCGTTCCGGACCCCAGTTTTTTATGGATCACACGGCAGCCCGGTTCAAATTCATTTTCTTTACAGCGGATCTCTTTGATATATCTGGATACCCTTGCCTGCTTCTGGAATAATTCTTTTACCGAATAAAGAAACAGATAAGTCCTGGCCCGGGTCAATGCTACATAGACAAGCCTTCTCTCTTCCTCCAGATCCGCATCCTTTACCGCCTTCTTGTGGGGAGAGATCCCTTCGTTTAAGTCCATGACAAACACTACTTCATATTCCAGCCCTTTGGAACTGTGCATGGTGGTAAGGGTCACTCCTTCCTTCTCCTCATGCCTGCCGGCCTCTGTCTGCCTCTTCAGTTCTTCCCCATACTCCTCTATATAATTGTACCATTCTTCCCTGGTATGGTAATCTCTGGCTGATTCCTGAATCTGGTCCAGGATCTCCGACAGATCCTCCGGGTTCATTCGCCGGAATTGGGCATACTCTGCCAGGTAGTCTTCATAACCAATCCCCTTTCGTATATATTCTATGGCTTCATAGGGTTCCATTTTGCCAAGGAGAAGAAGATCCATCTCCAGCTTATCTATTTTTTCATACAGCCACTTCTTTCCGAAGCACTGACCCTTTAGCCGGGCCAGATCCACCCTGGATTCCTCCAGCATTTTTCTTCCAATGTATCGTTTCGGGCGGTTCATCACCTGAAGAAATGTGCTCCGTTCCATATTTCCCGCGGCCATATCCAGATATGCCCTGATATTTTTTGCGATCCAGTGATCAAAAATGTTGGGGAGAAGGTCCTTCATCTGAAAAGGTATATTATATTCCATCAGCCGTCCCACAAGAAGTCTGGGCTGGGTGTTGGTCCGGAAGATCACCGCCATCTCTTCCAGACTGATCCCTTTACTCTGGTAAAAGCGGATCCCCTGAATGATATCGCCGCACTCTTCAGAGACGGACTCCAGGCGACGGTAAACCACCGGGCTTTTTGATCCGCGGGCTGCCCTGAGATCCTTTTTGAATCGTTTTGTATTATTTGAGATCAGCCTTTTTGCACATTCCACGATCTCCTGGCTGCAGCGGTAATTTATTCCCAGGGTTATTTTCCTGGTTCCGGGAAAATCCTTTTCAAATCCCAGCATTATCTCCGGTCTTGCGCCCCGGAACCGGTAAATGGACTGGTCGTCATCTCCCACGATAAAAAGATTTCTCCGCTCATCAGTCAGCAGCTTGACGATCTCATACTGAACCTTGTTGATATCCTGAAATTCATCGATCAGAATATACCGGAATCTTTTCTGCCACATTTCCCGGATATCTTCCCGTTCCTTTAACAATTCATAACTGAATACCAGCATGTCATCGAAATCCAGCAGCCTGTTTTCCCTCAGCTTATTTTCATAACCCTGATAGATCTTTAAGAAAAGTTCATCTGCACAATTACTGCTGTGATAAAGGGATGGCTCGATCATCTCCCCCTTTACCCGGCTGATCTCTCCCAAAAGCCCGGATATAAAATCATTCTCGTCCTCCAGCTCCAGATCCAGCCCGTCGGTCATTTCTTTAATGAATCTACGCCGGGTATCCTCCCGGATTATATTGGCTCCTGTAAAACGATAGGCATAACGGAGGATCATAAAGAAGACGGAATGAAACGTGCCGAAGGTCACCGGAGCATCAGACAGACCGTCAAACCGGGAAAAACGTCGTTTCATCTCATCCGCCGCCGCTCTTGTGAATGTGATCACCAGGATATGGGAAGGATCTATTCCGCACTCTTTGATAAGCCACTTAACACGATATGTAATTACAAGGGTCTTACCGGATCCCGGTCCGGCCAGGACCATGGCAGGACCTTCCTTATGGGTCACAGCCATTAGCTGCTCTTTATTAAACCGGGCACTCATATCTGTAATACTCACTCCAGCTGTTTTACTAATGATAAATTGCTCAATTTCAGACGCAGAAAGACCATCATAAGTCTTAATAAACTATGATGGTCTCCCTGGTTTTTATATCTTTTTAAAGAACTTTATCTGTGATTATTTGGCTACAGATGTCAGGTACTCTCTGATTTCTTCTTCTGTTACCATAGCCATAGCTTTCTCTGTTACTGCATTGGCTTCTTCCATGGACCAGTTGTTGATCACTCTTCTGGTAGCCAGAATGGAAGTTGCGCTTACGGAGAACTCATCCAGTCCGAAGGATAAGAGCAATGGTGTCAGCAGCGGATCTGCAGCTGCCTCGCCGCACATACCGGACATGGCGCCTTCTGCTTTGGCTGATTTGATAACCTTCTCGATAGCCCGGAGAACTGCCGGATTGTATGTGGAATAGAGATAAGCCACATCGGGGTTACCACGGTCTGCGCACATGGTGTAACCTGTCAGGTCATTGGTACCGATACTGAAGAAATCAACCTCTTTTGCAAATGCATCTGCCATAATGCTGGAAGCAGGAGTCTCTGCCATGATACCCACCTTGATGTCGGGATTGTAAGCAATACCCTTCTCATCAAGATCTGCTTTGATCTCGGCGATCATAGCCTTAACCTCACGAACCTCATCCAGACAGGTGATCATGGGAACCATGATGCGGATATCACCAAAGGCACTGGCACGAAGAAGTGCCCTTAACTGCGGACGATAAAGATCCGGTCTCTTTAAGCAAAGACGTACTGCACGGAATCCGAGGAAAGGATTCTCCTCTTTGGGAAGTCCAAGATAAGGAATCTCCTTATCTCCACCGATATCCAGAGTACGGATGATAACCGGTTTGCCGGCCAGAGTCTCGGCAACCTTCTTGTAAGCTTCAAACTGCTCATCCTCTGTGGGAACCTGGGGACGGTCCATGAAGAGGAACTCGGTACGGAATAATCCGATACCCTCGCCGTCACATTCAACTACCTTTAAAGCATCTTCCGGCTTTCCGATATTGGCACAAAGCTCAACCTTGTGTCCATCGGCTGTTACAGTCGGTTTGCCCACATATGCCTGAAGGGCAGCCTTGTCAGCAAGGAATTTTTCTCTTTTTGCTCTGTATTCTGCCAGGGTGGCTTCATCCGGAGATTCAATAACCACACCTGTGGATCCGTCCAGCACAACCTGCTGTCCGTTCTCAAGGGAACTCACGATACCTTCGATACTTAATACGGCAGGAATCTCAAGAGCTCTTGCCAGGATGGCGGAATGAGATGTCTTGCCGCCGATCTCTGTCAGAACGCCTGCTACGTTCTTGGGGTTGATGCCTGCTGTCATGGATGGTGTCAGATCTTCAGCAACCAGAATGGTTCCTTCCGGAACTGCGGCGAGATCAATATCTTCCGCATTAAGAAGAGTCTTTAATAACCTGGTCTTGATATCGCCTACATCTGTTGCCCTTTGCTGAAACATCTCATCATCCAGAGAAGCAAAGAGAGCGGCAAACTGATTGCACACATTCTCAACGGCAGCTTCGGCGCACTTCTTTTCAACCTGGATCATGTTCTCGATCTGACCGGTCATCTCCGGGTCCATAAGAAGAAGTACGTGTCCTTCCAGGATTTCTGCTTCCTTCTCACCGACACGGGTCCTCATGTCGTCTGCCATCTGCTGGGTCTTGGCGATAGTTTTCTCGAGGGCTTCATTAAAACGGGCCTTCTCAGCGACAACATCGCTGACAGGGGCGTTACTATATTCAAGGGAGGGTTCTTTCACGAGTATAACAGAACCGATTCCTATACCTGCGGATGCTCCAATACCAGTATACATGCTTTCACCTCTAAATTAAAAAATAGTATAACTTCAGCACCCCGAAACGGGGTGCTGAAAATGATCAGGTAACTGAACTGTTACGAATTATTCACCTAAACCGGACTCGATCAGTTCGATAGCTGTCTTTAAAGCTTCCTCTTCATCCGGACCATCACACTGGATCTCGATCTCATTGCCGCACTTGATGCATGCGCCGATGATGTTAAGCAGGCTCTTGCCGTTAGTAGTCTTTCCGTTGAAAACGATGTTAACATCGCTCTGGAATTTGGCTACGCCCTTGGCGAAAACGCCGGCCGGTCTCATATGAAGTCCCTGTGGATTGCTGACTGTGATTTTTTGTGATACCATAATTACGTCTCCTTTTCTTAAATAGTGAATACTAATCCCCTGGTCTCTTTAAGTCACCTTAAATTCATATGTAATTTTACCATTTTTTCATGATAGTGTCAACTAAACTCTTGAAGATAAAAAGAGAAGTTCTTTCTTTGCTTTCTCATCGTCTGGATATTTTTTACAATAATCCTTTGCGGCCTGGTAAGCTTTCTTATAATTTTGGGATTCCTCATAAATAATAATCAGTTCATACATCAGTTCCGCACTGGCATTATCGTCCTCTTTAATCCCCTTCCGGGCATAATTTAACGCCTTCTTATATTTTTTCTGTTCAATATAGATCTCACAGATCCTGGAGAGAAAAGCAGGATCCTCTGTCTTGTCCCAGCCCTTTTGAAATATTTTCATGGCCTTGTCGTAATCACCGGTATCCTTACAGCATAACCCTTCCTGAAGATAATACAGGGGATTATCGGAATCCTCCTTCTGAAGCTGCTGATAGATCTTTTCCGCTTCAGAATACTTCTCCATGCAATAATAGCTTTCCGCCAGATAACATTTTATATCTCTGTTCAGCTTTCCGTCAAAAAGTCCCTTCTTTTTCAGGGCCTTTTCCAGGTACTCGATGGCTTTTGTATAATCTTCTTCATGAAAATACAAAAGAGCGTCTCTTCGCAGGTCCTTCTTCTGCGAGGTGGCCCGCCCCTTCAACACAGCCATTGCGGCTATCAATATGATCACAATAAGCAATAGTCTTCGTAATGTTTTTTCCATTATGGCCCTCCGGATGCTCCGATCTCCGTTGCGGATCCCCCATGCCGCCCCGGAGATTGACAAAAAGGTAACACTGCTTGAATAAGAGTGTTACCTTTCGTATCATGATTATTTTCTTAATCCTAACTGTTCGATCAGGGTTCTGTAACGCTGGATATCCTTGCTCTTTAAATATCCGAGCAGATTTCTTCTCTGACCTACCATTTTAAGCAGACCTCTTCTGGAATGGTGATCCTTGGGATTGGCCTTGAAATGTGTCTGCAGATCGTTGATCCTTGCTGTAAGAATCGCTACCTGAACCTCAGGTGAACCTGTGTCGCCTTCGCCTCTGCCGTACTTGGCAATGATATCCTGTTTCATTTCCTTTGTGATCATGTTCCTGTCTCCTTTCAAATAAAAACCCCTTTACGAAGATAAGGTCGGAGTTTTCCATACCCTGGTAAAGGTTAATATGATAAATATCGCAACTAGTCTAACATGAGATCCCTGTTTTGTAAAGTAGTTTTTCTAACCGGCCGCTCAGGGCTTCAGACGGTCCAGAAGTTTTACAAAATAATCGGGCAGGGGCGCCTCAAACTCCACATATTTTCCCGTGCGGGGATGAATAAAGCCCAGGGTCCGGGCATGAAGGCACTGGCCCTGAATTCCCGCGGATCCCGGGAAATCGCCCGGCCGGAAAGGTACTTTGGAGGGGCCGTAGACAGTATCGCCCAGCAGAGGATGCTTTATGCTTGCCATGTGGACCCGGATCTGATGAGTCCTTCCGGTTTCCAGCCGGCACTCAATATGATTAAACTGCCGGTTAAGGTGGCTGATCACCCGGAAATGGGTAACGGCGCGTTTTCCGTTTCTGTATTCTACGGCCATCTTCTTGCGGTCCCCCGGGTTTCTGCCTATGGGGGCGTCCACGGTTCCTTCCTCCCGGTTGAAATTGTGGTAAACGATGGCTTCGTAGCTTCTGCTGATACTGTGATCTTTCAGCTGCTCAGCCAGGCTCTTGTGGGCCAGGTCATTTTTGCATACCACAAGCAGTCCCGTGGTATCTTTATCAATACGGTGGACGATGCCGGGCCTTAGAACCCCGTTGATCCCGGACAGGTTACCGGCGCAGTGATAGAGAAGCCCGTTTACCAGGGTGTTTGTATATCTGCCCGGACAGGGATGTACTACCATGTCCTTGGGCTTATTGATAAGGATCACATCCTCATCCTCGTACAGGATATCAAGTTCCATTTTTTCCGGCAAAACTGCCAGTTCCTTAAGGGGCGGCATAATAAGCAGGATCCTGTCATCCGCCGTAAGCTTGTTTGAGGCTCTGGCAGGACGATCATTAAGTGTCACCCTGCCTTCTTTTATCAGCTTCTGAATATAGGATCTGGACTGGTCCTTCATTTCCCCGGCCAGAAACCGGTCCAGCCTCATTCCCTCATATTCCGGTGTCACCGTATAAAAATACCTCTGGTCACCTTTCTCCATCTGCTATCTCCCCTCCCCGGAAATGATATCATTTAACTCCTGATCCTTATAATAGAATAAAAACAGGAAAGCCAGGGCAAAGGCAGAGCAGGTGACATAAATATCCGCCACATTAAAGACCGGGAAATCAATCAGTCTGAAATAGATAAAGTCCACCACGTATCCCCGGCTGATACGGTCGATCATATTCCCTATGGCACCGGCAGCTATAAAGCAGGCACATAAGCGCAATGGAAGAAAGCGCCTTTTCTCCGGGATCCTGGGATAGATCCACAGAACACCGGCCAGGACCATCAACGTAACCACTACAAAAAACCACTGCCGGTTCTGCAATATCCCAAAAGCCGCCCCCCGGTTTTCCACATATGACAATTCCAGGGCACCCGGGATGAGGACAATGGGTCCTCCGGGCTTTAACACAGCCATCACCCACTGTTTAACGATCTGATCCAGGACTGCCAGAAATACCAGTGCCGTGAAAAATTTCGTCCGTCGTTTCATGCCATATCTCCTCTTTTAAGGCTTTCGAGAATCTCCTGATCTGTCACATCTTTGCGTATAACCGCCTGACCCGGAGTCTCCAGCAGAACAAACTTCAGTTTCCCCTCTTCCATCTTCTTGTCATGTCTGGTTGCCTCCAGAATATCTCCGGAATTAAGGTCTGCCGGTAATACCGGGAACCCGAAATAGGCAAACATATCCTTAATATCCCTGTATTCCTCCGGTGTGATATAACCTCTCTTCTCTGATATGGATGCCGCCAGCACAGAACCGATGCCCACACATTCTCCGTGGGTCAGCCGGAAATCTGAAAGCTTTTCTATGGCATGGCCCAGTGTGTGGCCGAAATTCAGATAGGCCCTTATCCCTTTCTCCCCCGGATCCTGCTGGACCACAGCTCTCTTGATCAGACAGCTTCCTTCCACCATGACTGCCATGATTTCTTTGTCCCTGGCAGCGATCTTCTCTTTATTCATCTTAAGCCATCTGTAATAGGCCGCATCCTGTATCAGCCCGTGCTTTATGACCTCTCCCAGTCCGCTGTGGTACTGCCTTAAGGATAATGTGGCCAGGGTACTGATATTGATATACACCAGCCTGGGCATATAGAAGGCTCCCACCATATTCTTATAGGAAAGAAAGTCAACCCCTGTTTTTCCCCCGATACTGCTGTCCACCTGGGCCAGCAGGCTGGTGGGAAGCTGAATGAAGTCGATTCCCCTTAAATAAGTCGCTGCGGCAAATCCTGTCAGATCCCCTGTAACTCCTCCACCCAGGGCGATCAGCATATCCTTTCTGTCAAAATGATGACTTAAAAGAAATCTGTAAAGGTCTGATACGGTGTCAAGATTCTTCGATGCTTCTCCCCGGGGAAAAATAAAGGCACACAGGTCCTTACACCGGCCTGCCAGAAGGGCTTTTACTTCCTCCAGATAATGCCCGGCGACACCTGTCTCTGTCACGATACAGAGCTTCTTCCCTGAAATACTAAGCCTCTCAAGTTCTCCTGGAAGGTCATCATAGGACTTCCTGATTACAATGTCGTAAACCCGTTCTCCTCCGGAGGTGACTTCCATTCTTTTTCCCTGCATGATCATACTCCAATTTAATATAGCCTCCGGGGATCCATCCGCCGGAGGCAATTATTTACTGTTTTTCATGAAAATGATTTTCAAGCTTTATTTTCTGTTTCGGTTTCCTGCTCAGAACTTGGTAAGCTCCGGGGAAAGCATACTGTCGCTGATGATCTCATCCCGCAGGTCGCCTGATACCTCAATATTACCGGGAGCAACGATAAATATATTATTGGAAATAGCCTTAAGAGATCCGTCCACCGCAAAGCTTGCACCGCCTATAAAATCTATGATACGCTGGGCCTGGCTGATCTCGATGCCCTCAAGATTCACAACGATGGTCTTACCTTCCTTAAGAAAATCTGCTACGATCTGTGCCTCGTTAAATTCCTGTGGTTTAATTACTTTCACAACTTCACCTTCTTCTCTCCGCCCGTGGAACGGGATCACTCTGTTATCAGTCTCCAAACGAATACTCTCAGCCGGTTCTTCCGTTTTTTTCTTCTTTCTGAAAGAAAGGATAGGTTTCTTATCCTCTTCCTCCTCAGTATCCTCTTCCACATCGTTATATTCTTCCGTTACTTCTTCATATTCTTCATTGTATTCATCTTCATAGTCATCGTTTTCGTTAAACTTCATCATAGTCAGCAGCTTCTGCGCCAGTCCCATTCACCTGTACCTCCTGTTATTAATTACGGGCGCCGAAAATCGCGGTCCCTATCCGGACCATGGTAGCGCCCTCCTCGATGGCAATCTCATAATCGTTCGTCATTCCCATTGAGAGAATCTCCATATCTACATTATCAATGTTTTTCTCCCGAATGTCAATAAATAATTCGTGTAATTTTTGAAAATAACAGCGATTTTCCTCCGGATTGGCCGTAAAAGGGGCACTGGCCATCAATCCCCTGATACGAACATGGGGAAATTTACTGATTTCCCGGATCATATTCAGGGCCTCTTCAGCCTCCAGGCCGAACTTGGTTTCTTCATGACCGATATTGATCTGGATAAGAATATTGCTGACCAGATCCTTTTTTGCTGCTTCTTTCTCGATCTGCCGGGCAAGATGGACCGAATCGACTGAATGGATCAGAACCACCTTATCCACAATATATTTTACTTTATTTGTCTGGAGATGGCCGATCATATGCCAGCGCACCGGTCTGCTGATCTCGTCATATTTTTGGCACAGCTCCTGCACATAGTTCTCCCCGTAATCCGGCTGTCCTGCCTGAAGAAGGGTTTCCACATCACTAAGGGGCTTCTTCTTGCTGACGGCCACCAGAGTGATCTCGGAGGGATCTCTTCCTGCCCTCTGACAGGCATGGGCTATTCTTTCTTTGACGAGTTTCAGATTCTCTTCAAGCATTTTCATTTCCTTTCATATATCTTAATAAATCACATCATTTTCCTTGATGGTATTACTGTTAAGAATGATCCTGTCATAGAGCACAAGGCCGCTGTCATCAGGGGCCACGATACAATAATCCTCATTACGCCGGATCACGTTCACCGGCTTAAAAACGGCATAACCCCGGTTTACCATAAAAACTCCCTGAATCTTCGATGTCTCCAGCAGAGGGAACCGGTCTGTCTTATCTACGGAAGACAGGATATCCCCTTTGTTCAGACCTTCCGTGCCGATGCAGACATTTTCACCCTCTCTCCGGTAAACCGTTACGGTCCTCTGCCGCAGGAACTTCTGTCCTTTTTTATTTACCATCAGGACATTGACCTGATTATCTGTGTCTGAATCACTGCCCCTGGTAAGAAATCTGGCAGGAATCCGGTAAATATCCTTATCCACCAGGGAGCTGGAGGGTATTTTTAACCCTTTTGTTTCAGATAGTAAGAGACGGACAGACAAAAACCTCTGGTTCATATATCTCTGGACATAATCATGAAAGCTGAGCACAGCGTAATACCCGTCATTTTTCTTTTCGCAGTCAAATGCAGTGCGGACTGTAAAATTATCTTTGAGGAAGGTGACTTCCAATGTGTTTGTGTCACTGCTTTTCAGATCCTTCAGGCGGTCATATTCATCTTTTGAAACGGATACCATCAGTTTCCAGTCCTGGCTTCTGATCAGCCTGTAAACAGGCGTGCCCTCAGCCAGTTCCTCCCTGGTCCTCAGGTCCTCCATCCTGGTTTTACTGGTAAAGACAGACTGATCTGTTTTATCTTCCGACAATCCCTCCTGGCCGTCAGAAAAGTAGGATATGATACCTGCCGCCGGCGACCTGACCTCAATATAACTGTTTTTCCCGAACTTTTTATTAATTTCTTTTTTATTATCTGAAATAATAGTATCTGAATAAGCCATCAGATCATAATTAATGGTATTTTTTACACTGTATACTTCCGCAAAATTATCATCTGAAAAGCTTTCGGACAGATCTCTTAAATCGTAAAAAACCTTGGTCTTCTCCTCCTGGCTGATCTCATTTTTACTGGCGGCCAGCTCATTCAGATAGGACGTGATCTTCCCGCTGGTATCTATGGTATAGATCACTCCCCCGTTTTTTACCTTTGCCCCATCCTTCAGGTAACAGTTGACATAGCCTTCCTGCGGGATCGTCTCCAGGGATTCATCACGCAGGATTACCCCCTGGCCTCTGATCTCATCATCGATTACGCTCTCGCCAACCTCATACACCGCCAGTCGTTCCCTTCCAAGGTCCTTGATCACAGTGGCTGTAAGATAGATTACGATCGTCAGAAAAACAATGGTTCCGATATTCACATGAGTCCGATGTTTCTTTTTTATTTCATCTGTCATTTTAATCTCCAATAATTTAAAAATCTGCCCTGAAGCAGAAAGTACAGACATATTAAAGGATACCCAGGGCGGCACCATTCAGGTAATCGCAATGGATGCCCTGATACCAGCCCTTATCCTTCATCAGATCCTTCCATTCATCAAGAAGCCTCCACCAGCTTCTTCCCCAATTGCAAAAACAGGCATCCTTTTGAGGTATACGGGAAAACAGCCTCTCCACAGCTATGTCCTGCCTCAGCAGGGCCACAAATTCCGCCAGCCTTTCAAGATACTCCTCTTTGCTGCAAATTTTCAGATTACCCTTCGTAAACTCTGAAGCCATAGGAGATGTCTTCGGGATATATAAGGAGTGAATCTTTACCATGCTGACGGGCAGGGCTGACAGGATCCTGGCGGATTCCCTGACATCCTCCATGGTATCGCCCGGAAGATTCAGGATCATATGGGTACATACCGGCAGATGATGTGCATTACTCCGCAAAACCGCGTCAATATATTCTGCCAGGCCATGTCCCCTGTGGAGGGCTCTTAAAGTATGGTAGTTCACCGTCTGCAGACCATACTCCATACTGACTTCCAGGTCATATCTCTCTTTGAATCCTTCCAGGGCACTCAGGTATTCTTCATTCACACAATCCGGCCTGGTGGACAGGTCGATCTCGACTATATCAGGAAATCCGGCTGCCAAAGACATATATCCCAGCAGGTCCTTAAGGGGCAGAAAGGTATTGGTATAATTCTGAAAATATGCGATAAACCTGTCGGCATGATACCTTCCGGCAATACGCTCTTTTGCTGCATTAAGCTGTGAAACAACGTCTCCATGCCGGCATGTCATCTCAAATCCGGTGCCCTCTGCCGCGCAAAAGGCGCACCCGGCGCCTGTTTTGCGATTCGGACAGGAAACCGGGATCTCAACAGGAAGCTTATATACCTTTCCACCGTACTTCTTCCTCAGATAGTCTGAAAAACTGTAATACAGATTATCATTATCCATCTACTACCCCTGACTGTAAAGAAAGCCCCATATGAATATGAGGCAATCTTAGATATTGATAGCTATGTACTTATATAAATAAGGATATCCTTATAGTAAACTTATTTTACAGATCCATGGAGACATACTGCTGAATACTTTCCGGGAAAGCACTCTTTTCACAGGAAGCACTGATAATGAAATCAACGTCAAACTGCTCTGACATTGCCTTCAGCCTGTTAATGACCGGCTCAACGTTATCCTCTATGGCGGCGATGGTCAGAAAACTGTCCAGATAAATCTTGTCCAGATCATGATCCTGGGAAAGAATACCCGCGATAAAGCCGATGAACATATCAGTATTGGAAATATTGAACTCAGGAACAACGATCAGACGAATCTGATTGCTGAGCTCATACATATGCTTGCTATTTTTATCCAGATATACGATTGTACCATGCGTAAGTTTAATGTCATCGTTCACCTTCTGCAGCAAAACTTTAGTCTTACCATGTCCCTTCAAACCTGCAATAATATCAATCATGTCAATATCCTCCTTAAATATATATTTCGTAACTGTCCGGATATCCGGGCTGTTGCCAGCCTTTTCCTCCGGACAACGAAAAAACTGTTTAGACTCATTATAGTTTATAAGGCAGAAAAGCACAACCTCTATTTGACCGTTTTTTCTAATAAATTTGTCATGGATCTGTAGAGGTCCAGCTTGGACCGGGCTCCGAATACCAGGGAAAAAAACCGTTCTCCGTCTTCATTTTCTGTCATGAGGACAAGACAGGACCTTGCCGCGGAGGTGGTTCCGGTTTTGCCCCCGTACATGATAACTCCCTCCGGAACAGGGTAATCATTTGTTAGGTAATGGTTGCTACTCTGCATGTATTCGCTGACTGTCTGCCCGGCCCCGTTTTTATAGGTCATCTCGTAGCTTTTCATGGATACCGTATTGACGAATTTATCATATTTCATGGCTGCCTTGAAGATCAGATACATATCATAGGCAGTGGTGTAATGGTCATCATCATGCAGGCCGTTGGAATTGACAAAATGTGTATGTGTCGCCCCCAGCTCTTTTGCCTTCCGGTTCATCATATCCGCGAAATCTTCTTCGGAACCCGCCAGGTACTCTGCCAGGATTACCGCACAATCGTTGGCGGATTTGATCAGCATGGTATGAAATACTTCATCCACTGAAACGGTATTGCCCTTAGTAAGGGTACTTGCCACGGCTTCATCATCACTCAGGACAATATTATGATCCAGGGTGATCATATCATCAAAATCGCCCTTTTCAAGAGTGAGAAGCGCAGTCATTATTTTTGTAGTGCTGGCCGGGTATATCTTTTCAAAACAACGGTATGTTTCCAGCACTTCATTATCTGTATCGTTGATCAGAAGATCAGCGTAATCATCACTGTCATAATCAGGGTCTGTCTGATCCTCCGGAGAGATCACTGCCAGGTCGGAAGCCATCCCCTTAAGGTCTGACCGTTTTTCGATCTCCTGTTCATTGTAATAATCGCTGTAAGAATCCTCAAAGCCGAAAAGACTGACTTTCTTACACCCCGGGCAGAGCAAAATAACCACTGCGATAATCACAGTGAGTATCAATCGTTTTCTCTTCATATACATTCTCCCTATGTCACCTGTACATTTCACGCCATTCCAGGTCACCATGCTCCAGTGCTTTTATCAGGAGCTCGGCAGTGGCAAGGTTGGTAGCCAGGGGAATATTATGTACGTCACATAAATGCATCACATTGAAAATATCCGGTTCATGGACCTTCTGATTCTGGGGATCTCTTAAAAAGATGACCATATCGATCAGATTATGTTCTATCTGGGATCCCAGCTGCTGTTCTCCACCCAGCGGTCCTGCCAGATATTTGTAAACAGAGAGGTTCGTTACTTCTTCAATTAATCTTCCGGTGGTGGCCGTGGCATAAAGGTCATGTTTATTCAATATACCACGGTAGGCAATACACAGATTCTGCATCAGTTTCTTTTTTCCGTCATGGGCGATCAATCCAATATTCATACTTCACCTCCTAGTAATGTCTTTGCAAGCCTATATTAAGTACCATACCGATTCCGATCATACAGCTTAAAAGCGATGTCAGGCCATAGCTGACAAAGGGCATCGGCAAACCTGTATTTGGGAGCAGCTGTGTGGCCACCCCGATATTGATGAAAGACTGAAAGCCGATCAGGGCCGCGATCCCCGTTGCGATCAGTCGCCCGCTGATATTTCTGGCACGATAGGCCGTGATAAGGCACAGTACCACAATGGTTCCCAGCAGGGCGATCACTGCTATACTCCCGACAAAGCCGCTTTCTTCTCCTATCACCGAGAATATGAAGTCTGTCTGCTGTTCCGAAACAAGGCCGGTGTCTGTAACGGTAACATCGGAAATGGTATTGTTATTCAGACCCTTTCCATATAATTGTCCTGAACCGATGGCCATAACAGAATTCTGCTGCTGATAGGCAGTGGTATCCTGGTATTTTGACGGTTCTATGAAAGTCATGATCCTTGTTACCTGATAATCCTTAAGAAGGATCTGGCCCGGCGTCTGAATATACCAGATAAAGATCACTGCCAGAGGTACCATGACCAGAAGGCATCTCTTCACCAGTCTGGTATTGATGCCGCCGACAAAAATCACCGCCAGCAGGATCATGGTAATATCTATGGTCGTGGAGAGATCCGGCTCCGCCATCACCAGAAAGAGAGGGACTGCACAAAGACCTGCAAGCCGGGCCAGTACCTTCGGCTCATTAAAATCCTCTTCATGCTCCTGAATATATACTGCCACAAAGATGATCATTATGATTTTGGAAAGCTCCGAAGGCTGGATCCTGGTTACTCCCAGATTGATCCATCTTCTGGCGCCGCCTACTCTGACCCCGAACAGCTTAACAAATATAAGTATAATAATATTAAACAGGTATAATATCCTGCTGTAATCGCAGATATAATTATAATTCACCACTGACAACAAAAGCATTATGACGCCGCAGAACATCAGGCCGATGAACTGTCTGGCCGTGTAAGAGCTGTCCGCACTGTTGATAAAGACGACTCCCAGGCCACTAACAGCAAAAACAACAAGGACCAGAAACCAGTTGTAATTCTTGAACTGGTATTTTTGTTTCAACATGCTGTTCTCCTTATATGACCGACAGGATTACTTGTGAAATCTGACCTCTTTGATAGGAATATTGGCATAAAGAGCGGGGACATTCCCATTGCCGCCCTCTGACTCTGTCTGGGTGATCTGAATATCCAGACCCTGGGTATCAATTTCCATATATTTCGAAATAACCGCAATTATATCGTTTTTGATCATCTCCATCGTTTCCGGAGAACAGTTGGCCCTGTCTGAAACCAGAACAAACTTTAAACGGTCCTTAGCTGTGGAACCGGAAGATCTTCTCCTGAAAAATGCATCCATGAAACCCATAGTCTTCCTCCTTTAGTACCCTCTCTTAAAAATCTTGATTATCTTTTTGAATATTCCTTCAGTATTAAATTCCATAAAAGGAACCTCTTCTCCAAGAAGTCTTTTGCAGATATTCTCATAGGCACGTCCGGCTTCCGAATCATTACCCACCAGCGGTTCACCTTCATTGGTCGCAATGACAATGCTTTCATCATCAGGCACCACTCCGATCAGGTCGATGGCAAGGATATCGATCACATCATCCACAGACATCATATCCCCTCTCTTTACCATATCCATGCGGATACGGTTGACCACCAGTTCAATCTTTTTAAGTTCATTGGCCTGCAGGAGACCTATGATCCTGTCGGCATCCCGGATGGCAGATACTTCCGGAGTCGTTACGATCAAAGCCCGGTCAGCACCGGCTATGGCATTCTTGAATCCCTGTTCGATGCCGGCAGGACAGTCAAGGATTATGTAATCAAATTCATCCCTTAGTTCATCCACCAGCTTTTTCATCTGCTCGGGACTTACAGATGTCTTGTCCCTTGTCTGGGCAGAGGGCAGGAGAAATAAATTGGAGTATCTCTTATCTTTGATCATGGCCTGTTTAATGCGGCAGTTTCCTTCCACCACATCTACCAGATTATAAACAATCCTGTTTTCCAGGCCCATGACGACATCCAGGTTGCGCAGGCCGATATCTGTATCGATCATTACCACCCTTTTGCCCAGTCTGGCAAGTCCGGTTCCTATATTGGCCGTGGTTGTAGTCTTCCCGACACCGCCTTTTCCTGATGTAATAACTATTACTTCGCTCATCTTAAGATCTCCTTTATTAATCTCTACTAGACAATACTGATCTCATTGATCAGTGATCTGGTGATTGTTTCAATAAATATATTATCGTTCTCTACAAAAGCCATTCTGGCTTCCAGCTGCTGTTTTTTCTTCTTTTTAAGTGCCTTACCTTTTTTCCCTTTATGGTCGGGAGACCTGGCTATGCAGCTGCCGATCTGTATCTGCATGGGTTCCATCAGCAACGCCGCCACAAAGCTGCTTTTATCATCGGGATAACCGGCATATACCGATCCCTTTAAACAGCCCAGGATCACCACATTGCCTCCGGCTATAATCTGGGCCCCCGGATTGATATCTCCCAGAACCACAAGACTGCCGTCCACCTCGATCTTCTGTCCGGACCTCAGGGTTCCCCTGTAGAACTGTCCATCCTTGCCTACAAGATCCTCCGGTGAGGATTCCGTGATAATGCGGCTTTCTCTGGATGTCTCCTGAGTCTCATCAAAAGGATCCTGTTCCGAAGCAGGATGAGTGTCCTGCCCGTATTCCGCTTCTCTTTTGTGGATCGCCCGGGCAAACTCTGTCTCCAGAGCCTCGGCACCATCAATAATATAACTGATGGAGAGGCCGCTGTTTTCCACTATGGTATCCACGAGAAGATTCTGCTCGCCGGGAGTAAGTATCCTGCCGTCAAAGCTCACCGCAACGGCCTTGTCAGAGTCAAAAAAGCCGGTGGATTCCCTGAATTTTGCCGCAACCTCCTTTAGCAGCTCCTCAAAGGGAAGAACTGGATTTAATACGATCTGGAAGCCGTATTTATTTCCCTTTATAATAACGGAACTTTTCATATTTCCTCCTGTAGTTTAATTAATCTGCACTGCTGTCGGGACCGGTGGGAATCAGGGCCTGGGTATTCTCCAGCTCCTCTTTTCCGGCCTTGCCGAAATAATACCGGTAGATATCTCTGGCAACCTCCGCTGCATTGGAGGATGTATAGCCGTTGGGAATAACGACTGTCATAGTAATATCAGGAACATCGTATGGCGCATAGGAGATAAATAATGCGTGGTTGGGACGGTTCTTATTCTCCTGCGCTGTTCCGGTCTTGCCGGCCACCTTCATCCCCTGCTTATTGTACAGATACTTTATGGAACTGTCCTTCCCATTGACAACATCTACCATTCCCTTTTTGATCAGGGCGAAGGCTGAATCCGGAACATCAAGATCATCCTCCTCTTTCTTCTCATATCCTGATAATTCTTTTCCATATACATCCGTTGTTTTCGAAACAAGTGAAAGGCCCAGCAGATGGTCTTCATTCACCAGCGATGTCACATAACGTGAAATCTGGCTTGGAGTATAACTGTGAGTACCCTGGCCGATAATGGAACGAACGGCATCTTCATCGGAGATCCTGGGTTCGTATTCTGTCAGTTCTACGCCGGATTTCCGGTCCAGCCCATAGATTGCTGCATATTTGGCCAGCCGCTCAAGACCTTTCTCACTGTTGTAATTCCCATTGACGGTTCCCAGCTTGTAACCCATCTCGTAGAAAAAGAAGTTACAGGACACCGCAATGGCGCCGCTGACATTAAGGGACCCGTGGGCATTGGGATAAATCCAGCACTTGGCAGGCGGTGATATTTTATCAAAGATCCCCGTACACTTTACATAATCATTGCCATCCGCAATGTTCTCCTCCAGGATAGCAGTGGCAGAGATCGGCTTAAAGGTGGAACCAGGTGCTGTCCTGGTCTGGGTACACCGGTTCAGCATGGGAGATGACTTGTCCTTGTTCAGGGAAGCAAAGTATGCTGCATTGATGGTATTGGCCAGTTTGTTATTATCATAACTGGGATAAGATACCATAGCCCTTACCGCCCCTGTCTTCGGATCGGTAATGATAACAGAGCCGGAACAGGGATCCAGGGCCAGCTGGGCAGGTGTGATCTCAAGATCACTGATCTTTTTGTAAATGAAGTTATAAGCGGAAAGCTCATTATCGGAAAGTGCTTTATAATCCTTATCCTTACTGCTGTCCAGAACACCCTGGTCGTATAGAAGAAGACAGATCCTCTTTCCTTTGAGATCTCCATTCTTTATCATGTACTTAAATAAGATTTTATCAAAAGATTCATCAGTTTTCAACGCATCAACGGAATAATTTATTAATTCATTATATATCTCGTCGGCTGAATAATAATCTGATTCTATATCTAATTCTCCGATATTGATCCATTCACTGCTGATGGCATGGCCCAGAAACTGTTTAAGGCTGATCTTTCCCTCTTTCCATCTCAGGTAAACAGAATCCTCCTGGTCCATCAGGGCTTTGGACAGGATCTGATGGTCTAAGAGCATATTATATACATAGTAATAATACTCATTCCACTCCTCGTCCGCGTCTTTTATGGGGGTCTTGCCCCTCATCAATTCGTATCGAAGCTTGCTAAGGACACTCTTTTGTTTTTTCCGGTAAGTGTCATAGGCGGCCTTCTCGCTCGTTCCCGCATCCTGGGCATTAAGTCTGGTGATATCTAAAACATTATTGTCAATAAGGGCATAGTACAGGTCTTTAATGGGAATCATTTTTTCCGATCCGGCTTCCTCATTGGCAGTCAGATGGGAAAGAAGGATTCCGGCAAGTCTTCTCTCAAGGATATTATAGGCATATTTCTGAAGATCCAGATCGATGGTCAGATAAATATCATTTCCCGCTGCAGCTTCTGTCGTGCTCACAACTTTAATGACCTTGCCCAGCTTATCCACCAGGACGTCCTGTTTCCCTTTCTTTCCCCGGAGCACATTCTCCATGGACTTCTCTATGCCGGTCTTGCCGACTATATCACTGGCTTCATAAATGTCTTTTTTCTCGTTATACTCATTAAGCTCCTTTTCAGAGATAAGTCCGGTATAGCCTATGATCCCGGACAGGTATTCCGCGTCATTATAGCGCCTGAGGGAATCTGCCTCAATGGTAACTCCCGGGAAATCATCCGAGTGTTCAGAAATCTGCGCGATACTCTCTTCACTGATGTTGGAAGCAACCGTAATGGGCCTGGTCTGGGAATAACGGTTCATGTAAATATCATAGCGGATGGACATGATCTTAATCGTATCCTCCCGGGAATAGCTGTCGTCGATCCCAAACATATTCCCGGTTCCAGCAGGACCATCCGCTCCGGTCCTCAGATATTCATATACCTGTTCCGGCGTGGAATTCAGCCATTTTTCGGCTTCTTTCTTCTTATCTCCTTTCAGATTATCCAGATTCACAATGCCATAGACATCTTTCTTAAATCTTGTGAGGGAGGAACCGGACTCGGTAAAGGCGATCTCACCGTTACTGTTTATTGTAAGAGGCAGGTCATAATAAATGACATCCCCATTCGACTCCAGAAGGTTGATCAGATTATGGATGATCTCATTCCTGACTGTGTTCTCAGAGACTTCCCTCCCCTTTTTGCTGCGTTCTGCCGCAATCTCGCCAGTACGGTCCGTATTCTGCATGGTCACGGTATAAGCCAGCTGATTATAGGCTAAGAGCTTACCGTTGCAGTCGTAGATATTCCCCCTGGCTCCATCTGTCTCTATGGTTTTTTCGATCTTATAATTAAAATTACTCAGGTGTTCTTCACCCTCGACGATCTGAAGCATAAAAAGCCGGTAAACCAGAAACAAAAACAGCACGAATATGATCATACCTACTATGACCAGCCTGTTGGACAGCCATCTGGTCACGGTTTTTGTCAGTTTTTTATTATCTGTTGCATTCTTAAGATCATACAATGTCCGCACTTCCTTCTTCATATCTGTCAAGCAAGCTGTTAAGACGCAGCAGGCCCTGATATAATAAAAGCCCCGCCGCAACTGTATATACCAGCTCCGGAAGAATGATGGAGGTCAGGTAATATATAAAATCAAGGTGATTTCGCAGCAGGCCCCGGGTCAGAAACATCAGAAAACCGTAGACCAGGTCATTTGCCCCGATCAGGATCAGGGGCAGAAAATTATCGTCTGTATAGTAGATACGGTTAAAGTACCCGTCAACAAATCCGAATATCATATACAGGAAGGCATAGACTCCAAGCCACCTTCCAAAAAACATATCCAGCAGAAGTCCGCAGAAGAAACCCACCAGCATTCCGGTTTTCTGTCCCCTCATCAATGCCGTGGAGGAAATCAGTATCAGAAGGAGGTTGGGTACCACATCAGCCAGCTTCAGCATCTCAAACACCGATGTCTGCAGGACAAAAAATATAATGATGGTCAGGCCTGTACAAATTATTCTTCTCATAATAACTATCTAACCTTTATTACTTTTCTTAAAAAAGGCATACACTCAGCCTGAACTTCCAGACCCTTCGGGCACCTGCTTGAGATCAGTGATCACAAGCACATTCTGCAGATGCTGAAAATCCACAACAGGGGTAACCTTTGCCGACTTGGTCAGGTTCGATGTATCTGTCAGAATATTACTAACCGTACCGATCCGCAGACCGGGAAGGTACTTTGAGCTGATATGGGATGTGACCAGCTCTTCTCCTTCATTGATCCTGGCATCTTTACTGATATAAATAACATCTATTGTCCCATCTTTAAAAATGGTTCCCGTATTGCCCTTTACAATACAGGTATCTTTGGAATTCAGCACCATGGCGCTGACCCTGCTGTCATCCTCAATGATGGACCTGACCTTTGCGTAATTACTTCCCACTTCCGTTACGATGCCAACCAGGCCGTTGCCCGCCAGCACGTTCATGTTAACGGTAATTCCGTCTTTTTTGCCCTTGTCGATCAGAAAGGTCTCATACCAGTTCCCTCCGCCATTGCTGATGACTCTGGCACCCACTTTGTTATAATCTGTGTAGGCCTGATCAAGCTGCAGCAGGCCCCGAAGTTCGGAAAGCTCGGCCTGTCCGGTGGCCAGCCTGCTGTTCTCGTCCTGCAGTTCCTCCACCCTGGCAGTGAGAGCTTCGTTTTCTGCCTGCAGCTCTTTCATACTCTTAAAGGAATGCAGGCGTCCGTCTGCCCATGAACCGACTGAGTTCAGTCCCTCCTGCATGGGAACGATAAATACTGCCGCAATATTGGTAAAGGGAGCAGACACTCCTTTAAAAAGCACACTGAGTGACAGCAGAGCACCGCATATAACGGTCAGGAGAATCAGCAAAAGCTTGGGCGATAACTCAAAATTATGACGATTTCTCATGCTTACACTCCCGGATTATTGGAAATCAGACTCCTGTAAGTTATAGGCCATTCTCTCATATACCGGATTCTCCATGATCATACCCAGACCCTTTACAACGGTCAGTTCCGGGTCATCCACCTTCATTATATTGAGACCGGTCTCCTCACGGATCAGGCTGTCCAGATTCTTGATATATGTGGAGCCTCCGGTCATGCAGATACCGTCATGCATGATATCCATGGATAATTCCGGCGGAGTCTTCTCCAGAATAAACTTAATGGCATCTATTACCGAGGACATACTCTCGGACATGGCTTCATATACCAGGTGATTCGTGACCACTACCCGGCTGGGAAGCCCTGTAATGAGATTCCTTCCCATGACATCACTGGTAATGTCCTCTTCCTCCTGTATTCCGCTGGCCAGCTGCATCTTCAGCCTTTCAGCGCTCTTCATGCCGATCACCAGATTATGCTTCTTCTTAACTGCCTGCTGTATGGCTTCGTCAAACCTGGTCCCGCCGATCTTAAGAAGCCGGCTCTGAACGATACCGCCCAGACTGATGAGGCTGATCTCAGTGGTATCGGCACCGATATTGACGATCAGCCTTCCTGTGGCATCCAGCACGTCAAGCCCTGCCCCCAGGGCATCTGCTATCGGCTTCTCCACGATCCGGATCTTTTTGGTTTTCAGTGAAGAACTGGCGATCAGATCATAAAATGCTCTCTTTTCAACCTCGGTTATGTCTGTGGGAACTGCAATGTAAAACTCGGAATTGCCGTTGGCGACAAGGCCTTCCGGTGTATTCTTCCCCCTGGCCACCTTAAAATACATCTGTATCATGATCTGCATGGCTGTAAAATCAGCTATGACGCCGTTGATGATGGGCTGTCTTACTTCAATATTCTGCGGAGCCTTCTCATACATGGAATAGGCTTCGTCTCCTATAGCCAGCGGATCCTTCTCTCTTCTTTTTACATTGGCGATCATATTCTTCTGGTGGACTACCACACCTGCGCCTTTCTGGTAGATCTTCAAAGAGTTCGTCCCCATATCAATTCCGTATATTTTGTCCGCCATCACTGTTTCCCCTTTCTATATCAGTCTGATTTAAGTATCTTTATAATCCATGTTATATCAGCTGCTGTTCTTTCATGCTGATAAAGCAGTTATCCCCTATGATCACATGATCCAGCAGGGGAATCCCCAGCAGGTCTCCCGCTTCCCTGATCCTTCTGGTTATAAGCATATCCTCCCGGCTGGGTTCGGGACAGCCCGAAGGATGATTATGGATCAGGACCACCGTTGCGGCGTTATACCGGAAAACCTCCTGAAATATCTCCCTGACCGGAACCAGGGCTCCGTTCTCGGTCCCCCGGGATAGTACGATCTCCTTAAGGAGCCGGTGTCTTCCATCCAGCAGCAGGAGCAGGACCCGCTCTTTCTCCAGATGACGCATATGCTCCATATAATACGCCGCAATATATTCCGGTGAGCTGAACTCCCCATCTTCCGGCACACTGGCCCGGGCAATCCTGCGGGAAAGCTCCAGCATACATAAAATCTGTGACGCTTTGATGTTGCCGATTCCGGGAATCTTAAGCAGGGTCTCCCTGTCCATGTGACAAAGACCCAGCAGGCCTTTTCTGGTGGGATGAGCCGATAAAAGCTCCCAGGCCATCTCCAGAACACTCTGCTCCCTGCTTCCGGTTCGCAGAATTACAGCCAGAAGCTCGCCATCGCTCAAAGTCTCCGGGCCAGTCTCCTGGCATTTCTCATAGGGACGTTCCGTCACTGGTCTTTCTTTCATTGTCTTAAACCGCTTTTCCATAATACCTCCCTGAAGTCTCTCCAAAAGGCACATAAAAAGCAGAACAATCAAAAATTATTCTAGCACAGAAAAAAGTTTTTGTATATAGATGAAACATGAGGGATATTTAACTTTTTGTGTCAAATATTAAGATTTTGTAACCGCCGGCAGAGAATCCATCGGGATTAACAGCCGTCAAAGCTTGATTTTCCCTGTCTTATAAATCTTCTCCAGGGACATCATAATGCCATATTTAGCGTGCTCAAAGGTGAGCCCTCCCTGGAAATATACAGCATAGGGCTCCCTGATGGGGCCATCGGCGCTTAATTCTATGGAGGAGCCTGAAACAAAGGCTCCCGCTGCCATGATCACCTTGGAATCATAGCCCGGCATATCCCAGGGCTCCGGCCTGACAAAGCTGTCCACCGGCGCCGCTGCCTGGATCCCCTCACAAAAAGCACACATAAGTTCCGGATCATGGAATTCCACTGCCTGGATGATGTCATGCCGGCTTTCCTTATTATCCGGAATCACCGTAAAACCCAGGCTTTCATAGACTTCGGCGGCAAAAACCGCTGCTTTAACAGCTCCCTTAACCACCGTGGGCGCAAGAAAGAGGCCCTGGAGAAACTGGCTTGTGACACCGAGAGTGGCCCCCACCTCTTTTCCCAGACCGGGGGAAGTCAGACGATATGCTGCCCTTGCTATGCACTCCCGGGTCCCGCAGAGATAGCCACCCGTGGGTGCCAGGCCGCCGCCGGGATTCTTGATGAGGGAACCCACCACCAGGTCCGCTCCAACCTCTGAGGGTTCCGAAAGTTCAACAAATTCCCCATAACAGTTATCCACCATGCAGATCACATCGGGTGTTCTCTCTTTAATAAATGTAATCAGCCGGCCTATCCTTTCCACGGAAAGGGTGGGCCTTGAAGCATATCCCTTCGATCTCTGAATTGTGACCATCTTTGTCTTCTTATTGATGGCTTTTTCAATCCCCTCGAAATCAAAGCTTCCGTCATCCAGCAGATCCACCTGCCGGTAACTGATCCCGTACTCAGCCAGCGACCCGACAGACGGCCGGATCCCGATGACCTCCTCCAGGGTATCATAGGGTTTCCCCACCGGAGAAAGCAGCTCATCCCCCGGACGCAGCTGACTCATCAGGGCCAGGGCCAGGGCATGGGTCCCGCAGGTGATCTGGGGCCTTACCAGGGCGTCTTCCGTTTTAAACACATCCGCGTAGATCCCCTCCAGGGCTTCTCTTCCCGTATCGTTATATCCATATCCTGTGGTGCCCGCAAAGCAGGCTTCCGAAAGCCGGTTTTTCTGCATGGCGGAAAGCACCTTCATCTGATTGCATTCCGCGATACGGTCGATTTCTTCAAACCTTTCCTTAAGACCCTTCTCTATGCCGGCACAGAAGTCAAAGACCGGCTCCGATATTCCCATTTCTCCATAATATTGTTTTAATGTTCGGTTCATATATTTTCCTCAGAAAAAAACTGATTCTTAAAAAATCTGTTTATCCACTGTAAATCCCTTTTGTTTTTAATATCTTTAGCATTTCATCAAGGACCTGCTTCTCATCGGAAAAGTTCCCTTTGCTGATCCAGACGATCTCCCTTTCCCGGCGGAACCAGGTAAGCTGTCTCTTTGCAAAATGCCTGGTATCCTTTTTTATCTGATCCACCGTTTCCTCCAGGGAAGCTTTCTTTTCAAAATAATCAAAGAACTCTTTATAGCCGATTCCCTGCATGGAAACCAGATCTCTGCCATAGCCTGCCTGCCAGAGACTTCTGACCTCTTCTTCCAGGCCCTCCCCCATCATCCGGTCCACTCTTTCGTTGATCCGTTTATACAGGTCTTCCCTGTTCATCTCCAGGACAAAACAGGCAAAATTATAAGGAGAGATCCGTTCTCTCTGCTGTCTGTTATGTTCCGAAAGCTTTTCACCGGTCTCATGATAAAACTCCAGGGCCCGGATCACACGTTTTGCATTATTGCTGTGTACTGATGCAGCATACTCGGGATCCACCTCCTCAAGCATCCCGTGAAGATACCGGCTCCCCTTCTCCGACAGGAGTCTTCTTAATTCCTTCCGGTATCCTTCCTCTTCATCATGGCTTGAGAAGTCAATGTCATAAAGAAGGGCCTGAATGTAAAAACCCGTCCCTCCCACAATGATGGGAATACGCCCCCTGCGGCGGATCTGTTCCATGGCCTTAAGGGCACGGCGTTTGAACTCCACAACATTAAACTCCTCCGAAGGGTCCATCTCATCCACCAGATAATGGGGAATTCCATCCATCTCCTCAGGAGTGATCTTGGCAGTTCCGATATTCATTTTTTTATAGATCTGCATGGAATCAGCGCTGATGATCTCGCCCCCCACAGCCTTTGCCAGCTGTATGGAAAGATTTGTCTTGCCCACGGCTGTAGGTCCGGTAAGAATGATCAGTGGTTCCCGGGAATTAGTTTTTGATATGGTTCCCATGATTCTTATCCTTGTATCCTCTTAAATTTCTTCTCCATTTCATACTTTGTCATGGATATGATGGTGGGTCTGCCGTGGGGACACTGGTAAGGATTCTCCAGGGCCAGAAGCTGATCCAGCAGACTGTCCATCTCTTTATAACTTAAGGTCTGGTTTCCCTTGACCGCCGCCTTACAGGCCATGGCGGCCAGCCGGTCCGTGATGACTGACAGATCCGGCCCGGTGGTCCCCTCCTCTATATGATCCAGCAGTTCAACAAAAAGATCCTGCTGATCTAAATCATACAGATTGTCCGGAACCGCCCGGATGCACCAGGCATCCTCTCCGAACTCTTCCATCTGGTATCCCAGAGCCTCAAAGGCATCCCGGCACATGAGGTAACGGTTCTTCTCCTTCATATTAAAATGAAGCACCACAGGCGGCGCCACCAGCTGAGAGTGAATGGTCTTCTCCTCAAGAGATTTCCTCAGTTTTTCGTACATCACTTTCTCATGGGCGGCGTGCTGGTCCACGAAAAACAGCTTATCCTCAAACTCTACGATCCAGTAGGTCTTAAAAACCTGTCCGATAAGCCTGTGCCGGGGCCTCGCCGCTTCTGAGAGAAAAGGTATTTCAGAAAGACTCATCTGTTTTCCAGCCGGGGTCTTCTCTGCCGGTTCCGGATCCGCAGGCCGGACAGGCTCCCTTCTTTCGTCTGTGTGATACGTATCCGGCTGTTTTACCGTAGAAGCCTGAGGATATGTCTCCGGCTGCTTTACCATAGAGGCCTGAGTAATCTCTCTTCTCTTTTTTTCAAAGGGCTCCGGGGCTGAAACCGGGGACTTTGCGGTTTTTTTCCTCTCCCTGCCCAGGCTGACCGAAGAAATCAGCTCCTTTTTGATAAAGCTGTTCTTCACCGCGGTCATTACAGCCGAGTATAACTCCTCTCCGTTTTTAAAACGCATTTCCATCTTGGCCGGGTGAACATTTACATCAAAGAGACGGGAATCCATCTCGATCATGAGGACGGCAAAGGGAAACTTATGTACCATATTATGCCCCTTATAACCGTCTTCCAGTCCCCGGGCAATGATCTGATTCTTTAAATACCTGCCATTGACAAAATAGTTTTCATAATTACGGTTGCCCCTCGATATCACGGGTTTTCCCGCAAATCCGCTGACCCGGATACCGGCCTCCTCATGGTCCACGGGCAGAAGGTTCATGGCGATATCCCGTCCGAAAATGTGATAAATAACGTCCTTTAGGCTGCCATTTCCCGCCGTGGAGATCTTATTTTTATTATCGGAGATAAATTTAAAGGAGATGTCCGGATGACTCAGGGCCAGCCGCTGCACAAAGGCCTCCACATATCCTGCCTCTGTCATGGAAGACTTTAAAAATTTTCTTCTGGCCGGTGTATTGTAGAAAAGATTCCTCACCACAAAGGTGGTTCCTTCCGGACAGCCGATCTCCTCGCAGGAGATCTCCTCACTTCCTTCGATGATGTAACGTACGCCCGAAATACCTTCATCCGTTTTGGTAATGAGCTCCACCTTGGCAACAGCACAGATGCTGGACAGGGCTTCTCCCCTGAAGCCCAGGGACCGGACCGTCGTAAGGTCCTCAGCTGAAGCGATCTTGCTGGTGGCATGGCGCAGGAAGGCCTTTCTGATCTGGTCCTTCTCTATGCCCGTGCCATTGTCAGTGATACGGATAAAATCAATGCCCCCGCCCTTTATTTCTATGGTGACCGCTGTGGAGCGGGCATCCACCGCATTTTCCACCAGCTCCTTGACGATGGAGGCCGGTCTTTCCACTACTTCACCGGCTGCGATCTGGTTGATGGTATTCTGATCAAGAACATGTATTTCTGACATTTGTTTATCCTCTGCATTTTGACTGGAGATCATACAAAAGGTTCAGGGCCATGATGGGGGTCATATTTGAAAGGTCTGCCTTCTTGATCTCCTCCTCCACAGGACTGTCTTTGATCTCCACGGGCATGATCCCCATGGATTCAAAAAGGGAAAGCTGTACCGGCTCCTCCTCGGATTCCTTCCGGCCGATCTGCTTTGCCTTCAGGGCGATATCAGACTGCTCCAGCTGGCCGGCGATCTCCTCTGCCCGCCGGATCACCTCTTCCGGGACCCCTGCCAGTCTGGCCACTGCGATACCGTAGCTTTTATCTGCGCTTCCTTTTATGATCTTTCTTAAAAAGACAATATTGTCTCCCTTTTCCTGTACCGCAATACAATAATTATTCACCCCGGGGAGCCTGCCCTCCAGTTCCGTCAGCTCATGATAATGTGTCGCAAAAAGGGTCTTTGCCCCGGCAAGGCTGTGATTGGTGATGTATTCCACCACAGCCCAGGCAATGGAAAGCCCGTCGAAGGTGCTGGTCCCCCGGCCGATCTCATCCAGGATCAGCAGGCTGTCCCGGCTGGCATGCCGGAGGATGTTGGCTACCTCACTCATTTCCACCATAAAGGTACTCTGGCCCGATGCCAGGTCATCTGAAGCGCCGACCCTGGTAAAGATCCTGTCCACCAGGCCTATGCTGGCAGATCTGGCAGGAACAAAGGACCCGATCTGGGCCATCAGCGTAATCAGGGCAGTCTGTCTCATGTAGGTTGATTTTCCGGCCATATTGGGTCCGGTGATAATGCTGATCCGGTTCTTTTTATGATCAAGATAGGTATCATTTGCCACAAAAAGGTCGTCCTTCATCATTTTCTCCACCACCGGATGCCTGCCATCCTTGATATCAATGATACCCCTCTGGTTAATGGAGGGACGCACATAGGAATTCTGTTCCGCCACCAGGGCCAGGGAGGCAAAGGCATCGGTCCAGGCAATCACTTTTGCCGTTTTCTGGATCCTCTCAATCTGCCCGGCCAGCTTCTCCCTGATGGCCACATAGAGCTCATATTCCAGAGAGCACAATTTATCCTGGGCCCCTGAAATGGTGTTGGCCAGCTCCGAGAGTTCTTCTGTGACATACCTTTCCGCATTGGCCAGGGTCTGCCGGCGGATAAAGTAATCCGGCACCAGGTCCTGATAGGAGTTGGTCACCTCCAGAAAATAGCCGAAAACCTTGTTGTATTTGATCCGGAGATTCTTGATCCCGGTTTTTTCTCTCTCTTTTTCCTCCAGCTGTGCCAGCCAGGTCTTACCGTTGGTCCCGGCCTCCTTCAGGCGGTCGATCTCCTGGTTATAACCTTTTTTGAAAATACCGCCTTCTTTAATGGGTATGGGCGGATCTTCATCGATGGACTCTTCCAGCAGCACATAAAGATCCTCCAGGGTATCCAGGTCCTCGGCCATCCTGGAAAGGAGACCTTTGGAAAACTGGGCCAGGATGTCCTTGATATAGGGAAGATACTGAATGGATGTCTTAAAGGAGATCAGGTCTCTGGGATTGGCGGACCGGTAGCTTATCTTCATGGTCAGCCGCTCCAGATCATAAATGGAATTCATATACTCCCGGAGTTCTTCCCGGGCCATGACATTATTTTTCAGCATGTCAACGGCATCCAGCCGGTCATTGATCTCTTTCTTCTTTATCAGAGGCTGCTCCACCATCTTTCGCAGCATCCTGGCACCCATGGCCGTCCTGGTCTTATCCAGCACCCAGAGCAGGCTGCCTCTTTTACTTTTTTCCCTGAGGGTCTCGCAAAGCTCCAGGTTTCTCCTGGTGGAGCTGTCAAGAACCATATAATTCTGCGTGGAATAGGGAACCAGCTCCATCAGATGGGACAGGGATGTTTTCTGGGTCTCATGCAGGTACTGGAGCAGGGCTCCGCTGGCAATAACGGCAAAGGGAAGGTCTGCAAGTCCGATCCCCTTTAAGCTGATCAGGCCATACTGGTCTCTGATCATCTCCTCACAATGCCCGGATTCAAAATAATAGCTTTCCACCGGACTTATGGCCGCTCCGATCTTTTCTTTTATATATGTAAAATCCATACCGCAGATACAAAAGGCATCATTGCAGATGATCTCCGACGGCTGGAATTTATTCATCTCATCAAAGAGCGCATCCTGGTACTGTATCTGGGTGGTGCGGAACTCTCCGGTGGAGAGGTCGCATACGGCAATACCGAACAGTTCATTTTCACAGAAAATGCTCATGATGTAATTGTTCTTTGATTCATCCAGACTCTGGGTCAAAGTATTGGTCCCCGGAGTCACAATGCGGATCACATCCCGCTTAACCAGGCCCCGGGCCTCTTTGGGATCCTCCACCTGCTCACAGATGGCGATCCGGTATCCTTTCTCCACCAGCTTATTGATATAGGGCTCGCAGGAGTGGAAGGGTACGCCGCACATGGGGGCTCTTTCTTCCTGGCCGCAGTTCTTTCCCGTCAATGTGATCTCCAGCTCCCTGGAGGCCGTGATGGCATCTTCATAGAACATCTCATAGAAGTCACCCAGTCGGTAGAAAAGAATACAGTCTTTATATTTGTTTTTTATCTCAAAGTACTGTTCCATCATAGGAGTCAGCTTCGAAGCTTTAGATGCCATCTTCACTTAACCTTCCTATATAGTAAAAGCCTCTGGCTTCCTCGAGGATGACAGGTACGATCTTCCCGATCACCGACCTGTCAGCCGTAAAGTGTACGACATTATTATTGGACAATCTTCCGGTGATCATGGAGGGGTCTTTCTCGTCAATACTTTCAGCCAGCACCAGACCGGTAGTGCCTTCCAACGCCGCGTTCTTTTGTCTGGCAGTTTCCCCCACCACCTCAAGCAGCCTGTCAAAACGGTCATGAACGATATCCTCCGGCACCTGATCCTCCATCCTGGCGGCCGGCGTCCCTGACCTCTTAGAATATATAAATGTAAAGGCACTGTCATACCCGGCTTTTCTCACCACATCCATGGTTTCCTGAAAATCTTCCTCAGTCTCTCCCGGGAAACCGACAATGATATCTGTCGTGATGGACAGGTCGGGCATCGCACTGCGGAGCTTGTCCACCAGCTCCAGATACTGTTCCTTTGTATAGTGCCGGTTCATCCGCTTTAAAAGCCTGCTGCTGCCGGACTGAACCGGCAGATGAATATGCCGGCAGATCTTTTCGGACCGGGCCATGACCCCGATCAGTTCATCCGAAAGATCCTTGGGATGGGAGGTCATAAACCGGATCCTCTCTATGCCTTCCACCTGCTCCACCATAGTAAGAAGCCTGGCAAAGCTTACCGGCCGTTCAAGGGTCTTACCGTAGGAATTGACATTCTGCCCCAGGAGCATGACCTCCACCACGCCCTCTGCTGCCAGCTTCTCCACCTCTGCCACGATATCCTCCGGCTTCCGGCTGCGCTCCCGCCCTCTGACATAGGGCACGATACAGTAGCTGCAGAAGTTATTACAGCCGAACATAATATTGACCCCGGCCTTGAAGCTGAACTTGCGGTCGCTGGGCAGATCTTCAATAATCAGATCTGTCTTGTCCCAGATATCGAAAACCCGCTGTTTCCGGCTTAAACACTCATACAAAAGTTCTGCCAGCTTGAATATATTATGGGTCCCGAAAACGATGTCCACGAAAGTAAAACTCTTTTTTACCCTCTCTGCCTCTTCTTCCTCCTGCATCATGCAGCCGCACATGGCAATGATCATGTCCTTGTTTTTCTTCTTATAGGTCTTTAAAGTACCCAGGCGGCCATAAACCCGGATATTGGCATTTTCCCTGACTGTGCAGGTGTTATAATAGACAAAATCCGCCTGTTCTGTATCCGTATGCACATAACCGATCTCCTCCAGAATGCCGTTGAGCTTTTCTGAATCCTTGAAATTCATCTGGCATCCGAAGGTCTGGTCATTAAAGGTAAGCTTTCTTCCCAGTTCCTGCTCTTTTATCCGGAGCAGTTCCCTGCATCTGTCCATAAAAAAACGCTGCCGGTCCGGCTCCCGCTCCGGTGCCTGACTGACAATCCTGTCTTTCGCTGCTTCCATATTGTACTCCTCATCTGACAAAGCAGTTTTTTCAAAAACTTATTATAGGCTAACTTCTCTGTTTTTTCAATAATTACTATTTTAGTCCCTGTCTTAATGATCCCTTCGGCTGAGATTCCACGTGATTCCTTCGGCTGAGGATCAACCGAAATCGCCTCGGCGATTTCACGCGAGCCGGGCGGCAGCTTTAGCCTTGCGCAACTCTGAGATTGATGTATAAGCCTCCGGAAATAATCTGATATATACTGAATTTGCTGTATACTCGCAAATAATACTCTAAACATAAAAAATAAGAGCATTTATACACTTGATATGCCCTCTTTGAAACACTAATTTTTGATAATTCAACCTGCTGATACGAATTAATAGCAACTTTCGTCTCTTTCTGTAACTTTAAAAACTAACTTACATCAACCATTTCATTACAAAAATGTTTAATTTGATTTTTCTTAAAAATGCAGCCTCTTTTGTGCCTTATATGTAATAATGTCCTGATTGTTATAATGATAGGAACTGCTCATGCAGTTCCTATCATTTTTTTAACAGCCTGTGGACCAGTCTTAATATAATGTGCTGCCAAAACAGTCAGCTGTTTACTCCTCACCAGCTTATGCCTGACGGGCTCAACCATCAGGAGATGCTTACGCCTCAGGAGATGTCTCTGCTTCAGGAGCCGCTTCTGCCTCATTTACTTCTTCCACGATATCTTCCACTGCCTCTTCTACAGTCTCCTTCACCTCTTCTACAGTCTCCTTCACCTCAGCTGCACTCTCTTCAAAAAGGTCTTCCCATTTATCATCGTCAGCTTCAAGAATATCTTCAGCAACCGGTTCCTCTTCAGTCTCAGGTTTCTCCTTAAGAGCTACCAGCTGGTTTCTCTTCTCTTCCATGTCAACCTTTGCTGCTGCGATTCCGTCCACAAACTCTTTATACACTTCCTCATAATCATCTGCATGCAGACGTAAATAGGTCTGCCCGATCTCATAAGTCAGTCTGCGGATCTCCTTCTTATCCCTTCTGATCTGATCTCTCAGCCGAATCATCTCTGCAGTCCTTTTCGCGATATCCGCCGTGATCTGACCTGCTGTTTCGATATTCTCCCTGATAGTCTCTAAAATAGCCATGGTATTACCCTCCTTATTTTGCGTTTATTTGATAGTAATAATAACATCATTCAGTAAAAAATCATAGAGGAAAATGATTTTATTCGTTACATTTCGTGTTAATTAATGCTCTGTCCTTCCCGGCATATTCTACTTACAATGGGAATTATGAGATTTCTGCGTCAGATAATAAAAAAAGAACCATATAAATCTATGGTTCCTGAACAAATAGTCCGTAGGGGAATCGAACCCCTGTTTCCGCCGTGAGAGGGCGGCGTCTTAACCGCTTGACCAACGGACCTTATGTCATTCTCAGGAAAAACTGGAAAGGTCTCACTTCCTCTGTTCTCCTGACGAAGGATAGTATATCACTCCTGGTACAGGAAAGTCAAGCACTTTTTTAATGAATTCAAATGAATTAAAACTGCCTGACTTGCCTGCGCCATTCCTCTTCATCCGGCCCCTCCAGGAATCGGGGAGCCGATTCCGATAATAATGCCTGATCTATTATTCATCGGAATCCATAATATTGATATACTCTTTTATCACTCTGGTACACTGCTTAAGAGAGAGCTTGCTGGTGTTAAGACAAATATCATACTGGCTGGCATCGAGCCAGTTATTTCCGGTATAATATCTGTTATAAGCGTCCCGGTCTTTATTGACCCGGTCGATCCGGCGAAGAGCCTCCTCCTCACCAATCTGTTCATAATACATGGCATTTTTCACAAGGGTATCATGATCAGCATAAATGACTACCCGGACTACATCGTTGCGGTCCTTTAAGATATGGTGGGCACAGCGTCCCAGGATCACGGAGCTTTCATCCTTTTCGGCGATATCCAGGATGACACTCCGGGTCATTTTGAATAGATTGTCCTTTGACAGATAGTCCCTGCTGGAAGGGGAAGAAACCTCCGAATCAGAGTACCGTTTAAACCTTCCGGTCTCCGGCTTCTCGTCTACTTCCTTGAGGAGGGAGACATTCACTCCGTGTTTTAAGGAAGCCATGTTGATCAGCTCTTTATCATAATAGTGGATTCCCAGCTCCGCCGCTATAGCCATGGCTACCTGTCTGCCGCCGGAACCATAGGTCCTGCTGATGGTAATTATCTTCTTATTCATATTCATTCCTCCGGACTATTCTCCCAGATATGCCTTTCTCACACTGTCGTCATTGAGAAGCTTCTTCGCATCCCCTGAAAGGGTGATCTTGCCGGTCTCCAGGACGTAGGCCCGGTTGGCAACAGACAATGCCATGCGGGCATTCTGCTCTACCAGAAGGATAGTTGTCCCGGCAGCATGGAGATTGCGAATGATATCAAAGATCTGCTCTACCAGAATAGGAGCCAGACCCATGGACGGCTCATCCAGCATCATCAGCTTGGGCTGGCTCATCAGGGCTCTCCCCATGGCAAGCATCTGCTGTTCCCCACCCGAAAGGGTTCCGGCAATCTGTTTATACCGCTCCTTCAAACGCGGAAACAGTTCATATACTTTATCCAGGCTGTCGCTTACTGTGTTGCTCCTGGCTGTGTAGGCGCCCATCTCAAGGTTCTCCTGCACTGTCATCTGAAGAAAGACCCGCCGGCCCTCCGGCACCTGGGAAAGACCCATCTTAACCAGCTTATGGGCAGGGATCCTGGAAATATCCTTTCCTTCAAACTCGATGGATCCTGTTTTTGATCTTAAAAGGCCTGAGACCGTATTCAGAGATGTGGACTTGCCGGCACCGTTGGCGCCGATCAGGGTCACGATCTCACCTTCATTTACTTCAAAGGAGATGCCCTTTATAGCATGGATGGCACCGTAATATACATTTATATCATTTACACGAAGTAGTTTATTGCCCATTACGCTTTATCCTCCTGCTTTCCGAGATATGCCTCTATTACTGCAGGATTCGCCTGTATCTCCTCAGGTTTACCCTTTGCTATGATCCTTCCGAAATTCAGCACAGCCAGGTCCTCGCAGACATTCATAACAAGGCTCATGTCATGCTCGATCAGGATAATTGCAATCCCGAAGGTATCCCTGATCTTCCGGATATTCTTCATCAGATCTGCCGTCTCGCTGGGATTCATACCCGCTGCCGGCTCGTCCAGCAATAATACCTTGGGGGAGGTGGCAAGCGCTCTTATGATCTCCAGTCTTCGCTGGGCCCCGTAAGGCAATGAACTGGCCTGGTAGTCCGCCAGATGCTGCATGTCAAAAATGGAGAGCAGTTCAATGGCACGTTCATGGGCTGCTTTCTCCTGCTTTTTGTATTTTCCGGTATGGAAAAGGCCGCTGAAAAGACCATAGTCAAGCACATCATGCATGGCAGTCTTGACATTTTCCTCTACTGTCAGTTTGTCAAACAGACGGATATTCTGAAAGGTTCTGGCAATACCCATTCTGCTGATCTGGGTGGTAGTCATGCCTGCCGTGTCTTTTCCATCAAAGAAGAAAGTACCCCTGGTAGGCTGATAGACCTTTGTCAGAAGATTGAAAACAGTAGTCTTGCCCGCACCGTTGGGACCGATGATCCCTGCAATCTCCGTGGGACTGATGGAGAGGGTAAACTCGTCCACTGCAGTAAGACCTCCAAAATCTATACCCAGACCTTTGATCTCCAGGACAGGTGCTTTATCCCGGTCCCTGTCGGGGATCACGGTATAGTCCACCGTCGGCTTGGATTCATCATAATTCTCAGTTACATCATAAATCACATCACGGATCATTTCGTTTGAATTTTGTATCTCACTCATGCAGCAGACCCTCCTTCCGCATCAGGGTCTGTATCCTTCCCGGGCTTTATCTTTTCCCAGAGATTCTCAAACCAGGCTCTTATCTTCAGGTTATTCGTTCCGATCATAACAAGGATCAGGACAACCGCATAGGTCAGCATTCTATAGTCAGCAAACTGCCTCAGTGCCTCCGGCAGAATGGTCAGGATAGTTGCGGCAATGATGGAACCCCAGATATTTCCGATCCCGCCCAGAACCACAAATACCAGGATCAGTACCGATGTGTTAAAATTAAACTTGATGGGCAGGAGGGAGGAGTAATTCAGTCCGAACAAAGCCCCGCCCATACCGGCCAGTGACGCAGAAATAGTAAATGCCATCAGTTTGTATTTCATTACATTCAGACCGATGGACTCGGCTGCGATCCGATTATCCCGGCAGGCCATAATGGCTCTCCCCTGCCTGGAATTCATGATATTCTGTACCACAAACAAGGCGATCAACACAAGAACAAAACCGGAACCAAAGGTTGATATCTTTTTGACCGCTGTGGCACCCATTGGACCATTTAACAGCATTCTGGCATTTGAACCCTGTCCGATCTCCGGATTCGTGGAAATATGGAATCCTGTGTCATCCTTACAGGCATAGACAATATTCATGATATTTTTGATGATTTCACCAAAAGCCAGAGTAACGATGGCCAGATAGTCTCCCCGCAGTCTTAAGACCGGGATACCGATCAGGAAACCGGCAATACCGGCAAATATGGCTCCCACAAGGACCGCACAGGCCAGCCGGGCAAGGTCCGGCATGGAGGAATTCTCAAGCAGACCGGACACCACGATCCCCGAAAAGGCTCCGACAGACATAAATCCTGCGTGTCCCAGGGACAGTTCCCCGGAAATACCTACTACAAGGTTCAATGACACTGCCATGATAATATAAGTACAGATCGGTACCAGCTGTCCCTGCAGAGAACTGGATACCATCCCCAACATATTAAGCAGGGTGATAATAACAAAACCGGCAGTGACGATAGAATATGAAATGGCTGCATTCTTTGTATATGGTGACATCTTTCTGTCTTTTATTTTCTTTCCCATATTTCCACCCTACACTTTCTCCATTCTGGTCCTGCCGAGCAATCCGGTCGGTTTCACCAGAAGGACAATGATCAGAACGCCGAATACAATTGCGTCTGAAAGCTCCGAGGAAATATACGCCCTGCCGAAAATTTCAATGACACCAAGAAGGATTCCTCCAAGCATGGCTCCCGGAATAGATCCGATTCCTCCGAACACGGCAGCTGTAAATGCCTTGATACCCGGCATGGCTCCGGTGGTGGGCATAAGGGCCGGATAAGATGAACATAATAAAACACCGGCTATGGCAGCCAGTCCTGAACCGATGGCAAAGGTCATGGAAATAGTGGAATTCACATTGATTCCCATAAGCTGGGCAGCGCCGTTATCCTCCGAAACCGCCCGCATGGCTTTCCCCATCTTGGTAGCAGAAGTAAACAATGTCATACAGATCATGATCACGATACATGCAGCCATAGTCAAGATGGACTCTGCAGTGATGGTAAGCTGACCATCAAACAATTTTAAGCCTTCAGTACCACTGACAATGGACGTAAATACCTTGGGAGCACTTCCCCAGATCAGCAGCGCACTGTTCTGCAGGAAATAGGATACGCCGATGGCTGTAATCAGTACCGCCAGGGAGCTGGTTCCCCGCAGAGGTTTATAAGCCAGTCCTTCTATCATGATTCCCATGGTCGTGCACACGGCAATAGCCATCAGAAGCGCAAGCCAGGGATTCACATGAAGATAGGAAGTGGCGCAAAAGGAGATATAGGCACCGACCATGATTACGTCACCGTGGGCAAAATTGAGCATCTTGGATATACCGTAAACCATGGTATATCCAAGGGCAATGATGGCATAAACACTGCCCAGGCTCAAACCGTTCACTAAGTTCGATAAAAAAATCATAAAGTTTTCCCTCTATCCACAAGAGGGTGCTGCAAAAATGCAGCACCCCAAACAATCTCAGCTATATTGTTCATACAGAACTTTCCCAATAAACTCCGCACGGGATACCCCCCGTCAGAGTAATACGTCCTGAACTACTGAACGTCAGCGTATTTACCATCTTTGATAATACATACAGCAGGAGTCTTGCTGACTTCACCGTTGGCATTCCATGTCATACCACCACCTGTGATACCATCATAGGTGAATCCGCCTGTAACTGTGGAGATCATAGCGTCACAGATCTCTTCGTTACTCTTATCTGCAGTAAGTCCTGCCTCTTTGAAAGCATTGTACAGAACATAGATTCCATCATAGCCGTCTGCAGCAAACTGATTCGGGATCTCGCCGTACTTCTCCTGATACTTGGAAACGAAATCTGCCACATTCTGCTCTTCGGACCAGGGGTTAACCGGTGTCTGAAGATAAACGCCCTCTGCAAGGCTGGTATCGAAACCTTCCATATCAAGGATACCGTCCATACCGTCTACACCAAAGAAAGTAGTGTCATAGTTCATATCCTTGGCCTGCTTCATGATAACAGAAGCTGGTGTATAGTAGATCGGAAGGAAGATAAGGTCTGCGCCGGCTTTCTTGCAGTTTGTCAGCTGAGCACTGAAATCTGCGTTTGTATCATCGGGATAAGTCTCAGCCGCAACCAGTTCCATACCCTTGGACTCAAGCTCTTCCTTGAAGGCATTGAAGATTCCGGTGGAATATGCATCGGAGTTGTTATAAATACATCCGATCTTCTTGTCTGCGAAGGTCTCTGCAATGTTGTCCGCTGCCTTAACACCCTGGTTAGGATCGGTGAAGCAGATCTGGAATGCATTATCCTTGCCTGCTGTAACATCTGCGGAAGAAGCAGAAGGAGTCATAAGGAATACTCTGTCACTGTTGGCCTCTGCGGAAACAGCGATACAGGAACCGGTGGTAACGGAACCCATGAGCATCTGGATACCCCAGTCCTTAAGCTTATTGTAGGCATTAACAGCTTTCTCACCGTCAGCCTCATCATCTTCCATCTTAAACTCGATCTGAAGATCCGGGTTCTCGGCATTGATCTCTTCTACAGCCAGCTCAGCACCCTGCTTTACAGCAATACCATAAATAGATGCGCCGCCTGTAAGAGGACCGGTACTTCCGATCTTAATGGTGGCCGCACCGTCTCCGGAGTCTCCTGCGGACCCGCTGTCCTTGGAGCCACCGCATGCAGCAAGGGAAAGTACCATGACAGCTGCAAGAAGTGTTGCAAAAAGTTTCTTCATAGACTTTTTCATGTGGTTTTACCTCCATATAATATAAAATTACAATATGTAAAATACTAGCACGTATCCCCATTCATGTCAATAAAAAAGTCTCTCTGTATGATACTATATTGCTATCACATCAGTACGCTTCCTTCGGACTGTCCATGCAGCAGCAGGGCGACAGGCCGGCGCCTGTGCGGTTCCCGGCACAGCTGCCGTCTGCCTGCCGGTTATTCCTCAAATACCCTGTCTCCCACCAGGCCATAAAGATATTGGCCATAATTTGTCTTTGCAAGCTCGTCCGCCTTATCCTTCAACTGTTCCAGAGTAATCCAGCCGTTGTTGATAGCCTTCTCCTCGAGACAGCCGATCATATGTCCGCTCCGCTGAACCATCTTGATGGTTCCCGCTGCCTGGTAGAGGCTGTCCGCCGTCCCCGCGTCAAACCATGTATACTCCTCACCCAATGGGATGACACTGAGCTCTCCTGCCTTCAGGTATTCATTGTTCACATCGGTGATCTCCAGCTCACCCCGGGCGGATGGCTTAATATTTTTTGCGATCTCTACCACCTTATTATCATAAAAATATAATCCGGGAACTATATAATTGGACTTGGGATGAGCAGGCTTCTCCTCGATGGAAAGAGCTTTCCCCTCCTCATCAAACTCCACCACACCAAAAGGTCTGGGGTCCTGAACATAATAGCCGAATATTTTCGCTCCCTTTACATTCTTCACCGCATCCCGCAGCTTAAGCCGGAAGGAAGGCCCGAAGAAAATATTATCCCCGAGGATCAGGCAGACCGAATCCTCCCCGATAAAATCTTCACCGATGATGAAGGCGTCGGCGATACCTCTTTGTACATGCTGTTCTTTATATTCGATGTGGATACCGAACTCACTCCCGTCCCCTAACAGGTTCTCAAAAGGATGCTGTTCACCCGGTGGAATGATAACCAGCACATCCCGGATGCCGGCTTTCATAAGCACCGAAAGCGGGTAGTAGATCAGTGGCTTGTCATATACCGGAAGTAACGGTTTACATACCGGAAATGTGATGGGATAAAGTCTGGAGCCTTTACCAGCTGCCAAAATGATTCCTTTCATAATACCTTCTCCTGTATATCAGTTATTTATCGACACAATTTGGAAGTTACATTTATATAATACTATAATCATTCAATTTTTGAAAGAGGTGATTATTACAATTATAAAGTGTAGATTGGTGGAGGCAGGGGTGATTTTTGTTTTGCCAGGTAAACGCAGCAGCGGAGGGGTATATGTCTGCAAGTTCCGTTCCTCCTCGGAAATAGAAGATATGTGGCGGTTGCTGTTTTTGATTTCCTGCGGTGCAAAGTCACTTTCAGACATATACCCCTCCGCTGCTGCTGTTTATGGCTGACAAAGGAAAACCAGCCCGATCTTTCTGTTTGGGTAACAGGGAGGAGATATGGTATATACGGTTCGTAAATTCCGGATGTAAGCAGATATATTTCCTGTTCTTATCTGACCTGAGCCGATGATAGGACGAATTCAGAAAAAACCGGTCCCTGCAAACGCAGAAACCGGCTCTTCTTCTATCCTTATGGGATTACATTATACAGCCACAATATTCTTGGTTGCGATAATATCAACGCCTGTGCCTGCTACATCAGGAATGATCACATCGCCGATATGTACAGGAGCCTTAACCACTACAGGTTTGATCTCGTCAAGGATATCGAAGATCTTGCCCTTCGGGATAACTTCTTTTGTCTTTACGGAGCATGCTGCAAGGTCGCCGCCGTCTACTTTAACGATGGATGTTACCACACGGGTAGGATTGGTTACTTCATTTCTTGCGTAAACGTCGCCGCGGGGACAGGTATTGCCTGTTACTTCCTTCACTTCTCCGTTGTCTAATGTCACTGTCACCTGACATCCCAGAGGACAGTTGATACATGTTAACTGTCTTTTTTCCATAGCTATTTACTTCCTTTCCTATATATGCAGTAATGATTACTCAGCCTCGATCTTAACTGTGATGGTCTTCAGGCCGTCGAATTCAGCCAGTTTCTTCTTCTGAAGGATAACCTGCTCCATCTCACCAGGTGCCATTACCTGTTTCTTTCTGTGCATTACTCTCTCATCATTGAAGTAAACACTGATGTAGCTGTCTTTAAATACTGCGCCGACACGGAAACGAACCGTAAGCTTGTCTTCCATCTTGTTTAAATCGATGGTGGAAGGAACTGTGTAGCGGGCACCGTCTGTGGCCTTGATCTCGATCACATCTTCTGCCTTGGCTACGTCCTTGCCATAACGCTCTTTTACATAAACTGCTGCATTCTTTCCGGCATTGCCTGCTTCTTCGGAAACATAGTCAACCAGGTCATGTACATGAAGTACATTACCACAGGCAAAGATACCTTCAATATTGGTCTCAAAGCTTTCGTTTACGATGGGGCCGCTGGTGATGGGGCTTAATTCCACGTTAGCCTGTTTGGAAAGCTCGTTCTCCGGGATCAGACCTACAGAGAGAAGAAGGGTATCGCAGTCATAGTGCTCTTCTGTTCCGGGGATAGGCTTCCTGTCCGGGCCAACCTCTGCGATGGTAACACCGGTGAGACGGTCTTTACCTTCGATGTCGATAACAGTATGGGAGAGCTTCAGCGGAATGTCAAAGTCATCAAGACACTGAACGATATTTCTCTTCAGACCGCCGGAGAAAGGCATAACCTCTGCTACAACCTGAACGTCAGCGCCTTCGAAGGTCATACGTCTTGCCATGATCAGGCCGATATCTCCGGAACCAAGGATAACTACCTTCTTACCGGGCATAAAGCCTTCCATGTTAACCAGTCTCTGGGCAGTACCTGCGGAATAGATACCGGCCGGACGATAACCTGGAATGTTGAGGGCTCCACGCGGACGCTCACGGCATCCCATGGCCAGAACAACAGCTTTTGCCTGATAGAGAATGATTCCTTCTTCACGGTTCATGGCTGTAACGACCTTATCCTCGGAAATGTCACAAACCATGGTATGTAATTTGTACTCGATATTAAGCTCGGCAGCCTGATCAATAAAACGGGTAGCGTACTCCGGTCCGGTCAGCTCTTCCTTGAAAGTATGAAGTCCGAATCCGTTATGGATGCACTGGTTTAAGATACCGCCAAGCTGGTTATCTCTTTCTAAGATTAAAATACTGTCGATTCCCTCTTTTTTTGCAGCGATGGCAGCGGCAAGTCCGGCAGGTCCGCCACCGATAACAATGATATCATAAGATTTCATAACGTTTATATTCCTCACTTTCTTTCAATCTGTCACATTAAGTCTTAAGATCAACTTTCTTGATCTTTCACGATTTAGTGTCCGATCACTTTAAATCCTCTTTGATCTTTCCAACCAGCATGTTGGAGCCGGTTCCCTTCTTGGTAACTTCTGTCATCGGGATACCAAGCTCTCTTGAAAGAATCTCCATTGCTCTTGGAGTACAGAATCCTGCCTGGCAGCGGCCCATTCCCTGCCGTGTACGACGTTTAAGACCATCTAATGAGGTTGCTCCCAGCGGACGATTGATGGCATCCACGATCTCACCCTCTGTAACCATCTCACAACGACATACGATAGCACCATATCTCGGATCCTTCTTGATCATCTCATTCTTCTCTTCGATGGAAAGGTCTTCCATGTGTATGATGCCTTTACGCTTGCCGACGAACTTCTCATTCTTCGGGAAATTATACTTATCCTGGATGATACCAACGATCATCTCAGCGATGGCCGGTGAAGAGGTAAGACCCGGAGACTCGATACCTGCGCAGTCAAAGAAATCCGGAGCATCTGCAACTTCTTCTACGATAAACTCATGGTTCTCTTCATGGGCACGAAGACCGGCGAAGGAAGTGATTACCTTGTTCATGGGGAGACGGTCCTTGGTCAGGTGGCTGGCGGATGCCTTCTGAACCAGGTCATTGATGATCTCCTGAGTTGTATTGGTTCCCTCTTTGTCATCAATATCTGTAGCGGATGGTCCTACGAACATATTGCCGTGGATGGTGGGAGCAGTCAGGACACCCTTACCCATTGGTCCGGGAAGCGGGAAGATTGTAGCTGAGAAATAGTCGCCAAGTTCTTTATCCATAAGAAGATACTCACCTCTTCTGGCAACGATCTTCATCTTCTTCTCACTTACCATGTTATGCATAACATCGGCATAAACACCGGCTGCGTTAACAACAGCCTTGGTCTCGAGAACGCCTTTATTGGTAACTAACTCATAGTAACCGTCTTTCTTGTTGATCTGCTGAACCTCTGTCTCGAACTGGAACTCAACACCGTTAACGGCTGCGTTCTCGCCCATGGCGATGGCCAGGTTGAAGGGGCATACAATACCGCCGGTGGGTACATAAAGAGCTGCAATGGCATTGGGAGTCAGGTTGGGCTCCATGGCAAGAAGCTCATCATGCTGCACGATCCTTGCTCCGGGAACACCGTTTTCATGAGCCTGCTCCAGCAGCCTGTCCAGGTCTCCCAGCTGGTCCTTGACAGTACAAACGATCAGGGATCCGTTCTTCTTTACCGGGAAATCCAGTTCCTCTGCCAGCTGATACATCAGCTCGTTACCACGAACATTCAGCTTGGCCATCAGGGTTCCGGGCTTACAGTCATAACCGGCATGAACAATACCACTGTTCGCTTTGGATGAACCAGAGCATACATCATCACCCTTGTCCACTACCAGAACTTTAGCCTGATATTTGGAAAGCTCTCTGGCTGTACAAGTACCGGTAACACCAGCACCAATTACAATAATGTCATACATGTCTTTCTACCTCCATTTTTCTACAAGCCACAAAAAAAACATTGTAAAGTGTGCAAATATTCATAAAATTTCAAAGGAAATACAAACATTTTTTCACAATTTACAATGAATTACGGGTTGCATATATGGTATATTGTACAACTTTTTTTAATACTTGTAAACACATGAATTTATATAATAATCACATTTTGTCATTATTATGATATTGGATTTTTCTGTATACAGACGCCGGAAGGGGCCGGTAAATCAGCATAAAAAAATAGTGAACGTCAAAAATGAATCTGACGTCCACTATAATTATCAGTCTATCAGGAATCCTGAATAATGTCTTACCAGCATCTGGGATTCGATCTGCTTGATTGTCTCCAGAATTACGCCGGATACGATGATGATGGATGTTCCGCCAAAGGAAACATGGGCACCGAAATATCCGTTAAAGAAAATCGGAATGACTGCGATAATACATAATCCCACGGCACCGATAAATACTATATAATTCAGGATCGTGGTAAGATAATCCACGGTGGGCTTGCCGGGCCGGATACCCGGGACAAAGCCGCCCTGTTTCTTCAGATTATTTGCGATCTCCATGGGGTTAAATGTAATGGAGGTATAAAAATACGCAAACAATATGATGAGTACCAGATATACCAGCAGTCCTACGGTGCGCTTCGGATGCTCCGGATCGCACCAGTTGTTCTGGTTCAGGCAATTTAAGATCGCGCCTGCCAGTCCCTTTGGATCCGCGCCTAAGAGCTGCTTGATCACCAGCGGGAACTGGAGCAGGGAGGATGCAAAGATGACCGGAATAACGTTGGCTGTATTAACCTTGATGGGTAATACAGAACCCTGACCGCCGATCTGTCTTCTTCCCTGAAGCTTCTTGGAATATTGTATCGGAATCTTTCTTTCTGCGTCATTAAGCAGGATGGTAAGAAGGATCGTGCCGATGATCACGAAACCGATCACCGCCACCGCGATCACAATACCGCCAATGGGCTTGTCCTGGATAAACTTCTGGTAAAGACCGTAAAGGTCGCTTGGCATACGGGAAACGATATTGATCAGAAGGATGATTGATATACCGTTTCCAATCCCTTTATCTGTGATCTGCTCACCCAGCCACATGATGAATACGGATCCGGCTGTCAGGCAGACGATCATCTCGATGACTGTCAGTGCATCATAGTTTGTCAGAAGACCCTGACGGCCAAAGCCTATGGCAAGGCCGGCACTTTCCAGAATGGAAAGACCCAGTGTAACAAATCTCGTGATATTGTTCATCTTCTTACGTCCATCTTCACCGTCCCGCTGCATTTCCTCCAATGCGGGAATAGCAATGGTAAGAAGCTGGATGATAATGGAAGATGTAATGTACGGAGTAACATTTAATGCAAACAATGACATCTGTTCAAAAGAGCCACCAGTAAAGGAATTCAGTAAGTTAAATGAATCTCCTAACAGAGAGTCGAGATATTGACTGATCTGGGCCCTGTCGATCCCGGGGATCGGCAGCTGGCAGCCCAGACGTGTAATAATCAATATAAACAGTGTGAAGAGAAGCTTTTTTCTGATGTCCTTTACTTTCAGAGCATTTCTGAGAGTTTCGAACATTAAATCACCTCTGCTTTTCCACCTGCTGCTTCAATCTTTTCGGCGGCACTCTTTGAGAATGCGTTCACCTGGACTGTAAGCTTTTTATTTAACTCTCCGTTTCCGAGAATCTTAACTCCGTCGTAGGAGTTCTTTACCAGACCTGCCTGGGCCAGTGTCTCAATGGTCACAACGCTGTCAGCTTCAAATCTGTCCAGTTCGGATACATTGATGGCGATGATCTGTTTAGAGTTCCTGCACTTAAAGCCCTTCTTGGGAAGTCTTCTGTATAAAGGCATCTGACCACCCTCAAAGCCCACACGGATCTTTCCGCCGGAGCGGGATTTCTGACCTTTTTGTCCTCTTCCTGCAGTCTTTCCGTTTCCTGAACCATGTCCACGGCCTACACGGAAAGCATCGCTGTGTTTTGAACCTGCAGCAGGATGTAAATTAGATAAATTCATTATGGTTACCTCCTTATCTGCAATTAAATTTCTTCAACCTTCACTAAATGTCTGACATGCCAGATCATGCCGCGGATGGCGTCGTTGTCAGGCATCTCAACAGTCTTGTGCATCTTCTTAAGTCCTAAGGCTTCTACAGTTGCTCTCTGCTTGGGGATCGCACCGATAGGAGACTTAACTAATGTGATCTTTAATTTATCTGCCATTTTAATAACCTCCTCTTACAGCTCATCCACTGATTTGCCGCGAAGTCTTGCAACTTCTTCCGGGGTCTTGATCTTCTTAAGACCTTCGATGGTGGCAAGAACAACGTTCTGTTTATTATTGGAACCTAAAGCCTTGGAACGGATATTTTTGTATCCTGCAAGCTCCAGTACGGCACGGGAGGGACCGCCGGCGATAATACCGGTACCTTCCGGGGAGTTCTTCAGCAGTACGGACGCACTGCCGAATTTGCCGATATAATCATGAGGAATGGATCCTGCTTCATTTACAGGAACCTCAACCAGCTTCTTGATGGCATCTTCTTTTCCCTTGCGGATGGCTTCGGGGATCTCGATGGCCTTTCCTAAACCGGCACCAACATGACCGTTCTTGTCACCAACGACTACCAGGGCAGCAAAACGCATGTTACGTCCACCTTTTACTACCTTAGTAACACGTTTGATTGACACTACAGTTTCTTCTAATTCGAATTGACTTGCATCAATTATCTCACGCTTCATGTCATATCCTCCTTGTTTAGAAATTCAGACCGGCTTCACGGGCAGCTTCAGCCAGAGCCTGAACTTTGCCCTGATAAATGAATCCGCCTCTGTCGAAGACAACTTCTGTGATACCTTTTTCAATAGCTCTTTTGGCAATAACGGTCCCCAGGTGGGCTGCTGCCGCAACATCATTGGTCTTCTCCAGATCGGCGTTTACTTCCTTCTGAGTGGTGGCGGCGGAAACCAGTGTGGTCTGGGCTACGTCATCGATAATCTGAGCATACATGTGTTTATTACTTCTGAAAACGGCTAAACGGGGAGTAGAAGCAGTTCCGCTGATGCGGTTACGAATTCTTCTATGCTTTTTAGCACGAACTTCTCTTCTTGATTTTTTATTAATCATTCTTACTTCCTCCTAATTATTATTTACCGGTCTTGCCGACTTTACGTCTGATTACCTCATCCGCATACTTGATACCCTTGCCCTTGTAAGGTTCAGGTTTTCTCTTCTCTCTGATCTCAGCTGCGAACTGGCCAACCTTCTGTTTGCTGATGCCCTTAACGGTAATCTTGTTCTGTCCTTCAAGTACTGTCTCGATACCTTCCGGATCCTCCATCTCAACCGGATGGGAATAACCAAGAGAAAGGATAAGCTTTTTACCCTGTTTCTGAGCTCTGTAACCAACACCGTTGATCTCCAGAACCTTTTCATATCCTTTGGTAACACCTGTTACCATATTTGCGATCAGGGAACGGGTAAGACCATGCAGAGATTTCATTCTCTTTAAATCGTTGGGCCTTGTTACCACTACCTGATTATTTTCGATCTTAATGTCCATTTCGATGGGAAGGTTCTCGGAGAGAGTTCCCTTGGGACCTTTTACTGTCACTGTATTGTTCTCTGCGATGTTTACCTCAACACCGGCAGGAATGTCAACAGGTAATCTTCCGATTCGTGACATAGTATACCTCCTTAAATTGTCGGAAAAGACGTGATATCTTTTCTGTTTTCAGTAAGTTTTCAACCAATTACCATACAAATGCCAGAACTTCTCCGCCAACGTTCATAGCGCGGGCTTCCTTATCGGTTACAACGCCCTTGTTGGTGGAAATGATGGCTACGCCCAGACCGTTAAATACCTGGGGAAGGTTTGCGGCGTCTGCATATACCCGAAGACCCGGTTTGGAGATTCTCTTCAGACCGGAGATGATCTTTTCATTTTTGTCTGCACCGTACTTTAAAGTAACACGGATTGTCTTGAAGTTACCGTCTTCGATCACTTCATAACCTTTTATATAACCTTCTTTTTCAAGGATGTCAGCGATGGCTAATTTCATCTTTGATGAAGGAATATCCACTGTATCATGCTTTGCAGTATTTGCATTACGGATTCTTGTAAGCATATCTGCAATGGGATCGCTCATTGTCATTTTAAGTTGCCTCCTTCCAAATCTACTTACCAGCTTGCTTTTCTAACTCCAGGAATCTGGCCCTTATATGCCAATTCGCGGAAACAAATTCTGCAAATTCCGTATTTTCTTAAGTAAGCGTGCGGACGACCGCAGATTCTGCAGCGTGTGTACTCTCTGGTAGAGAATTTCTGTTTACGCTGCTGTTTGATTTTCATTGCTTTCTTAGCCATTAGAAACCTCCTGATTATTTTGCGTATGGCATACCGAATAATGTCAGTAATTCGCGAGCTTCTTCATCTGTCTTCGCTGTTGTTACAAATATAACGTCCATACCTCTGACCTTTTCCACCTTATCATACTCGATCTCGGGGAAGATCAGCTGCTCCTTGATACCCAGAGCGTAGTTTCCTCTTCCGTCAAAGGCGTTTGGATTAACGCCGCGGAAGTCACGTACACGGGGAAGGGCAAGGTTGATCAGACGATCAGCGAACTCATACATCTTCTCACCCCGGAGTGTGGTCTTACATCCGATGGACATGCCTTCTCTTAACTTGAAGTTCGCAACAGATTTCTTGGCCTTTGTGATCACTGCCTTCTGGCCTGTGATCTTTTCCATATCGCCCACAGCAGCGTCTAATAATTTATGATTCTCCTTGGCATCGCCAACGCCCATGTTCACAACGATCTTAACGAGCTTTGGGATCTCCAGATCATTCTTATAGCCGAACTTAGCTTTCATACCGGCCTTAATTTCGTTTTCGTACTGTTCTCTAAGTCTACTCACTTTTAAGAAGCCTCCTTCCTTAATCAGTCAATCACTTCGCCGGTTTTCTTGGCGAAACGAACTTTTCTGCCGTCAACAAATTTGAAACCGACTCTGGTAGGCTGTCCTTTGTGAAGCAGCATAACGTTGGATACATCGATGGGGCCTTCCTGCTGTATGATACCGCCGGCCTGGTTGGCCATGCTGGGTTTTGTATGCTTTGTGAGCATGTTGACGCCTTCCACGATCACTCTGTGGTTCTTAACGTCTACGGAAATAACCTTACCTTCTTTATCGATATCTTTTCCGGCAATAACCTTTACCATATCGTCTTTTCTAATCTTATGAGCCACCGTAGTTACCTCCTTATAATACTTCAGGAGCCAGGGATACGATCTTCATAAACTTCTTTTCACGAAGCTCTCTGGCAACCGGTCCAAAAATACGGGTTCCTCTGGGGGTGTTGTCTTCTTTGATGATTACTGCTGCATTCTCGTCAAATCTGATATAAGAACCATCTTTACGACGTGCGCCCTTTACGGTACGTACAACTACGGCCTTAACAACGTCACCCTTCTTTACAACGCCGCCTGGTGTTGCATCTTTAACAGTAGCAACGATGATATCTCCTATATTCGCATATCTTCTTGTTGAACCGCCCAGAACACGGATGCAAAGAAGCTCTTTAGCTCCGGTATTGTCGGCAACTCGAAGTCTTGATTCCTGCTGGATCATGTTCTTATCTCCTTTTCTGTGGGTTATTTAGCTTTCTCAACGATCTCGACAAGTCTCCATCTCTTATCCTTGGATAAAGGTCTTGTCTCCATAACTTTCACTCTGTCGCCGACCCTGCACTGATTCTGCTCGTCATGGGCCTTTAATTTATAGGTTCTTTTTACGATCTTGCCGTATAAAGGATGTTTTACATTATCAGTAACGCTGACAACGATGGTCTTATCCATCTTGTCGCTGGTTACAAGACCTACTCGAGTCTTTCTAAGGTTTCTATCCACAACAATTCCTCCTTATTCGCTAATTACGCACTCTTCTCAGCGATGATTCCCTGGATCCTGGCAATGTTTCTTCTGACTTCTTTAATTCTGCTGGTGTTATCTAACTGATTGGTTGCGTTCTGGAATCTCAGGTTGAATAATTCCTTTTTAGCAGCTACTAATTCATCATTAAGTTCTGCGAGGGATTTTGTTCTTAAATCTTCTACATACTTAGTTGTTTTCATTCTGCTTCACCGCCTTCTAAATCTGCACGGGAAACGATCTTGCACTTCACAGGCAATTTGTGCATGGCAAGACGTAACGCTTCTCTTGCTGTTTCCTCAGGAACTCCGGCAACTTCGAACATTACACGGCCTGGTTTTACTACTGCTACCCAATACTCTAATGTACCTTTACCGGAACCCATACGTGTCTCAGCCGGCTTAGCTGTAACCGGTTTATCCGGGAAGATCTTGATCCATACTTTACCGCCACGCTTCATATAACGGGTCATGGCAATACGGGCAGCTTCGATCTGGTTGGATTTGATCCATGCGGGCTCAACTGCAACCAGGCCATACTCACCGTATGTGATTTTATTTCCTCTTGTAGCCTTGCCAGCCATGGAACCACGGAACTGTTTACGGCGTTTTACTCTTTTAGGCATTAACATTATTTATCGCTCCCTTCCTTCGTTTCCTTTGTAGGAAGTACTTCACCATGGTAGATCCAAACCTTAACACCGACTTTACCGTAGGTGGTGTTGGCTTCGGCAAAACCATAATCAATATCTGCTCTCAATGTCTGCAGCGGAATATTACCCTCACTGTAGAACTCTGTACGGGCCATGTCAGCACCGGAAAGACGGCCGGCAACCATTGTCTTGATACCCAGGGCACCATTTCTCATGGCTCTCTGCATACAGGACTTCATGGCACGACGGAAGGAGATACGATGCTCTAACTGCTGGGCAATGTTCTCAGCAACAAGCTGCGCATCCTTGTCAACGTCATATCTTTTTACTTCTTTGATCTCGATCATGAGCTTCTTGTCGGTAAGCTTTGAAAGCTCCTTCTTAAGCTCCTCGATGGCGGAACCGCCGCGGCCGATCACAATACCCGGCTTGGCAGTATGGATAATGATCTTTAAACGTCCGGAGGCTCTCTCAATCTCTGTGTGGGAGATACCTGCGGTGAATAATCTTTTCTTGATATACTCTCTGAGTTTATTATCTTCAACAAGATAATCTGCGAAATCTTTTTCTGCATACCATCTTGAATCCCAATCTTTAATGATTCCGACTCTTAATCCATGAGGATTAACTTTCTGTCCCATCGTAAACCTCCTTATCTTTCATCCAGAACGATCGTGATATGGCTCTGCCTGTGCTCAATCCTGTAGGCTCTGCCCTGAGCTCTCGGCCTGATTCTCTTCATTGTAGGTCCCTTGTTGGCGTAGCACTCTGCAATGTAAAGATTCTCTCTTGCCATACCGTTATTATTCTCTGCGTTGGCGATAGCGGATTTTAATAATTTTCCGATGATTTCGGAAGCATATCTTGGGTTATATTCTAAAATTCCCAAAGCAGTTTCCACGTCTTTGCCTCTGATGGCATCGAGTACGAAACATGCTTTTGTCACAGAACATCTGGCATAAGAAAGCTTTGCAGATGGTCTGGTATCTTTATTAGCATTTCTTTCTCTTTTAATTTGGGATCTATGTCCTTTTGCCATGGATGAACCCTCCTTTTACTGGCTTCAAACTTACCTAACTCTACTCTTCTTCTCGTCTTTACCGTGTCCTCTGTAGGTCCTGGTTGCAACAAACTCACCTAATTTATGTCCAACCATATCCTCTGTAACATATACCGGCACATGTCTTCTTCCGTCATGCACTGCGAAGGTATGACCTACGAACTGCGGGAAGATGGTAGAACGGCGGGACCATGTTTTGATCACACTCTTGTTGCCGGACTGATTCATCTCATCTACTTTTTTTAATAAACTTTTATCAGCAAATGGTCCTTTTTTCAGTGAACGAGCCATGTCTTACCTCCTATTATTTGATGCTTTTACCGTCTCTTCTTCTGACGATCAGCTTATTGGACTGCTTGTTTTTCTTCCTTGTCTTTAAGCCCAGTGCAGGTTTGCCCCACGGTGTAGACGGGCCCGGACGACCGATGGGTGAACGTCCCTCTCCACCACCATGTGGATGATCATTGGGGTTCATAACAGAACCGCGGACTGTCGGACGGATACCCATGTGACGCTTACGTCCTGCCTTACCGATATTGATCAGGTCGTGTTCAATATTTCCAACCTGACCGATGGTAGCACGGCAGTTGATCGGTACCATTCTCATCTCGCCGGAAGGAAGACGAAGTGTCGCGTACTTGCCTTCTTTAGCCATAAGCTGTGCGGAGTTACCAGCAGAGCGGACAAGCTGAGCGCCTCTTCCTGCATGAAGCTCCACGTTGTGGATCTCTGTACCTACAGGAATGTTCTCCAGCGGCAGGCAGTTGCCGATATGAATCTCGGCTTCAGGACCATTCATAAGAACCTGGCCAACCTCAAGTTTATAAGGTGCAATGATATAGGATTTCACGCCGTCTGCATAGCAGATCAGAGCGATATTAGCTGTTCTGTTGGGATCGTACTCAATGGCAATTACCTTTGCCGGGATATTGTCTTTATATCTCTTGAAGTCGATCATTCTGTATTTTCTTCTGGTGCCGCCTCCGCGGTGCCTTACTGTGATCTTACCCTGATTATTACGGCCGGAGTTCTTCTTTAAAGAATAAGTTAAGGATTTCTCAGGCTTTGTTTTTGTGATCTCTGAAAAATCAGAACCGGTCATATGTCTTCTGGAAGGTGTATATGGGTTATAAGTTTTGATTCCCATTACTGTCTCTCCTTTCGTTTCCGAATATTTAATGTCACGCTTTTATGCGTATAATTCTGGTCTTTTTTACGCTGTATCTTACAGTCCTTCGAATACCTGGATATCAGCGCTTTCCTCTGTCAGCTTAACGATGGCTTTTTTCTGCTTCGCTGTTCTTCCGTAGATCATGCCGCGGCGTTTCTTCTTGCCCTGAAGGTTCATGGTGTTGACCTTCTCTACCTTTGTGCCCTCGAACATCTTCTCAACGGCTTCTTTGATCTGGGACTTAGTTGCCTCCGGATTAACAAGGAAAGTGTATTTCTTCTCTGCCATAGCAGTCATACTTTTTTCTGTAACGACTGGTTTTAAGATGACGTCATAATATTTTAAATCTGCCATTATGCGTATACCTCCTCAATCGCCTGCACTGCATCCTTTGTAACGACCATGGTGTCATACTTTAAGATATCGTATACATTGATGGTGTTTACAGCAGCGGTCTTAACGGTTGGTAAGTTGCCAGCGGACCTGACCACGATCTCATCTTTTTCTTTTGTTACGATCAGAGCCTTAACAACCTTCAGATTATCTAAAACTGCCTTCATCTGCTTTGTCTTGATCTCCGGAAGTGTAAGCTGGTCAAGTACGATGAACTTGTTCTCAGCTACTCTGGATGTAAGAACGGACTTTAAGGCAGCCCTCTTTTCCTTCTTGTTCATCTTTACGGAATAGTCTCTTGGCTTCGGAGCAAATACAACTCCACCGCCTGTCCACTGGGGAGCACGGATGGAACCCTGTCTTGCGTGGCCTGTTCCCTTCTGTCTCCAGGGCTTTCTTCCGCCGCCGCTGACTTCCGAGCGGGTCTTTGCGCTCTGGGTACCCTGACGTTTATTAGCAAGCTGCGCTACAACAGCCTGATGAACCAGATGTTCGTTTACCGGCACTGCGAAGATAGAATCGGCAAGTTCGATTGTATCAACCTGAGCACCTTCCATATTATAAACAGATACTGATGCCATATTAAGATCCTCCTTCCTTTCGCGCCTTATGCTTTCACTGTGTTCTTCAATGTTACCAGTGCCTTCTTCGGTCCCGGAACGGATCCCTTCACCAACATAACATTGTTTTCTTTGTCTATACGAACGACTTCCAGATTCTGTACGGTAACCTGTACATGACCCATATGTCCGGGCATCTTCTTTCCCTTCATAACCTTGGCGGGATCAGAAGCCATACCGTTGGAACCTGCATGACGATGATACTTGGAACCATGTGTCTTGGGACCTGTGTGCTGGCCATGTCTCTTGATGGCGCCCTGGTATCCCTTACCCTTGGAGATGGCGGTTGCATCGATCTTATCTCCTGCCGCGAACATATCTACTGTGATCTCCTGGCCAACTGTGTAGTTTTCCGCGTCATCCAGCTTAAACTCTTTTACAAATCTCTTGGGTGTAGTGCCTGCCTTGTCAAAATGACCCTTCATGGGCTTGGTGGTAAGCTTCTCTCTCTTATCCACGAATCCTACCTGAACAGCACTGTAACCATCATTCTCAAGGGTCTTGACCTGTGTTACCACACAAGGTCCTGCCTGTAATACGGTAACCGGAATTAATTCTCCATCTTCGGCGAAGATCTGAGTCATACCGATCTTTGTTGCTAAAATAGCCTTTTTCATTATAAATACCTCCTGGTTTTTCTACAGCGGATCACTCTCCCGTATAATGAAAGTGATCTTACTAGTTTACAGCGGATTATTTTGTCTTCATCTTGATATCGATGTAAACGCCTGCCGGCATCTCAAGCCTTGATAAGGCATCCACTGTCTTCTGAGTAGGTGTAATGATGTCAATCAGTCTCTTATGAGTTCTCTGCTCGAACTGCTCTCTGGAATCCTTATACTTATGAACCGCACGAAGGATCGTAACGATTTCCTTCTTGGTGGGCATGGGTACCGGTCCGCTGACCTTGGATCCTGTCTTCTTAACAGTCTCGATGATACTTTTAGCTGCTGCATCAATTAACTGATGATCGTACGCTTTCAACGTGATTCTCATAATTTGACTTGCCATAAAAAAAGTCGCCTCCTTTTCGCACTAATAACAGTACGACAAGCGGTGACTGTACACTCCTCCGTGTGTGTCCTTCGAACCTCCACACTGCGTCTCTACGTAACCATGTAGATTGTAATCTTGTACAGTGACTTGTCGCCAGTTTTCTTAACTTGACATTCGCTCCACGGAAAAACCTGCGTCTTAAGCGCAGCAACCTCACGCTTCTTCGCTATCATGTCACACAACAAGTTCTATTATACACGTTTTAATAGAGATTGCAAGCATTATTTTTATTATTCTTTAATCCTGAAGACTTTCCCTTATCACAGGATTCAGTCTTTTTGTCAGCATACTGCTTAAAAGCCCTGTGACAATCCCGGCTGAAAGGCCGGCAAGGATGAGCAGGGGAAGATAGTAGATCAGGGACCGGGTTTCCAGAACCCCTATGGCCACCAGGATCTGTCCCACATTGTGAAAGACTCCCCCCGCCACGCTGACACCGGTCAGGCTGAACTTCTCTGTTTTTTTCAGGAGAACCATGGCCAGGATACTTAATAAGGCTCCTGCGGCGCTGTAGACCATGGCAAAGCCGCTTCCGAAAAGCATTCCCGACAGCAGTATCCTTAAGGAAGTAATAAGAAGGGCCGCCCCGATTCCCATCGTATAGAGAAGCACCATGGTGACAACATTGGCAAGGCCCAGCTTGACCCCCGGAACCCCCGGGTTAAAGGGGATCAAGCGCTCAATATATCCCGCCACCAGGGCCAGGGCCAGAAACATGCCATATAATGCTGTTTTTTTTGCTTTCATCAGACACCGCTCTCCCATCTCCCCGAGGCACCGCAGGGCAGGACCAGGCCATTTCCCGATACCGGAAGACCAATCTCCTGGGAATTGATATTTCCCCCATGTCCGGGGCTTACAGCCGAGCCAAGCATATAGGACAGCACCGCGGGCTGGAGACCCGTCGTATAAGAATTGATCAGGAAAAAGAGCGGATTATCGGATAAAAGCTTTTCACAAAGACACACCAGCGGATAAATCTTTTCTTCTATTTTCCAGATCTCCCCCTTTGGACCTCTGCCGTAGGAAGGCGGATCCATGATGATACCGTCATAATGATTTCCCCGGCGGATCTCCCTTTCCACGAACTTCACACAGTCATCCACCAGCCAGCGGACAGGTGCATTGCCAAGGCCGGAGGCCAGGGCATTTTCCCTCGCCCAGGTAACCATGCCCTTTGACGCATCCACATGGGTCACGGATGCTCCTGCCGCAGCCGCCGCCAGGGTGGCGCCGCCTGTATAGGCAAATAGATTGAGCACCTTGACCGGACGGCCCGCCCTTTTTATTATGCCGGAAAACCAGTCCCAGTTTACCGCCTGTTCCGGGAAGAGACCGGTATGCTTAAAGCTGAAGGGCTTTAAGCGGAAAGTCAGGTCACCATAATGAATATCCCATTGCTCCGGCAGGTCAAAAAACTCCCACTCTCCGCCTCCCCGTTTGCTCCTGTGATAGTGAGCATTCAGCCTTTTCCATCTTCTGTCCGTCTTAGGGGTAGTCCAGATCACCTGGGGGTCAGGCCGCAGGAGAATATATCTTCCCCACCGCTCCAGCTTTTCTCCCCCGCTGCAGTCCAGCACTTCATAATCTTTCCATTTATCAGCGATCCACATTGTGTTGTCCTTCTTTCTGCTTTTTAAGAGAGTGGACGGCACTTTGCCTCCCGGTGCAGACTCTCACGAGACAAAGAACCGTCCACTCTCACATTTTTACTCATCATATCATCGGGAGATTTATTTTGTCAACTGTCCAAGCAGCCCCAGGATCAGCAGGTGGGCAGGATAAAAGCAATAAAAGAACCATTTGTTAAAACAGGGGAACCTTTCCGACTTTCTTCCATTATATAAGAAAAGCATACAGACAGCAGCCGCCGCAGGTCCTGCCGCCGTACCCAGGGTATGCCACAGAAGTTCAGGGCCGGAACAGTTATCCAGATAGTAAAGAAAATGAGGCACAACGATAATAAGAACCGAGAAGATCCAGGCCTTATATTCTTTCTCCCTCTTGTCTCCCGCCCAAAGAAAAAGAAATACAAAGGCCGGAGCCATACAGGACCAGTCGCAAAAGAAACAGGCCAGTACCAGAAGTGACATATACAGCCCTCTTTTTTCAGGCTCAAAGCAGGTGTAGTACACATGGATCAGCAGAAAGCAGAAAAAAAGAGTAAAGAGCATATTCAGTTCTCTGACAGAGAGTATTCTGTTTTCCGGGAAAGCGAGACTGTATGGGATCTGAGAAAGAAGGGCAAATAGAAGAAGGCGCAGGCCGTACTGTTTTTTCGACCTGGTATATTGATAGCCTTCCACCAGAAAACGGCACATGACCACTGCCGTGAAATAGCCGATGTCGATAAAGATTTCCGAAAGGGGAGGTTTTAACAGTATCATTCCCATATGATTCAGGAGCATGGCAAATACGGCCATATATTTGATGGTATCCCGGGTCATAAAGGTATACTCCCCTTTCTTAAGTTAATTCATTATTCCATCTGCTCTTTGATAAATGCTGCCACCCTGGAAGAAGCCTTTCCGTCTCTGATGTCAAAATTCTCACGGCAGAAGGCTTCTACCTTCTCCTGTTCATAGTCCTCCGAGCGGATTGCCTCAAGCAGCTCCTCCTGGGTCTGGACGATCCTGCCAGGCACGAAATGCTCATAGCCTGAATAGAAATCTCTGGTGGCGATGTAATTCTCCAGATCGTAGGCATAAAAGAGCATGGGAATATTCAGAATCGAAGCTTCATATATCACGGAGGAATAATCCGTGATGAGAAGATCCGTAATAAAGAGGAGGTCATTGATTTCCGACTTTCCCGAGAAATCAAAGATCCGGTCTCTGTTTCTCTCCTCTGTTTTATACTTAAGCTTTACAAAGGGATGGTGCTTTATGATAAGAACATACTCCCCGGAAAGACCATCCATCAGTCTGTCGGGGTCAAAACGGTTCTTCTCATAATAGGCAGTCTGCTTGCCGTCCCCCCGGAAGGTGGGAGCAAAAAGTATTACTTTTTTATCTTTAAGGGCAGGATACTCTGAAAACAGCCTGTCCCTTTTTTCCGCCCTCACCTGCTCATCAAAAAACATATCCGTTCTTGGAATTCCGCAGGGAATAACCTTTTTCTCGGCAATCCCGAAGCCCTCCGCATAGTACTTGGCTACATTGACGGAAGAAACAAATGCATAGCTGTAATTCCGGTGGGTCACCGCCTTCTGGAGCGGCCCGCCCTTTTTTCCTGTTCTGGAAAAGCCAAAGGTTTTAAAAGCACCGCAGGCATGCCACAGCTGCATTACCTTTGTCTTACGGGAGATACCCATATTCTCAAGGAAAAGCACATAATCATCGATCAGAATCACTTTAGCACCAGAGGCTTTCACCGCAAGATCCAGGATGGCCGGGAGGGACATGACACGGATCTCTTCCGGATGAAGCCAGAAACGAATCTTAAGGCTAGAGTCATCCTTCAGATAGTCATATACATATTCAAAATTTCCTGTGAGGTCCTTCCTCCTGCTTGACAAGAACAGAAGGCTTGTTTTTTTTCTGCGGAAAGCACTTAAAAGCTGATAGGTAAGCTGAAGAATATTGATCTTCATTCCCGCGACGCCCTTCCGGTTCCGTCCAAAGCCGAAATATCTCCAGCTCACATAGAAAATATAGCGCTTTAAAAAGCTGCCTCCCACATCTCCCTCCACATATTCTGTTCCCAGAAGGAGCATGGCCAATGTATCAAAACAAAACCATGGCAGGAGAATGACACCTATAAGGGCATTGACCAGATGGACCACAATGGCAACCAGAGAAGTCGCGATGTTCAGCTCCATTTTATATGATGAATCCACGCCTTCCGGAAAATGCAGCCGGTAATGATCTCCCATAAAGGTCAGGACATTCTTTCTGCCGGCTTCACAGGCTTCGGTTTCCAGAGGTACATGACGGTAAATGGCTCCGTCATATTCCACATCCAGCCAGAGCCTGCACTCATTCCACCTGGAGTCCCAGAATATATCCTCCATAAAATACTGAAAAGAGGAATAGGCCGCCGCAGTTTCATCTTTCTCATCGGTACCGAAGGTCAGAACATGCATAACCATCCGCCGGCTGTCTTCCCCGTTGTCAAGGACGAGTTCTATTCTTGGAGCACGTATCCCGGACCGGTAATGATCACATACCACCTCTACAGAGAGATTTAACATATGATCAATTACAGAAATTTCTTTAATTACAGTCCTGATATCCATCTTTATCATCCTCTATACTAGGTTTTCTGCGCCACGGGGGGTTAAAGTCTATCGCACGGCTTCGCTGCTAAAACAGCTCCCACCGTGCTAAGCGACATCTCGATTCCGCACGATCGTGCTTCATCTCGATATCGCTTGTCGTCGCTAATACATGGGCATCTGTGCCCGCCAGCGGCCAGATGTCCATGCATTGCGACTGGACTTATACTATAATATCATACTTTTCAGCCTCAATGAGAACCGCGGAACCTCCCTGGCTGAAAAATTCCACCCCGATATCCTCGGGATCAGGATAGACATTTGATGTCATGGTGAAACGTCCGTCATTAATAAAAACTTCCACGGAACACACATCCAGGAATACACGGAAACGAATCGTTTCTTCCTGGTCTATGGCACAATAACGGCACCCTTCCCCTTCTTTATCCAATGTCACACCGGAATTGGTGCGGTCAAAGACAACCACCTTCTTTTCCGCATCATAATACAGCAGGGTTTCATGTTTGCTTCCCTTAAAAAGCTTCAGCCCTGTTTTCAAAGCATCACCCGGATCAAAGGCGGCGTATAGTTCAATGGTCTTTCCGCAGATTCCATCTATGGAAATCGAAGTATCCCTGATGTCTTTTCTTTCGGTTCTTACCGGATTCTTCTGATATGAAACGATCTCTCTGACAGGGGACTGATAGAGATGGCCTTTTTTATATTCCAGTTCTCTGGGCAGAGTGTAGGTTCCCACCCAGTTATCCACCTGGGTCGGATAAATACGGTCCCACATTTCCTTCCAGGCAATCATGATATGCCTGCCGTCAGGCATGGTTACTGCCTGGGAGGCGTAAATGTCAAATCCGCTGTCCAGGTCCTCAATGCCGGAAATATCGAAATGTCCGGTTTCAAAATTGAGATGCCCTGTTAAATATACAACCGAATGAATATTCTGGTAACGGTATCCCATCTGGGGAAGATTCTGGGGACTTGCCAGGATAATGTCCATTCCATTGCTTTCAAAGTAATCGGGACATTCATATACTCCATCCAGCGTAAAATACTCCTCGCTCAGATCATCCTGCTTCTCCAGGAGCTTGCCGCAATATTCCCAGTGTTTTAAATCCTCGGACTTAAAGAGGATCAGGTTACCATTGCCCAGAGCCATCCTGTCATCTCCTCCCAGGACCTTGATCTGGGAAGGATAATGGCCTCCCATGGAAGGATTGGCGTCATAGTCTCTCTCTTCGATTTCCTTTACTTCATCCGGCATGGAATTGGAGGGATTTATGCCTCCTTCTTCATTCTTCAGTCTTTCCGCCCTGAGCGCAAACAGAACGGGGTCGATGATCCTGGTACCTGCCAGACAGTAATAGTAACCATCTTTTCTAAAGATCTTGGGATCCCTGAAATCCCTGGGAGAAACCTCTTTATTAAGCATATCTGCCGTCAGGACAGGATTATCCTCAAGCTTGGTAAAATGAATCCCGTCATCCGACCAGGCCAGGCACTGCCTTTGAAGCTCAGGCTGGGCAGCGGTATACATAAGCCATAATTTGCCGTCCAGCTCCACAGCATTGCCCGAACAGCATCCGCAGATCACTTCATAATTCTGGTCCGGTATCAGGGCAACGGGATGGGACTCCCATTTAATAAAATCCTTCGTTGAAAAATGTCCCCAGTGCATAGGACCCCATTCTGCCTTATGGGGATAATGCTGGAAGAAAAGATGCACTCTTCCCTTATAATAAATCATACCATTGGGATCGTTGGACCAGGCTTCGGGAACACTGGCATGATAGGCAGGTCTGTACCTGTTGTTTACTTTCATAGATGTAATACCTCCAAATTATAGTTAGTATTATGATCCGCACCGCCGGACTGTTGTCCTATTCCTGCTTGCCGGAAAGAAACAGCACACCAAGGGTTCCGGGGCCGCAATGGCTGGAGATGACCCCTCCTGCCCGGAGTTCAAGTATCTCATCAAACACGGCAAGGTCTTCAAGGTATTCCCTGACATCCGATAAAATGTCCTCACTGCATCCGGAATGAACCATCATAACTCTGTCCTTTCGGGCTTCCCTGAGATCCCCTTCCAGATCCTTGATGTACTTCGGGATCACTTTATCCATCTTGCCTCTGTATTTCTTCCCCACATGCATGGCGCCATCCGCTACAATGATCTCGGGATGAAGCTTCAATGCAGAACCGGCCAGGGCTGCAACCGAGCCGCATCTCCCGCCCCTGCGGAGGTAGGTCATGGTATCGACCACAAAACTGGTCCTTACCATCTTTTTAAGCTGCTCTATACTTCCGACAATCTCTGAGACCGGCTTCCCCTCGCGGGCCATGATGGAAGCCTCTATTGCCAGCAGCCCTATGCCGCCGGACAGGTTCTTTGAGTTAATCACGGTTACCCGGTCCTCCGCATCCAGTTCATCCGCTGCCAGCCTCATAATATTGCCCGAGGTGGACATGGACTCCGAGATACAAAAGCAGATCAGCTCGTCCCCCTGATCAATATAGGGTTTCATGATCTTTACCGCGCTGTCTATGGATGGAGCCGATGTCTTGGGGGTATCATCATGGATATCCGACCACTTGTATATCTCATCGGGTGTGATCCCTGTGCCATCTTCAAACTCTTCTTCCCCGAGGAGAATATGTAAAGGTAAAATCGTAATCCCATACCTTTCAATTAACTCCCGGGATAAATCACATGTACTATCTGAAATAATTCTTATCATTATCCTGCCTGCCTTTATAATACTTTCTGACAACCATTCTGCTCCTACGAGCATTGCCGGCTATTATTCTACTTGAAAACCCGGCAAATGTAAAGACCGGTTTAAGAAAAGATGCTGCCCCGAAGGACAGCACCTCTTTAATAACATTTGTGAAGGTCAAAAACAACCTGACCTTTACTGTTTTTTAATGAATTATTTCTCGGCGATGGCTGCCTGTGCTGCTGCCAGACGTGCGATCGGTACACGGAACGGTGAGCAGGATACATAGTCAAGGCCGATCTTATGGCAGAACTCTACGGAAGAAGGATCTCCGCCGTGCTCGCCGCAGATACCGCAATGAAGCTCCGGACGAACCTTCTTGCCCTTCTCAACTGCCATCTCCATAAGCATACCTACACCATTCTGGTCAAGTTTGGCAAATGGATCGTTCTCAAAGATCTTGGCATCGTAATATGCCTCAAGGAACTTGCCGGCATCATCACGGGAGAAGCCGAAGGTCATCTGAGTTAAGTCGTTGGTACCGAAGCAGAAGAATTCAGCTTCCTCGGCAATCTGGTCAGCCAGTAAAGCAGCTCTCGGGATCTCGATCATGGTTCCGACTTCATACTTGAGGTCAGCGCCTGCAGCGGCGATCTCGGCATCAGCTGTCTCAACAACGGTCTTCTTAACATACTTAAGCTCTGTCTTGTCTCCGATCAGCGGGATCATGATCTCAGGAACAAGCTTCCAGTCCGGATGAGCCTTCTGAACCTTGATGGCAGCGCGGATGATGGCCTTGGTCTGCATCTCGGCGATCTCGGGATAGGTAACTGCCAGACGGCATCCACGATGACCCATCATGGGGTTGAACTCCTTCAGGCTCTCAATGATCGCCTTGATGGTCTCAACGGATTTACCCTGGGCCTGGGCAAGCTTCTTAATATCTTCCTCTTCCTGGGGAACGAACTCATGCAGCGGCGGATCGAGGAAACGGATGGTTACGGGATCCCCTTCCATAGCCTCAAATAACTGCTCGAAGTCACCCTGCTGATAGGGAAGAATCTTAGCCATGGCAGCTTCTCTCTCTTCCAGTGTCTCGGAACAGATCATCTCACGGAATGCATCGATACGTCCCTCGCCGAAGAACATATGCTCTGTACGGCAAAGACCGATACCCTGAGCGCCGAGCTCACGGGCCTTCTTAGCGTCAGCCGGTGTATCAGCATTGGTACGTACTTTCAGTTTTCTGTATTCATCAGCCCAGTCCATGATGCGGCCGAACTCTCCGGCGATCTGAGCATCAACGGTGGGGATAGCTCCGTCATAAATGCAGCCTGTGGAACCATCGAAGGAGATCACATCGCCTTCATGGTACTCTTTGCCGTTTAAGGTGAACTTCTTGTTCTCCTCGTCCATGTTGATATCACCACAGCCGGATACACAGCAGGCACCCATACCACGGGCAACTACAGCAGCGTGGGATGTCATACCGCCGCGGACTGTCAGGATACCCTGGGAAGCCTTCATACCCTCGATATCTTCCGGGGATGTCTCAAGACGTACCAGAACAACCTTTTCTCCTCTGGCAGCCCATTCCTTGGCATCGTCAGCAGTGAAGACGATCTTACCGCAGGCAGCTCCGGGAGCAGCGCCAAGAGCCTTGGCGATGGGCTGTGCAGCCTTAAGGGCAGCTGTATCAAATGTAGGATGAAGCAGGGAATCCAGGTTACGTGGATCGATCATGGCAACTGCTTCTTCCGGTGTTCTCATACCTTCGTCAACCAGGTCACATGCGATCTTAAGAGCGGCCTGGGCAGTTCTCTTACCATTACGGGTCTGCAGCATGTAAAGCTTACCATGCTCTACGGTAAACTCCATATCCTGCATATCGCGGTAATGCTTCTCAAGGGTAGCACATACATCTTTAAACTGTGCAAATGCTTCCGGGAACTTCTCTTCCATCTCTGTGATGTGCATAGGAGTACGAACGCCGGCAACAACGTCCTCGCCCTGTGCATTTGTCAGGAACTCACCGAATAAGCCTGTAGCGCCGGTAGCGGGGTCACGGGTAAAGGCAACGCCGGTACCGCAGTCATCACCCATGTTACCGAATGCCATGGACTGTACGTTAACAGCAGTACCCCAGGAGTACGGGATATCATTGTCACGACGGTATACATTGGCACGGGGGTTGTCCCAGGAACGGAAAACAGCCTTGATGGCTCCCATCAGCTGCTCCTTGGGATCTGTCGGGAAATCTTCCCCGAGTTTTGCCTTGTATTCTGCCTTGAACTGGTTGGCCAGTTCCTTAAGGTCGTCCGCTGTAAGCTCAACGTCCTGCTTAACACCGCGGTCTTCTTTCATCTTGTCGATGAGGACCTCAAAATACTTCTTGCCGACTTCCATAACAACGTCGGAGTACATCTGGATAAATCTTCTGTAGCAGTCCCATGCCCAGCGGGGATTGCCTGACTGAGCAGCGATGGCTTCTACAACGTCCTCGTTAAGACCAAGATTCAGGATGGTGTCCATCATACCGGGCATGGAAGCTCTTGCGCCGGAACGAACGGAAACCAGAAGAGGGTTCTGTTTGTCACCGAACTTCTTGCCGGTGATCTCTTCCATCTTTACGATATATTCATTGATCTGACCCTGGATCTCATCATTGATCTCTCTGCCGTCTTCATAGTACTGTGTACAGGCCTCTGTGGTGATGGTGAAGCCCTGGGGTACCGGAAGTCCGATATTGGTCATCTCAGCCAGATTCGCTCCCTTTCCACCGAGAAGGTTTCTCATGTCAGCATTTCCCTCAGTGAAAAGGTATACCCATTTTCTTGCCATTGGTGTTCCTCCTTTGATTAAAAGTTGTTTATATATTTACCGTGCGTTGTCGTATCCTCAAAAAAAGCATACGAAACCCACATATCGAAATTATCATAACATAAAATATACTGAAATGCTATCAATTTATGAAAGAAAAATCAATGAAAAATCGATTGGTCTTTTTATCAGAAATGCTCCGGGGAATCATGTGCGAACCCCGCCGGGGCTTCTCCATAAACTATATCAGGATTACCCGGCGTCCGGACCTTCTGAGGAGTCATTATCAAAATCATGGATATATTTCACATGATATTTGGACTGCATGATGACCTGATCGCTGTAAAGCCCCCTGTAACCCGAAAAGAGGTAACTGATGGAAATAGCCAGCAACAGGTATTTCACCCCTGCAAAGCCAAAAAGCTCAAAGCCGATGAGCATGGAGGTAACCGGACAGTTGGTCACTCCGCAGAAAACAGCGATCATGCCTGCCGCAGCACATAGGGAGGGGGAAATGCCCATCAGATGTCCGAATACGCAGCCAAAGGTGGCGCCGGTGCAAAATGCCGGAACGATCTCGCCGCCCTTATAACCGGCGCCCAGTGTCAGGGCCGTAAACAACACCTTTAAGAGGAAGGAGAAGGCCGGGACGTCCCCCTCGATGGCCATCTCAATCAGCCCGGTTCCCGCCCCGTTATAATAGTTGTTCCCCACCAGCAGGGTCAGGCCTATGATCATCAGACCTCCGGCCACCGCTTTGAGATAAGGATTTTTAAGAAGCAGGGCATACAGAGAACCCACTGTACGCAGGGCGCGGCAGAAGAAAATGCTCACCCAGGCACACAAAAGACCCAGCAAAAGGATCTTCAGCAAGGTCAGGGGAGCAACAGGGGGAATATTCCTCACAACAAAGGCCTCCGGGTTGATTCCCATATTTACCGCAAACTGGTTGGCCACAATGGACGCAAACACACAGGGAACCAGAGCGGAATACTGCATGATGCCGATATTTACCATTTCCATGGGAAATACAGCCGCCGCCAGAGGCGTACCGAACACAGCGGAAAAGGCTGCGCTCATGCCGCTCATCACCAGTATTTTTCTGTTATATTTCTTTTGTCTGAAAAGCCGCCCGATGCTGTTTCCCAGGCTTCCTCCCATCTGCAGGGCCGCCCCCTCACGCCCGGCGGAACCGCCAAACAGGTGAGTGATCAGGGTGGCGGCAAAGATGAGCGGAGCCATCAGAGCCGGAACATTACAATAATTCTCCTGGACGGCATGAAGAAGAACATTGGTCCCCTTATCACTGACCGCCCCGCAGGCCCGGTACAGGGCAACGATGATAAGGCCTCCCACCGGCAGCAGATATAGCAGCCAGGGGTTAGCCTGCCTGTAGGCTGTCACCGTCTGAAGGCACCAGGCAAAGACACTGCTGAAGGCACCCACCGCAAGACCTATGATCACGGAAAGCACCATCCACCTAAGACCCACCCTGGCGTGTGCAAATGTTAACTTTATATCTGGTAAAGTCGCAAATTCCTGCTCTTGATACCACTTTTTTAATTTTTCTTTCATAATCATCAATCCATAATTATCCCCTGATTACATAGGGGGCATCTTCATTAAATCCTCCACAAATTTCTCGCAGTTTAAGGACTGCGGAAATTGCCCCTTGTTAATAGTATGAATCTTTGCAATTGTTAAAATAACATATTTTCATTCAGAGTTCAATATTCAGGGATAATATAAATTGTTATTTAAATACTATTTGGACAGGAAAACATCGATAAAAGTCCTGATTATATGGCAGACTGTACATCCATTCTATATAATAAAGCATCTGAAGATTGACATGAAAAGTGGGGTATGATACAATCAGTGGACCTGATTTCATTTTTTAAAGCTGTATCTTTCCATATCTTAGAGTATCATCTTGGACAGCCCTATGTTCTCAGTAAAGTCCAGTTTAGTGTATATGGAATTTGAAGGGAGTTCATCGATGGAACATACATCAGACAGTCTCATCAACATAAACAATAAACCTGAAGGTTCATACTCATTTTTAATTGATAATATCAAAACACTGCTGATTGTTTTAGTAGTTTTCAATCATCTGATTGCATTTCAACTGGTAAAGTACGATCAGGTCGCATCGTTTATCAGATATGGTGTTACATTGTTTCATATGCCTGCTTTTATTTTTGTATCGGGTTATCTGTCTAAAAGGGAACACTCTGTTTTACATAATATGAAGACTCTGCTGGTACCTTATGTCATAAGTTATTTTATAGTCTGGTCCTGTTTCAGATTTTTTAATGGAAATGAAGAATTCAGGATCCTGATCCCCATTGGCGGAACCTGGTATTTTCTTGTGCTGTTTATATATCGCATAACCTGCGGGGGCATATCAAAAATACGCTGGTGCATCCCTGTAACCATATTGGTTGGTCTTCTGGCGGGGACACAGACGGATTTTTCGATATTTTTAACAATGTCCAGGGCAATCGTTTACTATCCTTTTTTCCTTGCCGGCTATTTCTGGACATCACCCCAAACTCAAAAGCTCAGACAATCAAAATGGAAATGGTGTCTGCTGATTATCGGACTCCTTTTCTTTTTCCTGATATCATGGTACTTCATGAAGCATGGGCTGACCGTGAATATTCTAAAGCAGGATCGTTGTTATTCGAAAGCTGGTCTCAGTAATCTGAAGGGCATTGTTTTAAGAAGTCTGATGTACATGGGAGCTTTTTCCCTGACTTTTTCAATTATGGCATTTATGTCGGATAAGAAGACTCCTTTTTCTTACCTTGGAAAGAACTCTGTCAGCATATATTTTTTCCACTATCCGCTCCTGTTTGTTTCAAACAGATTAGGTTTCCTGTCCCAGCCTCTGACATTGAACTGGGCTGCCCATATCCTTATTACAATCTTAACGGTACTTCTGACAGGAAGCGCCCCGGTTAACCGTGCATTTAAAGCAATTATGAATAAAGTGACAGCAATAGTATTTTGTGAATAAATATCTAAATATTCACATTTTCCATTCATCTATTTTTTTATTGACACCAATTTTAATCTGTGTTAGATTAATCAGGAAATGCAATGACGGGGAATAGTAGGATCATAGAAGACATCCAGAGAGCTGCCGGGTGGTGCGAGGCAGTTGTACCAGTGATCTGAACTCGCCTCCGAGCAGCGTGCTGAACCGCATATGCAGTAGGCATTGACGGATCCTGACCGTTACAGCAGGAGGATATACGACTGTCAGATCAGAATAAGACCGGATCTGAGTCCGTATCTGTGATGAGTGCATACGTAATGTATGAATAAGAGTGGTACCACGTGAGTAATCTCCGTCTCTTTGACAAGGGGCGGTTTTTTTTGTGTCTGTCCGCTTCTGACGGATCAGGCAGCCACCGAAATATTGTTGAGCCAGGCGGCCGCGAGAATGGGTACATTTCTAAAGATATCATCATACAATGTTCTGATATAAGGAGGAAATTAAAATGAAACATGCCGACAAGTACAAACCAATGTATTTCTCAGCTCCGGAGCTGACTTTGAAATGGGCTTTAAAGGATCATATTGAGAAGCCCCCCATCTGGTGTTCCGTAGACCTGCGCGACGGCAACCAGGCTCTGATCACCCCCATGAACCTGGAAGAGAAGCTGGAGTTTTTCAAAATGCTGGTAAAGATCGGCTTCAAGGAAATCGAAGTGGGTTTCCCGGCTGCTTCCGAAACAGAGTATGAATTCTGCCGTACCCTGATCGAGAAAGACCTGATTCCGGATGATGTTACCATCCAGGTACTGACCCAGGCCAGAGATCACATCATAAAGAAGACCTTTGAAGCCATAAAGGGAGTGAAACAGGCAGTAGTACACCTTTACAATTCAACTTCCGTGGCCCAGAGGGAGCAGGTTTTCCAGAAGGATAAAGAGGAGATCAAAAAGATCGCCACTGACGGAGCAAAGCTCCTTAAAAAGCTTACCGAGGAAGACGGCGGCAATTACCGTTTCGAATATTCTCCGGAAAGCTTTACCGGCACCGAGGTGGAGTATGCGCTGGATGTCTGCAATGCAGTCCTTGATGTATGGCAGCCCACCCCCGAATGGCCGACCATCATCAATCTTCCGGTTACCGTGGAGCATTCGCTGCCCCATGTTTACGCCAGCCAGATCGAATACATGAACGATCATCTGAAATACCGGGATGGCGTGATCCTCTCTCTCCATCCTCATAATGACCGTGGTACCGGCGTGGCCGATACAGAGCTGGCACTCCTTGCCGGAGCGGACCGTGTGGAGGGTACTCTTTTTGGAAATGGTGAGCGGACAGGTAATGTGGATATCGTCACATTGGCCATGAATATGTACACTCACGGCGTAGAGCCGGGACTGGACTTTACGGATATGCCTGCCATCGTTGATGTCTATGAAAGAGTTACCAGAATGCATGTTTATGAGAGACAGCCCTATGCAGGACAGCTGGTATTCGCCGCATTTTCCGGATCCCATCAGGATGCCATCGCCAAGGGTATGCTCTGGAGAGAGACCCATCAGGATATCAAGTGGACCGTTCCCTACCTGCCCATTGACCCCAAGGATCTGGGACGACAGTATGATGCGGACGTCATCCGTATCAACAGCCAGTCGGGCAAGGGCGGAATCGGCTTCGTCCTGGAGCAGGCCTTCGGCATCCGTCTTCCCCTCAAGATGCGGGAAGAGGTTGGTTATGCGGTAAAAGATGTATCAGACCGTCAGCATAAGGAATTAAGCCCCGATGAGGTAAAAGATGTATTCAAAGATATCTATGTAAATATTTCCTCACCGGTTCGTTTTGCAGAGGTACACTATAAACAGGAAAACGGTATCCATGCAGAACTGAGAGCATACTACAAAGACCGGCTTAAGATCTTCGAAGGCCAGGGCAACGGACGTCTGGACGCTGTCAGCAATGCCATTAAGAATTACTTTAATATCGATTATACCCTCATGACTTACGAAGAGCACGCTCTGGAAGTCAGATCCAGCTCCAAGGCCTGCTCCTACGTGGCAATCAAGGGGGCTGATGATAACATCTACTGGGGTGTAGGAATTGATGACGATATCATCATCGCATCTGTCAAAGCTCTGATCAGCGCAGTAAACAGATATATGAACGTCTAAGCAGTAAGACTGTTAGGAGGCTGTGACAATCTTTCCGTTCATAAGATTGTCACAGCCTCCTCACTGCATAAACATGTCAATCAGACAGGCTATCTCGTTCATGTCTATTCCGCTGTCCGGCTTTTCAAAAGTAAACAAAACATCATAAAATGGATATAATCCATGATTAATATAATGCTCTACTTTCCAGAGAAAGCTTTTTAGATAATTTTCATTAGATAAAAGTCCGATATGCTCATGATATCTGTACTTATTACAGGAGGGACAATATACTGTAAAATCCGGGTGGAATGTACTCCCATCTGAAAATGCAAAGGAATATTATTTTCCAGAATGTCTATCATTTTTTCCAGCAAATGCCTCTTTTTAAGCTTATTCACCATGGGGTTAGATTCCGTTCCCAAATATTTCTGCTCACCGGCCTCATTCCTTTTATAGTATAATCTGCCATTTCTCAGGTAGCTGGTCAGACCACCCCTCGGTAGTCCCTTCAAAGCATTTCTGCAACGAGCAAGCATATCCTTCTCAGCATTTATGCTGGCATTTAAAAGATACCTGTTCATCAACACCTCCTGTAGCATTCCGTTGATTAAGATATGCTAAATTTTAACATATATTTATATATTTGTAAACATCTTTTTATGGAACAAGATATGGTGAATACAATCCCAAAATAAACTCGTAAATGCCGCAGTAATACGGTATAACTGAGCAACAACTGCTGATATATCCAATTCTTTCCTTTGATCACATGAAATAATACCTGTCATAGGAGGAATTTTACGCTGCATTTTTTATTATGGATAAATATATCAATTTTTGTGGGTATTCATGTAGGATATTTGAGAAAGGCATCGTCATATACATAAACTTCGATATGTCAGCTGATAAAATACCATTCGACTGTCACTTCCTATTAAAAAATAAACCGGGAACTGCTGATACAGTTCCCGGCTATTTTACTTAATCACTGCTTTCAATTCTCCATTCTGCAGGTCGATCAGGATGGTATCCTGAGGATTTACATTTCCTTCCAGAATCAGTCTGGCTGCCAGTGTATCCACATGCTTGGTGAGGAAACGCTTCAGGGGACGGGCGCCGTAGGCTGCGTCATATCCATTTTCTATGACATAATTCTTCGCTGCGTCACTGAGCTCGATCCGGATCTCCTTATCAGCGAGCCGCCGGTTGACCTCGGTCAGCAGAAGGTCGATGATGCCTCCGATATTGTCCTTTGTTAAGGGCTTAAACATTATGATCTCATCCAGACGGTTCAAAAACTCCGGACGGAAATGGCTCCGAAGGTCAGCCATAACCATACTTTCTGTTTCCGGGCGAATGTTGCCTTCTGAATCGATACCGTCAAGCAGGTACTGGGATCCTATGTTGGATGTCATGATCAGAATGGTGTTTTTAAAGTCCACGGTTCTGCCCTGGGAGTCGGTGATGCGCCCGTCATCCAGTACCTGTAAGAGTACATTAAATACATCCGGATGGGCTTTTTCGATCTCATCAAAAAGAACGACGGAATAGGGCTTTCTCCGTACCGCTTCCGTAAGCTGACCGCCCTCATCGTAACCCACATATCCGGGAGGCGCTCCGATCAGACGGGATACAGAGAACTTCTCCATATACTCACTCATATCAATGCGGACCATATTCTGCTCATTATCAAATAAGCTTTCCGCCAGGGCTTTGGCCAGCTCCGTCTTACCGACGCCGGTGGGGCCCATGAAGAGGAAGGAGCCGATGGGTTTTGAAGGATCCTTGATCCCGGCCTTGGAGCGGATGATGGCCTCTGTTACCTTCTGGACACCCTCGTCCTGGCCCACAACTCTCTTATGAAGCTCACTGTCCAGATGCAGGGTTTTGTTTCTCTCACTTTCTGTCAGCTTGGCCACGGGGATCCCGGTCCAGCGGCTGATGATCTTGGCGATCTCCTCATCGGTGACACACTCATGCACCAGGGAGGCGTCCCGTTTCTTTGCCAGTTCTTCTTCCTCAGCCAGCTGTTTTTGAAGCTCCGGGAGTTTTCCGTACTGGAGTTCCGCGGCCTTATTGAGATCATAATTCCGCTGGGCGATCTGGATCTCGTTATTTAGCGCTTCGATCTCCTCTTTCAGCTTTGAAACACGCTCTACGGCAGACTTCTCCTGATCCCAGGTGGCTTTCCTGGTCTGGAAATCCTCCCGCAGGTCAGCCAGCTCCTTTTGAAGATGTTCCAGTCTCTCTTTACTTAAATGATCGGTCTCCTTCTTTAAAGCAGCCTCCTCGATCTCCATCTGCATGATCTTTCTCTGGACCTCATCCAGCTCGGTGGGCAGGGAATCCAGTTCCGTCTTGATCATGGCGCAGGCCTCATCCACCAGGTCAATGGCCTTATCCGGAAGGAAACGGTCTGTAATATAACGGTTCGATAAGGTTGCGGCGCTTACCAGTGCGGAGTCTGTGATCTTGACACCATGATACACTTCGTAGCGGTCCTTCAGCCCCCTCAGGATGGAAATGGTATCCTCCACTGTGGGTTCATCCACCATGACCGGCTGGAAACGACGCTCCAGGGCCGCATCCTTTTCCACATATTTACGATATTCATTTAAGGTGGTGGCTCCTATACAATGAAGCTCGCCCCTGGCCAGCATGGGCTTTAACAGATTACCCGCATCCATGGCACCGTCCGTCTTGCCCGCGCCCACGATGGTATGAAGCTCATCGATAAAGAGAATGATCTGTCCGTTGCTGGCCCTGATCTCCTCCAGAACCGCCTTCAGCCGCTCCTCAAACTCACCCCGGTACTTGGCACCGGCAATCAGGGAACCCATATCCAGGGCAAATACCCTCTTATCCTTCAGAGATTCCGGCACATCCCCCTTCACGATCCGCTGGGCCAGACCTTCCACTACCGCCGTCTTGCCGACACCGGGCTCACCGATCAGCACCGGATTATTCTTGGTTTTTCGGGAAAGGATCCTCACCACATTTCTGATCTCCGCATCTCTGCCGATCACGGGATCCAGCTTCTGCTGCTTCGCCCGCTCCACCAGATCATATCCGTATTTTTCCAGGGTCTCATAGGTCGCCTCCGGGTTATCACTGACCACCTTCTGGTTACCGCGAACGGTGGAAAGCGCTGTAAGAAAACGCTCTCTGGTCACGCCGTAGGCCTGGAACAGCTTTTTGATCTCACTGTTGGGATGACGGATCAGAGACAGGAACAAATGCTCCACCGAAACATACTCATCCCCCATTCCTTTGGACTCATCCTCCGCGCTGACCAGCACCTGGTTAAGGCTCTTGCTGATATAAACCTGTCCCCCGGACACCTTGGGCTTCTTCTCCACCAACTGCTGAACCTGAGCAAGAAAAGCCTCCTTATTGATCTCCATCTTTTCCACAAGCTTCAGGATCAGACTATCCTCTATTGTCAGCAGGCTGTACAGAAAATGCTCCTGGTCGATCTCCGGACTGCCATACTCATATGCCAGCTTCTCACATTTATTAACCGCTTCAATTGATTTCTGTGTAAACTTATTAATATTCATGATTTACCCTCCTTATCGGGAAAATGACTGCAAATATCAAATCATCAGGCCCCTGCCAATCTCAGGATAAAAGCCCGGCCATGTATCAGGCAAACCGGCAGGTCTTTTTATTGTTATATTTGATATATAACAGTCTTCACAATTATGTTATAACACAAAAATTAGCACTCGTCAATAGGGAGTGCTAATAATTTTCTGGTTTATGGCACGGTTTTCCTTTGTCAGTCATAAACAGCAGCAGAGGCGGGGTATATGTCTGAAAGTGACTTTGCACCGCAGGAAATCAAAAACAGCAACCGCCATATATCTTCTATTTCCGAGGAGGAACGGAACTTGCAGACATATACCCCGCCTCTGCTGCGTTTACCTGGCAAAACCACCCCTGCCCTGCAACTCAACATTTTTCTTACAAAAAACTTAAAATTATGATATTATTATATTGATTTGACCTCTGTTTATTGTAAAGGAGAATTCATTATGAAAAGTATATTTCACAGAACCAGCATCCGCGCCTATGAAGATAGACCTGTTGAACCGGAAAAGATCACTCAGCTGCTGAAGGCGGCCATGGCGGCTCCCTCTGCGGGCAACCAGCAGCCCTGGGAATTCTATGTTGTCACAGATGCCGATACAAAGACAAAACTGGCTGCCTGCAGTCCCTATTCGGGATGTGCCAAGAACGCCCCCGTGGTCATTGTTCCCTGCTGCCGCAGCAAGGCGATTTTCCCCGAGAACATCATATTGGACCTGTCGGCTGCCACCGAGAATATCCTTCTGGCAGCAGATGCCCTGGACCTTGGAAGTGTATGGCTGGGTATCGCCCCCATGGAAGACCGCATGAATGCCGTAAGCGAAGTTCTCTCTCTTCCCAAAGACCTGACTCCCTTCGCCCTGCTTCCTGTGGGTTATCCCCAGACGGTACGACCACAGCAGGACCGCTTTGATGAGAACAGAATTCACTATATCAGATAGTATCCACCGGACCGGATAGTGTCCACCGGATCTGATAGTATTCACCGGATCTGATCATATCCACCAAGCACCCGGGAGTTTATTTATGAAGAACATTCTGGCAATTATTCCACAGACATATGAGATGGATACATTCGCCACAATAATCGCTTCCGAATTTCATATTATACGCGTGGAAAGCGTGACAGACTGTACCCGCATCTTTCATGGAGATCATGATAAAAAAACCGACATAGCGGCTGTATTAATTGATTTTGAGCTGTTGTCGGAGGAAGGCAGTGATTTTATGGATCATATTCCTTCCGTACCTTTTTCAAAAATTCCCATCATTGCTGTCTCAACCCACAAGCCTTCGTAAAGGGACATGGTGTGGATTGAGCGGGGGCTATATGATATCATATCAACAGACTGCCCCCGGCAGCTGATAATCCGCCGCATCAGGAATTCTATCCGGGCATCCGACGCCATCACTTTTACCGAGATAGAAAAAATGCTGAAAGCTCTTCCGGCCTGTATCTTTTTAAAGGATATTGACGGAAAGTATGTCTTCTCCACCCAGTACTGGCATCATCTGAATCACGGGGATGACCCCAACTGGACCATAAGGGGAAAAACAGACCTGGAGATCAGGAAGGACAGGCAGAATGCGCTTAAAGCCATGGAAGCAGACCAGAAAATCCTGGAAACAGGCATGGGGATCAGCTATATTATTGAAGAAAATGATGACGGTATACGGGAGTTCCTGGAGCTGATCAGTATGATGCTGATGAATTACCACAACACCGACGACCATTGTGCACTTCTGATGTTGGATATCGATGACTTTAAGAATATCAATGACACCTTTGGTCACGCAGAAGGAGACACGGTCCTGGCAGGAATCGGACAGATCATCAAAAACAGCTGCCGATTCTGCCCTCTATTACGTAAAGAAACACGGCAAAGCCTCTTATCGGATTTTTGAATAAAAAATTTCGGGCCCGCATGAAATCGCCTGAGCGGTTTCATGCGGGCCCGGTCATACTCTCCGGTGATGCCGGCAAGATGTTTGTTATCCCATTTCCTCCGGACGGATGCCCACCATAATATGATGGTCGTCACTGCTTCTTGTACGTATGGCCTGCAACAGATAGGGCACCGATTCCGTTCCCCGCTGCCTCCGGAAGGACACAAGGAGCGTTTCCCCCCGGCCAGGCAGCTTTCTCAGATTCTCCTTCTTTAAAGCCTCTTCCATCCTCTGGGAGTCCTCACCGGCCACGTAGGGCAATAGCTTCTGCCTGATATCTGCGTAGAAATCTGTGCCGCCCGGGCGGATCTTAAGGTCCCGGCCGCTTTCGGCATAAAACTCCAGGTAGTAGTCTGTCAGCGTATCCACATAAAAGATATCCTCAAAATCCGCATGAAGGGCTTCGGCGATACTGATGCAGGTCTTTTTGACTTCCGGGATCACCTCCACACTCTGACGGCCCCGCTCGATCAGGAAGCTCTCGAACTCCTCAGGGGGAACAGGCCTTGAGAAGTGGTAGCCCTGCACATAATCACAGCCCAGGGTCTTCAGCAGCAGAAGCTGCTCTTCGGTCTCAACCCCCTCTGCCACCACCGGTACCTGAAGGTAATCCGCAATATCGATGATCAGCTCGATCATCCTGACATCCCCCTGATCACCGAAGACATTCTGAACAAAACTCATGTCCAGCTTCAAAGCATCGACGGGGAGATTGTTCAGCATACCCAGGGAGGAATATCCGCTTCCGAAATCATCCATCTCTATGCGCATGCCCATTCCCATGCCTCTCAGTTCCCTGGCAGTGGAAAGGACCTGTTCCGAATCCCCTGTGTAGGCAGACTCGGTGATCTCAAGGGTAATATCGTCTCTGCCAAGATGGTATTCATCAAGGATGCCTGTAAAAATCTCTTTCATATTCGGAGCCAGCAGGTCGATCCGTGATACGTTGACGGATACGGGCACCGAATAACCATATTTATCTTTCCAGTAACGGATCCTCTCCGCAACCCTCCGCCACACAAAAGTGTCCAGCTCCAGGATCAGACCGCTCTGCTCCAGCAGGGGGATAAATTCTGACGGATTTACTATGCCGTATTCTGTATGGTCCCAGCGTACCAGGGCTTCGGCACTGCAGAGGATGGGCTTATCGGGACGGATATCATATCTGGGCTGGAAATATACTTTAAAGCGGTCTTCCTTAAGGGCCCCGTGGAAGTCCTGCAGCAGCCTTTCCGAAAAGCGTGCCGATTCGCACATTTCATCATTGTAGATCCCGATCGATCCGGCGGGGTCATTCTTTACTGAATCCGCTGCTAATTTCGCCCGGTCATAACGGCTCTCTATATCAAGGTCCTTATCCACCTCCTGATAAACGCCCATCCGGAGCCTTACACGTTTAACAGAAGGATCCGCATCTCCGTCTGCGCCCTCCGCCACCATGTCAAGCATCCGCCCGTAATCCTCTCTGTGGGGACAGTAGAGCAGGAAGGTATCGATCCCTCTGCGGCAGCCCACACCGCCGATCTCCCGGGCAAGCTGCCGGAGCTTTTCACCGATGCGGCTGAGTACCCCATCCGCATACTGCCTCCCATAACGTTCATTGATCCTGCGGAAGCCGTTGATATCTATTACAATGGCATCCATGACCATGTCATGGTAATGGCGGTCGTACATATTTACATAACGTAAGAAATAGTCAATATTGTACAATCTGGTATGGCTGTCCCTCTCCGTGGACTGGATGGTAGCCCGGTCCTCGGAAAGCTCAATACACCTGTTGACCCTGGCCAGAATAATCTCAGGCACCGGGTAAGGTTTGGAAATAAAATCTGTGGCGCCCATGCGCAGGCAATCCACCTCCGCATTCTGGTCAACAGTCATGACCAGCACCGGAATTTTATTAAAATCATTATCCACCTTCAGAGTGGCAAGGACCTCCAGACCGCCCATCCGGGGCATATTCAGATCAAGGAGCATTAAAGCCAGTTCATCCTTATAGGCCTTGGCCAGTTCCAAAGCCTCCAGACCGTCCGATGCACAGATAACATCATAGCTTCCCTCCAGGGCATGGGTCAGCAGCATCTGATTGACGATCTCATCCTCCACGATCAGAATACGTTTCCTGACATTGAAAATCGACGGTTTATCATTCACAGGCTCTTCCGGATCCTCATCCCTGGAAATAGAACCCAGGCCCTTAAGGAGCTGTTTCTCCTCATACATAAGGGCATCGGCCCGCTCGAATACATCATGGAAGCTGCCATCCTTTTCCGGGTCAAAGTCCGAGATCCCGCCTGACACCACAGCGTCTCCGCTGCTGATATGGACCACAGACCGGTCGTGAAGGATCTGCATCAGGTCCTTCCGGCTCTCGTAGTCTCTGCCGGTCAGGATAGCCACGAATTCATCACCGCCCACGCGGAAGACCGGACTGTGCTGGAATATCTCACACACCATCCTGCAGGCCTTGCAGATATAGTCATCTCCCGCCTTATGGCCCAGGGTATCATTGATCTTCTTTAATCCATTTACATCGCATACAGCAACGGCAAAGTCCCCGGCTTCCCCTGTGGAAATGGAGGCATTGATCTGCTTTTCTTTAAAAAGATAGGCATTCTTACTTCTGACACCGGTCAGGGGATCTATATTTGCCCGTCTCTCATTCTCCTTTGAATGTCTGCTCATATAGGAATAATTGGTCAGCATGACTGCCAGGGTAAAACCGAACATACCGATGGCCATAAGGATGATCCTTGTCTCGGCAGCCTCCAGCTGGTCCAGCTGATCCTTAATAAACTCTTCGTCTTCCCTCCGGTCAGCGTCATCAATCTCCTCATAATGGTCTCTGATATTATCGAGCATCCTTCTGTCAGCCGTAATAATGGACTGTCTCATCCAGATCAGAGAAAGCAGAAGCACCAGGGTCAGCAATGCCACCCATACGATTCCGGAGGAACCGAACCGCCTCTCCTGATCCTTATGAAGAATATAACGGAAATAAAGAAAACCCAGTACACTCCATATAAGAAAGATGAAAAAGGTCTCCTTCTCCAGGGAACTGCTGGTCACAAGGCTGGGGAAAAACAGATAAAGACCAATGCATACCATCAGAATGAGGCCCAGGCTGCCGGTAATCGTTTCTGTCCTGTCCTCCCGGATTCTGGCGACAGCCATGGCAGCCGCGGAAACAAAGCCATAGATCAGGGTAGCTCCTATGGTGGTCACATCCACGACCCAGCCTATGGCAGTCCTTCCCACAAAGGGGACGATGAGGGACACACCCGCAATCAGCATAACGGCATTCCCCGGGACCCCCCGGTCATTCAGCCTGCCAAACCCGGCCGAGAGCACCCTGTCTTTGCCCAGGCTGTAAAAAAGCCTGCTGAGGGCTGTTATATTTCCGATCAGACTGGTTATAATAAGGGCAAAAGGGAGAGCATCAAAAGGACCACCCCCGGACTGCCCAGATAATGATTTGCTGCATAAAAGGCGGGCAGGGCCTCCAGACCGCTGAGATTGCCCAGCTCGGAGATATATGCTGCCCAGCTGGCATATCGGTCCGGATAGGCTGTCACAGAGAGCAGGGTAACAAAAATATAAAGCAGGGATGCGGATACCACAGCTGCCACTAAAATTTTAAAGATCTTTGTTTCCTTAAAAGAAAACTCTCCGGCCCGGTGAGAAATACTCTCAAATCCGATAAAAGCCCAGGGTGAGATGACAACGATCTTAATGACCTGGACCAGGGCGCCGGAATCTTCGGCAAAGTAAGGTTCAAAAGATCCCCTGTGGCCTGTCAGGGCAACAATAAATACGATGGTTATGCCCAGCGCAAACAGACAGACCAGCCCTATCATGGCTGTCCTGACAGCCTTCTTACTCCGTATACATAAAAAGGCAATGAAAATTATAGCTGCAATTGTGACCAGAGTTTCTCCCAAATACACATCATAGCCGAAAAATGAATACATTCTTCCGACTTTAAACATGTCACCGACAAAGATCCTGGCAAAGAGAGGAATAGAAGTTGCATTTGCCCAGAGTATGGCAAAATAAACGAGGGCCAGGAACCAGGCTGTCAAAAAAGCATAATCATGGCCAAAGACTTTTTTGCTATAGGTATAAGCACCGCCGGAATCCGGATAAATCTGCATAAGGTAAGCATAATTCCGGCTGATCACCAGCATGATAAGCGTACCTGCGATCATCCCCAGCACACTGCCCGCCGGACCGGCCTTTACAAGATAGGAATTACTGGTGACAACCAGCGATCCCCAGCCCACACTGGTTCCCAGGGCAAAGGCCCATGCCCCGAAGGGGGACAGGTCGGCAGTCAGTTTTTTTGCCTCCGATGGTTTCATAATGACTCCTTTCTCAGGGGCTGCAATGATACGACATCATATTTTCATAGGCTGTTCAACAGCTGCCCTCAAAGTATCAATAAAAGCGTTGACAGCAGACCGGCAGGCTGACTCTGTACCGTAAAGCACCGCTCCGCTGGAGTTGGCGTGGCTTGGGGGGTACCAGTAATTGGCGATCTTCGTATCACTGGCCTTCAGAGCCTTATCCAGGGCATAATTGGTCTCGATGGGTCCGCCCACCAGGTAGGCATAGGCCATGCCTTCGGGAATCTGATAGAGCTCCTGATAGTATTTCCCCACCCGGGGAACACAGTCCGCATAAAAGGCCGTTCCATCGTCCCCGTCAAAGTTGCAGAGCACGGACCGGTTTTCCACATAGTCCTTGATATAAGCCATGCCGCTCTTTACATCCTGAACCTTCGGTCCCGAAAAAAGAACAAAGACACTTCCCCCGTATTTGCTCCAGGAGCAGGTCTGTCCTCCGTAGAAGGTCTGGGCATGCAGGATCCTGATATCCGCCTTTTTGGTGGCATCATCCGCTGCCAGATAGGCCACATCATCGTTATCCGTGGAAAAAAAGCCGATACTCCGGTGTCCCTCCGGCACCTGGTAGACCTTTGCCAGTTCGGGATTAATATGTGGTATGATCTTTTGTGATAAAATATGTGTTTTCACTGGTATAATCTTCATAATACTATCCTCTGTTCTCAAAGCTCCAGGCTCATTGGATGAGCGTAACAATATTCTACTGCCTCCGCAAATGCTTCCGCCGCCGCCCGGCAGGCTGCTTCACTGCCGCACAGCAAAGCCCCGCCCGTATTGACCCGGGAGGGTGCGTCATATAATTCCACCAGCTTCGTGTTGCTGGCTTTTAAGGCCCTGTCCAGCCCGTAAGTCGCCTCCACCGGGGAGGCCACCAGTTTGGCCAGGGCAATTCCTTCCGGAAGTCCGTAATGGGCCTGATAATACCTGCCGATCCTGGGCAGGCATTCCACATAATAGGCCATGGACTCGTCATCATCTATAACATAGGAGCCGCATTTATGCTCTATATGGTCCCTGATATACATCAGGCCGCTTCGGACATCTTCCACTCTGGGCCCGGAAATCACTGCAGTGATCTCTCCTCCGAAACGGCTCCAGGAGTAATCTGCCCCTCCATATACAGTCTCCACATGGATCACGTGGATCCTGGCCTTCCTGCTGGCATCATCCAGGGCAAAGTCCATGACATCCTCTATATCACAGGATATGAGGCCGATGCTCTGATGGTCCCGGGGAAAGTCCCACAGCATGCGGTAGCGGCTGTTTACATTCGGTATCACCTTTTGCATGGTCACATGCGAATCAATTCTTTTTACCATTGTCATCCTCTGCATTTCATCGGTGAGTTTAAAGTTATCTGTGGCAGTGTCTGAAATTAGTCCAGCAAATATAAACTGCAAAATACTTAAGTGAAAGTATAAAAAGAGGGATCACTATCTTTATATCAGCTCCAAAGGCAAGGATCAGTACCAGGCCCGCCAGTAAAAAACCGGAACCCAAAAGAAGGGAATTCCTTTCCAGCTTTGTTTCCACCTTTGTCGTTTCCTTAAATCCCATCCTGATCTCATATTCCACAACAGATAAAATGGTCACGGCGCTGTGATGATAGGAAACCATCACCAGCAGGATCAGGAAAGCAGCCCCAGTGATTATGATCGGCTGGACCGATCCGCCCAGGAAATTTCCGGAAGTGATGTACCTGAACACAAGGAAGACACAGGAAACCCCGGTGCCTCCTGCCATTACCAGGAAGGCGATGAAGATCACTCTGTGTACAAACTTAAATACGGCCGCTCCTTTCAGAACAAATCTCAGAAGCAGCGCCAGCACTGCCTCCACCAGCAGCCCTGCCAGGATCACCAGGATACATACCGAAATCAGCAGACAAAGTATCCTTTCCACCTCTCCTCCGGCGGGCAGCCCTGCCGGAACAAACAGACTTATCAACTCCTGCGGCAACAGGTAATTCAGCAGTCCATAGGGGATCATACCATCTCCCCCTTCCCGCAGCATACTGATAATATCCACAAGGCGGAAAATAAATATCAGTGCCGCAAAGCCTTCCAATACCTTGATCAGGGTCAGGACCGTTGACGATGGTTTTTTAATATAGCGTGCCGGATCAGATTCCAGAATCAACATCCTGGGGTCTCTGTTGTCCAAGGGATCACCTCCAAATCGATATCTTGCTTTCCGCTTAACCTATAACATATTTTGCTTCAAATTCATCCACGGGAACCGGCCGTGAAAAATAGTAGCCCTGGAAATGGCTGCACCCCATGGCCGACAGGGAATGAAGCTGCTCTTCCGTCTCAACCCCCTCGGAAATGACCTCCATTCCAAGGGATGTGGCCATGTTGATCACCGTCTCAAGGATGATCCTGCTGCGCTTTTTATCCCGCATCTCACACAGGAAGCTCCTGTCGATCTTCAGCACATCTGCCTGAATACTCTTGAGAAGACTCAGGGACGAATATCCTCGCCCGAAATCATCTATCTCCACAATGAAGCCGTCCTTCCTTAGTCTTGTTACTATGGCGTCACTCTTATCCGGCTCCACCAGCAGGGCAGTCTCGGTGATCTCCAGCCTCAGCATACTGTTATCTACCTTGTATTTCTCTGTAAGCTTAGTCAGCACATCATACACATCGATACTGAAGAAATCCTTTGCCGACATATTGACTGAGATGGTAAGATGCGACTTGTCTGTGTTCCTCCAGGCACTCAGCTGTCTGACCGCCAGCTCCCAGATATACCTGTCCAGCTTATGGATCAGGCCGGCCTGTTCCAATGTTTCTATAAAATCGCCGGGCATTATGATCCTGCCGTCCGGCTTATGCCATCTGGCCAGGGCCTCCGCCCCGATCACATTGCCGTCTTCTCCCACAAGGGGCTGCAGGTACATTTTAAACTGCCCGTCCTTTAAAGCCTCTTCAAAGCCTCCGATCACCTTCTGCTCAAAGAGGAGCTTTTTCATGATGCCGTCATCAAAATATGCCACCACCTCGGTCAGATCCTCACGTATGGTACGAAGGGCTGAATTTGCCCGCCCGCACATGACGGATACCGGAATAGAAGGATCATCGATCCTGTAAACACCGAAATGCATACAGAAGGTGTAAATTCCGCTGTTGTAGGTCTCGGCCAAGATCCTGGCTATTTCCAGGAATTTTTCTTCATGGTAGTTTGACCGGGGAAGGAGCAGGGCAAACTGGTCCCCGCCCAGACGTCCGCATAGACCGTCGGCGTCTTCGGAAATCTCTCTCAGCAGGGAGGCAGTCCTTACCAGCACTTCATTTCCTTTCAAAACACCAAACAGGGTATTAACAAGCCGGAAATTCATAATATTTCCGGTTACCATCACCCATGACATATCCGGGCTCTTTCTGATCATCTCCCGGGTCAGCTCATAAAAGGCCTCCGCATTGAGCACATTTGTCAGACTGTCATGATGGGCCTGGTAATGGACGGCCCTGTTGCCTATGTTTTCCGCGGCCCTGTTATTAACGGCTCGTCTGCTTTCTTTTTTAACATTTACCAGCTCGACCACCGCATCATATTTTTGCCCGTCGGGAAGCTTTAAAGTAACCGGATTGGACTGGACAAAGTAAAGCTCATCTTTGAACCGTTCCATCTTCTCCTGATGACAGCCGGTTCTGCAGGCAACGGCGCTGGAACAGTTGATGCATTTCTGCTCTGCGCTCCATATACCATAGCAGCTCTCGTTCATACTGATCTTTCCGTCAGCACTGAAATCCAGGATACGGCACTCGATGGGATCCACCACCCGGGCAAGATCATACTTGCCTGACATATCCTTCAGATACTGTTTCAGCTCTTCAACCGTGTACTCAGAAGCCCTGGCCCGGGTGGACATTTTCTCATGGCCGGCGGCCGGAGCTCTCCCTTTATCCCTCTTTGTCTGATACATCCTCTCATCCGCATTGGAGATAAGCTGCCGAAGCCTGGAAGGATCATCCAGCATGGCATGCACATATCCTACCGAGAAACCTACACAGTCCGCTTCATCAATAACCGGTCTTGCCGACATGGCCGCATCCAGTTTCTTTTTGAATTCAGCCTCAGTAATATCCGGAACAATTACCAGAAATTCATCTCCGCCATAACGGTAACAATAGTTTTCTCCGAAGCGACCGGCCAGGAGCTTACCCGTCTCCTTAAGGATCCGGTCTCCCTCCTCGTGTCCCCTCTGGTCATTTATGGCCTTGAAATCATTCAGGTCGATCATCATGACCGCAACCTCATGCCCCTGGTATGTATCATAGTCCTGTCTTAAAGCCATGCGGTTCCGGATTCCCGTAAGGGCATCCGTAAGGGATATCTGCTGCAGAAGCTCATTCTCCTGATGAAGCTGCTTTGTCAGATCATTCACCTTGCCAAAGGCTCTAAGCTCCGCCTTTTTAAGCAGGCAGACAAAGAACATATCGGCATTCACACCGATCAGGGTGACAGCCACCTTCTGCAAATTCTCCGGTGTAAAATGAATGAAGCTGTGGTCCGTGGAGAAAAAGAACAGGGTATAACAGACCATGATAACTGCAGCGACAAGCCCTCCGCCAAAGCCGAACAGGGCAGAGCAGAAAACCAGCCCGGCAATCAATATCATATTGGGATTGGGGACATTGCAATAGTACACAAAGGCGATCAGCACAAGCATGATTCCCACTGTGACAGCGATCTTTGTGGGCAGACTTACCTGCAGCTGCATTAATGTGGTTTTACAAGTTTTTTTCATATTTATGTCACTCCTGAATTATAAGTATGGAAAGGTACGGTTTAATCCACGTATTTGTCATATATAATATCAAAATGATTCATCAATTCCCGGATCACACCATATTCCTCATTCGTATATTCCGTAATATACCTGCTGATGTCCTTAATCTTTGGATGGGCATTCTTCATGGCATAGCTGTTGGGAGACGCCTGCATAAATTCATAGTCATTCAGATAATCACCA
>JAFRHL010000018.1 GCA_017433295.1 Eubacterium sp.
AAAGAGTATGCAAGAAAAGCGAACCGCCGGCATCGTGGTCTATACACAGAAGGGAACAAGATCTGGAATGCAGATGCGGTGGGAGCTTATAATATCCTGAGAAAGTACACATCAACTTCCGGCAGGGAGATCGATATTCCCGTATCCGGGCTGGATAATATAAAGGTAATAAAAGTAGCTGTATAGCCCAAAAGGCAGCAGTAGAGGTGTTATGGACGCACCCAAGATCTGCACGGCGAAGCCGTGTATACTTGATGCTCTGGTAATTCAATTACCGAGTAGTTCACATAGATATATTTTGTATTGTGAATACTAATGCGTTTGACAGGCAATGTCTTGTATAGTAAACTGAAAGTGTTATATATGTTCATTAAAACTTGATCATGGAAAGGGGAGAAAAATGGCAGCCAAGTCTTTTAAGGAAATTGATGAAGCAGTCCTGCAGGGAGTCAGTGGCGGATATGTCTTTGACACAATGGAAATATGCCGCGAGCCTAACTTTACGAATCGCTTTGAAGTGATCAACAGTACAGGTGAAGTTATTGCGACATCACCGTATTCGTCAACAGCAGAACGTATGGCAATGGAAAAAGGAGAAAGCAGTGAACATTTGAGCTGGGAGCAGCTTCAGAGACTCAGGGAGACTGGAAGTCCTTACTAATAAAGAAAGCTGAACAGCTGAAATATTCTGGATTTTAATCGACGGGAAAGGGATTATTTACAAACTTCATCTTGACCCTCGATTATATATTTTAGCTATTATCACAACATAGTGAAAGTATCAGGTTTATTTCCTGTGGCAAAAAAGAATGGTATATTTTTTCGGAATACAATCATACTAATAATTGGAGTATGTAGGGGGGTATGCATGGAGATTTAACTTAACGATTCTTGATATTTGTCCTGTTCATATTGGAAATTATGTGCTTATAGGTCCCAATGTATCAATACTAACTCCGAGTCATCCGATGAAATGGCAGGAACGCAAGGATAATCGTAGGGGTAAAGACAGCAAGCGCAGCGAACCTATAACTATTGAGGATAATTGTTGGATTGCCGAAATGTACCAGGATTATATTGATGGAAAAAAGAGAGGATTTCAAACATGAAGACACAAATGGAAGACGGAACACTGAAAATATATCCCGTAGGACGAATAGATTCTGTAAACGCGGCAGATCTGGAAAAAGAGTTGTTTGCTGCTGTTGATGAGGCTTCCTATACTGATATTTTACTAGATGCAGGGGGGCTGGAATATATTTCCTCTGCAGGCCTGAGAGTACTGCTGAAGCTGCGCAAACAGGTTGGAAAATCTATCAATATTATAAATGTCTCACCTGAGGTTTATGATATTTTTGAAGTCACTGGATTTTCCGAACTCTTTGATGTAAAAAAAGCCCTTCGTCAGCTTTCCATCGATGGATGTGAAAAGATAGGTAATGGTGCAACAGCTTCTGTCTATCGTATCAACCCGGAGATTGTTGTCAAGGTATTTAAGCCAAATGTGGATATTGGCATGGTGGAACGGGAGAACGCCAAATCAAAGGCTGCATTTTTGGCAGGCATCCCCACTGCCATCTCTTTTGATACAGTTAAGGTGGGCGACTGTTATGGTACAGTATTTGAATTGTTAAATGCTGTTGATCTGCTGAAAATCCTGGAGACAGACCACCGTAACCATTTAGAAAACCACATTGAAGACTTCGCAAAAGAAATAAAAAGCCTGCATCAAATCGAGGTGGATCCGGAACAGTTCTACGATGTTCGTAAGACGTCTCTGGCTATGATGCCTAAACTGGTGGGACTGGTAGGAACGAAAGAAGAGATTGATATTCTGACTCAAATGTATGAGATCATGCCGGAACGTCACACCTTCCTCCATGGTGACTGCCATCCGGGAAATATTATGATACAGGACGGGAACTACATCTTTATCGATCTGTCATCAGGCGGCATGGGGCATCCCATCATTGACCTGACAAGCATGTGCCTGACATACAAGATGCCGGCCATGGGGGATGACTACGAAACCAGACATCTGAAATATCCTCATCTTAAGAACTTCAACCGTGACGAAGCCCTGCTGATCTGGAATACTTTCCTTAAGACCTACCTGGATACCGATGACGAAATGCTGATAAAAAAAGCAGAATGGCAGACCATGGCCTATTCCGCATTACGCATACTCTTCGCTGCAGTTTCCCTGCCCGGACTCTTTCCCAAAGAAAGACTCCAGGCCTCAAAGCATCTGGCGCTTAAATACTGCGAACATCTCGAACCAATATGCTTCTGAAAAAACTATTCATCAGTACCGGGAGAATGCTTCCCGACATTTTGTGCACGCTTTTTCCGGGAAGCATTGTACTGCCGGTATATCTCAATGAAGTGGAGGAAGCTTGTGAATATCATAATTATCATAATAGATCTCAAAGGCGGTATCGATATCCCCGAACAGTTCTATAAGTGCTCCCGCCTGGAACATGGCTGAGAGTGAACCGGAAGGAGCCTTCCAGGCAGCGTTTGAAATAATCTCAAGCTTTTCATTGCCCGGAGTATTGGCTCTTAAGATTGACTCGGCTTTGAAAAGGAGCTCTCCTGTTGCGATATGATAGTCGCTCGATACGATCGCAATTTTTTTGACGGATGGGTAGAGTGACGTCAGGATATCGTAGGTGAACAAGGCGTTCTGAGCGGTTGTGATGGAATGATCCTCTACAATGATACGCTTCTCATCGATCCCATGTGAGATAAGCCACTTTGCCATCTCACCGGCTTCGGAAACCGCTTTATTATCTTCGGCTGTGCCACCTCCTGTGCAAACGATATAGGCATTAGGATATTTCTCTGCACTGTTCAGAGCCACTGTTAGTCTTTCTACCAATTCTTCTCTCATCGTCCCGTCAGGATTCAACTGAAAACCCAGAATTACGATGCATAGTTCATCCGTGTCAGGCAGTCCATCAGGCAAGACGTCATAGTGGAGTGGTTTTCCGAGGTCCGGAGACATCCAAAGATCCATGATCTTTTCCCAGCGCGCTCCCGCGGAGTGATCTATGGCGGCCAGTTCTGATAACAGCTCGTGGATCCTGTCTTTCGCCTCATCCCCATAGCTACCGTAATCTACAGCCATTTCTTCGACGATAGTTTCTATATGCTTGGGATCGTTTGATACTTTTTTTCTGCTATCGCTTTCGCATCCTGAAAGACTGATCATCAGTACAGATGAAACAATACACAGGATCATTAACCTGATTATTCCATTTTTCATTATCATTACCTCGTTAAGTCATGAACTGCTTACTTCCTCTTTTTCATCCATGAAAAGCCCTCCGAACACCCCGGGCCGTTCCCATCTAACATAGTACAATTCCGAAGATATTTCAACACTAGAATATTAATAATCGTCCCAGGCATCCTCATCATCTTCGAAGGCATCATATGCATCATCAATATCATCTGGTCACAAACATATATAATCGGTTTGTTTTCTGCTTTGTCGCTTTCGAGATAAATTATATCACCTGGCCGGGGACAATGCAATTCTTTGCAAATATATTTGAGGTACATATCATCTATTTTCAGGCTGTTTTTCTCGATCATGTCAGGGCTGGCAAAAAAGGCCACTCAACTGAATAGCCCCCTTTATTCATTCTTTTACTTTTGTCATTTTGAACGTGGCGGTAAATGTTTTACCATCCTCGTTCTCACGCAGTGCCGTCCAGTTCATCCTGTCACCGTCCTTTACGTAGTAAACATAGGTGCCGTCATCTTTGAATTCCCAACGGTGATCCTGACCGTCATCGAATACAGAGCCTTCGCTGGTGCAATGACCTTCCCAGGTGCCGAGTATATCGTCACTATAGTCATCGTTGACCTTAATATAAGTTACAATTTCTTCTTCAATATATGGATCAGTTCCTTCACTCACACGTGTGAATTTCCGATTCGCAGTAAATTCACTGTCATGAATGCTGGTGATAGTTAATTCACGTACAAGCAATACTCCATCGGTGTTCGTAGTAATGATAGTTACAACATTACCATTGATATCTACTTCGTTCTTATGATTGTACCTAAATGGAGTTACTCCATCTCTTATACGTGATTCACTTATATAAGCTTCTTTAGTTGATACTATATCAAATACATTCTTTTCATCGGTCACTGCGGGCTGCCCGTCAACCTCGGACTTTATCCATGTTCCAACGATATTCTTTGCAATGTCTGCCTGCGTAACTTCACCCGGAGCAACCCCGCTTTCAGTCTTCTACTCTGCCGCAGGCTGACCGCCGCAGGCACAAAGCGAAATGACGAGGGTCAGTGCGATCATAAGTCCAATCAGTTTCTTCATTTTGTAAGTATCCTCCTTTTAGATAAATGCAATTGAAATACCGTTTTTCCTTGCTATTGTATATCTTTTTTCAATTCTTTACCCTAACCTTCTTGGTTTTGACTTTAATCTTATCGGTCCAGGCAGTAATATGTTTTTTCCCATTGGAGAGTCTTAGCCGGAAATAATAGGTCTTCTTCGCCTTAAGATGTTGTATAACTGTCTTTTTTTTCAGATTTTTTATTCTGATCCTTATAGTTTTTGCTTTTTTGAAATTAGCCTTTGTTGCGTATTGAACTTCCAGAAACTTTGCTTTAGGGTAAACACCCTTTATATGCTTCCGGTAGTTTTTCCAGTTAATCACTACTTTTCTGCCGGATTTCGCCGAAAATTGAGGCTCATAAGACGGCCATGCTACTCCGTATGCATCGCAACCATTCCCATCGGAATCCCTATAATATACATCTGGAGCCCTGCACCCTTTATCATAGTAGCTATATGTTTCATTTACTTTATCATCACCGAATACAGCCTCTTTTTTGCTATACGGATCATACCAGTTTGAAAACTCTGGCTTACCCCTATCCAGATACAGATCACAGGCAATGGTATTCGTAAACATCGTTGCGACACTGCAGCCGAACTTTCCTTCCCACAAAGTGAACTTCTCAGGCAGTCCTGTTCCCGGACGCGGGTGTATGGGTTCTACTTCCACCTTTTTTATATAGTATTGAGTATGATCCATTGCCGGTCCGTATACTGACATCAAGTCCGTTATCCTCAAACCTCTATCGTCAATGCTACTTTCTGTGCTTATGTAGCATTCGCGCCGGAACGCACCGCGGAATTTGCAGAAGTGGCTTGTTTTCAAGGTTTTTGGAGAAAAAAAGAAAGCCAAGCGGCGATAAATCGCACACAAGGCTTTTTCTTTTGGCTGTTTTTTGCGGAATCAAAATCGCGCTAATGGACTTTGCACCGCAATAACAAAATTATTCCATCTCTATCGTCCCCGGCGGCTTGCTGGTGAGATCATAGAATACTCTGTTGACGCCTTTTACTTCATTGATGATCCGGCTCATGACCGTCTGCAGCACTTCAAAGGGGATATCCGCCGCTTCTGCTGTCATGAAATCTATGGTCTTTACTGCCCGGAGGGCCACGGCATAATCGTAGGTCCTCTCATCTCCCATGACTCCCACGGACCGCATATTGGTCAGGGCGGCAAAATACTGGTCCGGCATCCAGGGCGGTCTTACCGCACCGGTACCGCCTTCTTCCTTCTTCTCCCCCATTCCGGAGCGGCTTTCTCTCCAGGCCCTGGCTGCCTTTCCGATTTCTTCCCGGTAAATGGCGTCGGCGTCCTGAACCATGCGGACCTTGTCGGCAGTGATATCTCCCACAATGCGGATACCCAGTCCGGGACCGGGGAAGGGCTGGCGGAATACCAGATACTCAGGTATACCCAGCTTAAGCCCTGCCTTCCTGACTTCATCTTTAAAGAGATCCCGCAGGGGTTCGATGATTTCCTTGAAATCTACATAATCGGGCAGGCCTCCCACATTGTGGTGGGATTTGATGACGGCTGACTCTCCGCCCAGGCCGCTCTCCACCACATCCGGGTAAATGGTTCCCTGCACCAGATAATCCACAGCGCCGATCTTCTTTGCTTCCTCTTCAAAAACCCGGATAAACTCTTCCCCGATGATCTTCCTTTTACGTTCCGGTTCGTCCACGCCGGCCAGTTTGATATAGAAGCGGTCCTGGGCATTTACCCGGATAAAATTCAGATCGTACTCACCTGCCGGACCGAAGACTGCTTCCACTTCGTCTCCTTCATTTTTACGAAGAAGGCCATGATCCACAAACACACAGGTAAGCTGCCTGCCCACCGCTTTAGACAGCAGGACTGCCGCCACGGAAGAATCTACACCGCCGGAAAGAGCGCAGAGGACCTTTCCTTTTCCTACCTTTTTCCGGATGGCTTCGATGGATGTCTCCACAAAGGAATCCATCTTCCAGTCACCGGAGCAATGGCATACATTATATACAAAATTACTGAGCATTTCTTTTCCCCGAAGGGTATGTAAGACCTCGGGATGGAACTGGATGGCATAAAGATTCTTCTCCCTGTTCTGGGCGGCTGCCACCGGACAGTCCCTGGTGTGGGCGCAGATGGAGAAACCGGGTGCAACACGGGAAATATAATCAAAATGACTCATAAAACAGCTTGTGGTCTCCTCTACTCCGGTAAAAAGCGGAGACTCGGGATCCACATATACTTCCGTCTTTCCGTATTCCCGCACCCGGGCCCGTTCCACTTTGCCTCCCAGCAGATGCATCATGAGCTGGGCGCCATAGCATAATCCCAGCACCGGGATCCCCAGGTTGAAAAGCTCCCTGCTGTAAGTGGGCGCGTCCTCCTCATAACAACTGTTGGGGCCGCCGGTCAGGATGATTCCCTTCGGATTGATCTGCCTGATCTTTTCAATGTCGGTCTTATAGGAGTAGATCTCGCAGTATACATTGCATTCCCTGACCCGCCGGGCAACCAGCTGGTTATACTGACCTCCGAAATCTATTACTATTACGGTCTCTCTTTTCAATTCCCTTTCCTCCCTGTATCAATTGAAATCGCCTCGGTGATTTGGCGCGAATTGCTCGTCAGCTCTGCTGTGTGATATAATACCATGTAATAATTACAATAGTCCATTATAATATGTTATAATAAGAAAAACTGATGATATTTTATGGTCCCGGTCAGGACTTAAAAGTTCATCATAGCATTTTTGAGGTAAAGTAGTATGGTTTTGTATTTCAGCGCAACGGGCAACACAGAGTATATCGCAAAAAGCCTTGCCGGAGTTCTGAAGGATGACTGCCTGAATCTTCTTCCCAGAATAAGAAAACATGATTATTCAGCCCTTTATTCAAAAACTCCTTTTGTGATCTGCTCACCGGTCTATGTCTGTGAGTTACCCCGCTTTTTAACTGCGTTTCTGAAAAAAACTCCTTTTAAAGGAAACAGGCGGGTATATTTTGTTTTTACCAGCGGGGGGTATGCCGGGATCAGCGGCATCATCGCAAAAAGGATCTTTGCAAAAAAGCACATGATCTATAAGGGCCGCGCCGAATTCAGAATGCCGGGAAACTATATTGCCAGCAATATGTATCCGGCACCGGCAGATGAAGAAATCAAAAAAATCATCCGGGAGTCATCCGCCGGGATCCCGGAGCTGGCAGATTCCATCCGGAAAGGCAGAAGGCTCAAAGGGCGCCGCATTCAGCTGTGGGAAATACTGGTCACATTGCCCTTTAATCCGGTATGGTGCCTGATAAAACAGCCTACAAAGAAATTTTACGCAACCGACAGATGCATTTCCTGCAGAAAATGTGAACAGGTGTGTCCCCTCGGCATTATACATATGAAAAAGGGCAGGCCGGTTTGGGTCAGGAGAACCTGTTCCCATTGTATGTCCTGCATTCAGAATTGCCCGGCAGAGGCCATCGAGTACGGAAATATTACTCAGGGGAAGAGACGCTATCTGCTTGGGAAATATTTATGATCACATATTCCGACCTGGTTCCGGTCTTGAACTGCAGGGCCCAGTCAGATATCCCTGATGTCACAATGAAATCCGTTCCCTTCCTCCGTTCATACCCGTAGACCCTGTCGTGTACCCCGGACAGCTTACCGGTAATGTTGATCGGAATAAGCTGTCCGCCATGGGTATGCCCCGATAAAACAAGATCCGCGTCCGACGCGGCTTCCGCCTCATAATCATTGGGCTCATGGTCGAGGACAATTATGTATTTGCCGGTGTCGGCCCCCTCCAGGAGCTGATCCATATTCTGACGCCCTCCCAGCCCCCTGTCCCTTCTTCCGGCCACATAGAACCTGTCATCTACCAGTTGGCATTCATCCTGCAGAAGGTGGATCCCGTTTTCCTCAAGGATCTGTTTCAATTCCCCCGCGCTGAAATCACGGCTGTCAAAAAAACCTTCATCATGATTCCCGTAGGCAATCCATACACCGTATTTAAAATCTGCCCCTGCCATGGCCCTGCAGGCCTTTATCAGGTCAGCCTTACAGGACCAGTCGTCCACAAAATCTCCGCAGATCAGCAGGATGTCCGGATGCTGGGCCTCGATGTTCTTTAACTCTTTTTCAAAACCCTCCCCATCAAAGGTTGTCCCCAGATGAGAATCCGCAAACATGGCAATCTTCAGTTCACCCAGATTCTTTTCTGTCTCAAGATAATAATCGGTCTGCCAGATATTATTGCATTGAAAATATCCCACCAAAAAGAAAAGGAATGTTGCCAGCAAGGCCAGCCATCCCTGCCAGTAAATCCCGGACTCATCTTTCCGGATGAAACCGATGATCCTCGCAAAAAATCCGAAAATAAGAAAAAAGAGGATGGTATAGATCAATATGAAGATGGCATTGATCAGAGAGAAGACATAATAACAGACGGCAAAGGCAGCTCCGGTTATCATTGAGGAAATCAGGATCCTTTTCAGCCTGCTATCTCCCGATACCGACCGGATCCAGCCGAACCGCCCCAGGGCCGCCACCAGATAAGCAGTCCCAGCTATGAGTAATATTATGATCACTGCCAGAATGATGGTCCACATTTACCCCAACCCTATTTCCCTTCTGAGTTAAACATAACAGAAAATGCACATTCCGAGACCATTTTCCCGTCCTGTCTTTTCACCTCCACCAGAAAGTTTCCGGTTCTTCTTCCCACCTTCCGGGGATAAACTGACGCGGTCAGCACATCCCCCAGTTTACCGGGACGATAGAGATAGATATGTCCGTCCATGGCAACACCCGGCCGGCCGATGTGCTTTAAAGCCATTCCCAGGGCGGTGTCTGCGATCAGGTACTGGATTCCTGCCTGGATAGTTCCATGCAGGTTCATATGATTCTTCTCCGTGTTCACTACAAGGGAGAGGATGTTGTCATCATCAATCACCACCTGACTCATCCCCAGCAGGGACGGCGCCTTCAAATCAGAAAAAGGAGTTTCATAAAATTCTTCAATAGTCATTTTTTTCATGGGGAATTCCTTTCTTATAATCTTACGTACTTTTTATATTTTTTCAAATCCTTCAGCAGGCAGTTCATGGTGATAAGAGTTCCTTCTTCCGTATACTCCACTCCTTTTACGGTGGCATTCTCGTTAAAATAGGCTACCAGGGACCCTTCCGCATAGGGGATCATCATGGTGCAGTCCACATAATCCCGGTAGATCTTTGACGAGATCATGCCCACCAGCTCCTCAAGGCCGGTTCCTTTTCCTGCTGCCATATAGATACTGTCTCCCTGCACCAGGGGTATGCCGGGCAAAGAATCCCGGTCCAGATCACATTTATTAAACACATGGATACAGGGGATATGATCCGCGCCCAGCTCCTTTAATGTTTCCTTTGTGACCCTCATATGGTCTTCATGGTGTTCGTCTGAGTAGTCGATGACCTCCAGAAGAAGGTCTGCGTACTTAACCTCCTCCAGGGTGGAGTGAAATGCCTGGATCAGGTTGTGGGGCAGCTTATTGATAAAACCGACGGTATCCGAGAGGAGGAACTCCTTTTTGTCCGGCAGCTCGATCCTGCGGATGGTGGTATCCAGTGTGGCAAAGAGCATGTCCTTTGCCATGACCTTCCGGTCCTCCTTCCTGCCGTCGTCCTTCTCATAGCGGTCGATCAGGGCATTCATGAGGGTGGATTTGCCGGCATTGGTATAACCCATCAGGGCCACCTGGGGGATCCCCTGCATAAGGCGTCGTTTTCTCTGAGTATCCCTGTTTTTCTCCACCTCTTTCAGTTCCTTCTTCAATTCGGAAATCCGGTGACGGATCTTTCTTTTATCAAGCTCCAGCTTAGTCTCTCCCGCCCCCCGGTTGGAAAGGCTTCCGCTGCTTCCTCCCTGACGGCTTAAGACCAGTCCGAGGCCGGTGAGTCTCGGCAGTTCATACTGGAGTCTGGCGGTCTCCACCTGGATCTGCGCCTCCCGGGTCCTTGCCCTTAATGAAAAGATCCGAAGGATCAGGCTTGTCCGGTCATAGACGGGTCTTTCGATGATATCTGTAAGGTTTCGCAGCTGCATGGGGGAAAGGGTGTTATCAAAAATAACCACATCTGTCTCCAGCATATGTGCAACTGCCTTGATCTCATCCACCTTGCCGGTGCCCACGTAGACCCCCGTATTGATCTGGCTGACATTCTGGGTCTCGATGCCCGCCACCTCCATATCACAGGCCTCCACAAGACTGGCAAGTTCCTCAAGGGACGATTCAAAGTCCGGATCGTTATTAAGGTTGACACCCACCAGCAGGGCTTTCACAGGTGAATCTTGTAATTTTATATTATCTTCCATAAAAAAGCTTTCTCCATATGAACAGGGATCAAAATCTTTTCCTGATGATCCGTGATCCCACTTTGTATACCGGCCCCTCCATACGCTTTATCACCCTCTCCAGCTCCTTCCTGATGGGAATGCTCTGGGGACAGTGTTTCTCGCATCTGCCGCATTTCCTGCATAGGGAGGCATTGGTGGGTTTTGCTCTTAATGTGGTGCACATAAAATACTCCCGCATGGCAGTAAACCAGTTGTCGGTATAGGACACATTATAACAGCGGAAAGCGCCCGGAATATCTACCCCGTAGGGGCAGGGCTGGCAGTATCCGCAGCCGGTGCAGGCCACCTTGATCTTCTCATTGATGGCCTTTCTCACCCGCCTGTACAGCTTCCTGTCCTCCGGCGTCAGTTCTCCTGCCCTGACAGCACCGGCGATACGGATATTTTCCCTGACCATATCCATGGAATTCATACCGGAAAGCACCACGGAGACCTCCTGCTGATCCCACAGCCACCTGAGGCCCCATTCCGCCGGGCTCCGCCGGGGAGTGGCCCGCTCGAAGAGCTTCTCGGCTTTGGGAGGAAGGTTATTGACCAGCCTGCCTCCCCGCAGGGGTTCCATGATGATCACGGGGATCCCCTTCGCCGCCGCATACCGCACGCCTTTCCTCCCGGCCTGACTGTGTTCATCCATATAATTGTACTGGACCTGGCAGAAGTCCCAGTCATAGGCATCCAGAAGGCGTATAAAGTTCTCCGTGTTGCCATGGTAGGAGAATCCGATATGGCGGATCTGGCCTTTCTCCTTTTTCTCCCGGATCCACTCCCGGATCCCCAGGCTGCAGAGCTTGTCCCAGATCTGGACATCGGGCAGCATATGCATCAGATAGTTATCTATGTGGTCCGTCCTCAGCCTTTCCAGCTGTTCCCGGAACAACTTCTCCAGCCCTTCCATGGACTTTATCTTCATATGCGGCATCTTTGAGGCAATGTAAACTTTGTCTCTCCAGCCGTTATCGGCCAGGATCTTACCCAGAGCAGCTTCACTGCCGGGGTAAATATAAGCAGTATCAAAATAATTCACCCCCATGGGCTATGGCATAACCGATCTCCCTTTTGGTCTCCTTCATATCGATCCTGGTCCCTTTTCTGGGAAGACGCATACAGCCAAAGCCTAAAATGGAAAGGTCGTTTTTCCTGTGTTCCATGAATACTCCTTTCTATTAGTATTTCATATCTTATCCCGGCAGATACTTTTTCAGGTACCTGCCGGTATAGGATCCGGGCACCTTTATGACCTCCTCCGGGCTGCCGGCGGTCACCACCGTGCCGCCCCCGTCTCCGCCCTCGGGTCCCATATCGATAATATAATCGGCATTTTTAATCACTTCGAGATTATGCTCGATGACCACCACGGTGTTGCCTCCTTCGGTCAGGCGCTGCAGAATATCGATCAGTTTATGGACATCGGCAAAATGCAGTCCTGTGGTGGGCTCGTCCAGAACATAGATGGTCTTTCCGGTGCTCTGGCGGCTTAATTCAGTGGACAGCTTTACTCTCTGGGCTTCTCCGCCGGATAAGGTGGTGGAGGGCTGGCCGAGTTTGATATAGGAAAGCCCCACATCCTTGAGGGTTTTGATCTTGCGGTAGATGGAGGGGACACTTTCAAAGAAATCACAGGCTTCCGCCACGGTCATATCCAGGACTTCATAAATATTCTTTCCTTTATATTTTACCTCCAGGGTCTCCCTGTTATACCGCTGGCCGTGGCAGACCTCGCAGGGCACATAGACATCCGGCAGGAAATGCATCTCGATCTTGATGATCCCGTCTCCGGCACAGGCCTCACAGCGGCCTCCCTTTTTATTAAAGCTGAAGCGTCCCTTGTTATAGCCTCTGGCCTTGGCATCTTTGGTCATGGCAAAGAGCTCCCGGATATGGTCGAAAACCCCCGTGTAGGTGGCGGGGTTGGACCGGGGTGTCCGGCCTATGGGGGACTGGTCGATATTAATGATCTTATCCAGCTGGTTTGCCCCGACGATCCTTTTATGCCTGCCGGGCTTGATGCGGGCCCTGTTCAGGACTCCCGCCAGTTTCTTATATAATATCTCATTGACCAGAGAGCTTTTTCCGGACCCGGACACGCCGGTCACACAGGTAAATACTCCCAGAGGAAAATCCACATCGATATTCTTCAGATTATTCTCTCCGGCCCCTTTGATGGTGAGCCAGCCGGCAGGCTCCCGTCTTGTTTCCGGCACGGGGATCTTCCTCCTGCCGCTTAAATAGTCTCCGGTAATGGAGTTGGGATTATTCATCAGGTCCTGGGCAGTGCCTGTGGCCACGATCTCGCCTCCGAACTCGCCGGCCTCCGGACCGATATCTACAATGTAATCCGCCTCCCGCATGGTATCTTCATCATGCTCCACCACTATGAGGGAATTTCCCAGGTCCCTGAGCCTTTTCAGGGCAGCAATCAGCTTGTCATTATCCCTCTGGTGCAGACCGATGCTGGGCTCGTCCAGGATATATGCCACACCCACCAGGCCGGACCCGATCTGGGTGGCCAGTCGGATACGCTGGGCCTCCCCGCCGGAAAGGGTGGCGGTGGCCTGCATGAGACTTAAATAATCCAGTCCCACATCATTCAGGAAGCCAAGGCGGCCTTTGATCTCCCGCAGGATCAGCCGGCCGATCATCATCTGCCGGTCCGTAAGTCTGACATTCTCAAAGAACTCCAGGGTCTTTTTCACCGAGAGCCTGGTCAGGTCTGCTATATTATAGTCTCCTATGGTCACCGCCAGGGATTCGGATTTCAACCGCTGGCCGTGGCAGATATCGCAGGGGGTCACCGTCATATATTTCTCATATTCCGCCTTCTGACTCTCGGAATGATTCTCCCGGTAGCGGCGCTGGACATTGCGGAGCAGTCCTTCAAAGGCCACGTCATAGATGCCTTCTCCCCGCCGTCCCTTATAATGGACCTTCACTTCCCGGCCGTCGGTCCCGTGAATCAGCAAATGCTGTATCTCTTCGGACAGGTCTTCAAAAGGAGTATTCAAATCAAAATTATACTCTCTGGCCAGGGCGTCCAGAATGGACCTGGTATAGCTTTTCGGATCGGTACAGGACTGCCAGCCCATCACCGCGATGGCTCCGTCGGCTATACTCATGCTCTTATCGGGGATCATCAGGTCAATATCAAACTCCATCTTAAATCCGAGCCCGTGGCAGAAGGGACAGGCTCCGAAAGGATTATTAAAGGAAAAACTGCGGGGTTCGATCTCCTCGATGCTGACGCCGCAGTCGGGGCAGGAAAAGCTCTGGCTGAAGTTCAGGGTCTCCTCTCCCACCACGTCCACCACCAGAAGTCCTCCGGTCAGGTTCATAACAGTCTCAATGGAATCGGCCAGTCTCCGCTCTATCCCTTCCCGGATCATCAGCCGGTCCACCACGATCTCTATATTATGCTTCTTATTTTTCTCCAGTTTGATCTCTTCTGAAAGATCATAGAGGTGGTCATCAATGCGCACTCTGACATAACCGCTGCGTCTGGCATTCTGCAGGACCTTGACATGCTCTCCCTTGCGGCCCCGCACTATGGGGGCCAGAAGCTGGATCCTGGTACGGTCCGGCATTTCCATCAGCTGGTCCACAATCTGGTCCACTGTCTGCCTCTCTATCACTCTCCCGCAGCGGGGACAGTGGGGAATCCCCACCCTGGCATAAAGGAGCCTCAGGTAATCGTAAATCTCCGTCACCGTTCCCACCGTGGACCTGGGGTTGCGGTTGGTGGACTTCTGGTCTATGGAAATGGCCGGAGACAGGCCCTGGATGTCGTCCACCTCCGGTTTCTCCATCTGTCCGAGAAACTGCCTGGCATAGGAGGAAAGTGATTCCATGTAGCGCCTCTGGCCCTCCGCGTAGATGGTATCAAAGGCCAGGGAGGACTTCCCCGACCCGGAAAGGCCTGTCAGTACTACAAATTGATTTCTGGGTATATCTATATTAATATTCTTCAGGTTATGCTCCCTGGCACCCCTGATGCGAATGTAGTCTTTCTTATTACTCATTATTTCACCTGTATCAATGGAAATCGCCCCGGCGAGCTTGCCCGGGCCCGGCATCAGCTCTAGAAACTCACTGACAAAGGGCTAAAAATCTCTCAGTGCAATTTTGTACTTCTTCAGTTCGTCCCTCAGCTCTGCCGCCTCTTCAAAATTCAGCTCTGCCGCTGCCTTATTCATCTTTTTCGTCAGCTGGGCGATCATCTCTTTCAGTTCTTTTTTGTCCATGGACTCCATATCCTTCTTAAGCCTTCCGCCGGGCAGAGTATCTTCTTCCTCTTCCCTGGTGATGGAAATGATGTTCCGGACGGCTTTCTTTATGGTTTGAGGTGTGATGCCATGCTCCTGATTATAATCCATCTGGATCCGGCGCCGCCGTTCGGTCTCGGTGATGGCGGCCCGCATGGACTCGGTTATGGTGTCCGCGTACATGATGACATGGCCGTCCACATTCCGGGCGGCCCGCCCGATGGTCTGGACCAGGGAAGTCTCAGAACGCAGGAAACCTTCCTTGTCCGCATCCAGAATGGCGATCAGGGTCACCTCGGGAATGTCCAGTCCCTCCCTCAGAAGGTTAATGCCTACCAGCACGTCAAATACACCCATGCGGAGATCCCTGACAATCTCGATCCTCTCCAGGGTGTCGATATCGGAATGGAGATACTTGACACGGATATCCAGTTCCTTCATGTAGGATGTCAGATCCTCCGCCATACGCTTGGTCAGGGTGGTAACAAGGATCTTATTCTTCTTTTCTACTTCTTTATTGATCTCTGTGATCAGGTCATCGATCTGACCCTCCACCGGGCGGACCTCCACCAGGGGATCCAGCAGGCCGGTGGGACGAATGATCTGCTCTGTCCTGAGCAGTTCGTGTTCATCCTCATATACATTGGGGGTGGCGGATACGAACATCATCTGGTCGATCCGGTCTTCAAACTCTCCGAAATTAAGAGGCCGGTTATCCAGGGCCGAGGGCAGGCGGAACCCGTAGTCCACCAGGGTCTGCTTTCTGGACCGGTCTCCGGCATACATGCCCCTCACCTGGGGGATGGTAATGTGGGACTCGTCCACGATCATCAGGAAATCGTCCCCGAAAAAGTCGATCAGGGTGTAGGGGGCCTGCCCGGGAGCCAGGCCGGTAAGATGTCTGGAATAATTCTCGATCCCGGAACAGAAACCGGTCTCCTTTAACATCTCCATGTCAAAATTGGTCCGCTCCGCAATCCGCTGGGCCTCCAGCAGCTTGTCATTGGCCTGAAACCATTCGACCCGGTCGGCAAGCTCTGCCTTGATGGTACCCACAGCCCTCTCAATCTGCTCCTCCGGCACCACATAATGGGAGGCCGGGAAAATCACCGCGAAATTCAGGCTGGCCCTGATCTCCCCCGTCAGCACATCCACCTGGGTGATCCGGTCGATCTCATCCCCGAAAAACTCTACCCGGATGGCATCCTCAAAGGTAGATACCGGAACAATCTCCAGCACGTCTCCCCTCACCCGGAAGCTTCCCCGCTTAAAATCCAGTTCATTGCGGATATACTGGATGTCGATCAGGCGGCGGACCACCTCATCCCGCTCAATCTCCATACCGGGCCGCAGAGAGATCATCATGTTCTCATAGTCATTCTTGCTGCCGATCCCGTAGATACAGGAGACCGAGGAGACCACGATCACATCCCGCCGCTCGATCAGGGCCGCCGTGGCACTGTGGCGCAGCTTGTCGATCTCGTCATTGATGGAAGAATCCTTCTCGATGTAAGTATCCGTGGAAGGCACATAGGCTTCCGGCTGGTAATAATCATAATAGGAAACAAAATACTCCACCGCGTTATGGGGGAAAAAAGCCTTGAACTCACTGTAAAGCTGGGCCGCCAGAGTCTTGTTATGGGCCAGGATCAGGGTCGGTTTATTAAGCCGGGCAATGACATTGGCCATGGTAAAGGTCTTGCCGGAGCCGGTGACACCGAGCAGGGTCTGGAACTGGTTTCCCTCCTCAAATCCCTTAACCAGCTCATCGATGGCCCGGGGCTGGTCCCCCATGGGGGCAAATTCAGATACTAATTGAAAATGATCCATGACACTATCTCCCATCCGATCACGTAATACTTGTTTCCGGGTCTGCCACATACATATAAAAAACCTGTATGCGTAGTATATTACATTATAACAAACCTTATTTGAAATGTACAGAGTTTTTCGAATACCTGTTCGCTATAAACCCTGTGCTTATGTTTTTTACATACATTTTATATAGACAAAACATTGATTTTACAATATTCCGATATAATTAATTACAAAAAACAAGACGGAGGGATCATATGGACATTTTATCAATATTACAGCTCTTCGGAGGCGTCGGCCTCTTCCTTTTCGGCATGAGCCTGATGGGATCTTCTCTGGAACTGCTGGCCGGCGGAAGCCTGCAGCAGATCCTGGAAGCGCTGACCACCAGCAAAAAGAAGGGCGTCGGAGAAATCAAGGGCTGGGCTCTGGGCACCGGCGTCACCGCCATCATTCAGAGCTCGGCGGCAACAACCATCATGCTAATCGGCTTTGTAAATGCCGGGATCATGAAGATCGGACAGGCCATTCCCGTTGTCCTCGGGGCAAATGTGGGAAGTACTGCCACAGCCCAGATCCTGAGGCTGGGAGACATAGGGTCCGGCAATCTTGTATTAAAGCTTTTAAAGCCCTCTTCCTTTGCGCCCATGCTTGTGGGTGTGGGGGCGTTTATTGTACTCTTTTCCAAAAAGAAACGCTTAAAAAACATAGCGGGAATCCTGATAGGACTTGGAGTTCTTTTTTACGGGATGACCATGATGGAGCAGGTCTTTGCTCCACTTAAAGAATCCCCCACCTTCCAGAAAATATTCCTCTCCTTCCAGAACCCGCTTCTGGGAATTGCGGCAGGGCTCTTTATCACCGCTGTGATCCAGAGTTCCAGCGCCTCTGTCGGTATCCTTCAGGCTCTTTCGGCCACGGGCGCCGTCACCTTCGGGACGGCCATCCCCATCATCATCGGACAGAATCTGGGGAAATGCATGACCATTCTTCTGGGAGCCATCGGGGCTAACAAGAATGCCCGCCGCGTATCCTTAAGTTATCTTCTCTTTAATGTTTTCGGGGCTCTTTTCTTCTTTATTGTGATATACGGGCTCCACTATACCATAGGAATCGCTTTTCTCTCCAATCCGGTAAACAGGGGAGATATCGCCAACCTGCACCTTGGCTTTAATCTGATCACCAGTCTGATCCTTCTCCCCTTCTCCGGCCAGCTGGCGGGCCTGACGGAAAAGATCGTGGGTACGGAACCGGTGGACGAGGCAGAAAAGGAATTTATGAAGCTGGATGACAGACTGCTGCAGACACCCGTGATTGCTCTGGACCAGTGCCGTAATCTCATGGACCAGATGATAGAGCGTATCGAGAAGAATTACAAGCTTGCCACAGGACTGATCAGCCAGTATGATGAGGCGGCATTTGCCCTTCTGGATAAAAACGAAAGCTTTGTGGACCGCTGTGAGACAGTCCTGACTTCCTATATTATAAGAATAGACCGGTCTGTTCTTTCTGAAGATCAGAAATTCATGATCTCGGAGATCCTTAATTCCATCAGCGATCTGGAAAGGATCGGTGATTACTGTATGAACATTGCCTATGAGGCTAAAGAAATGGATGAGGATCAGGTCAGCTTTTCTGAAAGCGGATCTAAGGAAATGAATCTGATGATAAAAGCCGGGAAAGAGACTCTTTCCTGCCTGTTTACAGCCTTCCGGACCAGGGACCGGCTTATGGCCATAAAGGTAGAGCCCCTTTCCGAAACCATCGAGCAGATGAAGGATATCATGAAGGAACATCATATTATAAGACTGCAGGAGGGTGTCTGCGATGCCAAAAGCGGAGCGACCTTCTTTGACCTGGCCAACTGTTTTGACCGCATCAGCGCCCATGCAGGAAATGTATCCCTGCATGTGATCAAAAGAATGGAGGCCAACCGGAGCTTTGATGAGATGCACGGTCATGCTCAGGAAATCTCAGGGGATGATTACATCCGTATTTTTGAAGAATATGAAAAGACATATCTGCTGCCGGTGAGAAACAACGCAGCATGATACCGGCAGATCCGTTTTAAGCTGCCGGGCAGACGGGGCTTCAGGCCGGGGGATACAGGATACAGCCGGGGCTAAGCATCCTCCAGTATTCTCCGGGCCGCCCTCCTTCTGCTGATCCCATTGTCCATGGCCTGCTTTCCGATCAGCCGGTGGGCCTCGTTTTCAGTCATATGCCTGCTCTCCATCAGGAAGAACTTTGCCTTGTTTACGATCCGCATTTCCTCCATCTTTTCTTCTGCCGCCTGTCTCTTTTTCTCCAGAGCGTGCATCCTGTCCTGCACAGCATAAAGGTATCTCAAAGCGGTTTCCGTCCGTCCCCGGGGAGCAGGGTTGGGGATCACGAGGACGCCATGATCCGTAACACGGTCCAGGGCGTTCTTAAATGCATCCGCAGGCACGACAAGAAGGACGGAGGCGCTGCATTTTTCCGTCACATCTATGGCAAAATCCTCTCCTGTCTCGTCCGGCAGTGGTGCCTTGATCGCCACGAGATCATAGTACCTTTCCAGAATACAGCGACGGGCCCCTGCCGCGCTTTTTTTCACGTCCACCGTGGCAAAGCCCCGGATGGTCTTTTTCACCGCCTGTTCAAATCCCCTGGAGGAGGATACAATCAATATGGAATGGTAGTAGTCATCTTTTTTAGGCATAAACTACCTCCTCAGATCCTTGTATATGCTTTGATGATCTCCTCCGGAACGATCCCCTGTACAAAGCTGCTCCTGGCGGCCAGTCCCGCTGCTTCCTTCCTGGAGCCGGGCAGATGGGCCGCCTCATGATCCATCTCCTCTGGAAGCTCCCGTTTCTCTTTTATTCCCAGAAGCCCGGCATGAATGAGCAGGGCATAGACCAGATAGGGGTTGCCGGAGGCATCCGGACTTCTCAGCTCTGCCCTGGTTCTGCCCTTGAAGGTTTCTATATACATCATCCCGGATTCAACGGCACTGGACCAGTTTACCTTATCCGGGGCAGTATTGATGCCGAGCCTGGCATAGGAAGCATCCGTGGGGTTTAAAAAGACGGTGATATCCCTGATCTTATCGATGATCCCCGCAGCGGCATGGCGTACCACATCATTTCCCTCCCCGTCAACCGCGTAAATGTTGATGTGATAGCCGTTTCCCGGCTGGTCCGCCAGGGGCATGGGGGAAAAATCAGATACCAGACCGTAGCGGTCGGCGATGGTGCTTACCACCATCTTAAAGGTTGTCATCTGGTCCGCGGCCTTCAGGGGCCTGGCATAATGGAAATCTATCTCATTCTGTCCGGGGCCGCTTTCGTGGTGGGACCTTTCCGGGGTCAGGCCCATACTTTCTATGGTGAGAGAAATCTCACGTCTTACATTTTCACATTTATCCAACGGGGCAATATCCATATATCCGGCCTGATCATAGGGGATCCTGGTGGGATTTCCCTCTTCATCCCTGGTGAACAGATAAAATTCTGTCTCGGTACCGAAGCGGAATTCGATCCCGGCATCCGCCGCTGCCTTCACTGCTTTTTTCAGGATGGCCCTGGTATCAGACACATATTCCTCTCCGTCCGGCGTGAACACATTGCAGAACATGCGAAGCACCCTGCCGCTGTCCGGTCTCCAGGGCAGGATGGCCATGGTATCCGGATCCGGCTTCAGAAAAAGGGCGGCATGGGGGCAATCCTCAAACCCCCTTATTTTTCCGGCATTGATCCTGATGCCGTCTTCAAATGCCTTTTTTATTTCACTGGTCATGACGGAAATGTTTTTCTGGACGCCAAATGCATCGCGAAAAGCCAGACGGATAAACTTGACGTCTTCTTCTTCAATAAACTTCATCACTTCGTCAAATGTATAGTTCATGATGGCCTCCTGTATTTATATGACACTGATCCTGGGGGAAATGTCTTCCAGCACATCCAGCAGTATTTTCACCGTGTCAAGGGAAGTGAACATGGTAATCCCGTTCATTATAGCACATCTGCGGATCTCCACTCCATCATTATAATGGATTCCCGAGAGAATTGCCCTGGTATTTATGATATAGCTGACATAGCCTGCCCGGATGGATCTCAGGATCTCGTCGCTCCCTTCGCTGATCTTTCCCCTTATGCGGGTCCTGATCCCATGGTCCTTTAAAAAGGAGCCGGTTCCCACCGTGGCCTCAATATTAAATCCCAGTTCGTAAAAACGCCGGATCAGAGGAAGGGCCTCCTCCTTGTCCTCATCCGCCAGGGTAACCATGACCGTTCCGTATTCCTTCATCCTGACCCCGGATGCCTGCAGAGCCTTGTAAAGAGCCCTGTTAAGACTCCTGTCATATCCGATGGCCTCTCCCGTTGACTTCATTTCCGGTGACAGGTAAGCGTCCATCCCGTTTAACTTTTCAAAAGAAAATGCCGGCGCCTTTACATACCAGAAATCCTTTTCGGGTCTTATCAGGTCGGCAAAGCCCTGACTTTCCAGACTCCGGCCCAGCATGACCCTGGTTGCTATCTTCACCAGAGGCACCCCTGTCACCTTGGAGAGGAAGGGCACGCTTCTGGATGCCCGCGGATTTACTTCTATGATATAAACATTTTCATCATCATCCACAATGAACTGGATATTATAGAGTCCCCGGATGCCGATCCCCAGGCCCAGCTTCCTGGTATAGTCCCATATCGTCTCCTTCACCCGGCCGGATATGGAAAAGGGCGGATATACGCTGATGCTGTCGCCGGAATGGACTCCGGTACGCTCCACCAGCTCCATAATGCCCGGCAGAAAAACGCTCTCTCCGTCACAGACCGCATCGATCTCCACTTCCTTGCCCACGATATATTTATCCACCAGGACAGGTCTGTCCTTGTCCACCTCCACCGCATTTTTCAGGTAATGGACCAGCATATCTTCATTGGCCACGATCTCCATGGCCCTGCCGCCGAGAACGTAGGAAGGTCTTACCAGGACCGGATAGCCGATTTCCCCCGCTGCTTTTATGCCATCTTCGATATTTGTGACGGCGATCCCTTCGGGATGGGGGATCCCAAGCTTCCTTATGACATTTTCAAATGCGTCCCGGTCCTCGGCCTTAAAGATCGCTTCCGTGTCGGTTCCGATGATCTTAACACCCTTCGCGGCCAGGGACTCTGCCAGGTTGACCGCCGTCTGCCCTCCCAGGGTCGTGATGACTCCCAGCGGCTTCTCCAGGTCCACGATATTCATGATATCCTCCACGGTCAGTGGTTCAAAGTACAGCTTGTCGGCTGTCGTATAGTCCGTTGAGACCGTTTCCGGATTATTGTTGATCACGATGGCTTCATATCCCATATCGTGGATGGTTTTCACTGCATGAACGGTGGAATAATCAAATTCCACACCCTGTCCTATCCGGATGGGACCGGAACCGAGCACGATGATCTTTTTATTCTCTGAGACGATGGACTCGTTCTCCTCCTCATAGGTGGAGTAGAAATACGGCACATAGCTTTCAAATTCACTGGCGCAGGTATCGATCATCTTGTACACGGGATGTATGTCATATATTCTCCGGAGGGCAAAGATATCCTCCTCCCGGCAGCCCACAAGCTCGGCGATATAAGAATCGGAAAATCCTTTTCTTTTGGCTTCCAGCAGAAGCTCCTTCTCCAGCACGGGGCCTTCATCGGGTCTGCGGTTTTTACAGGTCTCCTCCAGTCTGATCTCAAAATCGACGATGATCCGGATCTTATCCAGGAAGAACATATCGATCTTTGTTCTCTGGTAGATCTCCTGGGGATCCGCCCCCAGCCACAGAAGCTCTGAAATGGCATAGATCCTGTCGTCGGTTCCTTCTTCGATATATTTAAGGAGCTTTTCTCGGGCCTCTTTCCTGCCGGCTTCCCCCTCCTTGTCTGAAAGGCTCTTCACATCAAACTTTTCCAGATGAATATGGTTCTTCCCGTCTTCCAGGGACCGGATGGCCTTCAGCAGGCTCTCCTCCATGGTCCGGCCGACGCTCATGGTCTCCCCGGTGGCCTTCATCTGGGTGGAAAGCACATTGGATGCCAGGGTGAACTTGTCAAAGGGGAATCTGGGCATTTTTGTTACCACATAATCCAGGGCCGGTTCAAAACAGGCCGGCGTATTGGCAAGGGGGATCTCGTCGAGATTCATGCCCACGGCGATCTTGGCGGACACCCTGGCAATGGGATAGCCGCTTGCCTTGGACGCCAGGGCCGAGGACCTGGATACTCTGGGATTTACTTCTATCACATAATAATCAAAGGATTCCGGATCCAGGGCAAACTGCACATTGCAGCCTCCCCTGATCTCAAGGGCACGGATGATCTTTAAGGCGCTGTCCCGCAGCATATGGTATTCTTTGTTGGTCAAAGTCTGGCTTGGTGCCACCACAATGGAATCCCCGGTATGGATGCCCACCGGGTCCAGGTTTTCCATGTTGCAGACAGTGATGGCCGTATCATTTCCGTCCCTTATCACCTCATATTCGATTTCCTTATAACCTTTGATGCTTTTTTCCACCAGAACCTGACCCACCGGGGACATACTCAGGGCAGTTTTCATTTTTTCCCGCATCTCCCCCGGCTCCAGGGCAAATCCGCCGCCGGTCCCGCCAAGGGTAAAAGCGGGACGTAAAATGACGGGATAGCCGATGGCCCCGGCCGCCTCCAGCCCTTCTTCTATGCTCTCTGCAATGGCGGAGGGCACGACCGGTTCCTTTAAGCTCTCGCAAAGCTCCTTGAACTCTTCCCTGTTCTCTGCTTTCCGGATACTCTCTGCGCAGGTTCCCAGAAGCTCTATCTCACACTCATCAAGAACTCCTTTTTCATAGAGCTGGAGGGACAGGTTCAGGCCCGTTTGCCCTCCGATTCCGGGAACAACGGCGTCGGGTCTCTCATATCGGCAGATCCGGGCCATGTATTCCAGGGTCAGGGGTTCCATATATACCTTATCCGCTATGGAATGGTCCGTCATGATGGTGGCCGGATTGGAATTGGCCAGGATCACCTCATACCCCTCCTCTTTCAGGGCAAGGCAGGCCTGTGTCCCGGCATAATCAAACTCCGCCGCCTGACCGATCACGATGGGGCCGGAGCCTATGACAAGAATTTTTCTAATGTCAGTTCGCTTTGGCATTTTCTCTGACCTCCTTCATGAGCTCCGTAAATTTACTGAAAAGATACCGGCTGTCCTGGGGTCCCGGCGCGCTTTCCGGATGATACTGGACGGAAAAGGCCCTGTCCTTTCTGCTCTCCACACCTTCCACCGTATGGTCAAGAAGATTTACATGGGACACCGTAAGCCCGGTTCCGGCCAGAGATGCTTCATCCACCGCATAACTGTGGTTCTGGCTGGTTATTTCTATTTTCCCCGTCCTCACATCCTTAACAGGGTGATTCCCTCCCCTGTGGCCGAATTTCAGTTTGTAGGTTTTTGCCCCGTAGGACAGGGCCAGAAGCTGATGTCCGAGACAGATCCCCAATACCGGCATCTTTCCCCTCAGCTGTTTTAGAGTCTCGATCACTTCCGGCACGTCCGTCGGATCTCCCGGCCCGTTTGAGATAAAGAGGCCGTCAGGATGCAGGGCAAGGATCTCTTCACTGCCCGTATGGAAGGGAACGATGGTCACATTGCACCTGTGCTGATTGAGCATTCTAACAATATTCATCTTCATGCCGCAGTCCACCGCCACTACATTATAAAGGGGGTTTGATGTTCTGCTGTACCATTTCTTCCTGCAGCTGCACCTTTTCACCGCGTCATGGGGAACAGGGGTCCTGGCGATCTCCTCAAGGCCCCGGGCGGCAGTCATTTCCATATCCGTGATAATGCACCTTCTGGAACCCAGGTCCCTGATGCTTCTGACCAGCTTTCTGGTGTCAACCCCGGATATACCGGGTACTCCTCCCTCCTCCAGCAGCTCCGGCAATGTCTTTGCCCACCTGAAATTGGAGGGGTTGTCATTGATATCCCGGACGATCAGGGCCGACGGCGCAATGATCCTGCTTTCAAAATCCTCATCGCAGATACCGTAATTCCCGATCAGGGGGTAAGACATGACCACGGCCTGGTCCGTATAGGAGGGGTCGGAGACGATTTCCTGATAACCCGCCATGGATGTGTTAAATACGATTTCACAAACCCTTGTACACCTTGCTCCAAAGCCTGTTCCGGGAATTTCGGTTCCGTCCTCCAGAATCAGCTTTCTGTCAAATTCCATATGTATCTTTCTCCTTTGATTATATCGGGGTCCTGCCGACGCTTGCTTAATGGGATGCCGGCGCCTCCCTGAGAATGAGCAGCTTCTCCCTTTTCAGATCGTGGTACAGCCGGCAGCCTCTGCCTTCTGTATCAAATACTTTTATGATATCACCTGCATAATTCTTTTCTTCATCCTCGGCAAATTCCTGAGAAATATCAGGAAAATGATCAAGTATCTCCGGCCGCCATATGGTGGTTTTTTCATTGGAGAAAACGGCGGTATAGAGTATTTCCGCCTCCACCAGGTCCTGGAAGAAATGACTCCCATAGGATAATTCCGGATTATAACCGGCGGTTTTTTCCTCCACCTCACATATAACCTCAAATCCGCTGATATCCGCAAAGGTGGTGGGCACACCCAGCTCCGGGGAAGAGGTCCCGATGCGGCCCGGCACGATCAGCATCAGCTTTTTTTCTTTTTCCCTGTAGACCCAGTTGATCCTGCGGATAAAGTCCGCGATCCTGGGTTTTTCATTATATGGCATCTCATAATAGGCTTTGGGGTCAACATATACGATCCTGTCTATGGTAAGATTACGGGACAGTCCCATGGAAGAGCCTTCGCTTTCCAGAATGATCGTATCCTCCGGTATATTCCACGGTATGGCGGCAGTCCCGGTATCCTTCAGGGCCTGCAGGGGACGGCACTGGAGAAGGTTGATCAGATACTCCCCGTTATCTGCCAGGTTGATGGTATATTCAATGTCCACCGGATGCTCATATTCCTTTTCAAGAGTTCCCATGATCCTCTGCATAAGTCCCATCAGTTCCTTATTCTTTACCAGGCCGGCACAGGAAATAAACCGGATATCCCGTCTGGTCCCCCGCTCCCTGAATCTTCTCTCCGCCTCGTAATCATGTTCCAGCAGTGCCTTTGCAAGGTAGGATGGCAGATGGGGCAGCAGCTCTTTTATATCCAGACGAGTCAGGCAATGTCTGGACACATCCATGGCCTCGACTCTTTTCTGGGAATACTGATGCTTCTCTGCGATCGTTGTGCTGGGCGAAGCTTCCGGATCCTCCAGGCTCACCAGCCTGGGATAGGACCCCTCCGTGCGGTCAACAGCCGATGTCCCCAGACCCATCACAAGCCTTAACATGCCTGCGGCCGGGTCTATTTTTGCGAGGAATTTATAGGGACTGTAGGAATAGCCGACCCCTGCGGCGCAGGGCATATAATAAGCCCCGTAGTAGGATCCCGATACTCTCTGGATCAGAAGCGACATCTGTTCATCCCTCTGGTCAAGGCCTCTTCTTCTCCGGTAGTCAAGGGCGGAAAGTCCCATGGAGCTGGCATAGACCCTGCGGACTGCATCCTCGAACTCTTTAAGTCTTTCTTCCAGGGTACCTCTGTTTGCGCAGAATACCGATTCATACTTTCCGGCGAAGGCATTGCCAAATCCGTCCTCCAGAATACTGCTGGAACGGACTATATAAGGATCCTGGCCATAATATTCCAGAATACTCCTGAAACGATCTTCCATTTCCTCCGAAAACTCTCCCTTCTTCAGCCGTTCGGACAGCTCCTCCGCAAGGGTAAAATATTCATCTTTCCTTCTCTGCCTGATACGCAGATCCCAGAAGCCGTTATCTACAATATATGTATAGTAAACATCAGACCCTATGAAAAATGAATCATGGGGTTCCATGTAAGTATCAATCTCCGGTGCCCTGTTCCTAATGATTGCCCTGGCAAGCAGCATTCCGCAGGCTTTTCCGCCAACCATTCCCGTTCCGATCATGTGATTGCGGACATTAAAATAATCTTCCGGCTTAAAATGCTCCTTAACCAGGCTGCGCATCTTTGCATCCCTGGTCATCATGATGCGGCACATGGTACCGCAGGCTTCATCCATATCCATCTGGTTATCATACAGGACCCTGGCTGAATTAAAGAAACGGTCCCAGGAGTCAATGAACTGTTCCTCCCCTGCCCTTTTATAATTCCCCAGCAGCTGATAAAAACGGCTGGCCCGGACCCCGTCCAGGATCGGCCTGAAGCTTCCATCCTTTTTGTTGTAAATATGAGGCAGGAACATGGTCTCCGAATTTCTCTCCCAGACCTTGGAAGGCCGGACACAGATCAGATCGCCGTCAGAATATACATCCAGAAAGAGCTGGGTCGTATTGGATATTTTTTCGACGGCATGGAAGGAGTGCTTTCCGCGGATAATGGGGAAAAAGGCCACTGTATCCAGGATAAAAAGAAAAGGACATGTCACACGAAAGAAATTACCCATCATCAGGTCCGTAGCCCAGGCAGTCTGCAGTTCGGACAGGCAGTCAAACACATAAAAAGCATCCCGGCCTTCTCTCTCAATGATATTGTGGATCTCCACCGTAAATGTTTCAAAGCGGTGTGACAGAGGGATATGATATGTTTTGATCTCAGGACAATCCTCAACCAGCGGCTCATGGCTGGCGAACCGGAAATAAATGATATTCCTTTCATCCTTCCTGGCCTGTTCTATGTAGGGGTCTACAAAAAGCTTAAACTCTGAAAGATCGGATACCCTCCAGACCACATTGTCCCCCAGCCTGATATGATCGAGTGCCTTATCCATATCAGGGATCCCTGATTTAACACGTTCAAAGGCTGCCATGTCATTACCTCCTTCCCACCATATCAAAAAAATACAAAAAGGCGCCCCGGAGTTAGTCTCCAAGACGCCATTGTCTCTTTAATTTTAAATGATACCTTTTAATACTGACCTTGTCAAGGTTTTTCCTCTTTTACTCCACATCCTGAAGGGCTGCATAGTTTTCTTCGCCGGTCCGGATCTTGACAACTCTGCTTACAGGATACACAAAGATCTTTCCATCTCCGATCTTTCCGGTATAAAGTGTTCTCTTGGCAGTCTCTATCACGCTGTCAACAGGTATCTTGCTGACCACCACCTCAAGCTTGATCTTCGGCAGAAGGGACATGTCCATCTCCACGCCGCGGTACATCTGCCCGGCACCCTTCTGAATGCCGCATCCTGTTACCTGGGTCACGGTAATTCCTGTTACGCCCAGCTCATTCAGGGCCTTCTTGATGCGGTCATAGCGAGATAATTTGGTGATAATGACAACCTTGTTGATTCCTGTATCGAGGCTTGTTCCCCTTACACTCTCCGAGGAGTTTTCTACGGGTACGGAAGCATTTCTCGCTGCCTGGCTTGCCTTTTCATAGTCTGTTACACCCAGACTTGTGTTCTCATTTGCCACCATGGCCGAACTTGTCATATCTACGATGGAAAAGCCGGCATAGGCAGAGGCAAGGCCATGTTCCATGACATCCAGTCCTTCTATCTCTTCCTCCTCTGAAACACGAAGTCCGAAAATGGCCCGGATCGCTGTAAAGACGATGGCCATACCAACTGCCGCCCAGGCTGCGACCGCAAGAAATCCCAGCAGCTGGATCCCCAGCAGGTGGAAGCCTCCACCATAAAACAGTCCTTTTAAGCTGTCATTGCCGGGAGCGGTTGTGGTGGCAAAAAGGCCGACCGCGATGGTTCCCCATATTCCGTTCATCATATGTACTGCCACCGCGCCCACAGGGTCATCAATGTGAAGCTTGTAATCAAGAAGCCAGACCCCGAAACAGACAAGCAGTCCGGCCACAGTTCCGATCAGGGCTGCCCCGAGTGCATCGGTCACATCGCAGGGTGCCGTGATTGCCACCAGTCCGGCCAGGGAAGCATTTAAGCACATGGAAACATCCGGTTTTCCGTATTTCAGCCAGGTAAAGATCATACAGGCCACGGTGGCCACCGATGGTGCGATGGTGGTCGTTACAAACACGCTGGCAAGCTGGTCCACCGAGGTACATGCAGCCCCGTTAAATCCGTACCAGCCAAGCCAGAGGATAAATACACCCAGTGCTCCTATCACGATGTTATGCCCCGGAAATGCATTTACCTTAATAATCTTTCCACTTTCGTCCCTTTCAAATTTACCGATCCTGGGTCCTACCATCTTTGCCCCCACCAGAGCGGCAATACCGCCGACCATATGGATGGCACAGGAACCTGCGAAATCGTGGAAACCCATCTGTGAAAGCCATCCGCCGCCCCAGATCCAGTGGGCCTCAATGGGATAGATCAGGGCTGAGATCACTGCGGAATATACACAGTAGCTTAAAAACTTTGTACGCTCTGCCATGGCACCGGATACGATGGTAGCCGTTGTGGCGCAGAATACAAGGTTGAACATGAAATTGGACCAGTCAAAGCTGCCGTAATTTGTAAAAATATCAAATCCCGGCTTCCCAATAAATCCAAAAAGGTCCTCTCCCAGCAGCAGGCCGAATCCCAGCAGTACAAAAACAACACAGCCTATACAAAAATCCATAAGGTTTTTCATGAGGATGTTGCCGGCGTTTTTGGCCCTGGCAAATCCCGATTCCACCATGGCAAAGCCCGCCTGCATCCAGAATACCAGTGCTGCTCCGATCAGAAACCAGACCGCAAAAAGCTCACGATCCAAAGCGCTCATAATTTCTTTACTCATAGTCATACCTCCTTGTGACAAAAGAAAAAGCGCCTTGAGAAAACTCTCAGGGCGCCGTTGCCTTTTACGGTTTCTAATCATAGCCTTTTAAACTGATGTTGTCAAACATCCTTTTGATATCAATATGATACGCAAAATATATCGGGACCTTCCGTACATTCGTTTTTTCAGTTCCTGACTATCTTTGTTGACCAGTACAGACACAGGACCAGAACAACCACAAACACAATTCCCGCAGCCAGCTCGCTCCATATACTGACAACTGCAGCAGCTATGGGAGACAATGCACTGATGGCAACAGCTTTGGCAATCATCACTGTATATTGCTTTGGATTTTTGGGTTTAACGGATACCTGGGCACGCCTTGGCAGCATCTTGTAATCCTTTGTTATGGCAAGGAGTGCGGCATAGAGCAGCAATGCTCCTGCAAAAATCAACATAAGCATACCGGCCGGAGGCATATTTTCACCACCTTTCAAAATACGGTTAAACTGTTACAAAAGGGGAATAAAAGGATTCACCCGTCTTTAAAAACGAGAAGGGAATACAACTGTAAATACCATCCTCCCCTCCTTATATCCCGCTGAGATCTTTCCGCGGCTCTCCTTAACAAAGCCTTCCGCCATGGCCAGGCCGATACCGTATCCCGCTTGCCGGCTGTTGTGGGAGGTATCTCCCCGGTAGAATCGGTCAAAGAGCCTGGTTAAATCCACCTTTTCTCCCCCGGCAAAGGAATTTGTTATCTCCAGGACCAGTCCCTTCCTGTGAACTCTTTTCTGCAGGCTGACCGAAACCGACCCTTCCCGGTCACAGTATTTTATGGCGTTGTCACACAGGATATTGATCAGCTCGCCGAGATGACTTTCCACGCCTTTTACGGTAAGTCCCGGGACAATGGCAGCTTTAAAATTCAGTCCCTTCTGCTCTGCCAGGGTACGAAAATCCCGGACTGTCTTTTCTGTGAGAGCGGAAAAATCCACTTCTTTGATTTCTTCCTTTTCCACCTCCCCCATCCTGGACAGGGTGATCAGATCAGCCACCAGCCCGTTGAGCCTCTCCACCTGGTTCATAATGCTTCTGGTCCATTCATTTTCCCCCTCCATCATCTCCAGAACTTCTGTATTGGCTGAAATGATGGCCAGGGGAGTCTTCAGCTCATGGCCTGCATTGGTTATGAACTGCTTCTGGTTTTCCATGTTCCGGATCACCGGACGAATGGCGCGGCGGGACAGGGCGGATACCACGATCAGGAAAAATCCCAGGCAGGTCAGGCTGAACCAGATTGAGAATTTCCTGAGCTCTTTTACGGAAGCCAGGTCCCAGGTGCAGTCCATAAACACCATCAGATTGTCTTCATCCATTTCTTTGATCAGATAACAGTAGGACCTGTCCTCTTCATCATGCAGAGCCCCCTTATCTTTGTTCTGGGACAAGGCATCTGAAACGATCTCCTCTGCCTCTTCATGGGACAGTCCGAAGCTGTGATCCAGATTCATCTTTCTGATACTGTTATCTTCTTTGTCTGTCCACACACTAAAGTAGATCAGCTGGTGGCGGAGGCTGATGACCCTTTCTCCAAACTGACTGCTGATATCTTTTTTATACTTGTCCGGCAGTTCTCCCTCATTTTCCGCGATGTACTCCAGTGCTTTATAAGACTGACTTATTGAACTGGAATAAAACATCTGGTTGATCATGACCAGGAGGGTTATCATCACGATCAACACTGCCACTCCCGAAATGGCGATAAATTTGTACTGTAGTTTCCTGATCATACCCTGCTCCCTTTCGTCTGTCAGACCACTCTGATCATAAAGCTGCCTCCGGCTTCTCCCACGATCTCCACGTCTCCATTGATGGCCTTCAGTTTCTGCCGCAGATAGGATATATAGATCCAGACAATATCCGGGTTCTCTCCCTCTCCTCTCCAGATCCTCTCAAAAAGTATTTCTGTGGTGTGGTATTTTCCCGGATTCCGCATCAGGTATTCCATCAGTCTTGTCTCTTTGCTGGACAGTCGGATGGAATTTCCGGCGGAAAGCTCTGAGATCTCCGTATCAAGGCTCACTGAACCCAGTCTGAGCCTGGCCGGCTGAAAAGAGGTATTCCTCCTGGTCATGGACCGGATCCTGGCCAGCAGTTCCTTCATGGAGAAAGGTTTGGTCAGGTAGTCGTCTGCCCCGGCGTCCAGTCCCACGACCCTGTCGTCCACCTCCGCTTTTGCGGTCAGCATAATGACGGGGGTCCTATCCCCACTCTCGCGGATCCTCTTTAAAGCCTCTATGCCATCCATTTCCGGCATCATAATATCCATGATCATACAATCGTATGTATGGGCCGCCGCTTTTTCCACCGCCTCCAGTCCGTTGGCAGCCGCTGTCACCTCATAACCCTGATGAGTCAATATGGCAGTGACCGCCCTGACCAGATCCGGTTCATCCTCGGCAATTAATATTTTTAACATTTTTATTTCCTTTCCTTATACGGAAGCTCCCGGGCTTTCATCGCTTTCCCGGATCAGGTTTCTGATGGTCTGCATAGTGATATCACAGGAAGCCAGCTCATCGGCACAGCGTTTCAGTTCATTTACCAGCATCTGCTGGTTTGCAATGGTTCTTTTATACTTCATCTCATGCTCCAGGCTTGCCCAGCAGTCCATGGCAATGGTCCGCAGCTGGACCTCTATAAAATAGCTGCCCGGTTCTGCTCCTTCAATATCCCTGAAAGGGGCCAGGTACTCCAGGATCATATGGTAGCTTCGATACCCGTTTTCCTTTGCCTGCCTCACATAATCCTTTTCCTTAACGACCCGGCATCCGGGCAATTTCCTGAGATAGTCAATATTGGTATAAATATCGTCCACAAAACCGGTGACGATCCGGATCCCGATGGAATCCCTCAGGATCCTGAGAGCACCATACGGAGACTCTTCCACTCCCTTTCTCCTCAATTTCTCCCGCATACTGTCCTCAGACTTGATCCGGCAGATCAGATGCTCATAAACAGGATGTCCGGTCTTGATTCTGTTTTCTTCATTATAATTTTTAATTTCATTTACTATATGCTTCATAACCAGAGGAAGGGTCTCCTTCTGGTTTCCGTAGATACTCTCGGGCATGGATACCTCCCTTTATCTGTCTGTATTTCAGACAGTAGCCATATCATAAAAAACAGGAATTATTGATCACTTGATTATATAATATATATGTTTCTTTTTTGTGTCCTCCGGAAACAATTTTTATTACGGCAGGTACTGGATTCCTCACCGGTTCTATGGTAAACTCTGCAGTTTTGAAGCACTGGCCCGGTGGGAGGATCCGGTTTACGGTCTCATCACACCGGATAAGTTCATTCCCGTCCTGGAACGAAGTCACAAGATCCATCTTCTGGATATCTGTATAATCCGCCAGGTATGTGCCCGTATGCGAAAAACCTCCGATGCCGGCCTGACTCCCGTTCCCGTATCTGTCAACCTGTCCAAGCTTGATTTTACAATGTGTGACATTTTCTCTATTGTGGACGACATTGTGACAGAGTATCAGATCCCTCATGATTTCATATATATTGAGATCACAGAGAGCATGACGGCCGAGCACGAGGATCTGATGAAGACCATCATGAATAAATTTCAGCAGAGAGGTTATCAGGTATGGATGGATGATTTCGGCAGTGCTTACTCTTCTCTGAATGTCCTCAAGGATTTTTTCTTCCAGGAGCTGAAGCTTGATATGCGTTTCCTCAGCGCCTTCCACCAGAGGTCCCGAAGAATCCTCACGGCAGTCATCCAGATGGCCAAGGAGATTGAGATCCATACGCTGGCCGAAGGGGTTGAAACAGAGGAACAGTTCCGCTACCTGCGTAATATAGGCTGCGAAAAAGTGCAGGGCTTTTATTTCGGAAAACCTCTTCCCTATGAGAAAGCCATGACCCACCTTCAGGATATCGGTATTTCCCTGGAAATGCCCCAGGACCGTAAATACTATGACGATATTGGAAATGTGAACCTGCTGAGCGCGGTACCCTTCATGACCCGGGAAGAACGTAACGCTCTCACAACTGCCCGGAAGCTTTATACCTTATTCGAAAGAATCACACTGATTGATACAGAAAAGGATACCATTTCATCCCTGTACGTATCAACCAGGGAGGACCCTGTATCGGGACGGAGAAATGTACACCTTCCTTCGTCTGCGCCAGGGAAATTATGTTGAGCTGATCCGAAATGTTCACTCGGAAATTCTCACCTTCGGCGAAGATGTGATTGCCGATCTCCCGAACAAGGCATCCGATACCCTTTTCCCGGAAAAGCTGGTCTGGAAAAACCTGCTGGGCTCCAGTATCATACGCTTTTTCTGGAAAGACAGGGACAGGCGTTTTATAGGCGCCAGCGAAGGCTTCCGGATATCCTGACAGGCCTCCTGAACTCCAGGGGAATCACAGAAGAAATCTATGCCTTCCGTGATGAGTATTATCTCCGTAATATAGATTTTGCCCGTTTTCATGTGAGCATTGAAGACTTTAGCTCCATCACCCTCTATCTTTCTGTAGGCTACTGCCTTTATTCCGAAACAGAGGACCTGCCCATATCCTACTCTGTATATAAGGTCATACCCGGTGATGAGGGAATATGCAATGCCATCATATTCTATGTCAATCATGTCTTCGAAGAAAGAGGCGGCAAAAAGGCCGAAGAATTTGTGGGCCGGACCACCAGAGAGTTATTTGATTCACTGGACGAAGGCTGGTATCAAAAGGCCATGCGGGCGGCATTTCACGGGGAGACCATCATTGACAGGCTCTACTATAAGCCGACGGGAAAACACTACTACATGACAGTCAGCCCTATCATCCAGGAGGGTTTTTGCTGCTTAACCTACCAGGAAATGGATCTGCTTAATAATCTGTCCGAGAATTGAGAGGAAGCACTATTGTTAGCACTCTTTCTAAATGAGTGCTAGTTTTTTCTTGACATTCTCCTTCCAAGGTATTAGTATAATTACAAAACATAAATATAAGGAGATGTTATAATATGGCTAAACAGGGAAGTTTATCAATCAACAGTGAGAATATTTTTCCTATTATAAAGAAATGGCTCTATTCCGATCATGATATTTTTGTCCGTGAGATGGTCAGCAATGGCTGCGACGCCATCACCAAGCTTAGAAAGCTTGCCGTCATGGGCGAGTTTGACGAACCCGAGGGCACTAAGTACAAAGTGGATGTGATCATCAGTCCTGAAGAAAAGACCATCCGTTTTATCGATAATGGTATTGGTATGACTGAGGAAGAAGTAGATGAGTACATTAACCAGATCGCCTTTTCCGGCGCGGAGGCCTTCCTGGCCCAGTACAAGGACAAGGCCAATGAAGACCAGATCATCGGCCACTTTGGTCTTGGCTTCTATTCCGCATTTATGGTTGCCGACAAGGTCACCATTGATACCCTTTCCTTTAAAGAGGGGGCTGCTCCTGTACACTGGGAGTGCGGCGGCGGCACCGAATTCTCCATGGATGAAGGTGACCGGACCGAGCGTGGTACGGAGATCACCCTCTACCTCAATGAAGACAGCTATGAGTTCTCCAATGAATATCGCTGCCGCGAGGTTCTGGAGAAATACTGCTCTTTCATGCCTGTTGAGATCTACCTGATCAATGGGGATGCCGAGGAAGAGGAACTCCATGAGGATATCCCGGATGTTGTGGATGTAGACCCAGACGAGACAGAACCGGCCGCTGAGAAAGCTGCTCAGGACTCCGCTGAAGAAGATCAGGACCACGAGCTGGATGATGAGATTGATGAGGACGATAATGAGCTCGAAGATGAGGACGAGGATGAGGACAAAGGCCTCAAACCCATCAACGAGATCCATCCTCTCTGGACCAAACATCCCAATGACTGTACGGAAGAAGAATACAAGGATTTCTACCGGAATGTATTCCATGATTACAAGGAGCCCCTCTTCTGGATCCACCTGAATATGGACTATCCTTTCAATTTAAAAGGAATCCTGTATTTCCCCAAGATCAATACCCAGTATGATACGATCGAGGGCACCATCAAACTCTACAATAACCAGGTATTTATCGCAGATAACATCAAGGAGGTCATTCCGGAATACCTGCTGCTCTTAAAGGGCTGCATCGACTGTCCGGACCTGCCCCTTAACGTATCCAGAAGCGCCCTCCAGAATGACGGCTTCGTAAAGAAGATCTCCAATTATATCACAAAGAAGGTTGGAGAAAAGCTTTCCGGCATGTGCAAGACTGACCGGGAAAACTACGAAAAATACTGGGATGACATTAACCCCTTTATCAAGTACGGCTGCATCCGTGATGATAAGTTCAACAAGAAGATGACCGATTATATCATCTTCAAGAACATGGAAGGCAAATATATCACCCTTCCCGAATACCTGGAAGCCGGGAAAGAATCCTATGAGAACAAGGTATTCTATATTACAGACGAGATCGCCCAGTCCCAGTATATCAATATGTTCAAAGAACAGAACATGGACGCGGTTTATCTGACCCACCCCATTGACGCCACCTTCATCACCCATTTGGAGCAGAAGAACCAGGATGTGCATTTCATGCGGATCGACTCTGATCTGACTGACAACTTCAAGGAAGAACTGGCTGAGGATGAAGTGAAGGAAAAGACCGAAAAGCTGGCTGAGATCTTCAAGAAGGCCACCGGCAAAGAGCACCTGATCCTTAAGGTGGAAAAGCTTAAAAATGCGGAGGTATCTTCCATGATCACCGTATCTGAGCAGTCCAGACGTATGGCCGAGATGATGAAAATGTACGGTATGGAAGAAAGCATGACCGGCATGGGCGAGCAGGGCGAGACCCTGGTCCTTAATCTGGGAAATGACCTTGTCCAGTTTGTCTTAAACAACGAGGACAACGAAAACACCGAAACCATCTGCCAGCAGATCTACGATCTGGCCCGGCTGGCCAACCATCCCTTAAAGCCGGAGGAAATGACAGCCTTCGTGGCAAGGTCCAATAAGATCCTTGGGATACTGGCTAAATAGAATAAAATAGATCCTTAGTGGCTGTCGCACTAAACAGCCCCCATCCGTCAGGTTTCATGTAATACTACATGGAATCCTGGCGGTTTTTTTGTTAGAGGGAAACTGCAGGCATAGGGCCCACTTCCCGCGTCCTCCACGGCATAAAACCAACCCTGTAAATCATATTTCATCTTGCACAATCAAAGACTTTATAGTAAACTAATGGGTATGTTTATGAGAAAAAGAATAAAAAGGAGCATTTTGTATGGAATTGACATCAATTAAAGATCTTTTCAGGAACCGTGAGCAATTTCTGGACAAGGAAATCACCATCGGCGGTTGGCTTCGCAGTAAGCGTTCTTCTAAGGCCTTCGGATTCCTGGTGATCAATGACGGAACATTTTTTGAGCCGCTGCAGGTAGTGTATCATGATAAACTGGATAACTTTTCTGAGATAAACAAGCTGAATGTGGGTGCTGCTCTGATCGTAAGAGGTACACTGGTTCCCACACCTGAGGCAAAACAGCCCTTTGAGATCCAGGCGGCAGAGGTTTGCATAGAAGGGGCTTCTGCTCCGGACTATCCTCTCCAGAAGAAACGTCATACCTTTGAATACCTGAGGACCATCTCCCATCTCCGCCCCAGGACCAACACCTTCCAGGCGGTATTCCGGGTTCGGTCTCTCATTGCTTATGCTATTCATAAGTTTTTCCAGGAGAGAGATTTTGTATATGTTCATACACCCCTGATCACCGGCAGTGATGCGGAAGGTGCCGGCGAGATGTTCCAGGTGACTACACTGGATCTTAAGGATGTTCCGAAGGATGCGGATGGCAATGTGGACTTTACAAAAGATTTCTTTAACAAACCGACCAACCTGACGGTAAGCGGCCAGTTAAACGGTGAGACCTATGCCATGGCTTTCAAGAATATTTACACCTTTGGGCCCACCTTCCGGGCGGAGAATTCCAATACCACCAGGCATGCCGCCGAGTTCTGGATGATCGAGCC
>JAFRHL010000019.1 GCA_017433295.1 Eubacterium sp.
ACTGATCAGGTAACCCTTATCAGCGGCGATGGCGATACACTCTTTGATGACATCCATAGCCTTGGGCAGACCCATGCTGACGATCACGATCTTGGTATCGGGATCCTTGTCCTTGATTCTGGCAGCTGCCTCAAGGGCATAACCGTCAAAAGGATTCAGGATAGCCGGAACGCCTTCACGGATCAGTGTGTTTTTTACAGGGTCGATCTTGATTTCTGTTGTGTCGGGAACCTGTTTTACACAAACAAGAATATTCATACAATAGTTCCTCCTTTATTATATTAAGATATTGGGTTTAAAGATACCTGAGATTGCTCCGTCCGGCACAGTCCTGTTAAGCCTTTTCTTCATCCAGCAGTCTCTGGATGACCTCTTCACAGATCTCCATCTCAGACTTGCCGTCTGTCACGATAACAATATCCGCGGCTGCCTCATATTTCTCCCGGCGTTTTTCCATAAGATTTTGTACAAAATCCACGTTTTTATTATTCTCCAGAAGAGGCCGGCTGTGGTCATCTTTGAGTCTGTCGAGAATGGTTTCCGGTTTTGCGGTCAGCAGAACGACTTTCCCGTTTTTACGCATCTCCACCACGTTTCTTTCCCGAAGGGGAACACCTCCGCCGCAGGAGATCACCACATTGGTCCGGGACTGCATTTCGATAAGCAGGTTGGTCTCCGCGTTCCGAAAATACTCTTCCCCGTAGATCTCAAAGATGTCTGATACGGTCATGCCTTCTCTCTCCGCTATGATCTGGTCCATCTCGATCACCTGCATGGCAAAAGCATCTGACAGCTGGGCGGAAATGGTGGTTTTTCCTGCCCCCATAAAACCGATGAGGACAATATTGTAATCAAAGAGCTTCCTGGCCTGGATCTTCTTGCTGTTCTTTACTACTGCCTTAAAAACGGCCTTGATCTCTTCTGCGTGTTTCTTATCCTTCAGGGATTCCTCCAGCCATTTTTCCTGTTTCTCTTCCTGCTTCGGCTGAAGAATATTGAGATGATGCTGTTCCTTGTAGTTCATGATCTGCTCTACAATACGGTTTCTCATAAGCAGGGTATTAAGCAGGATCTCATCTGTCTGGGCCAGGTCGGCACGCAATAATTCAAGGTCTTCCATAGTTCGTCTCCTTTCAGTGGCCGGAAGGATTCCGGCTTCTATGCATCTGCTTGTTTTACACTTTAACGCTTTAAAACATAGTATAGCACATACCGGTTCTTCTTGTACAGAGACGAATCAAATATTTTTCGGAACGCAATCTATCATTTTTTTCGATGATTTAAATCAGTCGAAATCGCTTTCTGTAGGGCCCGGATCCTTTAGAGATTAACTCTCCGTCCCTCCTCATCGGACACATAGGCGGCATACATGATCTTTGTGGTCTCCAGGGCGATATCGATACCGGATTCAGGCTTCCTGCCATAAGCCACATCCTCGGCAAAAGCCTGCAGCTCCCCGATATAGCCCCTCAGGGTCTCTTCTGCCACAAACACACTGTTCCAGCCGGTCTTGCAGCGTAAATTTTCAGAGATATATACGTCTTCCAGTCCATCCTCGTCCATAAAGAAGCTCTTCATATTATCCGGAGGAGTCATGTTGCAGTTTAATACGCCATCATTGGTGATAATATTGATATGGTTCTGGATTCCTCCCATATAATGCTCGGTGCTTAAGATGACCGCTTTACTTCCGTCGGAGAAGGTGATGGTGATATGGCCGAAATCCTCCACATCATTAAATTTACTCAAAATGTGCTTTTTGGCCTCTTCGGGGAATCCCTTTACGATCCTTCCTGTATCTGCCATAACACTTACAGGCCTGATCTCATAACCCCGGACCTCAGATTCCACCTGCTTTAAGTAAAGAACACCGGCGATGGGATGGGAACCCAGCCGCATGATGCTTCCTCCGCCAACCAGGTTCCAGTCCTTGGAAAGGGGTGAAGTGGAACCATGCACACTGCATTCCGCATTCATATAGATCACATAGCTCTTTTTCTTCCTGAGTATCTCTGCGGCCTTGACAATGGCAGGGGAATAAATGTAATTTTCAGCGTACATAAACAGGGTATTGCTTTTTGCAACCTTTTCCCTGCACTCTTCCAGGTCCTTCAGGATGCTCTCATACATCTTCCTTTTGGGCACTTTATCTCCCACAGGCTTTTCGTCCTCCTCTGTGCCGAAGTATCCGGTGAGGGGCTTGTCACAGATCACATGCTTGCCTGCCTCCAGGGCTTTATAGGCAAAGGGCAGATGAAGAAGCGGCGGCAGGGCGATGTCAATGATATCAACCTCCGGGTCGGCAAGGACCTTGTCATAATCTGCGGACGCATACTCATAATTCCATTTCTCTTTTAAGGCATTGGCCCGGGACAGATCATTGTCCACGGCAGCTTTCAGCCTGATATCTACACCATTCACTTTTATCCATGCATTGGAATGAAAATTCCCCGCAAAACCACAGCCGATGATGGCAACACCTAATACAGCCATTTTTATCCCTCCTGTTCATATCTGATTCGTTATTTCGCTGCTGTCGTAAAGACTTTTACTATTTATAAGAATAAAAGCTGATAAGCTCATTGTAAAGAAACAAAGTATCGCTTTTCATTATATTTTCAGGGAAAATTTATCAGTTTTATCATTAAACTGTTAAAGGGACTTTATGCTATAGTATGGGTAGAAAAAACAGCTCAAAAGCCGGGCACATATGCCCCCCTTCCGGCTGCCGCGTGACGAAAAAGACCGGATCAATACAGACACCTGCTGTGATTTATGTTGATAAGAAAGGAGTAATATCATGAATTTAAAAGAAGCGATTATGGGAAGAAGATCTGTAAGGAAATATAAGAATATTCCTGTCAGCGAGGAGGACATCCGGGACATCATTGAAGCAGGGCTCATGGCACCCTCCGCCTCCAATCTTCAGCCCTGGTATTTTGTTGCCGTATCCAGGAGAGACAAACTGGACGAGATCAGAGACACCATGCAGAAGGTGTCCCAGATCGTCATGCCCTCCCTGGAGGACCGGTTTAAGAACTATCCCAGGATCGTGGCCGAGACCAGACATTTTATCAGTATGCTGGGAGACGCCCCTTTATGTGTCCTGGTATTCCTGTATAAAGACGATGAGACGTATCAGAGAAAGGAAACCGAGTTAATGCAGAGTACCGCTGCGGCCATCGAAAACATGCTCCTGACCGCATACGATAAAGGCATCGGTTCCTGCTGGATGACCTCCCCTCTGGAATCCGGCCTGGATGCGGCATTGAAGGAAAAATTTGCTCCTGATAAGGGGAAAATGGTTGCCCTCCTCACCTTCGGTTATCCCGACCAGGAGCCTAAGATGCCCAGAAGGCGTGAGGGCAGATATGAGCTTATAATCTGATTTGTCCTTTTAAGACCGATAAAGAGGACCCCAAAGGGACGGCCTGATATACATGGATCTGCTTCCTGCCGTCATAGTAAGTCCTCAGGATATCCACAGGAGTCCGGCAGATCTTACCGGACCATTCCTGCTGGTCGATAAGCTGCCTGACCTGCTGCCCCTCGCAGCCATCCGGAATTCCTTTCATTCCGGTCAGCTCCTTTATACTGCATCTGGAGAAACAGACGGTGACATTGGGCGATTTTTGCCAGGCAGCATCCCATTCTTCAAGAAAGCGGATAAGGTCATCCGGTCTGGAAGCCAGACCGGGACCGATAAAGATCGTAAAGATATGATTCCACTCGGGACGGCCGCTTTCTGTTCTGACAAGCTGTTTATCCATCTCTTCAATGCTTTGTGCCCGGATCTTCCTGATCCCGCAGGGAACCAGAGCCTCCTTCTCTTCCATCTTTGACAGCCGGGCCGCTGCAGGATAAAACAGATAGCTGTCTCCCTCCTTATCCACATACAATGATAAGATATAGTTTTTCTTTTCCGCGTCAGATTGTTTTCCGCATCCGGTCAGGGTAAGGGGGACCAGCACAAGGAGAAAAAGCAGCAGGCCTGCCGCCGGCCTTTTCTTTCGGATCCGCCATTTCTCCCTGAAAGCATTCAGAGGCTTATCTCCATCGTGGAAGATGCTTATAAAAAATGGCAGCAACAGGATCAGGGGAAGGTCGATCCGGCTTTTGTATAAGACGAAGGTCCTGGCCAGAGGAAGAGAATCCGCAGACAGGCAGGCAGTTACGTAAATCAGAAATACAATTCCGGCGACGGCCCGGCCCGTCTTTCTTTTTACCATTCCTTCTGCCATCTTCCTGCCGTAATACAGATATCCGGACAATACTCCGATCATGCAGAGGATCCAGTAAACTGCCAGCAGGATGTCCAGCCTTTCCAGAAAGCCTCCCGGCAGATGGACCATCTGCATGATTTTTATGACAGACCAGGGGGTGGAGGCGGTCAGTTTTTTTCCCAGAGTTTTTACTGTCACAAACCAAAGGAGCAGATTACAGATATAACCTCCTGCCACGCCCCGGATGACACAGGAGCGGACAGAGGACCAGGCCATCCCGGGATCCGGCTCTCCCGGTTCGGGCCGGACAGGCTTACCGTTCCTCTCCGGTTCCGCTTTCTTACCCCTTCCCTTATTATCCTCACTCCCGGAACCCAGAAAGGGCACCAGGTAGTAAATACATTCCAGGGGCGTGCTGCATAAGAGCAGGTAATAACCGGCCCTAAATCCCGCCAAAGCTGCAGCCCGTAATTCCCTATGGCTTCCGGCCGATATCCCCCACAGCCTTTCCGGACTGAATATTTCCTTTAGCTGGGAAAGTCCCTGCATTTTTGTAAATAATCCTGTCATGGTGGTAATAATCAGCAGGGCAAATAAAAAAGCCACCCAGGGAAATATCAGTTCCAGAAATCGTCCGTGTTTCTGCAGATCAGTCCCGGCACAATAGACCAGCAGGAGGGCAAAGGGCAACAGCAGCCACCACAGCTTCTGGTCCGGCATATAGATATTGCGGATGGATAAACCGAAGAAGCCGGACAGGAAGGTAATATTAAGAAAAAACCGGACCAGATAGACGAGAACAGCCCAGCCGGGCAGGCTGCCGCAGGCACCCTCCCTGCATTCCATCCGCTTTCTTCCCATCCTGAGGAGAAACCAGGTAAAGAAAAACAGGAAAATCCCATAAAAAAGAAATGCCATCAGTCCTTCCCCCCGGTCTGCCAGGGCAGCCACTGCAGGATAGGAGAGGCCGGCTGCACCGAAGCCTTCCACATAGATCAGCCTTGTCAGCTGTCTTCTTGATATCCGGTTCCCGGCCCGGATTCCCGGCCGGGGCAGATGGTATGTCTCCATCCGTCTTTTCTTTTCATCATTTCTTTGGCGTCCTCTCTCCGTTTCATGGTTTTCGTCGGTTTTTCTCCTGAGTTTTCTGCCCGGCCTGGTAAAATAAGGCCTTGTGATCATCCGGGAGAGGGGATAGCGGACATAGTGATCCTTTCTGCTATTGTAATCCAGGTCTCCCCCGCAGACGGAAGGCAGCATATAGGGCACTCCGAAGGACTCCAGCTGGGACAGGTGAAAAAGCAGGGCCGCAAAGGTCAGAAGGTATCCATAAATACCCCAGAGGGCTGCGGCAATGATAAAAACAAATTTCAAGATCCTGAAAACCGCTCCGAAGGACTCATTGGGAACAATAAAGGAAGCCATGGCGGTAAAGGCCACCACAATCACCACAATGGTGCTGACCAGACCGGCGTCCACCGCAGCCTGTCCCACGATAAGTCCGCCCACTATCCCGATGGTACTGCCCAGCTGGCCCGGAATATGGATCCCGGCCTCCTTTAACAGTTCAAACTGAAATTCCATCAAAAGGACCTCTGCCACCACGGGGATGGCAATGCCGGTCCGGGCCAGGGCAATGGGCAGGAGGAATTTGGCAGGCAGCATCTCTGTGTGAAAGGAAGCCACTGCCACATACATGCCCGGAAGGCCTACGGCGAAAAGAGCCGCGGCAAACCGTAACAGCCTTGCCAGGGAGGCCACCGTCATGCGGCTGTAATAATCGTCCCCTGCCTGGAAAAACATCTGGTAAGTCACCGGCAGGATCAGGACCCCGGGAGAGTTGTCCACCACCAGCACGATCCGGCCCTCTAAGAGGCCGCTGGCAGCCTTATCAGGCCGTTCCGTGTGCTGGAACTGGGGAAAGGGGGTCCACTCATTTTTCTCCATCAGCTGCTCCACCATGCTGCCATCCAAAATCCCGTCCAGACTGATTTTTTCTACCCGCTTTCTGACCTCTTTGAGAAGCCCCGGCCGGACCAGGTCTTCCATATAGCAGATGGCCAGATCGGTTTTGGACCGTTCCCCCACCATAGTATGCTCCATTTTCAGTCTCGGATCCCGGATCCTCCTGCGGATCAGGGCGGTATTGGTCCGGAAGTTTTCAGTGAAGCTGTCTTTGGGGCCCCGGATCACCATCTCCTGTTCAGTCTCCCCTACCCCTCTGGTGGGGAAGTCCTTCGTGGAAAGGAGAAGAGCCCTCCTGCAGCCCTCCACCAGGAGCAGGCTGTTGCCGGAAAGAATCCCTGTAAGAATATCCTCATAAGTCACCGCCTCCGTCCAGTCCACCATCTGGATCAGGTCTGTTTCCACAAAAGACAAAAAGTTTTCAGAAGTAGTCTCCCCGGTCAAAAGCTCTCTGTCTTCTGCCTCCATCATGGGACGGATCACAAAATCCTGTACGGTCTGGGAATCGGTCATTCCATCTACATAAAGGATAAATGCCTTCCTGTTTCCGCCACCGAAGCAAAATGGATTTTTCACCATGTCACCGCATTTATCCAGGGCTTTTTCAATAAATGCTTTATCCTTATCGAAATTTCCCGTCAATTCCCCTGTTATTTTCTGATTTCTGTCATATACTATATCCATCTGATTGTCCCTCTACAAAAATACCTGATAATTTACAGATCAATACCAGTATTTGATAAAAATTATTTTTTATACCTGCTTTTATCCGCTTGATTTTTCCCCTGATATCGGTATAATTCTATATATACCGGAAATGTATACAAGATACAAAGGAGGAACAATCCATGTCCGAACCTTTATCACTGAAGGCTTACGCCAAAGTAAACCTTGGTCTGGATGTTGTGCGCAGAAGAGACGACGGATACCACGAGGTGCGGATGATCATGCAGACGATACGCCTTTTTGACCGCATCACCTTGCAGAAGAATTCTTCCGGAAAAATTACTCTTTCCACCAATCTGCCCTATCTGCCGGTCAATGAGCATAACCTGGTCTATCGTGCCATAGATATTATGCGCCGGCATTATCATATTAAAGACGGAATCCATGCTGACATCAACAAACGTATACCGGTGGCGGCAGGCATGGCAGGCGGAAGCACGGATGCCGCCGCTGCCTTTGTAGGGATGAACCAGATGTTTGAGCTGGGTATCAGCCAGGATACCCTGATGAAATACGCCGTATCCCTGGGAGCGGATATTCCCTTCTGTATTATGAGAGGTACTGCCTTGTCGGAAGGGATCGGAGAGCTGCTGACCCCTTTGGCCCCGATGCCTGAATGCTGGTTTCTGGTAGTAAAACCTGTCTTTTCCATGTCCACAAAATATGTATATGAAAACCTTGTACTGAACCAGGATACAATTCACCCGGATATTGACGGAATGGTCGAAGCTCTCGACCGGGGTGACCTTAAGGGCATCACCTCCCGGATGGGAAATGTTTTAGAGCAGGTGACCCGGATGCATTATCCGGATATTGAAAAGATCAAGGACTGTATGCATGAATTCGGGGCAGAAGAAGCCCTGATGAGCGGCAGCGGTTCCACCGTATTCGGAATATTTATCAACAGGGGAAAAGCGGAAAAGGCAGCCGATGCCTGCAGGAGCAGATTTGCCATCAGACAGGTGGCCATTATCCGGCCATTTAATAAGCCTGCATCCGTCTCAAGGAGAAAAATTCATGGAACATGATCATTTAGCAGATGGAATGAATGAATACCTGCCTCTTAGAGATGTGGTTTTTAAGACTCTCCGGCGGGCAATCGTGACCGGGGAGTTTGCCCCCGGAGAGCGCCTGATGGAGATTACCCTGGCCAACCGCCTGGGGGTCAGCCGGACCCCCGTCAGGGAGGCGATCCGCAAGCTGGAGCTGGAGGGACTCGTCACCATGATCCCCAGAAAGGGCGCCCAGGTAGCAAGGATCACCGAAAGGAGCCTCCGGGAGGTCATTGAAGTCAGAAGCGTCCTGGAGGAATTTGCTGCCTCCCTGGCCTGCCAGCGCATGGATGAAAATGACATGAGGGAGATGAAAGAGATTCATGAACAGTTTATCAGGGCCGTTAAGGCCCATGATATCATGAAGATAGTGGACAGTGACGAAAAGTTCCACGACGCCATATTCAAAGCTGCCAAAAATGATCGTCTCCTTTCCATTATCGCCAATCTCAGAGAACAATTTTACCGTTACCGCCTTGAATATGTCCGGGACATAGAAGACTGTTCCCAGCTGACCGGCGAACACCAGCAGCTAATGTCAGCCATATTCCGCCATGACGAAGAGACCGCCCGCAGGATGATGAAGACCCATATCGGCAATCAGCAGGAGCGGGTATTAGAGCAACTATCTGATCAACCGGTCGGGGAGGATATCTGAACGAAAAAGGGGAGTCCTCCTCCCCTATCCGATCAGGCTATCCATTTCCTTTAACAGGAGTAGTTTTCTTCCTGTTTCCAATGGCTCTGATACATTTTCGTTATATTGTTTTACCTTATCAATGGTGGTACCGAATCTCTTTGCGATCATCCACAGGGTATCTCCGGTCTTAACCACGTAGCCGGTCACCGATGGAATATTGGCAATATCCTCTTCCCTTAAGGGGATTTCCTCTGCTTCATCGATCATTTCAAGCTCGTTTAAGGCATATCCCGCCACATAGATGCCGGCAACGGCCCGGATCTCCATTTCGTTACCGTCCACCACATAGCCGCCGATCTGTTCAAGCACTCCCCGGATCTCACAGCGGACATTATCCATGGGGATCTGAGTCTCCACCAGGTATTCAAAGGGGATCACGACTTCCCTTGACTGAACAGGGCTTCCGTCTTCTCCGGCAATGAACAGAATTCTGGAGAAAATGACTCCCTGGGTATGGATCCCTCCGGATACGACCCTGGATTCTTCGATGCGTATACTGCCTTCGACATTCAGTATCTGCATCAGTCTGCTTTTTTCCCCCGGAGAAGCTATCCTGTGATTCACCTTGGTCTTGGCATTATTCTGAAATACAAGATTCTCAAAATGCATCTTCTTTGTTTTTAAATTAATATGGCGGTTATTGGCATACATATCCTTTAATACGGGCTGTTCCAGTTCCCGGCAGGCAAGGATATCCAGCTCCATCACCGCCTCCAACTCCAGGTTCCGGAGCTCCCCGTCGGAATCCGGTTTTATCACGGTCTGGTGATTCCCCAGGTTAACTGAAATACTGCCGATCAGGTCCTCCCGGCTGTCCGGACATTCCAGTTCATTATTGAAAGGAATATCCCAGTCATAATACTGGACAGGGTCCTGGCGGTCTTCGCTTTCATACATCACAAACAAGAAAAGTTCTCCCCGTATGGCAAGCTTACCATCCATCATCCTCACATCCACATCCTGAAGCCGCATGGAATTCCAGAGCACATCCCGGATATTTGGTTTCCCGGCCGGAAGACTGATCTCTGCCCGTATCCTCTGCACATCTTTCTTGTTCATCACGACTTCAGTTATGGGAAGATTTTCATAAAGGCACTGTACCTTATCAGCATGGTCCACCCCTGTCGTACAGTCTATAAATTTCATTTCCGAGATCCTGACATGGAAAAAGAGAACTGAGCGCACACCACATTTTCTGGAATTAATGATGGTAACGGAAAGGTCTTCAATATCCGATGAAACTCTGGCATGATCTGTACTTTTCGCGCCTTCCGCATTCATATATTCTTCAAGGGGAAACTCGTGCTCCATGGTGGATATCCTCTGGTTTTTTTCATTGCTGATATACAATATTTCCACCAGAAGACAGCCCTTTATCCTAACCCGGTCATCCATCACCTCGACCTCATCTATATGTAGATCCCCCCGGCTTTCTACTATTTTTTCCATATCCGGCCTGGTATCCGGAACATTCATATCCTCATCCAAAGTGATCTGAACATTTTTTTCGAATTTCAGCATTCCGGAGCGCACCGGCATTTTCTCAATCTTCATATCTGCCTCCATCTTTTTTATTTATTTCACTATATAATAATGTATGTGCCTGAAATAAAAATATGCAAAGCATATCATGGCTCGATCAGACAAAGATCCCCGGTTTTTTTACATCGTACGATAAGCCGGGGCCAGCTTTTTTTCCGGATTACCTTCTCTCCCGCCGCCGGGCCCACAAGCTGGGTCCTCATGTACAGAATATGGCTGCCTCTGCTGCATTCTTCGACTCTCACACTATAGCCTCCATACTCTTTTTCCCCATAGCAGACCACAAGATATGTATACCCGCCGTCGTGAAAGGAAAATGCAGAGGGTTTCTGCTTCTTCTTTTCTATGATTGTCTGCAGCTGCCCGGGAAGCTGTTCCTTACTGCAGATCTCATAGCTTACCTCTGATCTTTCGGCATGAATCGGGAACCTGCGCCCGCAGCCTGCCAGCAGCACTGCCGCAAGCAGCATCATCAGTAATCCTGCACCCCCATGCGAGGAATCAATGTTCCCGGATCCGCCGGCCTTAAAAAAATTCATCTTGATTCCGAAAAAACCCATGATCATCTACTATCCTATGTCCATAATCAAAAAAAATGACCGGCCGGGCACATTTTCTTACTGCTTTCCTATTATCTGAAAATGTGCTATGATAAGTAAAAACAAGGAAAACAGGAGAAGACATCATGCAAATCAAACTTCCGGTGCATGTATCCAAAATATTGAATATATTAGAGGCACATAATTATGAAGCTTATGTGGTGGGCGGCTGTGTCCGGGACTGCCTCCTGGGCAAGTCCCCGGCCGACTGGGATATCACTACCTCCGCCAGACCTGAACAGGTTAAGGCCCTGTTTCCCAGAACCATTGATACAGGGATAAAACATGGTACTGTTACCATAATGATGGGTAAGAGCGGATATGAGGTTACCACCTACCGTGTTGACGGTATTTATGAGGATCATCGGAGACCCAGTGAAGTTACTTTTACGGACAGTCTCAAAGAAGATCTGATGCGCCGCGATTTCACCATCAACGCCATGGCATATAACGAAAGCCGGGGACTTGTCGATCTCTTTGGAGGTGCCGACGACCTGAAAAGAGGTATGATCCGCTGTGTGGGGGATCCCGAGGAACGTTTTGAGGAGGATGCCCTCAGGATGATGCGGGCCATCCGTTTTGCCGGTCAGCTGGATTTCGAGATTCATGAAGATACTTTACGGGCCATCCGGACAAAAAGAGAGTTATTAAGAAATGTCAGCGCCGAGCGCATTCAGATGGAACTTCTGAAAATGATGATCTCAGATCACCCGGACATTATCCGGACTGCCTGGGAAGTAAAACTCACTGACATCTTCCTGCCTGAATTCAACCAGATGATGATAACTCCCCAGAACAATCCCCACCACCGTTTCACTGTGGGGGAACATACTCTGCATGCACTTACCTGTATCCCCGCAAACCCCATCCTTCGTCTGGCCATTTTATTCCATGATATCGGGAAGCCTCTGACAAGAAGCACCGACGAGGAGGGGATCGATCATTTTTACCGTCATGACAAGGTCAGCAGCCAGCTGACCAGGGTTATCCTAAAAAGGCTTAAGTTTGATAACAGGACCATTGATCTGGTAACGACCCTGATTCTTTATCATGACACCAGATTTAAAGATCCCAGAGGAAACGGACGCCGCCAGGTAAGGAGAATGATGCACAAGGTCGGCCCGTCACTGTTTCCATATCTCTTAAAGGTCATGGAGGCAGATGTAAGAGCCCAGAGTACCTATATGCAGGAAATGAAACTTGATATTCTGGCTGAAACCGAAGAAGCCTGTCAGGAGATCCTGGCCGCAGAAGACTGCCTGAGCCTTAAGGACCTTAAGATCAACGGAAACCAGCTTAAAGACCTGGGAATCAGTGAGGGCAAGACCATTGGCTCCATATTAAACACCCTGCTTTCCATGGTCCTTGAGCACCCTGAACTTAATGAGTATATTTACCTTGAGGAGCTTGCCTTAAAAATATATGCCCGGCTGACTGAAGAGAATAAAGAATAATACCAATGATCCCTTCATAGGATAGACCATGCTGATGTTACCTTTCACATGATCTGAATATGGAGGGATTATTTTATGAACGAAAAATATCAGGAGCTTCTCATACAATATGATATTGAGATTCATTCTACCTTCAGGAACAAGGGCACCTTTATGTGCGAGACAGACAGGGGACTGGCCATGCTGTCAGAATACCACAGTTCCCTCAACCGCCTTGCCCAGGAATATGAATGGAAGGAGGCTCTTTTTGCCGCGGGCTTTACTGCCACAGACAGGTATTTTGTTTCTAAAGAGGATAGCCTTGTGGTATATGACCGTTACCATACTCCCTTTGTCCTGAAACACTATTTCAAAGGCCGGGAATGTGACTGCTTAAACATATCTGATGTGGAAGGCGCCTGCCGCAATCTTGCATTACTCCACCAGGCTTCCACCCGTGTCCTGGAGGCCCCGGCTCTCCATCCGGAGTCAGAAAGCATTGCGGACCTGTTTGGCAGGAGGAACCGGGAGCTTAAAAGTATACGCAGGTACATCAGCCGGGTATCAAGAAAAAAGTCCTTTGAGCTCTTGTACATAAAGCATTTTCAGAAGTTCTATGATGAGGCCTGCCATACTCTTAACGCCCTTAAGGACCTGGATAATCACTGTTATACACCGGAAAGCGGCATCTGCCATGGAGCTTACCAGCATCATAATATCCTCTTCTTGCCTGATGGTTCCATTGCCACCGTCAACTTTGAATCCATTTGCCGTCAGCCTTTTCTGATGGATTTTTATCTTTTTATGAGAAAAACACTGGAAAAAAACCACTATGATCACTGTTTTTTTGAGACAGGACTCCGGGCTTATTCTTCAGTCCGTCCGGTCACTGATGGGGACCTCCTTTTCCTGTATTTCCTCTTCCTGTATCCCGAAAAGTTCTGGAAAATATCCAACCGGTATTTTAACCGCAGGAAAAGCTGGGTCTCTCCGAAAATGGAAGAAAAGCTTAACGCCCTTCTTGAGCAGGATGCAGACCGGCAAAGATTTCTGTCCATCCTTAAGTCCCGCCTGCCGTCATTCGGATGAAACTGCCGCATAGCTTGTGGGAATCGATAAGGCGATTTCGATTGATTTTCCGGCCTTTTATAAATTCAAGACTCACTCTGGTCATTTTAACCGGTTTATGTTAGAATAATCCGCAGGAGAGTGATGACATGTCATATGTGGCTTTATACCGGAAATGGCGTCCGGACAATTTTGACCAGGTTAAGGGACAGGACGCCATAGTCCGAACCCTTCGAAATCAGATCATATATAATAGGATCGGTCATGCCTACCTGTTCTGCGGTACCAGGGGGACCGGCAAAACCTCCATCGCCAAGCTTTTTGCCAAGGCTGTGAACTGCGAGTGTCCCAAAGATGGTAATCCCTGTAATGAATGCCCCTCCTGCCGGGCTGTCAATTCCCAGAGTTCCCTTGATGTCCGGGAAATTGACGCTGCCTCCAACAATGGTGTGGATCATGTCCGGGAGATTCGGGAGCAGGTCCAGTATTCTCCTTCTTCCGGACGCTATAAAGTCTTTATTATAGACGAGGTGCATATGCTCTCTTCCGGTGCTTTTAACGCCCTGTTAAAAACCCTGGAGGAGCCGCCATCCTACGTCATCTTTATACTTGCGACGACGGAGAAGCATAAGATCCCTGTTACCATCCTGTCCCGCTGCCAGAAGTACGATTTCAAAAGGATATCAGCAGACACCATTACCGGTCATCTGACTGACCTGATGAAAAAAGAGCATATTGAAGCGGAGGAAAAGGCTCTTCGTTATATTGCCAGGGTGGCAGACGGATCCATGAGAGATGCCTTAAGTCTTCTGGACCAGTGTATATCTTTTTATCTGGACCAGCCCTTAAGCTACGACAATGTGCTGACTGTTCTGGGTACCGTGGATATCACCGTATTCAACCGGCTGCTATGTCACATTCTGGGGCAGGATACCGGACAGGTATTATCTCTCATCGACAGGACCGTTATGGAAGGAAGGGAGCTGTCCCAGTTTCTTTCTGATTTTCTCTGGTATCTTCGTAATCTTCTGATCCTGAAAGATCAGACGGGAACCGAAAACAGTATCGATATGTCATCCGACAATATTTCTCTTTTAAAACAGCAGACAAAGCTTATTGAAACAGGAACCCTGCTGAGATATATTCAGGTTCTGTCCGACCTGTCCGCCCAGCTCCGGACGGCGACCCAGAAGAGGGTTCTCATGGAGGTCGGTTTTATCAGATTATGTCTGCCCCAGATGGATACGGATACCGAAAGTCTTCTGGAGCGTCTTCGCATTCTGGAACAGACGGTATCAGAAGGAAGCTTTATAAAGCAGCAGGCCTCCCCTCCGGCTCCGGGGAATCCCGGAGGCGGACAGGCTTCGAATACAGACACCGGTCACTCCGGGATCAGCACGGATGCTGCTGATCTTTATAAAAGGTTTACTCCGGCTGAGGCTGCAGACCTGAAAGAAATAGCTGCTAACTGGAAAAAGATCCTGGCAGCCACAGGAATGCCCATGCAGAATTTCCTTAAAGGGGCAAAGCCGGTTGTATCAGAAGACAGTACAATGATACGTCTGCTGTTTGAACACGATGATATGTCAAAAAAATATTTTGAAAGAGACCATCAGCGTAATCTTGATCTTCTTTCAGATATTGTGGCCCGGATCACCGGTAAAACAGTACATTTCGAATGTACAACCCTGGGCCGGATCGATACTGCACAGACGAATTATATCGATCTTAGCAAAATTCATCATGATATCATATATGAATAATCATCATCAGGAACGCCCCGGCGTTCCGGGCGCATTTATCTCAGGACGAAAGTCACGGGAGTTCTGCGCCGGAGATTAAAATACTTTATACTACTACAATAGCAGGAGGTTTATTATGGCAAGAAGAGGCGGATTCCCGGGAGGAATGCCGGGAAACATGAATAATCTTATGAAACAGGCACAAAAGATGCAGAAGCAGATGGCAGAGACCCAGAAGGCTCTTGAAGAAAAATCCTATGAGGCAACTGCAGGCGGCGGTGTGGTATCTGTAACAGTTTCCGGCAAGAAGGAAATAACAGCTGTCCACCTGGAAGAAGAGGTGGTGGATCCTGATGATATTGAAATGCTGCAGGATCTGATCATGGCTGCCGCCAACGAGGCGCTTCGGGCTATGGAAGCGGACCAGCAGGCCCAGATGGCCAAATTCACAGGTGGGCTGGGCGGAGGCCTGGGCTTCTGATGAATTATTACAGCACCCAGATCACCAATCTGATCGATGAGCTGCTAAGGCTCCCGGGTATCGGCTCCAAATCTGCCCAGCGTCTGGCCTTTCATATCATCAATATGCCGGAGGAGCACGTGGAACATCTGGCCGAAACCCTTGTTAATGCCCGTAAAAAGATCCGTTACTGCAGTATCTGCTGTACCCTCACCGACACAGATGTCTGCCCGATCTGCTCCAGTATTAAAAGGGACCATAGTACGATCATGGTAGTAGAGCATACAAAAGATCTGGCAGCCTATGAGAAGACAGGACAATACAGCGGTGTTTATCATGTGCTGCAGGGAACTCTGGTTCCAAGTCTTGGCAAGGGCCCCGATGAGATCCGTTTTAAAGAGCTGATGGATCGCTTGACCGGGGATGATCCGAAGATCAAAGAGCTGATACTGGCTACCAATTCCAGTCTGGACGGGGAAGCTACCGCCATGTATATTACCAAGAAGGTCAAACCTCTTGGAATTAAGATCACCAGAATAGCCAGCGGAGTCCCCATCGGCGGAGAATTAGAATATATCGATGAAGTCACTCTTTCACGGGCTTTGGACCGCAGGATAGAATTGTAAAGAAAGGATGGTTTACAATGAAAAGAATAGGCATGCTGACCAGTGGCGGAGACTGCCAGGCTTTAAATGCCACTATGCGGGGAGTGGTAAAGGGTCTCCATACCATGATGGGAAATGTGGAAATCTACGGATTCGAAGATGGCTATAAGGGTCTAATCTACGGAAACTATAAACGTATGACATCCCAGGACTTTTCCGGGATCCTGACCCGGGGAGGAACGATTCTTGGCACTTCACGCCAGCCCTTCAAAAAAATGAGAGTCCCCGATGCCAACGGACTCGATAAGGTGGAAGCCATGAAGTCCACATACCAGTATCTTGGGCTTTCCTGCCTGGTGGTTTTAGGTGGCAACGGAAGCCAGAAGACCGCAAATATGCTCAGCGAAGAAGGACTGAACGTGGTCTCCCTTCCGAAAACCATTGACAATGATCTTTACGGCACAGACATGACCTTCGGTTTCCAGAGTGCGGTGGATATCGCCACCGATGCCATAGACTGTATCCATACCACAGCTGCCTCCCATAACCGGGTATTTATCGTTGAACTTATGGGCCATAAGGTGGGCTGGGTAACACTTCATGCGGGAATCGCAGGAGGAGCCGATATCATCCTCATCCCGGAAATACCCTACAACCTTAACCACGTGATCTCCGCCATCGAGCGCCGTACCCAGCAGGGTAAGGGCTTTACCATCCTGGCAGTGGCTGAAGGAGCAATATCCGTGGAGGACGCCAAACTTTCCAAAAAAGAGTACAAGGCAAAAATTGCAAAGCGTCAGCATTCCACCGTAAGCTACGAGCTTGCCGCCCAGATTGAAGAAGCCACGGGCCGCGAGGTCCGGGTCACCATTCCGGGGCACACCCAGAGAGGCGGAAGTCCTGTTCCCTTCGACCGGGTAATATCCAGCCGCCTTGGAGTCACAGCAGCTGAACTGATCAAAAATGAAGATTATGGCAAAATGGTCATCATGAAGGGATTTGAGATAGATACCATTCCACTGAATGAAACCGCAGGAAAACTGAAATATGTTTGTCCCGATGATCCCATAATAAAGCAGGCAAAAAATCTCGGAATATCTTTCGGGGATTAAAGCGCATCCTTTTTAAATCTTTACAGGAAACAACAAAAACGGCTTCATAGAGCAGAAACGCTCCTGTGAAGCCGTTTTCTTTATATATGTATTAAGCGAGATCTGCATACATATGTTTTATTATCCTCCACTTAAGACCCCGGCGTTATGATAAAGGTCAGCAGGAATCCACAGGCAAGTCCCCCCAGATGGGCTGCGTTATCGATACCCGGATTGACAAATCCATAGGAAGCAGCGCAGACTGCCATAAAAATCACACCGGTCAGGCCGATCTCTTTCATATAAGACCTTCTTTTCCCCAGCGTATCTTTAATAATGAGGCAGATCATTCCCCCCATAATCCCGAATATAGCCCCGGATGCACCCGCTGCAATATCTCCTGTCCCGCGCAGTGTAAAGAAAAGGGATGCCACCGAAGCCGCGATTCCGGAAGCCAGGTATATGATAAGATATCTTATCTTCCCGACGGCCCGTTCCAGCCGGGTTCCTGTCAGCAGCAGAACCATCATATTCTGGAGAAGATGTTCCGCTCCGAAATGAAGAAACATGGCAGCAAAAAGCCGGTAATACTGTCCGTTCAGGATCACATCGGTCCAGGACAACGCCCCCAGCCTGCCGATGTAATTACCATCATCCCCATGCCCACTTATATACAGGGCCAGAAAAACCAGTATATTTATCGACACTATTGCCATGGTTACCGGCTGAAGCATTCTTTTTAATTCCAGATGATTCCTCCTCTTCTCCCCCTCATCCCATCGGATCAGAAATTCCTCCAGTTCCTTCTTCAACCCTGAAAAATCCGGTCTCTGCCTTTCAAAGATCAGGATCTCGGCATTTTTTCTGTCGACCCACCAGATATCAGGATAATTGATCATTTCCCGGATACGGGTCTGTTCCGGGAGGTCCCGGCAAATCATCAGTGTCAGCCGCTCAACTTTCCTGCCTGACCGGATCATGATGTCCCTTTCAATCTGACAAATCTCTTCTTCCTTTTCACGAATGGAAATCTCCGGCTGTCCCGGAAGCCTTTCCGGGATAATATCCACCAGGGCAAGATATGTCTCCTGGTCTTTTACCCACAGGATCCTGGTATGATGCTCCAGCCTCCGGAAACCCTTCTTAAGTAAAAAGCTCTGCAGTGCCTGTTCAAAAACCATAAATGCCTCCAGTTATTATTATTCACTGCAATTATAACTGAAATACATTTAATTTCAATAAATTTCTGTTTTCTTTTCTCCCGGCGGACAGTCCAGCATGATGAACTCAAAGCTTTCATTGGCAAAACGGATACGATTCCCCGGCTCCAGCTTCACAGGTTTCTCATAAATCAGTTCCAGCTCACCCACCCAGGTCCCATTTGTAGATCGCAGGTCCTGAAGGTCGTAATAGCCTGTCTGCTTCCCTCTGATGATTGCAGCGTGCCTTCGGCTTACTGCAGGATCTTTTATCACAAGCTGATTGATACCCTCTTTACTGCCTATGAAGTAGGGAAACTCCTTGATAACAGATATCTTTCCGCTATCCAGATTTTTCAGTGCGGGCTGAAGCATGTTTTTTCTGATCCCAAGTACAGTTGTTCCGCCCTTTTCCTCCCATGAATAGTTGTAGGAGGGATATGGCACCTTACCCGGATCAAAATCATCTGTTTCTTCTGTCCCTATTAACTTCTTACGTTTTCGGTAAAGGCAGAAGGCCCCGTCACCGCACAGGAGCATCCCGATAACACTTCCTGCCAGTATATATTTCAGGTTCGTTACCATGTTCTGACGAATACCCGTCCAGAGGAAAACAATAAATGTGACAAAAAACATCAGGGTCAGGATCATGCATATAATCTCAAATATCAACAGTCTTCCTGCTGTTTTCAAAGACTTCTTCTCCTCTTCTCCGGCCGGTAAAGAATCCGGCTCCCTGTAACCGGGGCGATATTCAGGTTGATAATAATCCTGAAAGGAAGGATAAATGCTTTCAGCCGGGTCAGTCTCATTATATTCTGTCTTTTTTTCTTCCGCTGATTCCTGAGGCTGATCCAGACACAGCTGTAAAGTTTTTTCCGTAAAAGGATGCTTTCTGATACAGCCATATGCAAAATAAGCAAACCGGATCAGGTTCATGTCATCGTAATCCAGCACCGTCAATATCCACTGAAACAGTCTTTCTATATTATCCCTGATACGGTCCTGTTTCTTTGGGGTATACAGCCAGCAATAGCAGCCTTCCTTCTCCTTAAAAATATTCTGGGGCTCAAAGCTTACCTGACTGAGGTCAAGCAGGAACCTGTCCAGAGTCTTAAGCAGACTTTTCATATTATTGATCAGGGCATATAGTTCTTCTTTTTTCAGAGTCCGCTTTTCCATTTCTTCCTTCAGGCAGCACATACCTGTCACTTCAAACAGCAGCTGCCTGTCACCGTTAATATCTCTGATCTTTACAGGAACCAGGTATTCCGGCTGATTAAGACACAATACATGATATTCAACATCCAGATAATAAGGATTATCCAGGTCTTTGTACACCCTGAATTCTTGCATGCCTTCCACCAGTTTATCCACTAACTTTCCCTCCGAATCATCAATGACGCTCTGTCTTTGTTTACTGCCCAACACCTACTCCAAAGCATCCCGGCTATTTACCGCAGACACGGCGGAAGCTTTCCATAAAAGACTCTCCCAGTCATTCACGGGCGCCGCTGCTTTCCCGGTAAACCGGCTGCCTTTACTGAGTCCTCCCGGGAGTTCACCTGAAAAGGACCGGCGGTAAGAAACGGTTCCGGAAGCCCTGACAAAGGATAATCCCGGTGTCACTTCTGTTCCTGTACAGGAGGCAATTACAAGCCTCTCCCTTATTCTCTTTTGAAATCTTGCTGATCCGGACTTTCGGATCCTGCCGGTACCCAAACCCGGGGCTGCTGACCGGTAAATCGTTTTTTTTCGATTGATTTTATATTCTCCCGTTTCCAGATCGCCCTCCTTATCCATCATCATGGCGGCTTCATCCGCAATGCGGATGGCCTCACTTTTTACTACGGACATATCCAGCAAAAAAACCATAAAAAGAACAAGCCCTGCCATCCAGAGGATAACGGCAGGTATAAGAAGGGCAGCTTCCAGTGTAATACGCCCGCTTATTTTCCGCTGCTCATGGCACATCTTCCACATATCCTCATCCCCCTGACTTCACTGAGCCTGACCGCCCTTACAGTACGTTTTAAACCGCTGCAGGAAAGTCTGGAATGATAGCAGTCTCCCTCAGCTGTGATATATAAGGATTCCGGTATCTGGTTCTTCTTTATACACTTTTCACACCTTCGCACCCCTCTGGCTTCCAGACTCTTCACTGTCAGCAGACTGCCGCTGATCCGGAGACTGATATGGGTGCAGGATAAGCTGGTGTGATAAACAGAACCATGCTTTGTCAGATACACGATCCGGTCGTCATCGTCATCGTCGCCTTCCCCTTTGTGCAATATATACCCGGTATACATTCTCCTGACCGAGTTTACCTTTTTCATCGTATACAGCTTCCCGACAAATGGCAGCGGAATTTTTAAGGCATAGACTGCCGTAACACGTATCCTTCCAGCCTCCAGCCGGGGTTTTTGCATGGAAACCGTTATGCCGCGGCTTCCTCCGACAATACAGCCACTGCAAAGGTCCGACCCCTGAAAGACGGAATAAAAAGCAACTGTGGGTTCTGCAAAATGCAGCGGGAGATCAGAAGATCCGGTTTTTCCATAAATGGCACTGACTGATTCCTGCTTTGCGCAGATCATTGCTGTTTTTGAAACTGCATGCTGGATCTCCCCTTCCACCAGAAGAAGCTGCCCCATCATGATCAGGGCACAAACAGCGCTTAAGAACACCGGCAGGAGCAGAGCCGCTTCCACAGTGGCACTCCCCCGGCAAAAACGAGGACAGGGGGCAAAGCAGGATGCTCTTTTTCTCTTTTGAAATGGATTGACCGCTTGTGCCTGGAGAGACTTATTCCTTGAACTTGACAGATTTGCCTGCCGCGATAAATCATTCGCTGCAGAATAAAATGTATTTTTACAGAGCACCCTGCTTCACCCCCTGTACTGATATTCACCAGGGAAAATTTAATTATCTGTTGGAACCGTCAATAACTGACGACCCTGCAAAGCTTCACTTCAAACATCGAATCCTGACTTTTTTTAATCCCCGGGAGGTTCACAAACCACCGGGCACATTGGATTTCTCCTGTCCACCGGAAGGAAAACAGACAGTTTTTCATCCTGAAACCAGGCTCCTTCAATGCCGTATTAACCTGCATAATATCCATCATTCTGTATAGAAAAACTTCATCTCGGCACTTAAGTAATAGGAACAGCCTTAAATAATCTTTATAAGCAGCCCCCTTATCCACATGCCTGATGGGTGACTTTTCTCTGAGTATGGCTGCCGCATTATCGAAGTTTAAGTTCCAGCTGGAAGCATCCTTTTTTACAGCAACCTTTTCTCCTGCCAACAATGCATGCAGCTCCAGAAGAGACTCCCCATAGCTCAATGCGGCAGTAAGCAGGTGACAGACCGTTTCCTTGCCGTCAGGGAAATCCATAAGATCTGTCAGGCTTTCCGCAAGGGCTTCTGCTTCTGCCCGGATTCCGGGATCCCGGCTGGCAAAGCTGTAGTTAGTCATAAATCGCAACAGCAGGATCCTGTCAGCCACAGACCTCAGATTGTCCCTGTCACTTCTTTTTCCCGCGATCAGATATTCCAGTTCATACAGCAGACCGCCGGACTCCTTATTATTGAGAGTCCCGTAACAGGAAAAGCATTGCAAAAGATATTCCAGAAGATCCCTGTTTTCAGAAAGATCAGTTGTTCCTGCATCATTACAGTCAAGGACCTCCAGATATTCCCGGCATCGTGACAGTTTATACCAGCTAAAAGCCATATCCTTTTCTCTGCCCGAAGGAATTCCTCTCAGATCAGCTGACGGAAGACCTTCCTTCCTTATAAAGGAATCTGAGATTTTTCCGGTCCCGTCGGAGGCATACAGGAGAACACCTGAATGAATCACCTGATTAAGCAGCTGCCGCAGATCAGTCCAGGATTTTTTATCCTTTACTATCTCAGGATCCGTCTCCCGGCTATTCTCCCCATCAGAATTTTCATTCTCATCTGCTCCCTCATTGTCATCTTCCGGCGGTAATTCTTCTCCGATGTTCTCACCGAAATCTCCGAAATTGTCCCTGGGCACTCTCTGCAGGTCTTTCACTGAATGCAGCAGCTGAATGATATCCCTGCCTGTCCGGACTCTCTTTTGTAAGGTCATATACTTACTGATCTGGCTTCGCAAGAACAACCCTTTCTCATCCACCGCAGTTTTCTCATCTGTTACAATAAGGTCCGGACAGTGAAATCCATAGGTGCCGGAAGTCCCATAGTGATTAAGAAAGTATATGGCATCCCCCTTAAGATACCCTTTCTCTCTGGGATCGAGAAAAAACACATGATACTTCCGAAAAAGATGTCTGTCGTAGTCTGCCAGTATCTCGTTTCCTGCTTCCTCAAATGCCTCCTCTGCCAGGGAGGATTCCATGTACCCGTGGATCCCCTCCAGTACACAGAAGGCCAGGCCCGTAAAGACCAGAAAGGCCATGGACAAAAAGACTGTAATATGACCACTTTCGTTCCACTTCTTCAATGGATTTTTCCTACATTAGCCTGCATGGTAGCAAAGATGGAGCTCACAATCCCTTTTATATTGGACTGAAATATGATAACGAGCCCGATCAGCACCACAGTGATCAGGATGACCTCCACAACCCCCATTCCGGCAGTGGGCGGGATACGCTTTTTCAATGCCATAACAGCTTTTTTCATATTCATCATCCTCCATTTTCAAATTATATAGACAGTCAACCGAAACAACCGTTGATTTAAGAGCCCTGCCCGGTATATGCCTCTTGCTGTCAGAATCCCTGAAAACGGAGCACCGCAGGAAACATGACAAGAAACATTACCAGGCAAAGCAGCACTACCATGGGAAACAGCAGCTTTGTTTCCGCTGTTTTTCCTGCCTTTTTCGCCCTGTCCATACGCTGCTGGAAAGCTTCCTTCTCCAGGGCCGACAGAATCTGCTCCCCTTCTTTGCTTCCCTTTACCAGTATCTGGGTCAGAGCGATGGACAATTTCTGATACTGGGGACTTGCGCTCCTTCTCCCCCAGGTCATACAGACCTCCCTCTGGCTGGTGCCCATCTCCAGCTGTCTGCCCAGATACAGCAGATTCTCAAAGGCCTGTCTTGGCCCGTCGGTCTGCCTGGTTTCAAGATAATAGCCCGTTATCCTGTGGATGGCGGAAGATACGGACAGACCTGCCGTAAGAAAAAGCACCATCTGATGAACGATCACCGGAAAGTCTTCTTCCTCTTCCTTAAGCAGCTTTTCTCCTGCTGCCTTTAACTTATAATATCTGCGAAGTACCGGCAGCAGAGGAAGAAAAAACGCCAGCAGGATAAGACCCCGGACATATCCCATGGAACCGGGAAGGCAAATGACTGCTCCCTCCAATTCTTCCGGGAAGGATACAACATCATTGCCGGGATCTCTCCTCTCAATACGCCGGAGCTCAGCCAGCACCTTATCATAAGGAGAAATACCTGTCCTATCTTCAGCCGGGATAAGACGGACCTTGTAAGTTCTGCTTTCTGACCAGGTACGGTATGAGGCAGTAACCTTTATCTTTGTAACTATCGTACCGGTGCCCCTTAAAGCCTTTGCCCTGTCCCCGGGAATCCCGTCTGCCCTGATCAGGGAATAATCTTCCGGCTGGTATTCCACATCAAAAGGGTAACCGGTAAGCATATCATCAAAGCGGAGGGGTTTATTCACTTTCTGTAAAGACCGGTTCCCGGCCCGCATATTCTTCTCCAGATCTTTAAAGAAATCAGCGAAAAGCACCTTTCTGCCTTCCGGGGACAGTTCCTGCTCTTCAATGGTGACCTGGGCCGCGGTGCTTCCCTCTTTATCACGGATGACCAGCTCCTGCTGCAGAGATCCCCGGCCGAAGGGATTCCTTTTTATCACAATCCTGTGTTCTGAAAAATGTCTGCCTGCCAGCAGTCCCGCAGCAGCAAGAAGAAATATCAGAATCCCCCAGAACAGCAGAGAAAACTCTTCTTCAATAAATCTCCGGCATCTTTTCGCTGTCTCTTCATCCGTTTCGTAGTTACGTCTTATAAAATACCTTCCCGCAGTATGAAAAATAATTCCTCCAACCCCCGCCGGCAGCCTTCGGTACAGGTATGAACCGGGTCTTACATACCATGGCATTTTGGATGATTTCCGTCTCACAGCCTGCCTGTTTTCCGAATGCTTCCGCCGGGAAAAGCCTTTAAATACTGCCATTGACCCTGACTCCTTTTAAAAATTTATTCTGATCATGGACTCTGTCCAGTAGTAACAGACGGCAGTCCCCGCAAGTACCAGGCTGGTCAGAATATGGCCCGGAACAGTCTCATACAGGCAGGACATATACTCATGATCCGTCACCCGCATATATGCAAAAACCATCAGGGGCATCATCAGCATAATGTTCTTCTCGTAGACCACGCCGCTTAGTATGACCTTAATTTCTTTCTGGGTATCCATTTTGATCTGGAAATTCCTTATGGTCTTCTTCAGGACCAGCACAAGGTTGCCGCCTGTATTCTTTACGATCTCCAGAACCCCCGCAAAATGCATGATATCCTCGCTTCCGGTCCTGCGGGCATAGATTTTAAAAAGCTCTTCCACTGGAATTCCCAGATCCATGCCATGAACGATCCGCCGAAGCTCCGGGACAGTGGGATCCTTTCTTCCTCCGCTGTTCTTTTCCAGCTCCGGCAGGGCCGCCCTCAAAGCATTCTCAATGGTATAGCCTGCCTGAACCGATATCATCAGGGACTGCAGAAGATTCCGGAATCCCCGGCTATATTTCCCTTTAAGAGACCTTTCCCTGTACTTATCCCACTCTCTGATGAAAGGAATGAGCAGGAGCTGAAGGGGAAGAAGCCAGATCCGGTCCCCATAGCATAAGAGGTCAAGCAGGACCAGCAGGAGCTCGCCTGCCGCCACCTGAAGGAATCTTTTAGGGATGGTATTCCTCCAGGAAAGAGCAATATTTTTCATAAAGATGATATCCTTTCAGCCTGTCCGTATAAAATAGTTCTCCGGTTTTTAAGAGCTTCCCTTCCTCCGGGGCATAGGAAAACAGAGGATTCATAACATAATCCTGCCCGTCAAAGCCCCGGATCTCACAGATCTCCAGTATCTTCCTCCGGCCGGAAGGGAGCCTTCCCAGGTGAATAAGTATATCGATGGAAGATGCGATCAGGCCCTGTACTGCCCGCAGGGGCATATCCATGCCCATCAGGGTCATGGTTTCCAGTCTTCTAAGAGCGTCCCGGCATGAATTCGCATGGATGGAACTTAAAGATCCGTTATGTCCTGTTGAGAAGGCCATCAGCATGGACACCGCTTCCCTGCCCCTGACCTCGCCGACTATGATCCTGCTTGGTCTCATCCGAAGACTCGCTTTGATCAGATCCTCCATGCTGATGCTGTTTTCCCCCTCCGCATTCGCGTCCCTTGTCTCAAGCCGGACCAGATTATCCATATGAAACTGCAATTCTGCGGAATCTTCAATGGTGATGATCCTCTCATCCGGTTCGATATATTCCGCAAGGGCATTAAGCAGAGAAGATTTACCGCTGTTGGTGGCCCCGTCGATGAGAATAGAGTACCTGCTTTTTATCAGGCAGGACAGCAAAGGGGCCAGTGTCTCGGGAAACTCCCTGTAACGGATCAGCTTGTCCATGGTCATTCCACCTTTTTGGAACTTCCTGATGGTGATCACCGGGCCGGACAGGGAAACGGGAGGCAGAACAATATGCACACGGGACCCATCTGGCAGACGGCTGTCCACAATGGGAACCGTTTCGTTGACCATACGGTTGGTCCCCGCCACCATCTGGTCTATCAGCCGGTATATCTCCGACTCATCGAGGAAACGGTCCGGAGTTTTTATCAGTACTCCCCGGCGCTCTATGAAAATATGTTCAAGACCTGTGACCATGATCTCTGTCACCTCTTCGTCCCTCAGGTACTTCTCCAGAATATCCAGCCGGCGAATGGAATCAAAGACCTCCTGTCTCAGATTCTTTTTCTCCTGAAGACTGCCGTACCAGGCATGCCCTTCCCTCAGGATGGTCCTGTCAATTTCCCTGTAAACCGCTTCATCGGTCGCTTTCAGATCACAGTCCAGCTGGTGCAGCACCTCCTGGCGGATCTGATATTTATCCAGCATGATATCCCCTCCGTTCATGGCTGCTCCTGTCTCCTTCCGGCACCGGCAGATCAACAGCTCCTCCTCAATACTTTCCATATACCGGAGCAGATGGTCTTCCATCGGGATTGATGTCCAGATCCTCCCTGTACAGAATCTCGCAATGATCAAAGAGCCGTTGGCAGCCGGCTCTGACTGACTGCATGATATACTCGCAGCAATCAGCTACCTTTGTGTCGGTTCTGCTGCTGATCAGAAAAAACCTGTCCAGCCGGTCCATCAGTCCGCTCCTTAAAAGCATGCCGCAGCCCATGCCCACACAGACACGGCGAAAGACTTTCTCCTGTTTAAGCAGGGAAAAAAACCACTGGTAATCTGTTTCGGAAAGCTCTGACAGGGGCAGGAAGGATACAGCAGAAGGTAAAAAATGGCAGCCGTCCTCCCGGACACTCAATTCCCGGATCCTTGAAATAATCTGGTCGTCCTTCAGATGGATATAGTAGCAAAGATCACCCATATGTCCTGTCTCCTCACCGGACAGAATTGAATCACGCATATCCCCCATGCCAAGATACAGGTCTCCCTCCTGCATATGGGCCCGGACGGCCGAAATCAGCAAGGAATCGCAGTATGGAGTGAAAAAGCCCACGACTTCACAGCTTTCATCTGTCTCACCGGAAAGAGTACCGGAAAAGCCGGTCTCCTTTTGGATCATCTCCATGAGTCTGTCCGGTGGATGAAAACGATAGTATGTGCCTGCTTCTTCAACATCGGAAATCCAGATCGTCCTATGTTCCATCAGCTCATCCTGCCTTTCCTCCGGCAGCTTACGGAAAAAGGACTGCTCAAGGACCATCAGTTCTTCCGGGTCCCCGGGTCCCTGCCACTGGCCGGGATCTGTAAAATGACGCAGCCTTATACTCTGATCCAGATGTCCTTCCAGAAACCTCCTCATTCTTCTTCCGTATTCCCCCTCAATCCCAAGCCTGACTGTAGCCATAACATCACCTCTCATTCCCGAGCAACCATATATTACCATATATATTAATATTTGTCTAGTATTATTTTACATTTTTTCTATTTATTGAGATATTTCGCATTGACATCCTTTGCAGCATACACAGGAACGGCAGAAAGATTTCTTTTCACAGGCTGTCATAAAGGCAGTCATAATTCCCTTCCTCATCACATAGCAATTAACAAAGGATGTACGAGGCACCTATGGACCAAAACCAGATTATGCTGCTCCTGTCAGTTATTTTGTTCTTTCTTCTCATTATCAATGAAATAAAAAAAAGGCCGGGGATCCTTCTGGCCTTTTTCGGCCGCGGAATCTCCGGTCTTTTATTTATACATTTTTTCAACCTGTTCTGTTTGAGCAGGGATATAGTCACTCATGTATCAGTCAATGGGGCCACAGCCCTGTTCTCCTGCTGCCTGGGTGTCCCCGGAGCCCTGCTGGCTTATGGAATCCGTCTGTGGGGGCTGCGTTGAATCCGCTGTCCTCCTCTTAGACCTCACCCTCTTCCTCTTTGATCTCGCTGCCCTCCTCTTTCTGATAAATGGGGCAGCGATACAGGTGGTAATAAAAACAGCCAGAGAAAACAGGGAAAGCCTTAAGCCGGGCGCAAATCCGGGAGGCGTATAACTAATACTTACCTTATGCTCACCCTCCGGGAGATCCACCGCAAGAAATGCATTTCCTATAAAAGCAGGATCTGCCCTTTTCCCATCGACCAGGATCTTCCATCCTTTATCATAGGGTATGGAAAAGAAAAGCATCTGATCCGGTCCCGCCACGGCTGTACCTTCCATGTACCCGGAGGACCAGCGGCTTACCTTGAATGCCTGTCCGGTCATAACCTTTGTAAGCCTGTTAAACTGCTTTACGTCAAAATCTGCTGCTGACAACCGGATATAACCATCGCTGTTCTCGCCCTTCAACCTCATATGGACAAGCAGGCTGCTGTTTTTTTTCACCTGACCCACATAAAGCATGGAGCCATCCTTGTCTCCGCTGATCACACTCTCCCCGTCTACCTCTATCCGGACACGTTCCACCTGGGTACCATCATAAAAGAGGTAAAGCTTATCTATGGTTTTTTTGACGGGAATGGTAAATACAATATTATTGTCGTCCGATCTATCATAAAAGAAGTGGTATTCTCCGTCATTGGTCTTTTCAACCCTGCATCCCTTCGTGACCGGCTCCGGAACATCAAGAGTCTTAAAAATATTATCATAAGAATAGCCCTGATAGCTGAAATCATTCAGGACCCGGAAAGGATAAGCGCTGTCATAATACCAGTTATTGATAGCACGGTCTGTTACATAACCCACTGAAATGTTCTTTACAGGATTTTCATAGACAGAAAAATTACCAAAGCTCTTTTTATATTCATAGTCTGTCTTTAACGTATCCTCCGGATGGAAATAAAGGTACCTGACATCCAGCATGACATCCGTAAGGGGCGTCGCCCCCTTATAAAGATACTCATTACAGCCGGTATAAAATCCCAGATTATCCATGATATTTACCGTGTTTTCCATGGCAGTAGACCCGAAAAGGCTGATCCCGTTCAGGCGGTACCAGGAGCTCTCATCCACTAACTTTGCGTCCGCCAGCTCAGAACGATAAAATGTTCCGTCTGAAAGCTCGTCCACAGCCTCCTCCATATCTTCTGTTCCTGAAAAGAACTTGCTGACACTGATCTGCCCTATGCTGCCAAAGCCCATCACGGCGGAAGCGCAGATCTCAACCACGGCAGCCATGCAGAATAAACGGATATACCATATTTTTCTGCGCCGGTCCATAGTCATAAGCAGAAGAACGGTTCCGTAAAAGACGAACAGCATACCTGCCGCACCGTAAACGATATCTTCCAGCGGAGTTTCCGCATATGACCGGCTCAGATAGAGCATTCCCACTCCCAGGGCGCTTGAAACCACTGTATGCCGGTTTTTCACCTCCTCCCGGTGATCAAGCACCTCCACAAAGATACAGATCAGTACAAAGCCGAAAAGAAAAGAAAATCTGTTGGGAATCCCGTACTGGTCATGAAAACCATGCCAGATAAAATTCAGGATATTTTCATTAAAACTGAGGTATAAAAAGCCAAGAAGAAGGACGGCTTTTATTTTTCGGACCAGTTTGATCTCCCCAATCTGCAGATACATAAACAAGGCAAAAAGAGCAGATATCCCGAAATAAAGGTTGATGTTTCCGTCAAAGTTATCATGACTGATGGGAGCCGTCATCTCAAGCTGCCTGGTCATCAGGTCGCCAAAACCAGTCAGCCATTCATGGGATGGCAGCATCATTTCTCCGCCCGATGCTGTCTGTTTGATACCCATATATGCCGGGATCAGGAGCACAGATGCCAGACCCCCGGCCAGCAAAGAGTAAAAAGCAAAGGCACAGCCTCTTAAAAAAAACTGCCCATAATTCCTGAAAGGATAAAGCAGGTACCAGATGACTGAAAAAATACAGATCATAAAGGCAATATAATAATTGCAGTAAAGAGCATAAAAAAGGGCAAGGCAGTAAAGCCTTCCATCTTCCTCTTCTATCAGTATCTCGATCCCCATCATAATGATGGGAAAGATCATAATGGAGTCAAGCCACATAACATTCCAGCTGTAACCTACCATATAGCTGTTTAAGGCATACAGGCAGGCCGCCGCCACTACCGACAGATCCGGACGTCTGCTCCTGTGATAAAAATAAATCCCCGCAGTAAGACCGGAAAGGGCAATCTTCAGTGTCACAAGCATACTGACGGCCATATTGAGACTGGTTTTTCTGAACAATAAAATAACCAGGTTAAGGGGACTGGACAAGTAATAGGCAAACAAGGACAGAAAGTTTACACCCAGTCCGATACGAAAACTGTAAAAAAGATTGTCTCCCCCCTTTAATTTATCATAAAGGACCGAAAAAAAAGGCATATACTGATGAAGTCCATCTACAATAATAAATGATTTGTCTCCAAAGGGCTGCACCCCATAATATACCATACACCCGATCATTACGCTCAGGGGAAGCAGAAAGCAGAGAATATAAATATGTTTCTTATTAAGCCTTAACCCTTTTTCCTGTTCCATACCAATCTCCTTCGTCTCCTGAGGACAAACAGTCCCCTAATAATATTCCATCTCTTTTTCAGCATGGCTGCCGGGCTTCCGTGATGCATCATGGTTACATTCTCACCATGTCTCCGGTAGCGGATCAGTGGTTCCTTTATCAGGGCAACCCCGCCTGTCAGTTCGGCGGTCGTTCCAATCCAGTAATCATGCATATACATGTATCCGGGGATGGGAAGGATCAGAGGTAGCAGTTCCCGCCGGAAGGCCATACAGCAACCCACATAACTGTTTTTTATGAAATTTTTCAAAATTCCGGTATTGCTTTTTCTTATCGTGAAAAGATCCGGCTGGCCATTGGGCTTCCCATGGGCATCCACCTGGGACGCATTGTGCAGGACTGCCATGGCATCCGACCGGGAAAAGGCCCGGAGGACTTTTTTCACCTTATTCTTTTCCCATATATCATCCTGATCTGACAAGAAAATATAATCTCCCCTGCACAGGCCAAGGGCATGTTCAAAATTGCGGATTACTCCCTGTCCCGGCCCCTTCGTGAGCCGGATCCGTCCATCGCCGGCTGCCCACTCTTCTAACAGCTGACGGGAACCGTCCTCAGCCCCGTCAACAGAAATAATCACCTCGTCCTCCGGCTCCAGCTGCATTAATATAGAATCCAGCTGTTCTTTGATATATTTTTTTCCATTATAATAAGCAAGCGCAACAGAAATCATTACCCTTCTCTCCTTATCCGGTTATTTTACAAGGGACCGGCTCCGGAATTTTTTCGTCCCGAATTAATATTTATTCAAAAGCTGGTCATTGAATTGCATCCTATTCAAGCACATCAATTTGATTCACACAATCTTCAAAAACAAGTCATATTTCGGTCACATTCTTAATATATAATAAAATCGGCAACAAAGAAATCCCTCTATTTCTTGTCGCTAAAGATTTTTTTCATATTTTGAAGCCCATATAATTTCATTGTATGGGCTTCCTCCTTTTTACGGTTCTTTTTATTTTTTTGAATAATCCCCGATGAATAATTATTATAAATATAGAATATATCAGACATATTCTATCCGATCTGCCCGGCCAGGTAGTTGACAAACTGCTGGGCAGTTCTTCCCGAAATACCACCATGGGATAATTCCCATTGATTCGCCCTGGCACACAATTCCTTATCCGAAAGGGTGATCTGAGGATATTTTCTGGCCAGATTGATCACGATCTGATAATACTCTTTCTGGGAAGGTCTGGAGAAATTAATGGTAATACCGAAACGGTGAACCAGAGACAGCTTTTCCTGAACCGTATCAGACCGGTGCAGTTCATCGTCCATATCCGAACGGTCGGACCAGGTCTCACGGATGAGGTGCCTGCGGTTGCTGGTGGCATAAATCAGCACATTATCGGGCTTTGTCTCCATTCCTCCTTCAATGACTGCCTTAAGATATTTATATTCTATCTCAAATTCTTCAAAAGAAAGGTCATCCATATAGATAACAAAACGATAGTTCCTGTTTTTTACATGGCTGATGATGGCGGACAGATACTTAAACTGATGTTTATATATCTCGATCATTCGGAGTCCCTGATCATAATACTGGTTTAGGATCGCCTTTATGCTGGTGGACTTCCCTGTTCCGGCATCCCCGTAAAGCAGGCAGTTGTTGGCAGTCCTGCCATTTACAAAAGCTTCCGTATTATTTATCAGCTTCTTTTTTTGTATCTCATAGCCTGTAAGATCGGAAAGGACCACCTTTTCCAGATTGTTGATGGGCACAAAACTCAGCCGGTCCCCGGAAGTATCAATCCTGAAGGCCTTATTCAGGCCGAACATTCCCACGCCATAATCCCTGTAAAAGCCGGTCACAGCATCAAAGAACTCATCCACATTCCCGGCTGCCGCCAGCTGGTCTGAGAGAGCCTGCACCTTTATACTGACATTTTTATTATACATTCTCTCCTTCTTACCGATGGCCCTGTAGTGAAGGAGAGTGGAAAAACAGTCTATCCCCAGGGTTTCTTCGATGGGAGAAAAATCATAATGAAACAGATTCATGAATACCTGAAAATCATTTTTAGCAAAATGGTTCACGGTGCCGTCATTGGCCCCCACCTTTTCACTGGTCAGGCTGAAAGAATTCTCATTGGTAATGAGGACAAAGGTCAGGTAATTATGCCACAGGTTCTTATCAAACCCATAGGTGGTGCCCAGATCCAGCAGCTTTTTTACTTCCCTGTAAATGTCCGTGATCAGTTCCTCGCTGCGATAATGACAGCTGTCAAAGCTTTTAAATATCCTGGTAAGATTGGTAAGGATGCTGTCCTCCCCAAGCTGACGATAGAGGATCAGTTTAGATACTTCCCGAAACATGCGCTTCTCTCCTTTCCACACAGCAAGAACTACTGGTCTTCTCCTGTTTCATTGGCAGGGTCCGGAAGGCTGATGCTGTCAACATGAAGTGCTGCCAGTTCAGAGGCGAACTGCTTTTTCATTTCTTCTATCTTGTTTTTTGCTTCATCCCGGTCTCCGTCAAAGGCGGTGTATTCGCCAAGGCCCGCATAAACCGGCCCGTCTACTTCAGATGATTCCTTTCTTACGCCCAGCATTTCCAGGCCGGGAAATGAATATTTTGGCCTGTCCTCGTCATGGACATTTCCGCTGCGGATATCTTCCAGGGTGATCAGCCCCGGAAAAGCATGTTTGGGGCGGTAATCCGGCATTTTAAAAACCTCGAAGCATTCCAGGATATTCTGGTCTGTCATGTCATCCGGCAATCCTTCCTTCAGATATGCGGGAAAATGTTCTTTGTAAAATTCATAAATAACCTGCTTTACCGCCGGCTCCTTCAGTTCGGCAGGATAGTCCTCATCATTGACATAAAAATAATAGCGGTCCACATAGGGCAGGATCCTCTCCTCTGCTGTTATGGAGTGTATGGAAGGTACCGTATCATAATGTACCTCTTTTCTCCTTTTGGTACTCTTCTTTACCTTTGTCTCGGTGATTCCTTCCATATTGTGCTTGTCCATCTCAAAAAACAGACTTTTTAAAAGTGTGAATTCAAACATAATCTCCTCTCCTGACACCTTCGGACTCCTGCCCCCCAGATCGGATCTTATGCCTACCGGGCCCGGGGCAGACTGAGCCTGCCTTAACTTAGTCGGGGTTAAAAATCATCCGGACTGTGATGGAATCCGGGTCACTCCCCTTTGTGCAATATGTTTTTACAGTACATTCCGTGGCATCCGGCTGCACGACTGCATAGGCTGTGACCCATGCTTCCCTTCCGGGGGGGATCATACGGGTATCCCTCACATCCGTGTCCGTATTCGTATCTGTAAAGATCTGCCGGACCTTATTATCCTCACTTTCCAGAAAAACCAGGTCATTATAGCGGCATTCACAGGTTCCCTTATTAAGCACAGTCACATCAAAGCGGCACAGACGGCTTCCGGGCTCTGCATTCAAGTCTGCCTCTTTTAGCTCCGGTACCTTCTCCGCCAGGATCCCGCTCTTCCATTCCTGGGTCTGTGTCAAATCCTTAACCTCTGCCTCTTTAAGCTCAAGGTCATAATAAAACCCGGTGTTCTCACTGATTTCACTGATACCGCTGCCCACTCCTTTTATCACGTTTTTCAGGGCAGGGAGGAGGGAAAAGATCAGATACAGGACCACAAGTACCACAAAGCCACGTACCGGTTTCTTTTTTTTAGGTTGTGATTCATTTTGATTCATATCCTATTCCCCCCTTGCTTTCCGGGTAACCGGCAATTCGATCTGCACCACTCCGCTGCAACGGACATTATTTAATGTAACGGTCTGGTCCGGGACGCAAAGTGTCACAAAATCGGTATCCTTATCCACAAAATACACTGCCATACCATCAAAATCCTCCTGGTCAGAAATAAATTCCGACATAAACTCCGTGTTAAGGAGGATATTCAGTTTCTGGGCATCCATAAATGTCTTGTCTACCAGCTTCCTGTAATACTTTCCATCATAAACGTAGGGTCTTTGCCAGTATATGCCGCTGTAACCGATGGATGATTCATTATCGGACAGGTGGATGCCGATACACATTTCCCCTTTGGGAAGACCCGGAAGCTGCCCCTCCTCAAAAAGGACTACAGCACCGTTTCCATCGGAAGTAAGACTTAAATCACTTACCCTGATTCCTCCATTCAGTTCCTCGGCTGTCCTTTTGGTCACTTCAAGGGGCAGATCCTCCGATGATCCGGGTCCGAAGGACCCGGTGATCAGCCGGTGTATCCTTTCACCTGTTTCCATAAGCAATGGTTTTCCCACGGTCATGATGATAGCCAGAACAACGATGAGTAATACCAGTCTTTTCACCAGCTTTCCGGAAGATTTCTTCTTTCCGGCATCCGCTGACCGGGTCCAGGCTTTTTGATCCTTCCCCTCCCGGTGTTCATGACTTCCCTCAGTATGACAATCTTTATTTGTGCTGATCTTCCGGCGGTAATCTGTCTTTTTTTTGTGATTCTTTCTGTGAAAGAGCTTACCCGTGTCCTCCTCTTCCGTCTCCACAATACTTTTGGGAAGCTCATAGGTATTCTCTTCTACATTGTAGGAGCTGATCCATTCCTCATCACGATGAGGTGCCCCCGGCGGCCGGTTATAGAAACAACACCTGGGGCAGACCCCGTCTTTCTTATCGTAATCAAATACAGCCCCGCATCGCCTGCATTTTGCCATAAATGTATCCTCCATCCGGTACCGGTTCATACCGGTCACATATTTAACCGCTGTACATATACAGATCCGGTCATACTCAGCTTATACACTTATGATACAATTATTCAGAATGATTAGCAAGGAAATAATTTTTTAATTATCCGATATAGCGAAGGGCATCAATGGGTTTCTTCCTGGCAGCTTTATTTGCCGGATACAGACCGAACACCAAACCCACAAACATGGAAAAAGCCACTGCGATGATTACAATATTTACTGACAGATGATAGCTTACATTTCCCACCTGGTTGATGATCAGCATGGCCGCTCCGGACAAAACAATCCCCACAGCGCAGCCTAAAAGACTGATAATGAAGGCCTCGATAAGGAACTGAAGCATAATGGTCCCCCGGCTGGCGCCGATGGCCTTCCTGATGCCGATCTCCCTGGTCCGCTCCGTCACGGAAACCAGCATGATATTCATGATCCCTATGCCCCCCACCAGCAGGGAGATTCCGGCGATGCCACCAAGAAGCATGGTCATGGTCCCGTTTACATCTTCCATGACTTCCAGCACAGAGGACTGATTGATCAGCTTATAAGCATCCTCATCATTCTCAAAACGGGAAAGAAGCCAGGTCTTTAAAGCAGTTTCTGCCTGATCCATGGATTCTTCACTGGCAGAGGAAACATAAAACCTGGTGATATTGGAGGAGAGACCGGTACCGGTCCTGATAAGGGTGGTAAAGGGAATATAAACATCATAGGTTTCCTCCATCATGGCGGACATGGTGTTTGTTTCCTCTTTCAGGACACCGATGATCTGGTAGTCCATCCCATTTAAGGTTATATTCTGTCCCACCACATTGACATTGCCGAAAAATTCTTCAGCGGTGGTGCTGCTGACCACCGCCACCATGCTGTGGTTGCTAAGATCCACTGATTTCAGGAAACGTCCTGCTGCCAGAGATTTATTCTGTATGGTAAAAAGATCCCCGGTGGTGCCGTAAACTGTAGCTGTCTCCTCGTCATCTCCGGACTGATTGATCACCATGGAGCTTTGGGAAACCGGTGCAACAAGGGCCAGGGACTCCTCCCCGGCCAGGTCTTTTAAGTCATCCAGCCGGACGGGCTTGCCCTTATCATCACTGATGCTGACGGAAAACAAGTTGGAACCCAGGCTGCTGATGGATTCTGTCACGGAATCGGATGCGCTTGAAGTGATGGAGACAAGGACCACCAGGGTAAAAACACCAATGATAATGCCCAGCATGGTCAGAAAGGATCTCATTTTATTGGCCACTATGGATTTCCAGGCCATCCTGGCCGACTGAAGGATCATATTGCCACCTCCCATGCATGCCCGTCTTTTATCCGTATCTTCCGCTGGGCCTGGTCAGCCACCCATTCATCGTGGGTGATGAGTACAATGGTATTTCCCTGTCCATGCAGCTCATGAAAGAGCTGCATGATCTCCTGTCCGGTGGAGGAATCCAGATTGCCCGTGGGTTCATCCGCCAGTAAAATGGACGGTCCGGAAGCCAGGGCCCTGGCAATGGCGACTCTCTGCTGCTGGCCGCCGGAAAGCTCCGTAGGCTTATGGTCCGCCCTATTTGCGAGCTTCACCCTTTCAAGGGCCTCCCTCACCCTGGATTTACGTTCCTTTTTCCCCACCAGCTGGTAGATCAGGGGTAATTCCACATTTTCCCCGGCGGTCAGGTTCCCGATCAGGTTAAAATTCTGAAAGATAAATCCGATCTTCTTATTGCGGATACGGGCCAGCTGTTTTTCCGAATACTCTTCGATTAGCTGTCCTTCCAGATAATACCTGCCTTCATCCAGTGTATCCAGGCAGCCGATAATATTCATCATGGTGGATTTTCCGCTGCCGGAGGGCCCGATAATACTGACAAACTCCCCTTTACTGATGGAAAGGCTGGCGTGGTCAAGGGCTCTTACCTCATTGTCTCCGATCCGGTAGATTTTAGAGACATCCTCAAGGAGGATCATTTTTTCTGACATCAGTGATCACCTCCGCCATTTCCTCCGGGCCCTCCGCTGTTATTTCCGCCACCGGAAGGAGGACCATCATTACCGTTTCCGAAATTACCGTCCGGCCTTTCTCCGGGGCCTCCCGGTCCCTGCTGCATCATTAAGTCCCTCATATTCTGGGAATCTTCGTTTGAAACAAGTTGATAGTAAACTGTGTCACCTTCCGATAATCCGCTTTTGACCTCCACATTTGTACCGTCAGAAAGCCCTGTCTCAATCTCGGTCCGGCCGGACAGGCTCCCGTCCTTATCCCGGCTGGTATAGACGAACTGTTTTTCTCCCTGCTCCTGAACTGCCGCAACCGGTATCAGCAGCGCATTTTCAGCACTGTCAGTAACAATTACCACTGAAGCACTCATTCCGTCCATCATATTATCATCTCTGGGCACTGTAATCTCCACATCATATTTTGTGTTACCGTTACTTGCGGTGGCTGTAGAGGAGATTTTTGAAATAGTTCCTTCAAAAACCTGATCCTCCAGTGCATCCAGAGTCACTTTGGCCGTTTGTCCCTTCTCAATGGATAATATATCCAGCTCATCGATGCTCACCGTAACGGATACATTTTGCATGGTATTGATAGAAAATGCAGCCCCTTTATAAGTTCCGTAGAATTCTGTCGTGCCCTGACTTGAATCTGAAGAAGAACCTGAGGAGGAAGCGGAAGAAGACATACCTCCCCCGAATCCTGACCCCGGATTTTGTGTACCTTTCCCGTTCTGGTTCGTATTAGTCTGTCCGTCTGTCTGGGAACTCCCGCTTTGATTGCCGGAAGCAGCGTCTGTATTCGATGAAGTTGATGAATCAGCTGCTCCTGATGAATCAGTAGTGCCTGACGAGTTACTGCTGCCTGACGAGTTACTGCTGCCTGACGAATTGGCGCCGGCTGTTGAATCAGTACCGCCTGACGAATTGCTGCTGTCTGATGAAATGTTGCTATCTGACGAATTGCTGCTGCCTGACGAATTGGCGCCGGCTGTTGAATCGGTACTGACTGAGGGATCGGTACCGACCGATGGATCGCTGCCGCCTGATTGGTTACTGCCGCCTGAGGACGAGGCTCCCGTGTCTCCATTACCTTCATCTGCAACAGTCTTATCAGTATCTTTATCTTTCTCTGTTTCCGGAGCATTTGCATCGGAGGGAGCCGAATTGCCATTATCCGCTGCGGACATTGACATCAGGGTTGCCGTGGGCCTTGAGCCGGAACTGGACATCAAGGTGGTTGCGGACGTTCCGCCAGAAACCGACATCAGAGTCGCCATGGACCTGGTGCCAGAAATTGATGTGTTCACAGCAGAAACTGAGGACGACCCGGAAGCGGTACTTCCTGAATTCGAACCCGATCCTGAAGAACCCGACCCGGAAGAATCGGAATCTGTCTGGTCAGTATCAGAAGAGCTGCCTGAGCTGGTCTGGGTATTGCTGGTCTCACTTCCTTCAGAGACATAGACTGCGGTAATGATTCCATCAGCGGTTGCCTTGATCACAGGGTTTTTATACAGCTTTTCAAGGGCAGTGATCCTCTTTTTGGCATCCTGGATCTCCCCATTGATCTTCTCGATTTCCAGGTCTGAAAGATCATCGTCATCCAACTGGTCTTCCAGATCCTCTTTCGTCTCTTTTGCCTCAATTAACTCACTTACCACAGATGTTTTATCTAATCTGGCAAGAATATCTCCCTTCTTTACCTCATCTCCCTTTTCCACCTGGACACTGCTGACCAGGACTCCTGTGGATACTACCACATCTGTTACATCATCCATGGAAATGTTACCGGTGGCAGAAACCGTGCTGTCAATGCTGCCGGTGCTGACCTCATAGGATTGAGCCAGGGTATCTGAGGCTTTCTTTTTGGAAGAGAAAACACTTCTGGCAAAAAGGCCTGCCAGACAAATGATGGCAGCCAGAAGTGCCCCTGCCGCCATGAGCTTTCTCTTTTTTATTTTTCCGGTTCTCCCGGAAATACCTTCCCTGAATTTTTTTAACTGTCCCATAGTTTCCTCCTGTCCATACTTCTTGTAATACATTTGCCAAAACTCTTCAAACCATACAGCAACGTGGATTTTTAATAAATATGAACCAGATTAAGGAAATAATGTGAACAATTTATGAATATTTATTAAAAAAAATGTGTGGCTGTCCACCTTATGGGGCAGCCGCACATTTATGGTCGATATTCACGGGTCTCTATTTATGTTCATTCTTTCAAAAACTATTCCTTATGGGAATCCGGATCCTCCTTTGTGTCTTCATCTGTCCCGTCCGCCTGATTTTCCTTCTTTCCTTTGCCAAATCTGAATCTTCCTTTTTTCTCCTTTTTATCATTTCCGGCTGATTCATTTCCTGAACTGGCAATTCTCCTTCTTTCCTCTTTCTTAATCCTCCGATGTTCGGCAAACCTGCGGCGAAGGGGTCTTGTGACAAACCAGATCAGGCCAAATACCAGGGCAAAAGGTAAGAGCCTGATGATCAGGAAGAGCAATCCTTCCATGAAGGAGAGAAATCCGCTCCAGGACTCCTCCAGAGTGTTATTGAGCCTTTCGATAAATGTATTGGTCTTCTTGCCCTCTGGAGCCTGTTTATATTCCAGAACCTCTCTGATGGTCATGGTCACTGTAGAATAAGCCACTTCAGTATCCATGGTGCTTAACCTGGTCTTATACTGGTTAAGCTGGGTCTGTACCTCCGTAAGCCTTTTTTCCACCGTGATCATCTCATCTATGGTCTTCGCCTCGTCCATCATCTTCATCAGCCTTTTTTCCTGGATCTTCAGGGACTCAATGGTCGCCTGGGTATCATAATAGGTTCTGCTGATGTTGGTCACATCCATGGACTTATTCGTCATTTTCCCTTTGCCGTCAAGAGCCTTCAGGAAAGCCTGATAATCTTTAGCCGGAACCTTCACCACAATGGTACATTCCATGGTTCCTGATGTCTTCTGATGGCCGTCTATGTACCAGCCGGAATCATTATCATACTCATTCTGGCTTTCAATAATTCCAGAAAACTCTCTGATCTGCTTTTCGATCTCCTCCATGGTTTCCTTATAGGATGTTGTCTCAATAGTAAGATTACAAGTATAAACCAGTTTTTCTTCTTTTTTCTCTTTCTTTGTATCGGCAGCTGCCCCTGTGGTCCCATCCTGGCTGGTTTCCGTCTCCTGGCCATCTGCCTGGGGCTGGTCCCCGGAAGCCTCCAGCTTCTGCTGTCCCGGCTCCGCCTGCAAAGCTTCTGCAGACTCAGCCTCTTCGGCTTCAAAGCCCTGATCCCCCGATGCCGCCTTATAGCTTCCTCCGGAATCATTGGAATCGACCTGATAGCTGTCATAATCCGCAGACCGGGATTCTCTGTTTCCGGACAAATTTGAACCGGAACAGCCGGTTAACATGGCAAGAACAACTGATATCATTACTGCCAGCCTGAAATATCTTTTCATAATTACACCTCCAAAAATACAAAAACCTGTTCATCAGATTCCGATAAAATGATTATCCTTTATAAGATAAACAACGGAACCAGAGGAAATGTTGCACCAACAGATATATAGTTAATCCTTAAGCCTTTATGAATAACCGAGGATTTCCGCTTATCTTCCTAAAAAAGTCTTTATAACATCTTCTCGCTCACTATTCCATCTCTTATTTCTCGGTGAATTTACAAGGACCTTAATACGGGCTCTTTTACATTTTTAAAACCGCCATCCTTCGGCAACAGGATGACGGCAAAGACCATAGCCCCGAAGGATACTATAGTACGTTCTTAATGATTATAACATCCTCCGGAGCACCTGGCAATTGCCAGGCCTTATTTTTATACCCATTTTTGCGCTGGCGGTTACTGTTCAGACATCCAATATATTCAAAAAATTATGTCATGTACGGTTGAATGAATGGATCTGTCTTTAAAGATGACCGGACAGAGAGTTCATCGCAAACCCCGACCCACTTCACTGAGCTAATTGCTAACTCCGACT
>JAFRHL010000020.1 GCA_017433295.1 Eubacterium sp.
AAGGTCATTTATCCGGTGGCTGCCGCATCTGCCGGCAGCCCCCGGATAAATGACAGTTATAGATCAAGATAATAAATCTTACATTGCAGGGTGTCCGTTTCCCTGCTTCTCTTGGGTGCCCCTTTATTTGGCTCTCTTGAGCAGGTCGTCCCACCGTCTGTCCACCTCGGCCTGGATATCCGCGATGAGCTGTTCTTTGCCGGGCTTAAAGAGGTGTTTAAAACGGCCCTGGGGACGAAGGAAGTCTTCGATGGGAAGCTTCTTCTTCGGGGTATAGTTGACGATCCATTCCCCCTCGATCACCTCAAAGAGAGGCCAGAAACAGGTATCCACCGCCAGCTGGCAGATGTTAAGAATATCTGACATATCATAGCGCCATCCTCTGGGACAGGGAGCCAGCACGTTCATGAAGGCAGCGCCCGGTGTGTAGATGGCTTTTTCAGATTTAACATGAATGTCCTTGAAATTCTTTACAAAGGTGGTCTGGGCCACATAAGGGATGTTATGGGCTGCAATTACCTGAGCCAGGTCCTTGCGGTTCTGGATCTTTCCGTCGGAGTCCGAGCCGACGGGGGTGGTGGTGGTGTCTGCGTACATGGGGGTGGCGGAAGACCGCTGGATGCCTGTATTCATATATCCTTCATTGTCGTAGCAGACGTAGACCATATCATGGTTACGTTCCATTGCCCCTGAAAGAGACTGGAAACCGATATCGTAGGTACCGCCGTCACCGCCGAAGGCGATAAATTTGCGGGTGCCTTTTACTTTTCCTTTTTTCTTTAGTGCCCGGTATGCTGCCTCAACCCCGGAGCAGGTGGCGCCGGCGTTCTCAAAGGCGTCATGGATGAAGGAATCCTTCCATGCGGTATAGGGGTACATAAAGGAGGAAACCTCCAGACAGCTGGTGGCACAGGTGATGACTGCCTCGTCTCCTTCATGAAGTCCCCGCAGGACATTGCGGATTCCGATGGTTCCGCCGCAACCGGCACACATTCTGTGGCCGGGAGCCAGACGTTCTTCTTTATTTAAAGTCTGTTTTAAATTATATGCCATTTTTATCTCCTCTCATCTGATAACCCATGTTATTCCCTTACAGACAGATACCGGTAGGTCTCTCCTGTCTCTCCTGTCCTGTCGATATCCATCAGGTCACTGAATACAGAGCTGAGACTATTCACGGTCACGTCACGTCCTCCCAGGCCGTAACAGTAATTCAGGACGTAAGGATGGAGGCCTTTATTATACAGGGCGGCTTTCACCTCGGCTCCCAGAGGACCGCAGTTGGTGTTAAAATCTTCGGTCCGGTCCATGACGGCAAGGTATTTTACATTTTTCAGAGCTTCGGCGATCTCTTCTGCCGGGAAAGGCCGAAAGAGTCGGATCTTCAATATTCCGGCTTTGATCCCCTGCTTTCTTAAGAGGTCAACAGTGTCTTTTGCTGTTCCGGCGGCGGAGCCGATGATCACCATGGCATAGTCGGCGTCCTCCATCTTATATTCTTCAAAGAAGCCGTACTGTCTTCCCGAGATGCGGGCAAATTCATCTGCCACATCAAGGACAACCTGTTTCGCGTTTCTAAGCCCCTGCATCTGGGCCCGGCGGGCCTCCATGACATAATTTGTCACTGCATAGGGACCGTAGGCTATGGATTCGCCGTCTTTGAGCAGATAATGCTCCGGATTATATTCCCCGACAAAATCCTTTACGATTTCATCTTCAAGCAATGTGATGTTCTCTACTGCGTGGCTGGTGATAAAACCGTCCTGGCAGATCATGATGGGGAGCATGACATCGGGATGCTCGGCGATCCGGTAAGCCTGAACCATGTTGTCATAGGCCTCCTGGTTATTTTCCGAAAATACCTGGATCCAGCCGGTATTTCTGGCACCCATGGCATCGGAGTGGTCGCAGTTGATGTTAATGGGACCGGAAAGGGCTCTGTTGACCAGGGCCAGACAGATGGGAAGCCGGTCGGAGGCTGCTACATTTAACACCTCCCACATGAGGGCAAGGCCGCAGGAAGAGGTGGCGGTGATGGTCCTGGCGCCGGCTGCCTCTGAGCCGATACAGGCGCTCATGGCACTGTGTTCACTCTCTACGGGGATGAACTCTGTATCCACCTGGCCGTTTGCCACAAAAGCTGTGAAGTACTGGGGAATCTCCGTGGATGGTGTGATGGGATATGCGGGCATCACATCCGGGTTGATCTGGCGCATGGCATAAGCCACTGCTTCGTTGCCGGAAAGTCTGTCTTTTACAGCCATATTATTTTACCCCCTTCATCATGATGATCGCGTCAAAGGGGCAGGCCTTCTCACAGATGCCGCATCCCTTACAGTGGTCAAGGTCGAAATCCAGACGTTTGCCGTTTTCCATAGGTATGGCGCTGTCCGGACAGGCAGGTACGCAGAGCATACACTGCTTACACTTTTCTTCGATAAATTTTGGTGTATCAACTCTCCATTCGCCGGTGTTGAAGGCAGCTGAGGTACAGCTGCCGACGATGGTGCAGCCCAGGGTCAGATCCTGCCACTTTACATCAACACCTAATTTGCTGATATCTGAATTCATTTTATTTCCTCCTGCATTTTGCTCTTATCTATAAAAGCGGTTTTATAACGATGTTATATATGACTTTCAAACCTGCCTCTTACCAGCCGGTCAGTCGAAGTCACTCCGGCCGGTTATTTCGCCGGGCGTATCTCCTGCAGTGCCAGGGAGAGCGCCTTCATATTGCCCTCGATGACCTCCGGTTTGGAAGCAAACTTGTGGGCATAGGACTTTCTCATTTCCTCTAAAAATCTATCTTCATCCATGATGCCGCTGACTTTGACGATGGCAGCCAGCATGGGAGAATTGGGGAAATATTTTCCCAGAGCCTCCAGTGAGATCTTCCTGGCGTCAATGGTATAAACGCTGCCCTGGTAACCCTGAAGCTTCGGGATCAGTTCTGCTGCGGGACGTGAGGTGTTTATGATTATTGCTCCGCTTTCCTTTAAGCCCTCCGTAACATGGACAGAATCCAGAAGGGTCTCATCCACCACCACCACATAGTCGGGATCATAGATGTTGGAATGGTTGCGGATGGCAAAGGTGCTGATCCGGTTATAGGCCGTGATGGGAGCCCCCATCCTTTCCGGACCGTACTCCGGAAAGCCCTGTACATACATTCCTGTGGAGAAAGCGACATCTGCCAGAAGCAGTGCGGCGGTCTTGGCCCCCTGTCCGCCTCTTCCATGCCATCTGATTTCAACTAAATTACTCATAAATATCCTCCATATTTTCTGCGGCTGCCGGGCATAAAAAAAACTCCTAACGCAAACTGATGCATTAAGAGACGAATTTATATCCGCGGTACCACTCTCATTCACTGACGTGCCCTCAAGATATCAAACAATATCAGACTCTGTAACGGGAGTTCCCGTTCCGGACTACTGTTATTTCATCCGGACTGCTCACAGGCGATACCGGTAATACGATCCCTGCCGTCATCCCACCATAAGACAGCTCTCTGAAAAAGAATACTTTTGACCACCGAAGTCCTGATCTGCGCATTTCCCTGTAGATTATCATTTGCAATTATCATCCTGCCGGGAGAAAACTATATCAGCAGAAATGCAAGTTAAAAACCATTATACATGGAAATTATATTTTTGCAAGTTTTTTTGTGATTAAATTCAAAAAAAATTATGCTTTTACGATAGATGACTGCGGAAGCGCACCAATAAAAAATTAACAGCCCATAACAAAGATTTCTCTTTTCTGCAGTAATAAAACACGATATAATAAAAAAAATATATAGGATTGCAGTGTCGGTCTTAATGAGACTGTACGGATGCCTTACTTAGTTCATGTTTTAGGACGGGCAGATATAAAAGAGAAAAGAAATGTTTACACTTTCCAAGGATAACATAATTGAATATCTGAAGGACCATATGCCCGGGTTTGATGAAACGGTGCCGGCCAAGGTCTCCATGGTTGGAGAAGGCAGTGAGGAAGAAGATGGTGACGGGTATGTGAATCATATTTTCCGTGTGCAGATGCCGGGGAAAGCTTATGTGGTAAAGCAGGGGCTTCCCATCGCCAGAGTTTCGCAGATGCCTATGGATATAAACCGGAACAGACTGGAATATGACAGTATGCGTATCCGTTATTCCATTGTTCCCGAGTATACTCCCGCACTGATGTTCCAGGACCAGGAGAATAATGTCTTTGTCATGGAGGATGTATCCTGCCTGCAGATCGTGAGGTTTCAGCTCAACAATAACGTAAAGTTTGAAAATTTAGGACGTATGTGCGGAGAGTGCCTTGCGAAGACTGATTTTTATACCTCCGAGTATTATCTGGACCGGGAAGAGTACCGGAAGCTGATGTACCGTTTTGATAATACATCCATGCGTAAGATCATGGAGGACGGTATGTTTCTTGATATGTTCCGGGAACCGCTGGAGGACAGGCTGGGTTCGGAGTTTGCTCATTTTGCAGGACAGTTCAGCCGTGACAGCCGCTATGTGACAGAGCTTTACAAGCTGCGCAGGTCTTATATGAGCCATGCCGATGCCCTGATCCACGCAGATTTCCATACATCCAATATTCTGGCATCCGATGATGAGATGAAAGTGATCGATATGGAGTTTTCCTTTATGGGACCCTTTGGTTATGATCTGGGATATCTCACCGGGAATCTGATCTCCCAGTATGCCGCAGCCTGTTTTAAACCTTTTTCCACTGAGGAAGACAGGTATTCCTTTAAGGCATATCTTCTGGCAACCATCAAGAGGATGTATTATACTTATTTCCTCACATTTACCAGCTGCTGGAATGAAGACTGTAAACTGAGATATCAGGATCAGAACGGGTTGCGCCGCAGTATTTTTGATGAGATTATGGTAGATTCTGTGGGTTATGCTTCCATGGTTAACTGGTTCAGGAGTGCCAGTGTGATCCCTTATCCGGACTTTGACGTGATAGAGGACATCAATGCAAGGCGTCATGCAGTTACCTTATCCCTGCTTATCGACTGGCAGATCATGTTTGCAAGATACGGTTACCGGTCAGTGGATGATCTGATCGATACGATTTTGTTTGTGGAGAAGAATTATTACAGCTTATCAGGGCGGGAATAGTGGATAAAAACCGGCGGAGCCGGAATGAATATATTAAAAAATGACAAAGATATGCTGACATCGGCCTTTGCCGGTCAGCATATCTTTTTTTACCTGTATGTTATCTGCACTTGGGAAAAAACCGTGACGTTGAGTGGCTGATTACAGGATGCCGCCATATTAATTTCCGAATAATCCGGCGGCTGTCAGTCTTTTTTTAATGAGAGGCCCTGTAATTACCGCAATAATTATTTTTATCAGATCTCCGGGAATATATGGTATTACTCCTGCCCATAATCCCTGTATAAAGGTCAGATGTGCCACATAGCATAGCCAGACAGTTCCAAATATATAGTTTACGGCAGAACCCAGGATCAGGCCCAGACCTTGCCCGACAGGACCGGAAAACTTCTCAAAGGACAGGCCGCAGATAATTGCCATAAAAAAGAAACCTATAAGGTACCCGCCGGTCGGTCCTAACAGCTTTCCGAAACCACAGGAGAAACCGGAGAAGACAGGTAGTCCGGACAGCCCGATCATCAGGTAGATCAGGTAGCTTAATGCCCCGAGTTTCCACCCAAGGAGGCAAACGGTAATATAAACAGCCAGATTGGTAAAAGAAATTGGTACAGGGCTGACCGGTATCGGGATTGACAGAGGACCCAGTACACAGATAAAGGCAGCCATAACGGCGGTCAGGGTTATTTGTCTGGAAGTCATCCCTTCTTCAGACGTTGTGGAATTGCTTTTCATGTTTCACCTCGACATACCTCTCGACAAAACAACAGGTTCTGGTGTATTATATATACAAGAGGATAATGTGTCAACTATATTATATAATTAGTTGACATAAATTTTTTATTGAGGTAGATTTTTATGAATGAGAAAAAATTAACCAGATGGACAATAGAAGAGATGGCCTGCCCTAAATGCGGGCAGAGAAAAAAGATAAAAAAGTATCAGGTGATCAATGTTTCCGAAAAGCCCCGAATGAAGGAAGATATCCTTAAAAATAATGTTTTCTTCTTCCGGTGTGACAATTGTAATCTTGCAGCCCCTCTAACCTATCCATGTGTTTATATTGACCGTAAGAAGAAGCTGGCCATCCTCATGACCCCGGAAATTGAGGACGAGAGTAAAAAGCTGCTGCACAGTCTGGGTGATTTGTCCGGCTACAAAAAACGATTAACTGATAATATTAATGACTTGAAAGAGAAGATTATGATTTATGATAATCATATGGATGACAGAGCTATTGAGCTCATGAAGATTGAATATATCCGTCAGCTGAAAAAAGAGATGGAAGATGACGAACTGATGAATATTTTGTTTGATTACAGTGGACATGATATGTATTTTATGTTATTTTTTGAAAAGAAAGGCATCGGCAGAGTACCTATAAATCAGGAGTTTTATCGACAGTCTGAGATACGGTTTATAAATTTCCTGAAACCCGGTTTCAATGAAGATTTTGAGAAAATTGATCTGGAATGGGCGGGAAATATAGTATTCAAAAGGAACTGATAATATAAAGTTGTACCATGTTGTAAGCAGACTTTAATTAGGGTAAATGAAATGAATGTAAGTGTGATAGTTCCGGCATATAATGCAGAATTGTATTTGGAGGAATCTATTGACAGTGTATTATCACAGACATATAAAAATTTTGAGATTATAATAGTAAACGATGGGTCTACGGACAGAACAGGGGATATTATAAAAAAATACCAGGCCAAGTATAATAATATAAAGATGATTGATCAGAAGAATCAGGGAGTCGCGCAGGCCAGAAAACGCGGTTTGGAAGCTGCCGGAGGCGAATATATTTATTTCCTTGATTCCGATGATGTTCTGGTCCGGGATGCTCTGGAAAAAATGTGCGAGAGATCAGAGTCGGTGAAAGCCGACCTGGTTATAGCTAATTTTGATTATATTGCCAATAATATTCCTACAGAGCAACATATTCTTGATGAAGTACTGGATCAGGACAGAATTGATAAGTATAATTATCATCTGTTATGGAGTTATGCTCTGAGTAACAAGTTATTTAAAAAAGAACTTATCCAGCGGTATGATCTGAAATTTCCGAATATCACTTATTCTGAAGACGGCGTTTTTCTTTTGTCCTACGTTTACCATTGCAGCATCATTGCAGGACTAGATAAAATAGTATATCATTACCGAAAGTCTTTTGAAAAAGGACATGATGCAGCTACAGGTATTCCCTCAGTGACTAAGCTTCAGGACATGATGAAAGCACATGAACTGATAAGAGCATCTGCACATGCCAGTTTTATGAAAGACAGGGAAAATACCACAGCTGAGGCGGCTGAGAAACTCCGGAACCTTGAAAAGCAGTATATGGAGGATATTGACCGACGGGAAGTTCATTTTCTGATTGAGCAGTTTTATTCAAAGCTATGGGTATCCGATCCGGAAGTGATTCGTATTGCCTCTGAGGCTTTAAGTAAAAGGCTGGCAATGATGAACTCAAGCAATGTGTGCGGTTTAATGTCAAAATATCCTGAATATAATCTATTCTGTCTCAGAGATAATTATGAAGAAGTCTTTGAAAATGCCATTTTTATTATAGCTCTTTACGGAGACCTCTTTAAACAAGATATGTTTCTTAAGGTTCTGGATAGTTTGATTTCCCAGAATTTTGTTTCATTCAGAATTCTTGCGCCTCTTCATATGAGAGAAATTGTGGAGAAGGAAGAATTAAGTACCGGCAATATCATCTATATTGATGAGGAGAATGAAAGTGTTTTTTTCTATAAAGTACTGGAGTATGCCTGTACTTCAAAAGCAGAATATATAGTGTTTAATAATTCAGGGGCATATTATATGAAATATGCCCTGAAGAAAGTCTATCGGAGCTTTTGCCAGAGGGAATGTGATTTTATTATTGAGCAGCTGTATCATGATTATTACAGGTGTACGATACCAGATTATGCAGTATCAAAAGCTTTCAGATCACAGGAATACTTTATCAGATATCATTCAGATATTCAATTTCCCGATACAATGGGCTGCCTTTTTTTCCGGATAAGCTTTCTTCGCAACTTTGATTTTGAGAAGACTGTTCCTCTGGATCATTATATGAAATCCTTCTGCCGGAAGGGCATATACAGATTGTATGACCGGCAGATGGTTAGAAAGATTGATATGGCAGATGACTGCTGCGGATATCATGGAGGAAATCACTGTCCAGGCAGTAATATAAAGGGCGCCATTGAATATGCAGACCTTAATATGCCGGAGCTGCTGCGTAATCCGGCAGAATGCAGACTAAAAATGCTTCCCTGGCCTGAGCGTGATCGTAATGACAGGATTATCAGGTATTTTATTCAAAAGTTTAATAAGGCTCCGGTTAAAAACAAAGTGTTATTTTTGAGTACAAGGGCTACCGGAAAACTTGATCTGAATGCAGAAATGCTTTACAGGGAGGTAAAAGGGAAAAAAACGATCTGCGCCAAAACCGGTAAACATGAGCTCAAAACCCAGTTGCATATGATATGGGAGATCATGACCAGTAAAGTAATCATTACGGATGACTATAATCGTTACCTGAGATACATTCCTTTAAAGAAAAAACAGAAAGTTATCCAGATATGGCATGCCTGTGGTGCTTTCAAAATGTTTGGAAGAAGAGGAACTCCTTTGTCGCCAAAGGTAGAGGCCGCCACACATGTGCAATATAATCTTGTTTGTGTCAGTGGACCGGAAGTGAAAGAGATATACGCGGATGCGTTTGATATAGATATTGAGAAGATAAAGTCAGTCGGTGTACCAAGAACGGATATTTATTTTGATGATTCATATATAGAAGGGATCCGGAAAAGAATTTTAAAAAAATATCCTGATTTGAAAGAAAAGTATATTATGATATATGCTCCCACTTTCAGGGATTATAATGGTAGCAGAGAAATATTTAAGCCGGATATTGATTTTGACAGACTCTCGTCAATTCTTCCGGAAAATGTGGTGTTTATCATTTGTCCGCATCCGGCGATGACAGCAGCTGTAATTGAACATTCATATCATAATATCATGGAAATCAGGGATATCTCTACAAATGAGATGATGCTGGTTTCAGATATGCTTATTACAGACTATTCTTCTGTAATTTTTGAGTATGCTCTGCTGAGGAAGCCGATTGTGTTTTATTGTTCAGATATTGATATGTATGACAGAGGGTTTTATCTTCGATATCCCGAAGACCTCCCGGGAGAAGTATTCACTTTGCAGGACAGATTCCTGGAATTTCTTGCAGATCAAAACAGATACAGAACTTCCTGTAAAAGTGAACAGTTTATCAGAAAGTATATGTCTGCCTGCGACGGGAATTCTTCTCGTAGAATTGCGGATATAATAGAAGATTACATGAAGAAGGGTGATAATGGTTGAAAGTTGCTTTTTTGAGTTCCAGAGGCAGAGGGATCACTCCTGATTTGATGCTGCTGCAGAGATACTTTAGTGATGGTATCAAAGACATTGAATTTCAGTATTTTACCAGAAAAGAGCTGGTTGAAGATAAAAAGAAAAGGAAGTTTATTGTCACTGCCAAGAATAAAGCATATAAGGAAATGGAAAATATAATATCCGCTGACATGTCATTAGATGGAAGTTTTCCTGCTTCTTCTAAAGGGGGAAAATCCATCCTGATAGGTGCGGCTTACGATTATTTTTTTAAAAAGAATCTTTTGTTTAATGAGGGGAAAATAAAGAATAAAAGTAAAGATTTTATATATTATCAGTATCTTTTTGCCGGGTCTCCTTTTGTTAGAAGAACTCTTGAGCAGTGTTATACGCTTCAGGACAATGCGGCTATTTTTGAAAGATGTACCCCTTTTGCAGCGGATTTATGTAAAAAAGATAAGAGAGAGAAGATTAACAAAAAAACCAGGGAAAAATATCCCATTCTTAATGGAAGAAAAATACTGGCAATAATCACCGTAGGAGAATCTGAAAAGAAGAAACAGGATATGGGACAATTGCTTGAGAAATATGGGAGAGACTGGTGTCTGGTAACTAATGATTTTACGATAGTGGAGTCTTTATCCGGGAAATACTCCGAGATGAGAATGCCGGTTGTTTACTCCGGAAAATATGTGCAAACCAGATTATTACTGTATTTGGCTGATATCCTTGTCACTAATTTCGGATATTTTGCCGCGTCATTTTCCGCAACAGGTAAACCATTTTTTGCTATAGATCATAACGGGAGTGGTTTTGAACAATATATGGAAAAGATGTATCCCGATTTATATTTGAAGAATATTGAAGATGTCTTTTCGGCCTTTAATAATCCGAATATGAGAAAACTTCACCATGAGCTTTGTGAAGACTTATCATATCCTTATATTACCCAACCGGAATACGAGGTTATGCAGCTGATTTATAAATAGAAATGACAGGAGACAGAACAGATGAATGCAGATCAAAAGAAATTATTATCCCTGGCTAAGGAAATCAATGAGATATGTATTGCAAATGATATTATTTATTATCTGGCAGGTGGTTCTTTGATCGGTGCTTTAAGGCATGATGGATTTATCCCCTGGGATGATGATCTGGATATTTTGATGACAAAGAAAAACTGGGATAAATTTGTCGAGGTGGCCAAAAATGGGGGGTTTCCCGAAGGAAGATCACTTCAGTGTCAGATGCTTGACAGAAATTATCCTAACGTAGTCGGGCGATATACGGATATAACGACCACTACAATTCATGCCAATGAAATGCTTGGTTATGGAGAACCCGGATATGTTATTGACGTTCTGATTCTGGATCCTATGCCGGGTCGTGGAGCTGAGTACAGAAAATATACTGAAGATCTGCTTCTTTACTCCGATCTTGTTAATCCCCTGACTATTTACAGTTATCGTTACGGGTATAACAGGAAAAGATACAAAAAGTACGTTGACAGAATTAAAAGAGAAGGAAAAGAAAAAGTAATCAGTGAACTGGAGCATGAGCTTGGTCAGTATAAAGAAGAAGAGTGCGATTATTATGCTCTGCGGTGGGGCGGAGTTCCTTTGCTGTCTGAAAAAAAGATATACGGAACCGGTGCGCCCCGATGGGTTGATTTCGAAGATGGAAAGTTTATGGCTCCTGTCCGGGCTGCTGATTATCTTACCTGGCATTACGGTGATGAATGGATGAAAGTTCCGCCCCATGTTGAACAGGTAAAACATGATGCAGTATTCAGCCTTTCTATTGATTATAAAACTATTCTGGATGACTATCTTCCCGAAATAGATGTAGAAAAGGAATATAAATATTTTCAAAAGAAAAAAGAAGAGATCATGGTAATTGCTGATAAGCGTCAGGAGAAAAAATACCTGGATGTCAAAGTCAGCGGTGAAGTCGTGCGCCTGGATACCATAGAAAGGATAAAAAGATTTGAACAGGAGGAGACGGATCTATTTTCTGCCGTTAAGAATTTTGAGTATGAAAAGTTGAACAGACTGTTTGAAAACTATAAATATCACCAGTTTTCAAGACGGTTCAGCGGAAGAGAGGATTATGGCGGAATAACAAGGTTTTTAAACCCCATATTTATTGATATCGGTATGTATAACTTTGAAATACTGGCAGATGTTCTAATTCATACAAATCAGGTATCGCTGGCCTGCCGGCTTTTCGAGTTAATTGAAAAGTGTTCTTCTGAAGATATGACCGATTTTATTTCAGAAAAACGACAATTGATTTCGGAAATCAGAGAGATATATTCCTCTTATGATCTCGAAAATCATGAAAAGACACTTACAAAATGCAGGGAGCTATACACAAAAGATCCTTTTATTGACAGTGTTTCCATGCTGTATATCAGATTGTTGCTTGAAAAGAAGGATTATGAAACAGCAAGGGATATTATAACAAAGATGAAGGAGGTCTTTCCCGGCAATAAGATATATGATAAATATAGGGCCGACCTGGTCTACGATCAGGGAGATCACTGGGCGGCTTATAAATTATATGCGGCGGAGATTGAAAAAATAAATGATGGACTTGTATTGCTGGATATTCGTCATAAGCTTGCGAAGGACAAAAAAGAGATACAGGCTGTTCTCCAAAGCGAAGACAGTAAAGAAGCAATCCGGGTATTTTATAAACTTAACCCCGATGATATTGAGCTGATCACAAAATTTTATCTGCTTAAAATCGAGGAAACAGGTGAGATATCGATGGAGGAAAGGCAGGCTTTACGTAATGAACTATGGGAACTAATGAAAACATATAATAATGACAGGCGGTTAATTCCTGCATTTATTGCATATTATATGAAATTTGATAAGGACACATTTCTTGCTGCAGAGCTGGAGGCAAAAATGCAGTTCGCAGAGAATTACCAGGAAATGGAAACCGAATTGCAGAGAGTGATGAATCTGCCCGCAGATGTTGATCCGGTAGAAAAACTCCTTTTACAGGGAGAAGTAAACAGAAGAATGGGAATGACTGGTGAGGCAAGAAGTTTATTTCTTGACGCAGTCAAATTTGATATGGAAAGGAAACTGGCTTCTGCAAACGAAGATTTGGACAGCCTTTACACTACAAAGCAGTATTCCAGGATTCTGGAAATCAGTTCCCTGTTTCTGAAAAAGCAGTTTTCTGAGTTCTATCTAGGTGCCGGATATTTAATGGAGATGGCTGATAAGGATATTCAATATATTGAAAGTTCACTGATCCGGTCAGGATATTTGTTCTATGGAGAACAGCTTTTAAACATCATTCAGACAAAAAGACCGATGATATATCAAAGTCTGTCCGGTGACAGGAAACTGCTGTCACTCCAGTTGAAAGCCGCTGAGGATAAAAAAACAGATACTTTGTTATCGGGTATGGATAAACATAAGAGAGGAGTGCTTATTAAAGAATACCCGGATTCTAATATTATCCTCGAGAATTATATAAATTTACTGATCAGAAATAAAAAGTTTCAGAAAGCAGAAGCCAATGTAAAAAAAGCAGAGAAAATTTATCCCTGCAATCTGATATACAGAAAATTAAAAGGAGATATCCTGTGGGAAAAGCAGCAAAGAGAAAATGCTTATGATGTTTACGCTAGTATTATATCCGATGGAGCAGAACTGTGTGCAGTAGATAAGATATTAATTGAAGAACCGATTTATGAAATTAAAAAGAGGCTCGCGCTGGAAGGAATTGGTAAGAAAATCGATTCTTTGGAAACTCTTGGGAAAGTCCTTAACCTGTCTTTCAGCAGAGATAGTCTTGAAAAGCACATCAGGATAATAAAAACAGAAGGGGACAGGCTTCTTAAAAAATCTGAAAAGGCAGCAGATATCTTGGGAAAACTGTATTCTATGGCGGGAGAACCTGATTGGAAAGCCGTTTACCACGGTAGGATCGAAACCGCCGTAACGCATAAAGAATATGTCCGGGCAAAAAGGGAAATGTTGTCAGACCAAAGAACCTCCGGGAAAAATATTGCCTTTATGAATTACCCGCAGAAAGAAGAGTTTCCAAAGGTGGACTGGGTCAAAGAAGTCCAGGATAGGGCATTAACACTGTTAAATGAAGTAGATGAAATCTGTGTAAAACATAATATTGAGCATTTTATAGGACCTAAGGCCCTTGCACAGGCAAATAGATTTATGGGTTATACAGATCAGCCATATATGCTGGACATGATGATTCCTGCCGGAAGACTGGGAGATTTTGTAAAAGCGTTCTCTAAAGAAAAGAAGGATGACAGGGCATTGGAATATATGGGGAACAATCCTGAATACCCGTATTATCAACTGTCCTATGTTGACAAATGCAGTATTTCATTTATTCCTGAAATTGAAAAATCATTTAAGAATCATGGTATTCGTGTGGCAGTGATTCCGATACGTAACAGACCCGCAGGATTGCTGTCCCTGACATCACGTATGCTGGAAACCGGCTGGGAAAACAATCATTATAAGATTGAATACAAACCCAACAAAAATAAGGCCTATGCGGAAAATGTAATAAGAAAGATTCAGAATGTTCAACCAGAAAAAATGTCCGGATACATCTTTAAAGTCCTGGAGAGAATTTATCGATATACTGAGACAGATGAGCATCTTATAAAATATCCTCAGAAGAATTGGGTTAACTTTTTTGATTTCAGTTTCAAAAAGATCAGTATTGTATATTTTGATGGATATCCTTTCCCGGCTCCGGGCAATGTTGATGAGTTCCTGTATATGGTTACGGGGAAAAACGGGATTCCCAGTGCGGAGAAAGCCAAAGCCCATCGGGATATCTGGATGTATTCAGTTTTAGTCACAGAACCTGAATGGATTGAAACGTGCAGTAAAAATGATGATTGTCTGAATAAACTCTGGACTCTTCAGCAAAATGAATATGATATTCGAAAATTGCTTAAAGGAAGAGAACTCCATAAAGAGAATGTTTTCCTGCATGCCAAAAGAAGCAGGGATCGTATGGAATTATATGAGGAGTTGTCGGCCAAAGATAAGATCATCGATAATCTGTACAGAGAGAAGGATTTTGAGAGTTTGAGGCAGATATTCCGCCGCAGTCGTTTAAGGACCATTTATTATTTGAACCGGGGACTTGGATTATGTGTCTGCAAAAAATATTTTGACATTCAATGTGAACTACTTGAATTGGAGGGTAAAGAAGAAAAAGTGAAAGAACTTCGAAAGCTTATACCTGTAAGGCATATGGAGGCACTTAAAGCGGCTAAATAAGAGGCTCCGGAAGGAGGAAATATGAGAGCGAGTGATTATATTGCAGATTTTCTGGCAGAACATGGGATCCGGCACTGCTATGGATATCAGGGAACCATGATCGCCTTCTTTGTAGATGCTGTCTGCCGAGATCCGAGATTGTTTAATCATGTTTGTTATAATGAGCAGGGAGCTGCCTTTGCAGCCGTTGGGGAAGCTAAAATAACCGGTCGTCCCACACTGGCTTACGCCACAAGCGGCCCGGGTGCAGCAAATCTGATTTCGGGAATTGCGGATGCGTATTATGACAGTGCCCCGGTAATTTTTATTACAGGGCAGTTGAATACCTATGAGTATCAAAATATCCCGGGTCTCAAACAACATGGATTTCAGGAAATGAATATTGTTGATATGGTCTCGCCTGTGGTTAAATATGCCAGACAGGTAAAAACTACAGAAGAACTTCCGGATATTCTTGAAAAGGCATATCACGCTGCTGTATCAGGGAGACCCGGACCGGTACTGATAGATCTGCCCATGAATATCCAGCGGGAGGAGATCAATACTGATAAAATATCGGTATCTGCAGGTGAGTCATCCGAGGTTCCTTACGACGACCTCTGTGAGATTGCAGATCTTATCATTCATTCTATTTCCGAAGCTGAAAGACCTGTATTACTGTTGGGTAATGGTGTGGTGAACCAGGACAGAGGAGCTTTACGTGATATGATCAGTAAGCTGGGCCTGCCGGTAGTAACAAGTTTGCCGGGAAGAGATATTCTGCCTGAAGATCATCCTTTAAATTTTGGATATCTGGGATATGCTTACGGCCACCGCTATGCAAATATAATAATTAACAAAAAGACAGATCTGATTATATCTCTGGGATGTAATCTGAATCACAGACAGACTGGAATGAAAACCGAGATTTTTGCTGAAAAAGCCAGGATCATTCGTGTTGACATTGATTTAGCAGAGTTACAGAGAAAAGTTCATAAAGATGATATATGCTGCTATGCCGACTGTAAAGATATTATCCGTGTTGTTTCTGAGAAACTGGATGCTGCTCCATTATCAGGAAAAGAGAAAAAGTATCGGAAATTAAAAACATGGTTGGAAATCTGTTCCGGGATCAAGTCTCTTCTTATGGTTTATGATCAGTCAGATCCACTGAGACAGCCGAATTCACTGGTCAGTATGATCAGTGACAAAACAGAAAATGCAGGGGCGATTATATGTGATGTCGGCCAGCATCAGATGTGGGGGGCTCAATCTTATAAACTTAGAGGTCATCAACGGATGATCTTTTCAGGAGGGCATGGAGCCATGGGCTTTTCACTGCCTGCTGCCATAGGTGCCCACTATGCATGCGGGAAACCGGTAATAACGATTACAGGAGATGGATCCCTTCAGATGAATATCCAGGAATTACAGTGGATCCATCGGGAAAAAATCCCTGTCACTGTTTTTGTGATGAATAATCGGGCTCTTGGTCTGATTCATCAACAACAGGATGCTCTTTTCCAAAGCAGATATTTTTCATCTGTGAAAGAAGGGGGGTATCTTGTTCCTGATTTCTGCCGTGTTGCAGATGCATATGGCATTAATTCTTATAAAGCACCGGACGGAGAAATGCTGGAGAATATTCTTGAACACATTGATTTAAATGTTCCAAATCTTGTGGAAATAATTCTGCCGGAGGATTCCTGCGCCGCACCGAAGACTTCTTTTGGCGAGGCGATGCATAATCAAAGCCCGCTTATACCGGAGAATATTATGAATCATATTCTGGCATTATAAAATAAGGGGGATTGAGATATGGGAAATGTTACAGTAATCACAGGCGGAACTTCGGGAATAGGCAGAGCAATCGTAGAAAAAATTGCAGAGCACTCATCAGAGGGTGATAAAATAATTGTAAATTATGGTCATAACGATCAGAATGCCCGGCAGCTATTAATCAGTTTTGAAGAAGAATTGAGATCCAGGATCATTTTGATTCGGGAAGATCTTTCAAAGTACGAAAACATAGATCCGTTCTGTAAAAAAATAAAGGAAAAAACAGACCATATCGACTGGCTGGTGCTTAATACAGGTGTCGGCACATATCTTCCATTTGAAGAGTATACGTTTGATTTATGGGATAATATTATGCGGACAAATCTGTCAGTGCCGGCTTTCCTGATCAGGGAATTGTCCGAATTAATGGCAGTAAACGGAAATGTTATACTGATGGCTTCCCATGCAGGACAGGTACCCTATTCTTCATCGGTTGTATACGGAGTGACGAAGGCGGGCCTGATTTTCCTGGCCAGGACGCTGGTGAAGGTCCTGGAAAAAAGGAGAGTCTCAATTAATGCCATAGCTCCGGGTTTTATAGAGACCAGATGGCAGGATGGGCGAAGTGAGGAGAGTTATGAACGTATTAATAAAAAGATAGCCCTCCATCGCTTTGGTGAGCCCTCTGAGGTGGCGGATCTTTGCTGGTCGGTACTTAATAATGACTATCTTAATGGAAGTGTGTTCGAGGTGCATGGAGGATATAATTATTTTTAAGATTTTTACACAGAGGGGATTATAATTATGAAGAAAGTTATAACATACGGAACATATGATTTGCTTCATTTCGGACACATTCGTTTACTTGAACGGGCGAAGGAACTGGGAGATTATCTGATCGTCGGAGTAACCAGTGATGATTTTGATAAAGTCCGTGGAAAGATAAATGTACAGCAGCCTTTAAATGAGCGGGTTCAGGCAGTTCAAAATACAGGTATTGCGGATGAAGTAATCATTGAAGAGTACGAGGGCCAGAAAATTGATGACATTATTAAGTATGGTATAGACATTTTTACAGTTGGTTCTGACTGGGTAGGATATTTTGATTATCTGAAAGAATACTGCGAAGTTGTTTATCTTGACAGAACACAGGGTATATCAAGTTCGCAGATAAGAGATGAAAAACGTGCAATTAACCTGGGAATGGTAGGCGTTCCCCCTGTCCTTTTGAAATATTCAAGAGAATGTTCTTATGTGAACGGGGTAAACATAAAAGCAATGTGTACAGATGATCAGGAGAACTATCCCAAAAACCTGAAATGTGATCTTGTAACCTCTGATTATGAAGTAATGCTTGCCCATGTGGATGCGGTATACATCCATTCTGATCCTGTATCCCATTATGAACAGGTGAAATATGCTCTGGAGCAGGGAAAGCATGTTTTGTGTGAGTCACCGATAGCTCTGACTAAGGATCAAACAAAAGAATTATTTGAATTGGCTGAGAAAAAACAGGTTGTCCTAATGGAAGCTCTGAAAACAGCACACTCACTGGCCTATCAGAGAATGGTGGTTTTGATAAAAAGCGGTAGAATCGGAAGAATAGTATCTGTAGATGCCACATGTACAAGTTTGCGCGATATAGCAGGGGATGATACCACCCGTTTTGCGCCGAAATGGAACAGTTTATGCAGCTGGGGCCCCACAGCCATGCTTCCGGTATTCCAGATTCTGGGAACAAAATACAAAGAAAAAAGTATTATCAGTCAGTTTGCCAAAGAAAGGGAGAATTATGATCTATTTACAAAAATAGATTTTATCTACGATAGTGCAGTCGCTTCCATTAAAGTCGGCAAAGGTGTTAAATCAGAAGGTGAGTTGGTGATTTCCGGGACAAAAGGATATTTGTATGTACCTGCGCCATGGTGGAAGACAGATTACTACGAAATACGTTTCGAAAATCCAGCCAATAATAAAAGGTATTTTTATCAACTGGATGGTGAAGGTATTCGCTATGAGTTTGTGGCATTCGCCAGGGCAATCCATAAAGGGAATACTATAAACAGGATATCGAGAGAGACGTCGGAGACAATTTCTTCAGTCATAGAAGATTTTTATTGCCATAAAGACATGAAAATAATCATTTAGAGAGTTTCCTTCGATTTTTAACATGTAAAAACGTTTAAAAGACCATAACTTTTCCTTGCACTTAAGATACAGCTGTGTTATAATGTGAAAGCTGTTTTAATGAATATAGTTGGTTTAAGGCCAATCATAGATGAATCTAATATTGGAAGAGGTGAAGAAGATGCGCGAAGGAATCCATCCTAAGTATTATCAGGCTAAGGTTGTATGCAACTGTGGTAACGAGTTTGTAACAGGTTCTACAAAAGAAGATATCCATGTTGAAATCTGTTCAAAATGTCATTCTTTCTATACTGGACAGCAGAAAGCCGCTAAGGCTCGCGGACGTATTGATAAGTTCAACCGCAGATATGGCATTACCCAGGACTAATAACCATTATGGTTTTTACAGGCGGCGGCGCCCTCGTCATGATATTTTTATTATGATGATGCGTCGCCGCCTGATTTTCTATATATAATACAATATTGCAGAGGTGTGTTAAGATGGAAAAAACAACCATAGGAGGCCAGGCCGTGATGGAAGGGGTCATGATGAGAAACCGTGATCTGTATGCCGTAGCTGTCAGGAAACCGGATCATGAGATCGAGGTAAAAAAAGGCAGATGTGAAAGCCTTGCGGACAGATATGCCATATGCCGGCTTCCTGTTATCCGAGGAGTTGTGAGCTTTGTGGAATCCATGTCCGTGGGTATGAAAACTCTCACCTGGTCTTCCACTTTTTTTGAAGAAGAGGAAACGGAGCCCGGAAAGTTTGAAAAATTTCTCACTAAAGTCTTTGGTGACAAACTGGAAAGTATCTTAATGGCCGGTGTTCTGGCCGTATCAGTCCTTCTGGCTGTGGGTATATTTATGCTGCTGCCCTTCTGGCTGTCAGTCCTTTTAAAGCCATTCATCAGATCCTACACAATAAGGACCCTGCTGGAAGGTCTGATCCGTGTGGCAATCTTTTTATTATATGTGGTCCTTATCTCCCGGATGGAGGACATCCGAAGAGTATTTATGTATCATGGAGCAGAGCATAAGACCATAAACTGCCTTGAACATGGAGAAGACCTGACGCCGGAGAATATTAAAAAGTATTCCAGACTTCATAAGAGGTGCGGAACCAGTTTCCTCCTTATTGTTATGATCGTCAGTATTTTCATCTTCATGTTTATCCGGGTCGACCAGGTGTATTTGAAGGTGGTTCTCCGCATTCTTCTTATTCCGGTGGTGGCGGGAATATCCTACGAGTTTATCCGCCTGGCAGGAAGGAGTGACTCAAAGCTGGTTAATATTTTAAGCAGACCCGGTCTATGTCTCCAGTACCTGACCACAAAGGAACCGGACGAGGAAATGCTGGAGGTGGCCATTGCCTCGGTTGAGGGAGTGATGGACTGGCGTGCCTATCTGGAAGCCATGCGTAATGGTCAGCTGGAGGATTGAAGGTGGAGATGCCTACAGATAATTTCCGCGCAGATAAAAAAATAGCCGGGCCCCCGATGACGGCTGCAGGATTTCTCTCTATGGTAAGGGAGAGATTATCGGCCGCCGGAATCGAGGAGGCTGCGGCAGAAAGCTGGATCCTGCTGGAGTGGATCTTTGGATTAGACCGGGCTTCCTATTACATGGATCCTCAGTTCGTTCTGCCGGAAGAGAAAATGAAGGAAGCGGAGGAAGTACTTTTAAAAAGAGAGAGAAGAGTACCTCTTCAGTATCTCATGGGGATCTGCGAGTTTATGGGGCTTACTTTTCATGTCGATGAGAGAGTGCTGATTCCCAGGCAGGATACGGAATGCCTGGTGGAACTGGCCCTCTCCATAATGGAACATGAGAAAAAAGAAAGAGAGCCGGGCCGGAAGCCGCAGGTTCTGGACCTGTGTACCGGAAGCGGCTGCATAGGCATCAGTATAGGCAAACTCTTTAAAGGGTCGGAGATCACACTTTCTGATATCTCCGGGGATGCCCTGTCTGTGGCAGGGATGAATGCCGAGAACCTTGGCGTTGCCGTGGATCAGGTTCGAAGCGACCTGTTTGACGAGTTAGGCGGGTCCTTTGATTATATTCTATCTAATCCCCCCTATATCCCTTCTGCTGTCATAGATACCCTGATGCCTGAGGTAAGGGACCATGAACCCAGGCCGGCTCTGGACGGGAAAGAGGACGGACTTGCCTTTTACAGGCGCATTGTCCATGAAGCAAAAGAACATCTTTATCCCGGCGGATGGCTGCTCCTGGAAATCGGTATGGATCAGGGAATGAGCCTGCTGGATCTGCTGGAAAAAGAAGGATATATACAGACAGGGATAAAAAAGGATCTGGCGGGGCTTGACCGCATTGCTGTCGGAAGGAAGAAATAAGGACCGTTTTTGCTTTTAGGAGGCATAATAATGTTTGATAAACTGGAAGACCTTCAGAAACGGCTGGAGGAAATAATGAATGAGCTGTCAGAGCCTGATGTGGTCAATGACCAGACAAGGTTCAGGCAGCTGATGAAGGAGCAGAATGACCTGACTCCCATTGTGGAAAAGTATAAAGAATACAAGGCTGCCAGACAGACCATTGAGGACAGTCTTGAGATGCTGGAATCAGAGAGCGATGAAGAGATGCGGGAGATGCTTAAGGAGGAGCTTTCTGACGCTAAGACAGAAGTGTCCCGGTGTGAGAATGACCTTAAGATCCTTCTTTTGCCCAGGGACCCCAACGATGATAAGAATGTAATTGTGGAGATCCGGGCAGGGGCAGGCGGAGATGAAGCGGCTTTATTTGCGGCAGAGATCTACCGTATGTATAAAAGCTATGCGGAATCCAGAAGATGGAAAACCGAATTTATTGATGTAAACGAGAACGGGATCGGAGGATTCAAAGAGGCATCCTTCATGATAAACGGCCAGGGAGCCTATTCCAGGCTGAAATACGAAAGCGGTGTCCACCGGGTCCAGAGGATCCCTGCCACCGAGTCCGGAGGGCGTATCCACACTTCGACGGTTACTGTGGCCATTATGCCGGAGGCAGAAGAGGTGGATGTCCAGATCGATATGAATGACTGCCGGTTTGATGTGTTCAGGGCCTCGGGTAACGGCGGCCAGTGCGTTAACACCACAGATTCGGCTGTCCGGCTGACTCATATCCCCACCGGAATCGTCATTTCCTGTCAGGATGAGAAATCCCAGCTGAAAAATAAAGATAAAGCTTTAAAAGTTCTTCGGGCCCGCCTCTATGAACTGGAGCAGTCCAAAGCTCACGATGCGGAAGCGGAGCTTAGAAAGAGCCAGATCGGGACCGGAGACCGGGCTGAAAAGATCCGTACCTATAATTTCCCCCAGGGCCGGGTCACAGATCATCGCATCAAGCTGACCCTGCACCGTCTGGAGAATATTCTGGGCGGAGAACTCGATGAGATCATAGACAGCCTGATTGCGGCTGACCAGGCGGCTAAGCTGAGCAGGCTGGAGGAAATGGAGAGCTGAAAAGCTTTCGTGCAGCCTGCATGAAACCACCAGGACTATTTCGATTGAACATTATTTCAGAGGGACAATATTCATGAAAAAATGGAAAAATAATATACGGCAGGTGGTTCCCTACGTGCCGGGAGAGCAGCCGGAAGACAGAAATGTCATTAAGCTGAATACCAATGAAAACCCATATCCGCCGGCCCCGGGTGTCATGGCGGCCAGAGAGCAGATCGGGGACCTGCGTCTGTATCCGGATCCGGCCGCCGGGCAGCTTGTAAAAGCCATTGCGGATTATAAAGGCCTTTCTGAAGATCAGGTCTTTGTGGGAGTGGGATCAGACGATGTCCTTGCCATGTCTTTTATGACATTTTTTAACAGTGATAAACCGATTTTCTTTCCGGACATCACATATTCCTTTTACGATGTCTGGGCAGACCTGTTCAGGATCTCCTATGAGAGGAAAGCCCTGGATGACGACTTTTGCATCCGGCCCGGAGATTATTACCCGGAAAACGGCGGCGTGATCTTTCCCAATCCGAATGCACCCACCGGTATCCTGATGGACCTGTCGGATATCCGGGATATTCTGGAACATAATCAGGACGTCATTGTGATAGTGGATGAAGCATATATTGATTTTGGGGGAGAAAGCGCTCAGGAGCTTCTGACGGATTTTGACAATCTGCTGATCGTCCAGACCTTTTCCAAGTCCCGTTCCATGGCAGGCGTCCGGATCGGATATGCCATGGGGGCTCCCGAGATTATCAGGGCTTTAAATGATGTGAAATATTCTTTTAATTCTTATACTCTAAATCAGCCATCTATTGTACTGGGAACAGTCTCCCTCAGGGAAGAGGGCTATTTTAAAGAGACACTTAAGAAGATTACAGATACAAGGGAATGGTTTAAAAAGGAACTGGCCCGGCTTAATTTCAGCTGTCCGGATTCCCGGGCGAATTTTGTTTTTGTGACCCATGACAGACTGCCCGCCAGGGACATTTTCGAGGCAGCCAGGGCAAAAAACATTTATGTCAGGTATTTTAACAAACCCCGGATTGACAATTATCTGAGAATAAGCATCGGAACCATGGATGAAATGAAAGCCTTTGTTGCTTTTCTTGAAGAATATGTGAATCATTAAAAATATATATAGTTTTTCTGGTGAAAATATAGTACAATATACATAAAGAGTTATCAGCAGTAACAGGACCCTTGTTCATATAGTATTACAAAGTATCTCAAGGAGGATTACCATGAAAAAGATTTTATTTGCTGCTTCGGAATGCGTTCCCTTTATGAAGACCGGAGGCCTGGCGGATGTTGTCGGTGCTTTGCCGAAGGAATTTGATAAGAATGAATGGGACGTCAGGGTTGTAATGCCCAACTACAGGGGTATTGCCGATAAGTTCCGTAATAGCTTTGAGTATATAACACATTTTTATATGGGGACCGGTCCCTACGTACCCAATGCCCATGTGGGTATCATGAAGTATGAGTATTCAGGTATTACATATTATTTCATTGATAACCTGGATTATTTCGGGGCAGAGAAGCCTTATGCCGATACCAGGACAGACGTGGAGAAGTACATCTTCTTCTGTAAAGCGGTTTTGTCCATTCTTCCGGTGATTGACTTCAAGCCGGACCTGATCCACTGTCATGACTGGCAGACCGGCTTTATTCCGGTTTATCTTAAGACAGAATTTGCGGCTAATCCTTTCTTCTGGGGCATCAAGACCATTATGACCATCCATAACCTCCGCTTCCAGGGAGTCTGGGATATCAAGACCATTCAGGGCCTGTCCGGACTGCCCAGCGATCTGTTTACCCCGGATAAGCTGGAGTTCAAGAAGGATGCCAACATGTTAAAGGGCGGACTGGTTTATTCTGATTTTATCACCACAGTAAGTGAAACCTATGCGAAAGAGATCCAGACAGAGTTTTACGGAGAAGGACTGGATGGTCTGCTCCGGGCCAGGGACCAGAGTACCTTCGGTATTGTTAACGGTATTGATTATTCACTTTACGATCCTGAAACTGACAAAACCCTGTTTAAGAATTATGGTGTAAAAGATCACAAGGAAGGGAAGGCTGCCAACAAGGCTGCCCTTCAGGAGATGCTGGGCCTTGAGGTGAATCCGGACAGATATATGATAGGTCTGATCTCAAGGCTTACAGACCAGAAGGGCCTTGATCTGGTACAGTATGCCATGGAGCGTCTGGTGGATGAATTTACCCAGATCGTTGTTATCGGAACAGGAGATCCCAAATATGAAGATATGTTCCGTCATTACGCATGGAAGTATCCGGGCAATGTATCGGCCAATATCCTCTATTCCGATGATCTGGCTCATAAGCTGTATGCTTCGGCGGATGCTTTCCTGATGCCGTCGCTGTTTGAACCCTGCGGGCTGACCCAGATCATAGCATTCCATTACGGAACGGTGCCCATTGTCCGTGAAACCGGCGGCCTGAAAGACACGGTTCAGCCTCTTAATGAGTATGAGAATATGGGAGACGGCTTCTCCTTTGCCAATTATAACGGAGATGAGATGATCGACACTGTAAACTACAGTAAGAAAATCTTCTTTGAGCAGCCGGAGCTCTGGGATGATATGGTAACAAGAGGAATGGAAAAAGACCTTTCCTGGGGCGTTTCAAAAGAGAAATATGAGCAGTTGTATAACACCTTGATTGGAAGATAGCAGTTTTTCAGGGCAGCCCGGCACAACGACCGGGCTGCCCTGTCAGATTGAGTAAGATGGGTATTTAAAGACTTTGCAACAGTATACCCAGATAAAAGAAGAAATCGGTTCTGGCAATACCTCTGGCTGCAACAACAGGGTATTGCCTGTATTTTGTATTATTGATCATAACTGTGACTGTACCGATCCTGTCGTTTTTATATACCGGAGCGGTTATGGTATCCGGAATATCTGTTTTGATGCTGACATGATCCTCTGGTGAAAGAAGCATCTGTATTGATTCATGGCCTTTTACAGGGCAGTTATTTTTTTGCCCGCAGTTTACAGCTATGGTACCGGGTATCTCTTTGTTTAATACGATTTTCTGAAGAGAGTAATTCTTTGTTCCGTAATTCATGAGCTGTTTCGTATCCTCCCATTTCCAGGACCGGTTGGGCGGCCATCCGGAGCCCAGTACAACGGATATAAGATAATGCTCTTTTTTTTCCACGGCTCCTACAAAACAGTAGCCTGCTTTGGAGGTAAACCCGGTTTTAACACCGATAGAATCAGGATAAAGATCAAGAAAGCGATCTTTATTATTGAGGGAATAGCAGCGCTTATGTTTCAGATCTTTTATAGTATATTCACGTTCTTTTATTATGGAACGGAATTTCCTGTTTTCCAGAGCGCGGCATGTTATTAAAGCAAGGTCATAACATGTGGTGTAATGATCATCGCTGTCCAGACCGTTTGGGGTTTGGAAGGATGTCCGGAAGCATCCGTAATCCCTTGCTTCATTGGTCATGTCAATACAAAACTGTTCGACGGATCCGCTGACATGTTCGGCTATTGCGATAGCCGCATCATTATCTGATTCCAGCATCAGGGCGTAAAGCAGGTCCGACAGGAGGAACCGGCTGCCGGCAGGCGCTCCCAGGCGAACTTTGGGAGCTGATGCCGCCTTATCTGAAATTGTTACAATATCAGTCAGCCTTCCATGTTCCAGAGTGTATAGGCAGGTCATGATTTTTGTAGTGCTGGCCATGGGAAGTCTTTCTGTTTCGTTTTTTCCATATAGTATCCGCTGGGTCGAGCCGTCCATTAAAACGGCTGCTCTGGCATGAATGGGAATATCTTTTGTCTGTGCCCTGCTTACAGGGGCACAGGACAGCATAAATATGGACATCAGAAAGGATAACAAAATTAAAGTATGTTTTTTCATAATAATATATTTTTTTCTATATAATTATGTTAAGAATCCGGAGGATATGATTGATAAGTAAGAAGAGTTAAGGAGGTTCCCCAGTGTCATTATTATCGGTTGTTTTGCCAACTTATAATGAAGAATCAATTCTCTTAAAAACAATACTGATGTTAAAAAATCATCTGGAAAATGAAAATATTAATTATCAGCTTATCTTTGTGGATGACGGCTCTTTGGATGGAAGCTGGAATCTGATCCTTCATGCTTCCGGCGAAGACCCTCATATTTCCGGCATACATTTTTCAAGAAATTTCGGTAAGGAGGCAGCGGTATTTGCCGGACTTGCCCACGCAAAAGGAGACTGCTGTGCTGTTATGGACTGTGACCTGCAGCATCCTCCCGCGACCCTGATACAGATGTTCCGCTTATGGGAACAGGGCTATGAAGTCGTCGAGGGAGTGAAACGGAACCGGGGAAAAGAAAGTGTCATACACCGTGCCAGCGCAGTTTTATTTTATAAAATAATGTCCAAAGCCACAAAAATGGATATGTCGGCAGCATCTGATTTTAAGCTGCTGGATAAGAAAGCGGTGGGCCAGCTGCTTAATATGCCGGAACATAATACTTTTTTCAGAGCTATGTCTTCCTGGATCGGCTTTAAGACAATAAGGGTGGAATATGATGTCAGAGAAAGGGAAAGCGGCAGATCAAAATGGTCAACCAGGTCTCTGATACATTATGCGGTAACAAATATTGCTGCTTATTCTTCTCTTCCCATGCAGTTTGTAACGGGAGCAGGTGTTTTTTCATTTCTTCTGTCATTGGTTCTGGGGGCTCAGACACTGATCAGGTACTGTCGAGGTCATGCAGTAGAGGGATTTACGACCGTCATTCTTCTGATTCTTCTTTTGGGCAGTATTATTATGATCAGTCTGGGAATCATCGGCTACTATATTGCTCAGATCTATGAAGAAATCAAGGCGAGACCCAGATATATTATTTCAAAAACAACAGGACTTTGAGTCAGAAGAAGGAGACAAGCCACAGCTATGAAGATTATAAAAAAGATAATTGATAATGCCGTATTCCGCTATCTTTTTTTCGGAGGACTTGCCACTCTGGTTAATCTGGGAGTCTATTATTTGTTCCGGTTGCTGTTTTATCTGGATATAGTAACAAGCAATATTATCTCAGTATCAGCAGCCATCGTGTTTGCCTATTTTACGAATGCCTTTTTTGTTTTCGAAACAAAGGCACAGGGTTATAAAGAGTATTCAAAAGAATTTGTAAAATTTGTGGGGGTCCGGCTGTCGACCATGGTAATTGAGGTTGGAGGAGTATGGTTTATGGCTGAGGTCGTACATATTGATGATAAGATAGGTAAGATTCTGATACAATTTATTGTCATTGTATTGAATTATATATTTAGTAAATTTCTTGTATTTACTAAATGAGAGACAGGACTTTACGATTTTTCTGGAAATGTTAAATAGTTGTTACAAATGGTAATATTTCCGTCACATTCTCCATGTATTATTGATATATAACTTTAAAGAATTGTAATATTAATATATGGAGGTTTTCACATGAAGATTCATTGCAGGAAGAGCAGACTTATCATGACACTGTTGATCTTATCATTGAGCCTGTTTACCCGGTTGCCTTCATGCGCAGAGGAGACGCAGGATCAGAATCCGAAAACAGGGCAGACATCAGAAGCGGCGGATACTGTGGTGAAGGCTTCGGTAAAAATAAAACAGAGAAGGATATCCCTGAAAAAGGGCCGGTCAAAAATCCTCAGGGTGACAAAACGGAATGCCGGTTCCAAAAGGATCGTCTGGAAATCCAGTAATAAGAAGGTCGCAAGGGTTTCCCAGACCGGAATGGTTACAGGAAAAGATGGCGGAGATGCTGTTGTCACAGCCAGAGTTCAGGGAACGGATGTGGAGTCCGCCTGTAAGGTAGAGGTGGTAAATTACAGGATCATGAGGATGCGGACTACCGGATATTGCAATTGCCGCAGATGTGCAGGCAGATGGGCCGGTCATCCTACTGCCAGCGGGCGTATGCCAAGGGCCAATCATACGATTGCCGTTGACCCGCATCTTATTAAACTGGGGACAAAGGTTCAGATAGGAAATGTCATATATACAGCAGAAGATACGGGAGGAGCCATTAAGGGTCACCGGATCGATGTGTATTACCGTTCCCACAGAAGGGCCAGCAGACATGGTGTAAAGTATCAGCTGGTAAAGGTATTCTACTGACCGGTATCTGGTGAGCATCTGGAGAGGATAGTATATGGATCAGGAGAAAAGACAATATATCATTCTCTGGATTTCGAGTGTGACAGGCAATACGAAAAGTATTGCCTGTGTTCTTATTGAAAGACTTCTTGCCATGGGTTATACTCCCGTGATACGGACTTCCGGAGCAGCTTTGAGCCAGGAGCTCATCGGAAAATACCAGCTGTCTGAGTTGTCCGGGACGGAGATGGAAAAGTATCCCGGACTGCCGGTGATTCTGTGTTTCTGGTGCCGGAGAGCGGGAATGGATGACCGGAGTCTGGAGTTCCTTGCTAAGCTGCATGGCAGAGATATACTGGTATTTGGTACCATGGGAAGTTTGCCGGAAAGCGATTATGGAAAGAGTGTATACCGGTTTGTTGAGGAAAAGGTCGGCGAACATAACAATCTGATAGGAGTATTTCTATGCAGAGGCCGGATTGACATAAAAAGGACAGAAAGAAGAAGGAGGATGCCGAAGACCCATCGTCATTATCTGGACGACAAGGCTTATCAGAGACATTTATCTTCCAGAAGCCATCCGGATGAAGAAGACAGAAAGAAGGCTGTCGCTTTCCTGGAAGAACATATAGACCGGTTTGGTCCGTCCATATAAAAATGGGGGAAACACCTCAGGTGTTTCCCCATCATGAAGAGAGAAAAGTATGAAAAAATCTTAAACTCAAAACAAATTGTCTTTGCTTTGATGAGGTTAGTATACTCTGAATTTGTGTCCATTCTGTCAACACTTTCTCACAAAATTCTGAAGAATTTCATAAGAAAATTAAGAAAAACACAAAAAATTATTCCGCAGGAGGTTGGGATCAGGGCTGCCAGAGCAGTCCATTTGAGACTTCCTGTTTCTTTTTTTATTGTCAGCAGGGTCGTGGAGCATGGCCAGTGCATCAGCATAAAAATCAGCATACAAAGAGCTGTGCCGGCAGTCCAGCCATTTGCCAGGAAGATGGTGTGCATTTCTTCCAGACTGACTGAAGCTGACAGGGCGGTCCGGGACAAATAGATCATGACCATAACAGGCAGGATGGTTTCGTTTGCGGGAAAGCCCAGGAGGAATGCGGCAAGGATGATTCCATCGAGGCCCATCATACGCCCCAGGGGATCTAAAAACCCGGAAATAAGCCTTAGCAGCGATTCTCCATCTATTGAAATATTAGCCAGCAGCCATAGTATCATGCCGGTAGGAGCGGCAACGCACACTGCTCTTCCCAGGACAAACAATGTTCGGTCAAAAACAGAGCGTATGATCACCTTGCGTATCTGAGGCCGCCTGTAAGGCGGAAGCTCAAGGGTGAAAGAGGAGGGTATCCCCTTCAAAAGGGTGCAGGACAAGAGCTTTGTTATGAAAAAAGTCATGAATATTCCCGACAGGATCACTCCCGTCATCATCAGCGAGGTGACAGCCGAAGATTTCCATCCGGAAAAGCAGCCTGCGAAAAACATGGTTATGATAGAAATCAGAGCGGGAAAACGACCGTTACAGGGCATAAAGCTATTGGTTAACACCGCCAGGAGCCGCTCTCTCGGTGAATCTATGATCCTGCACCCGGTAACACCCACCGCATTGCAGCCGATCCCCATGGCCATGGAAAGGCACTGCTTTCCGCAGGCGTTGCATTTTTGAAATGGTTTGTCAAGATTATATGCGATCCTGGGGAGAAAACCCGCATCCTCCAGTATTGTAAAAAGAGGGAAGAAAATGGCCATGGGGGGAAGCATAACAGAAATAACCCAGGCAAGTTCCTGGTATAATCCCTGTATAAGGAGGCTGTTAAGCCATGGGGGCGTATGAAGGCTGTACAGAGCGGATGCCAGCAGCTTTTGGATAGAATACAGGCCTTTCGCCAGCAGCCTGGAAGGATAATTGGCTCCGGCGACTGTTAGCCAGAACAAGCCGCTCATCATAAGGATCATCAGGGGGATGGCGGTATATCTGCCGGTGATGATTCTGTCCAGCTTCAGATCCGGGTCATGATATCCTTTTTTTTCAAAGGAAAGGACGCCTTTACATATTTTTTCGGATTGACTGACTAAAGAGGCGGAAATACTGTCATCCCATATGTCCGGAGGGATGCTTTCCCTGGTCAGATAGTGGTCTGCCATGGATAGTCCTTCTATAATTTCGGGATCACCCAGCGGATGCCAGCCGGTTTTTGCATCCAGATGTCCGGAGAGAGACGGATTTCTTTCCAGAAGTTTGAGACACAGCCATCTCTCGTTAAGAATCTTTACTTTTGAATCTGATAAAGCTGACGCAGCCTGTTGTTTTTCTGCCAGCAAAGGCTCAAGCATGGAAACTGCCTGCTCAATTTTAGGAGCATAGTGAACTTTCACGGGACGAGCTGTATGTTTCCCTGATAATACCTGGTCCAGTGCATTCAGCAAAGGGGTGAGAGATTCTTTTTTTCTCGCATTTGTTCCCACTACCGGTACTCCCAGCCTGCGGGAAAGGACGGCCAGATCTATATGGATCTTTTTTCTCCTTGCTTCATCCATAAGATTTATGCAGACAATGACCGAGGGGGTGATTTCCAGGATCTGCAGGACCAGGTTCATATTTCTTTCGAGACAGGTCGCATCACATACCACGATTACCGCATCAGGCTGTCCAAAGCAGATAAAATCTCTGGCAACTTCTTCTTCAGCAGAATGTGTCATCAGGGAATAGGTTCCCGGAATATCCACCAGGGTGCAGGAATGACCGGGAGTCCGGCAGAGGCCTCTGCTTAAGGCAACAGTTTTTCCGGGCCAGTTGCCGGTATGCTGCTTCATGCCGGTCAGTGCATTGAAAATAGTACTCTTACCGACATTGGGATTGCCTGCCAGGGCAACAGTTTTTCTTACAGGCATTTCCGGTTTATCTGTATTCTCTATGATAACTTGCTGACAGTCTTTTTTTCTTAAGGCTATCACTGCCCCTCTTATGAGAAACGCGCCGGGATCCCCGAAAGGGCTTCTGCCTACACACTCGACTTTTGTTCCCGGGGTCAGTCCCAGATCCATAAGACGCCTTCGCATATCCCTTTGAGAAAGCAATGCTTTCACAGTTGCATGCTGTCCGGGCTTTATATCATAAAGACACTGCGCAGATTCCATTTTTGATGTCCTCCATTAGAGTTACCTGATATATGATATGCGGAGCCTGAAAAACGGACACAGAAAAAATAAGTTGTATTCGGGGCCGAATTGATATATCATATTAGCAGAAAAGGAGATAGTAAACAATGAGGGAATTAAAGAATCTTTCCTTGTCTGAAAAGCTGCAGCTGCATATTTATCATACCAAGCCTGTGTTGAACCGGCAGGCCCTTTTTACGGATGGGAGCCCTAATTTTGTTGATCCCATGGAACCGGAACCGGGAGATGAGGTGAGGCTCCGTATCCGTACAGCCAGAGATAATGTGGAACATGTCTATGTCTGTCTTAACGGTGAACGCCGGGAAATGTCTGTGACCCGTCAAACGGAATTATTCGATTTTTATGAAACGACCTGTGTAGTAGGCAGTGAACCGGTGGATTATTATTACGAAGTAACCACCGGCGGGATGCGCTGTTATTTTAATAATAAAGGTCCGAACCGTATTCTGGAACCCTTTTTTAATTTTCGGCTGACTCCGGGTTTTTCCACGCCGGACTGGGCCAAGGGTGCTGTAATGTACCAGATATTTGTAGATCGTTTTGCCAACGGGGATCCGTCCAATGATGTTCTGGACCATGAGTATGTTTATATTAATGAACATGTTTCCAGGGTGACAGACTGGGATAAATATCCTGCTGCAATGGGGGTCCGGGAGTTTTATGGAGGAGATCTCCCCGGAATCCTTGAACATCTGGATTATCTGAAGGATCTCGGAGTGGACGCCCTGTATCTTAATCCGATCTTTGTCTCACCCTCCAACCATAAGTATGATATCCAGGATTATGACTATATTGATCCCCATTTTACCAGGATACCAATGGATGAAGGAGAACTCTTGCCGGAATGGGCTTCGGATAACACCCATGCCGGCAGATATATTACCAGGGTGACTGATTACAGGAACCTTGAAGCCAGCAATGCCTTTTTTGCCGATTTTGTGGGGGAAGTACACAAAAGAGGGATGAAAGTGATCCTCGATGGTGTTTTTAATCATTGCGGTTCATTTAATAAATGGATGGATGCCGAAAGGATCTACGAAAACCAGTATGGTTATGAGAAAGGTGCTTTTGTAGATGCCAACAGCCCTTACCGCGATTATTTTAAGTTTTATAACAATGATGCCTGGCCTTATAATGGAGAGTATGATGGCTGGTGGGGACATAAAACTCTTCCCAAGCTCAATTATGAAGGATCCGGCCGGCTTTACGATTACATTCTTCAAATCGGGCGCAAATGGGTTTCGCCGCCTTATAATGTTGACGGCTGGAGACTGGATGTGGCCGCGGATCTGGGACAGTCCCCGGAGATGAACCACAGATTCTGGAAAGATTTCAGAAAGGCAGTAAAAGAAGCAAATCCTGATGCCATTATTCTGGCTGAGCACTATGGAGATCCCGGGGACTGGCTTGCCGGTGACCAGTGGGATACCGTCATGAACTATAATGCTTTTATGGAACCGGTTACCTGGTTTCTGACCGGCATGGAAAAACACAGTGATGAACGAAGAGGCGACCTGCTGGGTAATATCCAGGCGTTTGAGGACGCCATGGTCTATCATATGTCCAGAATGCAGTACCCTTCCCTGCTGGTTGCCATGAATGAGCTTTCCAATCATGATCATTCCAGGTTTCTGACCAGAACAAACCAGATCGTGGGGAGAACTGCCACCCTGGGTCCGGAGGCTGCCGATGAAGGTGTTAACAAAGCGATCATGAGGGCAGCAGTTATGATCCAGATGACCTGGCCCGGGGCACCGACCATCTATTACGGAGATGAAGCAGGGGTTACCGGCTGGACTGACCCGGATAACCGCAGAACCTATCCCTGGGGACACGAAGATCATGAGATGATTCGCTTTCACAAGGATATGATCAGGCTCCACAAGAATCACGAGGCTTTGATGGAGGGATCTCTTAAATATATGCAGGGTGCTTATAAGGTACTTTGCTTCGGACGTTTTACAGAACATGAAAAGATGATCATCCTGATTAATGCCGGATTTGATGCAGCCCGGATGTCGGTTTCTGTCTGGGAGGCAGGTGTGACAGATGATGAATATATGGAGAGGATCCTTATCAGCGAAGAGCATGGCTATAATATGGAACCGAAATATTATAAGGCCGACGGAGGAGTCCTTGAGATCACGCTTCCCAGGCTGTCCGCCATGTTGCTGAAGGCTGTAAAGAACCGGTAATATTTACCCTGCGGAGATGGTGTTTATGGGGAAAAGGCAGGCTAAAAGACTGAATATCAGAATGAAATCCAGAGGCTGGCGGGACCTTCTGCTGGCAGTTCTTGCGGTGCTTTGCTCCGTATATATCCTGGCCTGCACCATGCCAAAAGAAGGCAGGATCATTCATGGTGTGTATGTCAACCATGCGGATGTCAGCGGCATGACCAGAGAAGAAGCGGCCCTTATAATAAGGCAGGATTTTGAGAAAAGCTATGCCTATCAGGCCCTTACCGTGAAAGCCATGGACAGGAAATACCCGGTTCTTATTAATCACAGCCTGCAGATGGATGCCAAAGCTGCGGCAGAGGAGGCATATGCCTATGGCCATGGCCGGTTTATCAGCAGAGGCTTTTGTGTTTTAACAGCTGCTTTGCCGGGAAAACACATTTCCTGGAATGCCCATGTCTCTGATGAAGAGGCATTGAGCAAGGCAGTACAGGAATCCGGCCTTCTGGATATTAATACCACCACCCAGACCAGCTACGAGATAATCGGCGATGAAATGATCTTCACGAAAGGCGCAGGAGGGCTGTCAGTGGATCAGCAGGGACTGATGGAGAAGCTTAAGGCAGCAGTGAAGGAGGAAGACTATGTATCTGTGATCGACAGCCCCATGGTTCCCGGAACCGTTGAAAAAACAGATATGGAGGCCATATACCAGGAGGTTCATACAAAGAAAAGAAATGCCACTCTCAATCCCAAGAAAAAATACCGCATTCTTCCTTCCAGAGATGGGGTAGACTTTGATGTAAAAAGCGCTCAGGAGTCCTTTGACGCGGCAGAAGAAGGAGCCAGAGTAGTAATCCCCCTTGTGATAGATAAGGCTGAGGTCAGCACCGCTGATCTTAAGAGACGTCTTTTCAGAGATGTACTTGGAGAATGCACTCTGGAGCTTGATGGAACCCAGGCAAGGCAGAATAATATAAAACTGGCTGCCGAGATGATCAATGGCAAGATCCTTCTGGCGGGAAAATCCTTCTCATTTAACAAGACCGTCGGAGAGCGGACTGAAGAGAAGGGATTCCGGTATGCGTCAGCCTATAATGACGGACAGGAAGACAGTGAGACCGGGGCCGGAGTAAGCGAGACTGCTTCTGCCCTGTATAAGGCAGCAGTACTCTCAAATCTCAAAATCAAGAAACGCCGGTCCTCCTACTATACATCTAATTATATGGATATGGGGATGAATGCCTTCGTATCCTGGGAGGATCCCGATCTGGTCTTTACTGATAATACAAAGTATCCTGTCAAGATCGAGGCAGAATGTTCCGATGGGAAACTGACGGTCAGGATCATCGGAACAAAGCTTGATAAAAACAGGGTCGAGCTTACTGCCGAAATCGTCAAAATGACAGAGTACGGTACGGTATATCGTGAGGATCCGGCTCTGTTAAAGGGAGACAGCGCCGTAATAAGAGAGGGGGAGGATGGATATACTATCCAGACCTGGAGAAAAATCTATGATGAAAATGATAAGCTGATATCCTCAAAAAAGGAGGCTTTAAGTGAGTATCACCCCAAAGACAGGGTGATTGCTGAGGGAACCGGGGAACCTGAACCATCAACCCAGGCCGGTTCATCAGAAACCGGAGAAGGTTCTGGGGAAACAGTTCCGGGCAGCTCCGATAATGCAGATGTAAGCGAAAATAACGGGCAAAATCCGTGATTCACTGACTCTGTGTATAAAAAAGACCTCACAGGATGTCGGGAAGATGACTGCTTATCAGGTGTCATAATTAAGGTCCAAACTGCCATAAATAAAAAATACAAAAATTTTTTGCCATGTTATAATTTACTCAATATAATCTGTCCTTACCAGGGTATCGTTCTATACCAGAGTTAAAATGAAAGGTTATCCCTAGATAAAAAGATTAGGAAGGGGATGCGTTATGAATATTGGTATTTTAGAATATGACAAAGAAATAGCGTATCAGTTATCGACTATCATCAAGGATAATTGTCCCAACGTACAGCTGACATTATGGGACCGGATAAGTGACATGAAGGAAGATGTCAGCAGAAACAGCCATTACAAGATCCTGTTTTTATCTCTCCAGGAGGATTCCATGGATGTAATAGAGTATTCCGGGAGATTACAGGAGCTGAATGCTGAAGTCAGAATCGTTTTTGTGACCGAACTGAATGAGTATGTGTTTGAAGTTTTCCGCGCGGATCCTACCTATGTGCTGAAAAAACCACTTGACACAAATCATGTGAAACAGTCCCTGCAGAAGGCTCAGCATAAGCTGAACCTGTCAAAGGAAAAAACTTTTACCGTGATCAATAAGCAGGGGATTTTTACCATCCCCTACAGGGATATATATTATGTGGAAAGTGATAAGCGCAAGCTTAATATTTATGGTGACCACGGCCTGGTTAAATCCATCAACCTGAAGATCTCAGATTTTCTTAAGTATGAGCATGGCATATATTTTCTTCAGTGCCACAAGAGCTATGCAGTAAACCTTATGCACATTTCCCAGCTGGAAAAATATGAGATTGTCCTGAAAAATGGTATGACGCTGCCCATCAGCCAGTCCAGATATATGGAGACCCGTTCGGAGTATATGAATTATCTTGAGGAAGAATAATCTAATCGGAAAAGAATTGATATATAGAATCAGGAAACCGGAGTGTATACAGACACCCCGGTTTTTTATCTCTTAAGAAATTGCAATTTCTATTGATTCGAATCCCAAAGGAATGGTTCAGTCATCAGTAAAAAAAACAGCCCAGTCCCGGATCATTTCGTCAAGATTCTCATATAATTTGCTGATATCTCTCTCTGTGGGGTCATCAGTAAAAATACCGCCGGTACAAAGGACATTCTGTCCGGTTTCTTTTGCAAGTTTTTCAGCCACATATTTACAAAAGAGAGAATTGGTATCATCCACGTGATCAATGGTCATTAATTCACATTCTCCTGTTTCAGAAGTATCATCAGAAGTACTGTCAGATTGACTTGGAGGAAGCACTTTTGCGTAAACAGTACTGCCTATATGGGGAATATTATCACTGGATAAGAGTACATGCAGGTCTGATCCCACAGGTGTAATGTCCATCTGTATGGAAGTGAATAATAGAACTCTGTGCAGTTTCATGGTATGGTCTCCTCATTTTGGCCGAACCGGCCTGCATTAATATAATAACCGATGTCAGATTTCCTGATTATCAATCAAAATCGTCTCAGACTGATTATATTCCTGTTGGAAAGACGGGGCAAGGGTTAAAATTATTACAATTATATTAAAAATGTTATACTTTTTCGTAAAAATGTGTTAGTATATATTGAGAGAAACCATCAGGAACACACGGAAAGGAGCAGATAATGAAAGCTTTGACTGTAATAAAATCAACTTTTCTGATTTGCGCTTTAGTGCTTACCGTGACTGTTGTGCAAAAAAGCGGCAGGAATGTATACGCAAGCACTTTTGAGGAATCAGTGGATAAAGATATTGTGAATGATACTACACCGGTTGAACCGGCCGGCAGTGATGTTAAGGTAGTGCAGTCTGTGACAAAGCTGGCTTCAAAGAGATGGATACAGTCCTTTGCCCAGGATAATAAGTATTATTATTTTATCCAGATGACCAATCCATATAAAGGACATCTGAGGATCACGAGAGTGAAGTATACAGGTCTGGGCCGTTATTTGAAAGATTATATGGATCTTAAGTATTTTGGTCATGCGACCAATCTGGACTGCTCACTATACAAGGGAAAAACCTATCTCTGGACAGGGTCTAATGCCGTATCGGGATCCGATGTTTCAAGAGCGATCACCGGTTTTCAGTATAAGAAGAATAAAACCCTTTATCATCATGGCACGTACACTTATAAGATACCAAAAGGCAGATGGGGTAAATATGTAACGAATGTGTATCCTGCGATTAATGAGAAAAGTACAAAGCTGGCGGTACGGTATACATACAGGGGGAACCAGTATTATCAGACTTATTCATTAACAAAGGGTACCAGGATCAATATCAGGAAACCTCTTAAGCAGGTATCGCTTCCATCCACCGCGGGAGATTTCCAGGGCTTTGATCTCTATGGAAGCAATACCATTTATACCATCGAGGGAAGTCCTACGAAGGTTTTTCTTTCGGCCTATGATAAGCGGAGGGTATTTCAGCCAACCATCATAAGAACCTGGAATTTATCCAGCCATCTGGGAAGCAACAGGGTTATTAACGGAGCCCAGGGGCTGCCCTTCCGGGAACCGGAAGGGATCAAAGCTCTGAAGGGCCGTGTGCTTCATATCATGTTTGTATCATTCCGTCTGACAGACCAGTCCTGTAATATTTACAAGGTGAAATAAGACAATCCTGTCATGTTGTTTTGAAATGACACCTTAAGATATAGGATTTACAGATAGCATCGCAGATCTTTTGACAACTTCTCCTCCAGGGATATGACCTGACGGGTCATATCCCTGGCTTTTTCATCCGCGTCATTGTAACGGTTAAGATACTTGCCCAGGGAACGAACCCCCATATCACATCCGGCGCACATCAGGTCCGCGATGGTATCATCTCCCGGATTCATTGTCATCTTCATATTCGTTTTCATCCAGGACATGCTCTTGGCGATCATGGAGGGGTCTTCATCCTTCTGGTGATAGCTGGTCAAAAGGGCATGGGTCTCATTTCCAAGCTTTTCGTGTTCGGCTCTGCTGTGGGAAAGGATGTCCCGCATCTGATCATTTTTTATATTATCCATGACCTCATCAATGGAATCCACTGCCATTTTTATACCGCTGTTACATTCCTTTAACAATTCTATCGTATCATTTTCTTTCATAGTAATAGTCTCCTTTCATTAAAATCAAGAATAGTATTCCCGGTTCAGTACAAAATATTACATTTTCATTGGAATAAAAGCACCTGTTATTATGAATCCCGTGTAGAAAGATACTGTAAATAAGTGATAAAATGATTTGGTAAATGGAATGAAATCATGTATAATGATAGGCAGTGATGATTCGTATATAATAAATAAACCGGGAGGGATGAAAAATGCCAAAATGGATCGATTTAAATCAGGTGGATGATGAGGATATTATTGTCAGTAAAAACCGTCTGAGTTATAATGCGGATTCGGATCAGGTTTCAGTTGTTTCCGCCGCCGCACCTTTTCAGGCGGGAGAAAATGATTTTCTTGATGTCATGGAGCCTGCCAAGAAGAGCATGACCATATTTTTCCTGATCGATGTTTCAGGAAGTATGAAGGGAACAAAAATCGGGTCTTTAAACAGCACCATGGAGGAACTTCTGCCCTCTCTCATTGGTGTGGGGGAAGCCTCTACGGATGTGAAGATCGCCGTGATGAAGTTTTCTACCCAGGTGGAATGGATCACTCCCGAACCGGTCCGGATCGAAGAATACCAGTACTGGAACCGCCTGGAGGCGGAGGGGCTGACTTTTATGGGAGATGCCTTCATGGAGCTGTCCAGAAAGCTGTCCAGGAGTTCTTTCCTGAGTTCTCCCTCGCTTTCCTTTGCACCGGTAATTTTTCTGCTTTCTGATGGATCCCCCAATGATGACTGGAAGAAGGGGCTGAAGACCCTTAAGGAGAACAGATGGTTCCAGCATGGTTTAAAGATTGCCCTCGGTATCGGATCCCAGGTCAATATGGAGGTGCTTCGTGAGTTTACAGGCAACGACGAGCTGGCAGTACAGGCAAGGAATGCCGACCAGCTCCGGGAACTGATCAAGCTTATGGCCATCACTTCCTCCCAGATTGGCAGCAGAAGCCTTGCCCTGGTGGATAACAGGAGTCCGGAGCCGACAGCTTCGGGACAGGGATTTGTAAGGATGAATACCTCTGCGGTCAATTCAGGAGGGACGGCTCCCACGGAAGAGCTGGTGGCCAACGCAAAACAACAGGTGCTGGTGGAAGAGATCCGCATGGGGACCAGGGATATTCTGGGTGAAGCCGTAGATCTTGATGCAGTGGATTATGATGAAGGATGGTAAAGTATTATAATGAGAGAGTTGAAGATCAGAGAACGCATACAGATTGAAGCCGGCGGCGAAGCTGTTGTGGAACGGGAGCTGGGCCGGGGAGGACAGGGTATTGTTTACCAGGTCCGGTACCGGGGAAGGGAGTATGCCCTGAAGTGGTATTTCATCAGCCGGATCCGGAATCCGGAGGCATTCCGGGCCAATCTCAGAAAAAATATAGAAGACGGAGCTCCGGAAGACGGCAAACAATTCATCTGGCCGCTGTTTTTGACAAAACAGAAAAAGAAGGGAGCCTTTGGTTACCTGATGGAGCTTGCGCCGGCAGGATATGACTCCTTTACAGATATTTATAACGGATATAAGTGGGAAAAGCCCCGGGTGAAGGGACAGCCCGCCGTCAAAAGGAAGGTCAGGTTTGCTTCCCTTGATATCATGTTGACTGCAGCCATTAATATTGTCAGGGCTTTCCGGGCCCTTCATCTTTCAGGAAAAAGCTATCAGGATCTTAATGATGGCGGATTCTTTATCAATACAAGGACCGGTGATGTGCTGGTATGCGACTGCGATAATGTGGCTGCCGACGGAGACAATTTCGGTATCGGCGGTATGCCGGGCTTTATGGCTCCGGAGGTAGTAAGAGGCGCTGCCAAACCCAATGTCCTGACGGACAGGTATTCTCTGGCGGTGGTTCTTTTTAAACTGTTCTTCCGGGGAGACCCTCTGGAGGGAAGCAAGGTCCTCAAATGTGTGGTTATGACCGAGGAAAATGACCTGATCCATTACGGAAAAGATCCGGTTTTCATCTATGACCCGGCCAATGCCTCTAACCGTCCTGTCAACGGGGTCCATGATAATGTGATCCGGCTCTGGCAGATCTATCCTGATTTTATCCGGCAGGCCTTTACCATGTCCTTTACCTACGGGATCCGGGAGCCCAATGCCAGGATCATAGAAAAGAACTGGATCAGGATGCTGATCCAGCTGAAACTGGATATTGTCCACTGCGGCTGCGGGAAGACGGCCTTCTCCTCTGCCTTTGAAGAACAGGGGGACCATATCCTGATATGTCGTAATTGCGGCAGTACCATATATACTCTGGGTATTAATGATTATGAACTTCCTTTGAATCCCGGGGCAAGGCTATACAGGTGCCTGACTGAAAAAAATAACGATGATTTTCAGACAGTTACAGGAACAGTGATCGAGAACCGGCTGAAGAAAGGCCTGTTTGGTATAAAGAATCAATCAGGGAAAACCTGGAAAGCCCTGTTTCCGGACCGGTCCGTCAGAGATGTGGCCCCCGGAAAAGCAGCGCCTGTATGGAAGGGACTGCAAATTGATTTTGGGGAAGATCTAAAAGGTGAGATTCTTCTTTAGGTGGTGTATATGAGCGTTAATAAAGAGTTCAGCCCTGTTACTTTAAGAGAAATCAGAGAAGAGAAAACAGCCACCAGGGCGGAGGATACGGGAAAGACTGTGGAAAAAAGCATTCACTTTTCTTCTATGGATTCTTTGATTCAGGGAGCCCTTTCCCTGGTATGCTTTTTTGAACATATCCATAAAGAAGGTTATGTTTATGGCGCTAATGCGGCAGACCCTTTTCGTTTTTCCCTTCAGACCGGTGAGCTTACAGAGGACGCGAAAAAATATCTGGTTAAAGCCTATACCATGGTAGCCGAAAGGCCGGAGGGGATCACTTTGAATGAATTTCTGGCGCCCGAGCTGGTGGAAGCCGCTGCATCGGGGCAGGGGTTCCAGTTTACCCCGGAGACCGACTGGTATTATCTGTCGGTATTCCTGTTTGAATACTTCTTTCATACAGGCTCACCTTTCGAGGGGAAGATGATGGTAAACCGGTGTTTTCTTTCACCTCTGGAGAAGGAAATGTACCGCGTGGAAAATGGCCGGTTCTGCATGGATTCGGATGAGGAACAAAATGCGCCGGTAAAGGGAATCCAGGATAAACTGATCCGGTATTGGGGAGAATATCCGGAAATGCTCCGGAGAATGTTCCGGAGAGCCTTTATTGAGGGCGGTACTCTTTCCAATCTTCGTCCTTCTGAAGTGGACTGGAAACAGCTGCTGGTGAGGATGGCCATGGACTATCAGACATGCGGATGCGGTTTTAAAGGGTTCTCTCATTTCCTCAAAGAGAAGGGTAACGGAACTCTGGTCTGTCCCGGATGCGGAAAGCTCTTTTACCCCTTAAGCAACGGTATGGACCGGATCCTTTTGAAGGAAGGCGGAAAACTCTATGCCTGTCAGACCGGAAGGAATCCCTTTGATAAAGATACCGTGACAGGGTTGATCGTTGAAAACAGACAGAGAAAAGGATTATTTGGTATAAAAAATGTCAGCGGTGGAATCTGGAGGGGAATGTATCCGGATAATACCGTAAAGGAAATCGGCAGGAACCAGGGGATCCCCATCTGGGACGGCATGAGGATCCGTTTTGAGTTGGGAGAGGATTGGAGCCTTAAGCTGACCCGGCCGGTAAAGTTATATGAAGAAAGTGAGGTTGATGGGAATGAGCAGTAGATATATTCAGACGGATGTCATGGATATTGATCCGCTGGAGACAATGCCCCCGGCAAAAAAGAGTATGGTCATATTCTTTCTGGTGGATACCTCCAGCAGTATGGAAGGCTCTAAGCTGGAATCATTGAATAAAGTAATGGGAGATATTTTGCCGGAACTCATCGGAGTCGGCGAGGCAGGAACGGACGTAAAGATTGCTGTCATGTCCTTCTCATCCGGGTGGGAGTGGATCACTCCGGAGCCGGTTCTCATTGAAGAATACCAGAAATGGCAGGACCTCAGCGCAGACGGGGTGACAGATCTGGGTGATGCCTGTCTGGAGCTCTCCTCAAAGCTCTCAAGAAATGGTTTCCTCCATTCCCCGTCACTTTCATATGCCCCTGTGATTTTCCTCATTACAGACGGTTATCCCACGGATAATTATAAGAAGGGATTTGAGATGCTTCGGAAAAACCGCTGGTTTAAGTACGGCTTAAAGGTTGCCCTGGCCATCGGCTCCAATGTGGACCTTGACGTCCTCCATGAATTTACCGATGACGAGGAGCTGGTTCTTCAGGCCTTCGGGGCTGAGATGCTGAAAAAGCTGGTCCGGGAAATTGCGGTCACTTCCTCAAAGATCGGGAGTACCAGTATGACTCTGACTGAGTCCGCAGGGGAAAGGGCCCTTTCCGATGTGGCAGGAGCAAAAAAAGAGCAGATGATCGAGGCAGTTCAGGAGATCAAACAGGATATTCTCGGGGTAGAAGACCTGGAAGACTTAAGCGATCTGGATATAGAATTCGATGAGGGATGGTAGGATGCTTCGCGGATTACATGCTACAGTGACGGGAGACAGTCACATAAAAAAGGGAATCGTCTGTCAGGACAGCTCAGGGCATTACGTTACAGACTCCTTCGGTATTGCCGTGGTTGCCGACGGACATGGCAGCCCAAAGCATTTCCGCAGTGATGTGGGGTCAAAGATAGCTGTAAAGATCACAACAGGCCTTCTGACTAAATATATGGACAGGCCGGATTTTAAAGAACAATTCCATATGCATCCGGACTTTATTCTCGGGCAGATGGAAAAACAGATCCTCATGAAATGGCGGGAGGCTGTGGAGGTATATCATGAAGAAAACCCCCTTTCAGAAGAAGAAGGGGAGAAAGTAAAAGTCTTGACCGATTCCGGAAAGCTCCTCCCCACGGCTGTGATCTACGGAAGCACCGTGCTGGCTGGGGTGCTGGCGCAGGATTTTGCCTTTGGTCTGGTGCTGGGGGACGGAGGATTAGTAGTTCTTGACGGCAGCGGCAGCCCGTCGATGCCGGTGGAGGATAAAAACTCCCATGCAAATTATACCTCTTCCCTTTGTAATACAGGGGCTGTCAGTTATTTTGAACACTGGTACAGCTGGTCTGCTCCGGCAGCCCTGTTCGTCTCGACAGACGGCCTGTATAAGTCATTTGCCAGCCGGGAAGACTTCCTCAGATACCACGGACTGCTGGCCCATATGCTGTCAGACCGGGAAAATACCATGAAGAGCCTGAAGAGGAATTTTGAAAAAAGAACAAGAGAGGGCAGCGGAGATGATATTTCCATTGCCGCAGTATATAATATATAAGGAGGTCCTGACATGAAAAAGGAGGCCAGCGTGATCCTTTCCAAATGTAATCAGGAAAATAAGCTTTATGGGATCCGCATAGAAAAAAGAGAGAATGACTGGGTAAGAACCTGGGCTTTTCCCATAAAAGAGGAAACAGCAGAAAAAGAAGGCTTTGACAAGGTAAAATTCACTGGCAGCTTCTATACAGACGAAGAATACCCCGGATGCCCTTACTGCGGCAGCAAAAAATGTTTTGTCTGCGGCAGCTGCGGGAAAATCACCTGCTATGACGGCTCGGAAAAAGTAGTATGCAGCTGGTGCGGTGCCGGAGGAACCGCTTCCCGTGACGATGAGAAGATGGATGTGTCCGGCGGAGGATTTTGATCTGATTTTTTGAAATTCTTTTTTGCAAAATTTAATTTTTCTTGTTTTTTTATTCAGTATTTGATATAATCGTCTCTAAAAGTGAGGTAAATATGGAAAAATCTATGAGGGATATTATTTTACAGGCAGCCGGAGAGATGTCTAAAAGCTGTCAGTCAATGGATTTTATCGTATCCAAGGGGGAACGGCGTCTACCCGATAAAGGGTCAGTGATACGTATTGTCAAGGGTTTAAGAAGGACGATCTTTCCAGGTTTTTTCGGAGATGAGAATATAACCATATTATCTCCCGATTTTTTTATCGGGGATTATCTTACCCATGTATATGGGGAACTCAAGGCCCAGATATCATCTGCATTATATTACAGGGATTATGATGACAAGACCATGGACCAGATCCGCCGGGAGGCAGACTATATCTGTGCTGTGTTTTTTCAGAAGCTTCCCTGGATCCAGCAGATGCTCATGAAGGATGTCCAGGCGGGTTTCGACGGAGACCCGGCAGCCAAGGGAAGAGAGGATGTCATCGTATCTTATCCCGGACTCTTTGCCATCTATGTATACAGGATCGCCCATGTATTTTATGAACTGGACGTACCCTTCATTCCCCGTATCATGACGGAGTACGCTCACAGCCGTACCGGCATCGATATCAATCCGGGAGCAGTGATCGGAGAATATTTCTTTATTGACCATGGTACCGGCGTGGTAATAGGCGAGACAACAGAGATAGGGGATTATGTGAAGCTGTATCAGGGCGTAACCCTGGGGGCCCTCTCCACAAGAAAAGGACAGGACCTGTCCGGGAAAAAACGACATCCTACCATTGGACATCATGTGACCATTTATTCCAATGCCACAGTATTAGGAGGAGAAACTGTGATCGGAGAAGGGTCTATTGTAGCCGGTGGTGCTTTTGTTACCAAGTCTGTTCCGCCATACTCAAGAGTCAGCGTGAAGAATCCGGAACTGCGGATCAAGGATTCTGACACCAGGATCGAACTGCAGACGACGGAGAATAAGGAAGGCCTGTGGGAGATATAGCGGGATAGGATTACCATGATTCTTTACGAAAAGGGAGTATATGATCATGAACAGAAAGTACATAGTACAGGCCAGGATCTTTAAGGCCATGTCAGATGAAAACAGGTTGAAGATACTTGATTTGCTGCAGGAACGATCCTACAATGCCAGCGAGCTCCTGAAGGAAATGGATTTTGGCCAGTCAACCTTATCCCACCACATGAAGATCCTGATGAACGCAGAGGTGATAAAGGCCAGGAAAAGCGGCAAGTGGATTATCTATTCGCTGCATAGGGAAGCCTTTGAGCAGATGACGGAATGGATGAATAAGTATTTATAATCTTGACTTTTTTATCCATCTGGTGTAGAATTACCCTGTTGCAGCGATGCATCATTGCGGGTGTGGTTCAATGGCAGAACATCAGCTTCCCAAGCTGAGGACGCGGGTTCGATTCCCGTCATCCGCTTATTCCTATTCTAGCAGCAGCGGCTACAGGAAGACTGATCGAATCACCTTCAAGAAGGTTCCGAAATTGCAGAAGCTGACTGCAAAGAAGAAAAAGGTCACTGTTACCTGGAAGAAGATCACAAATAAAACGCTTCTCAAAAAAGCGAAGAAGATCAAGATCCAGATTGCTACAAACTGGAAGTTCACGCGTATTGTGAGGGACAAGAAGGTCGGCAAAAAGAAGACAAGCTTTACCTTTAAAGGACTAAAAGAGGAAGAGGTTATACTATGTTCGTGCGAGATATGTCGGTGCTGGCGGCGTATCGAAGTGGAGCAAGGTAAAGAAGGTTAAGACGAAGTAAACCACACGCAGGAGGGGCTTAACGGCTCCTCCTGCTTCAATTTCTCCCCAAGCAGATAAAGGTTACAGTTCAGAGGCAACCTTGCATGAATAAAACCGATGGTATAAACTGTACTAAGTTAAAGCCATCGGTTTTATTTCATTTCCTTATCCAAATATCTGGGATACTCTGTCAAAAATGTTCGCATTCTCTTTTCTGCGC
>JAFRHL010000021.1 GCA_017433295.1 Eubacterium sp.
ATACCGGCGACTTAGTCGGAGTTAGCAATTAGCTCAGTGAAGTGGGTCGGGGTTTGCGATGAACTCTCTGTCCGGTCATCTTTAAAGACAGATCCATTCATTCAACTGTACATGACATAATTTTTTGAATATATTGGATGTCTGAACAGTAACTTATGATAATCCGGTAAAAAAACCTTGTAAGTTAAGCATTGACAAAAGCAGATATTCGTGGTATCATACCATTCGTTGAGATTCCATATCTTAATGCTGCTGTAGCTCAGTCGGTAGAGCGTCGCCTTGGTAAGGCGGAGGTCTCGAGTTCAAGTCTCGTCAGCAGCTTTTTTTATTGTCCTGAGAGCCTTTATATGGTTCGCTGTCACTGGTTTAATAATCCATATTGCTTCTGCAGTCTTTCAATCTCTTCCTTCATTTTCTTTACAACAAGATCCGGTCCCGTGATCTTCACTCCGTCTCCCAGAGAAAAGACCCATCCCAGGAACTGCCTGCTGAAGGCGACCGTTACGGAAGTCCGGAAATGCTCTTTATCCACAGGGACGATAGTAATATCCTTGCCGAACCGGTCAATGAATACTCCCACCATATCATTTCTTACAACCAGAGTTACCGTCATTTCTTTGCCCGCAAACATGCCGAAAAGACTTTTGGAATAATTGGGGAGATTAAAGTCCCGGAAAGACTGATTGCCTTTTCTGATTTTCTCGGTGATCGACATATTCAGCATCTTATCCACCCGGTAGTGCCTGATCTGGCTGTTTTTCGAATCATATCCTATAAGGTAATAATTCTCGTCATCCCACATAAGGCTGAAGGGACTGACCTCATACCAGTCACCATCTCTTCTAAGTTCCATCTCCTTCCTGATATTCCACCGGAAATACTTAAACTGGATCTGCCTGTTATTATTGATGGCTTCATGGATCATATCCACGTTATAAAAAATGGTCTCGTTGACAGACTTTATCCTGCCTGAGATCACTACCTGCCTGTGGAGTTTTCTGGCCTGGTAGTTGCTGACCAGCTTTTCCAGCTTGTTGATCAGCTGGTCGGACTTCTTGTCAGTGATAAACTTTGCCGCCTGGACGGAATCCACCAGAAGTTTAAGCTCCGGAAGTTCAAAATCCCTGGAACCCAGATGATAATACCAGTTTCTCTGTTTCTTTTCACCGATGATCTCCAGACCGAACCGTTCCAATTCTTTAAAGTCGAGATAAAGGGTTTTCCTGTCTGCGTTCACCTCATAATACTTCAACCTTTCAATGATCTCGGCAAGGGTCAGTTCATGCTCGTCGTCCGTTTCCTCCATAAAGATCTTCACAAGATATAACATTTTCAGCTTCTGATTGGCTCCCTTTGACATAACAGACCTCCATAATATGTATCCGATGTTTATATTTCGGCGGGTTCCTGACAGGATCACCGGGACGATTTCGATTTATATCATTCGAATGAAGAATATCATAAACAACAGGACATGTAAACTTGCAGATGGACTTTGGACAAGGTGAAAGGGAGAATTTTGGTACCTTTAATGGTGCGGAGTGGTGAAAGGGTAGAATTTAGGACATTTAATTTGAGATAATGACCCTGCGAGGACATGTTGATATAAATCACAGAGATATTATCAGGAAGCGAGGTGCCTATAATGAAAGGATATTATGTCAGAGAAGGTTACATGGGTTATGTGAATGGAAATTACATGCTTTTTGCGGACGAAAGTGATTACAGAGAGTATATGGAGGATTGACTATGATTTTAGCTGTTGATTTTGATGGTACTTTAAGTTTTGGAGAATGGCCGGCCACAGGTCCCGCCAATGAGGAACTGATCAGCTTTCTCTTATGGAGACAGGAAGAGGGGGACCGGCTGATCTTATGGACCTGCCGGGCAGGGGAAGCTCTGGAGGCGGCGGTGGAATGGTGCCGCAGGCAGGGTCTGGTATTTGATGCGGTAAATGACAATCTGCCTGAGATCGTAGACCAGTACGGCGAAAACAGCCGGAAGATCACCAGTGATTATTATATTGATGACAGGGCTGTAAAACCTGATAAATCCGATAATTATAATATGCTTGCACAAAATGACCCGGTATGTTAAGATTAGTGCGATTGTAGAAATATTGACAAATTAGATAATCCTAGAAATTTTACAAATGTTTTATCAGGAAAGCAGGAGGAAGAAATGAAAAGAAAAATGATCAGAGCTGCGGCATATATATGTATCCTAACGATGATGGCAGGTTCAGCCCCTGCGTCTGTTGCCGGATTTGCAGCTGAAGAACAGGATACGATAATTACTGATGATAACCAGAAGACAGCCGGAACTGATATAGACAGTGATCAGGAACAGAAAGATAATAACAGCGACCGGCCGAAGACCATCAAGGCTCAGGAAGATGAAACAGATAAGAAGGATAATCAAACAGATCATCAGAACAAAGAAGCCGAAAAGCAGGATAATGATGCCGGAAACCAGGACAATATAACCGGGAATGTTTCGGACGGCAATAAAAAGGAAGAAACAGATATTGCAAAAGATGCAGATGAAAATGCTGCTCCCGCGGATAAAAGCCAGGATGGAAAGGAAAAGAATGGCTCAAAGGGCAAGTTTTCAAAAAAGCAGCTGACAGGCATGGGTGATCCCTCTGACCAGTCTATTTCTTTTTCTCTTGATAAGACCAGCTGGACATATACCGGTAATGAGATCAGACCGGCTGTAAAGGATGTGACCTTAAAGAAAGGGAATACAACGACATCTCTGAATGCAGGACAGTATTCTGTCTTATATGAAGATAATGTGAACATAGGAAGCAATGCCGCGGTAATAGTCCACGGCAAAGGTGAATATGCCAATGTTTTTGCCACTGTGTATTTTACTATAACTTCGGCTGATATTTCTACCGGCTGTACAGCCTCCCTGAATCAGACCAGCTTTGTTTATAACGGCAGTGCCTTTTATCCGGCGGCTTCTCTCCAGTATAATGGAAAGACCCTGGTGAAGGATACAGACTATACTGTATCGTATTATAACAATGTAAATGCCGGTATAGCAACAGTGACTGTTACCGGAAAAGGGAATTTTGTTGGTCAGGTTACCATGAACTTTTCCATTGCCAGAGCATCTCAGAACTTTAATGCTGCGGTTGGCAGCAACAGACTGAAAAAGAAAAAAACTACCAGAGTCACTGTAAGCGGCAGTAATGGAACCCTTTCCTACAGTTCATCAAAGCCGGCTGTGGCTTCTGTTAACAGAAATGGTCTTATAAAAGCTAAGCAGACAGGTACAACTTTGATTACGGTTACGGCTGCAGGCACGCAGAATTACCTTCCCCAGTCCCAAACCCTTAAGATTACGGTAATTGGAATAGGGTTAACTTCAAAAAATACTAAAGTATATCTTTCTAAATCTTCTTATACTTATAACGGCAAGGCCAGGAAACCTTCTGTAAAGGTAAAATATAAAGGAAAAACACTGAAAAGAAACAGAGACTACAAATTGCGCTATGTGAATAATATTAATGCAGGAAAGGCAGCGGCAGTTGTCACTGGTATTAATAAGTATTCAGGCACCTTAAAGAAGTATTTCAAAATTAAAATGATCGCCAATGATTTAAAGGTTACCATCAGTGATACAACTTTAGATATTGGGGAAACAGCTGTAATTAAAGTAAAAAAGGCCTATGGAGATGTAACATTCAGCTCGGATAACAGCAAAGTGGCCACAGTCAGTGAAACGGGAATCGTAAAAGGAAGAAAGTATGGAACAGCCACAATTACCGTCACTGCTGGGGGAGACCAGAATCATAAGAAAGCAGTTAAGAAGTTTCAAGTATCTGTGGGGGACCGTGATCTCTCCGATTCCGATTGCAGTGTCAGTCTCTCCAGCGATGAATATGTTTATGACGGTTCCTTTAAAATGCCTGCTGTCACCGTTTATTATGATGGTACAAAGCTGAAATTAAAGAGAGATTACACTCTTACCTATTATGATAATAAAAATGCCGGTACCGCCAGGGTTGTTATAAGAGGAACCGGACAGTATACCGGAAGCCGGACGGAAGAGTTTACTATTTATAAGGCTGAGCAGAGCGATTTTACGGCATCTATACCGAATAACCATATTCCTCTTGGCGGGAAGGCCAGACTTACTGCCAGCGGTTATAAAGGTTCTTTAAGCTATGATTCCTGGTCTCCCTCTTATGCAAAATACATCGGCGGCGGCTGGTATAAGGGCATGACAAAAACACAGAATTATGTGACTATAACAGTAACCGCCAGTGGAAATGAGAATTATAAATCAAAGACTATCGAGAAGAGGGTAACAATTTATTGATTTAAACACAGAGTTGTTCTAAACAGCACTGCATATGAAGTTTAGATTAAAGTCCGCAAGCGGATATCAACTCACTGGTCCCTCATTCATGAAGGGAGAACAGCCGGCATGATAGAATTTCATGCCGGCTGCTCTCATTTCTCCAGACCGATATCCATACTGCCGGATCTGAAACCTTCAAGATCCAGGGTAATATAGTCAAAACCATATTGCCTGAATTCAGAGATGGTTTCATCCCTCAGGCTGATGAGTAAGGGTATGCTTTCGGTATCCACTTCAATTCTGGCGATTTTTCCATGGACCCGGAGCCTGACATTACGAAAGCCCTTTTCCCTCAGCCAGCTTTCGGCCTGCTCAATATTCCGGATAAGAGCATAGTTCAGTTCGGTGCCATAGGGAAGACGGGTGGCCATACAGGGGGTGGAGGGACGGTCTGCGACGGATAGTTTATATTCTGCAGCCATCTGTCTGATCTCCGCCTTGCTGAAGCCAAACCTGCTTAAGGGACTCAGGATCCCCAGCTCAGAAAGTGCCCTGATCCCCGGGCGATATACATGAAGATCATCTGAATTGGTGCCTTCAAGAATGTATGAAACTCCCAGTTCACCGGCTTTGGCCAGAAGCTTCTTAAAAAGACATTTCTTGCAGAGATAGCATCGGTTTGGAGGATTATAACGGATTCCGGCCTCCTCCAGCTCGTCAACCGTCACCACCATGTGCCTGGCGCCGGTTTCTTTCGCAACCTTCCTGGCGATTTCCAGATCCTTTACCGGATGCAGCTTTGTATGGATAGTGACAGCATAAACTTTACGACCGGTGTCCTTAGCGGCATCACAGCAGAGTCTGAGTAAAAGACTGCTGTCAACGCCTCCGGAGAATGCCACCATACTATCTTTTTCGGCCAGCTCCTTAAGGTAAGAGAGCAGGGCTGTCTTTTTTTCTATATAATTCATAGTGTACTCCTTTTTTAGCAGACGAGGACATGACGGCGACAGATAGGATAATAGTAATCTATTGTTCCTTAAATTGCAAGTTTGCCGGGAATTAAGCACTATTTTTCATTCTCCAATATTAAATGATTCATTTTACAAATGGTGGACCTTGTATTATACTATAATTAAAGAAGCTTCAGCATGATATTAGTTTTCCAACTATATTTTATATAAGTGAGGTATATTATGAACCTTGCCCAGATCAACCAGTTATGGGAAGAATACAAGAAAAAGTACGACATCAAGAGTGACGCCCGTATCACTCGGGTCCTTTATGATACCGGGGAGAATGTGGAGGGCTGTTTTAATCTTCTTGAGCTGATGGCCGGAGACTATGTCCTTCATCTCAATCCCAATATGCATCTTTACAGTGAGAACTATTGTAAGTTTATCCTTTTTCATGAGTTTACACATTTCTATGATTATATTCACAGGCCCTACTCAGAGGATGAGAAGGAGAAGCTGATCATGTGGATGAATGCCTATTCAGAGTTCCACGCCTGCCGTGTGACCCTGGCCAGATTCATCGAGATGATCAGGCTTACGACTGTGGATGTGGACAAGATCCAGATCCCGGGCCAGTATAAGGAGATTTCCATCAGGCAGCTGCTGATGGAAAGCATTTACCGGTGTCAGGTTTGCTTCTTCGATTTTTATATTTCCAATAATCTGGCAGATTACGCCAACGGACTGCGCTCCTTGATGTATCTGATGGGATATGTTTCTCTCTTTGTCAATGACGAGGACATGATCGCTTTCATACTGAAGGGACTCCGCCTTGAATCGGAAAGCTTTATGCATCTCTATATGGCCATGAAGGAGACCCGTTTTGATGATGTTCTTACCTATTATAAAATAATCGTCAATGACGCCACCCTTGTATATATTAAGGAGGCCTTCAGGCGCTATTACAGCCGGGAGATCATTTCTGAGGAGGAGATCGAGGAGGTTACCCTGGAGAATTTCCGGGATTACATCCGCATGGTCAATGAGCGTTTAAGAGAGATGGGATATGATGTGGAGGATCCGGAGGACCTGGAGGAATTAGAGAAAGAGGATTCCCGGGAAGCGGCCTACCGGATCATGGACACCGTGAAAGAAGGAGGCTTCGGACTGGTCTCATGGTTTGATTATGAGCATCTGATTCTGAAATAAACTTCTGTTCCGGGAAAAACGGAGCGATTTCAAATTCTTTTTTGATATAAAAATGAATAATTTTTAATGGATTTCTTATAATAATAGGGAGTCCATTTTTTTTGTTAACATATTTAACAAATTATTAATAATTTGATCCCGGCTTACATATACTCGTAAATAAGAGCGCCGCGCTCTTCTGAGATGAATTGATAATGGTTACTTCATAACAGTCACCAGATTCCTGCGCTTGAGATTAAGATAAAAAGGAGAAATCGGGATATGAGGATGGATCAAATTAAAAAATTATTATATGGTATATATTTCTGCTTTATGCTGACATCTTTATTTGGGAGGTCTGTTGAGACAAAGGCAGCCGGAATTTGTTTTCCTTATTTTGCCGATCCCCGGCCGGTGATCAGTACAGGGACTATTAAAAATATCATAATACAAAAAATCACCAGGGGACACAGGCAGGAAGAGGAAGCTTCGGATTCTGTAAAAAATAAAGGTAAAAAGAAGGGAAAGATGAAGCGGAGAAAAAGATCTCTTTCAAAAACAGATAAGGAGCTGCTGTATAAAGTTGTTTCCATGGAGTGTGATACCGGCTATGAAGGCTCCCTGGCAGTGATAAGCTGTATGCTCAACCGCCAGGCCTCCGATAAGTATCCGGATGACCTGATGGAGGTCGTGAAGGAGGATTCCCAGTTCACGGCTTATTATGATAAGGAGAGCGGTACCTATCCTTATATAGACAGGAAGCCCTCCGGGGAATGTATCGCTGCTGTCAATGATGCCCTGGAGAAGGGAAAAAGAAATATTCCGTCATATGTTTATTATTTCAGGTCGTCGGATTATGAATCCCTGAATGGCTATATTACCTACGGGCAGATTGGAGACAACACTTATTTTTACCAGTATGAGGACAAATAACAGACTGTAGAAACTAATAACGGTTACAGAGATCTTGGCGGGCAGAATATTTTTATTGTCGGCGGCAGTCAATTGTGATATGATAAAACGCAGGTGACCGGGAAGTATCCTTCATCAGCCGGGAGATTCCGATGGGATACGGGCTCTCCGGGGGAATTCTAATTAAGGTATTTTCCGGTTAAAATTAGGAGGACTGTATGGAAGAAAAGACAAAAGTATCTAAGAATTTTATTGAGATGGCTATTGATAAGGACCTGGAGGAGGGTGTGTATGATCATGTCATGACCCGGTTTCCTCCGGAGCCCAACGGATATCTGCATATCGGACATGCCAAATCCATTCTTTTAAATTACGGACTTGCCACAGAGTATGAGGGCAAGTTCAATCTGCGTTTTGATGATACCAATCCCACGAAGGAGAGAAGCGAGTTTGTTGATTCCATCATGGAGGATGTACACTGGCTGGGAGCCGATTATGAGGACAGGCTCTTCTTTGCCTCAGACTATTTCCCGCAGATGTATGATGCGGCTGTGACCCTGATCAAAAAGGGAAAGGCCTATGTCTGCGACCTTACTGCCGATGAGATCAGGCAGTATCGAGGGACCCTTAAAGAGCCCGGCCGGGAAAGCCCCTGGCGCAATCGTTCCGTGGAGGAGAATCTGGAGCTTTTCGAAAAGATGAAAAACGGGGAATTTGCTGACGGTGAGAAAGTATTGCGGGCCAAGATCGATATGACTTCCGGCAATATTAATATGAGAGATCCTGTAATCTACCGGGTGGCCCGTATGAGCCATCACCGGACCGGTGACCAGTGGTGCATTTATCCCATGTATGACTTCGCCCATCCCATCGAGGATGCCATCGAGGGTGTGACCCATTCCATATGTACCCTTGAGTTTGAGGATCACAGACCCCTGTATGACTGGGTAGTAAAGGAAGTGGGATATGAGCAGCCTCCAAGACAGATTGAGTTTGCCAAGATGTACCTTACCAATGTGATCACAGGTAAGAGATACATCAAGAAGCTGGTGGAGGACGGCATTGTGGACGGATGGGATGACCCCCGGCTGGTTTCCATAGCAGCCCTCAGAAGAAGAGGATTTACCCCCGAGTCCATCAGGACCTTTATCGAGCTGGCGGGAGTTTCCAAGGCCCAGAGCTCTGTGGATTATGCCATGCTGGAGTTCTGCATCCGGGACGACCTGAAGCTTAAGAAGCCCAGAGTGATGGCTGTCTTAGACCCCATTAAGGTGACCATCACCAATTATCCGGAAGACAGGATCGAATACCTGGATGTGGAGAATAATAAAGAAAACGATCAGCTGGGCTCAAGAAAGGTTGCCTTCGGCAGGGAGTTATACATAGAGAGGGATGACTTTATGATCGATCCCCCCAGGAAGTATTTCAGACTGTATCCCGGTAATGAGGTCCGCCTGATGAATGCCTATTTTGTGACCTGTACGGATTATAAGACCGACGCCGACGGCAGGGTGACGGAGATCTTCTGTACCTATGACCCGGAGACAAAGAGCGGCAGCGGCTTTACGGGAAGAAAGGTAAAGGGGACCATTCACTGGGTGAGCGCCTCCGAGTGCCTTGATGCGGAAGTCCGCCTATATGAGAATATCGTGGACGAGGAAAAGGGAGTATACAATGAGGACGGCAGCCTGAATTTAAATCCCAATTCCCTTACGGTTCTGCCCCACTGCAAGCTGGAGGCCGGTCTTGCGGGCAGTAAGGCATACGACAGCTTCCAGTTCGTGCGGCAGGGATATTTCTGCTGTGACGCAAAGGACAGCAGGGAGGACCATCTGGTCTTCAACCGCATCGTATCCCTGAAGAGTTCTTATAAACCAAAAAAATAAACAAAAGAAAATATATATAGAAAGAATGAGGTGTAACTGCAGTATGTATAAGATTGTGAAGAAACAGACCCTTAATAATGCAGTGGAGCTGATGGAGATCCACGCACCCTTCGTGGCAAGAAAGTGCGAACCGGGACAGTTTATCATTATCCGGGTGGACGAGGATGGAGAACGTGTGCCCCTGACCATCGCGGATTACGACCGGGAGAAGGAAACGGTCACCATCATTTTCCAGGTGGTGGGCTATTCCACAGAGCTCCTTTCCAAAAAGCAGGAGGGAGAGTATGTCCAGGACTTTGTGGGTCCTCTGGGTGTGCCCGCTGCCCTTGAAAAAAGGGAGAATAAGGTCATCGGCGTTGCCGGTGGTGTAGGTGCCGCTCCCCTTTATCCCCAGCTCCGTAAGCTGGCGGCCCTGGGTACAAAGGTGGATGTGATCATCGGGGGCAAGAGCGCTGAATATGTTCTCCTGGCCGACCAGTTTAAGGAATTCTGCGAGAATGTATATATTGCCACGGATGACGGCAGTCTGGGAACAAAGGGATTTGTAACCACAGTGCTTCAGGATCTTCTTGATAAAGGAGAAGTTTACGATGAATGTATTGCCATCGGGCCCCTTATCATGATGAAGAATGTGGTAAAGGTTACAAAACCCGTGGGACTTCACACCATGGTCTCCTTAAACCCCATTATGATCGACGGTACCGGCATGTGCGGCGGCTGCCGTGTGACAGTGGACGGAAAGACGAAATTTGCCTGCGTGGACGGGCCGGATTTTGATGGCTTCTTAGTGGACTTTGATGAGTGCATGAAGCGCCAGGGACTATTTAAAGAAGAAGAACACAAATGCAGGATCGGAAGGGGATGAAACAGATGGCAAAGAAAAATATGAGTCTTACCAAGGTCCCGATGCCGGAGCAGGCACCGGACGTAAGGAATAAAAACTTTGATGAAGTGGCCCTGGGCTATACGGCAGAAATGGCCATGGAAGAAGCCACCAGGTGTTTAAACTGCAAGAATAAACCCTGTGTCAGCGGATGTCCGGTAAATGTACCGATTCCGGCTTTTATCGAAAAAGTGGCGGCCGGTGATTTTGAAGGTGCCTATGAAGTGATCACCAGTGAAAATGCCCTTCCGGCCATCTGCGGGCGTGTATGTCCCCAGGAGAACCAGTGCGAGGGTAAATGTGTCAGGGGCATTAAGGGCGAGCCCGTGGGCATCGGCAGAATGGAAAGATTTGTTGCAGACTACCATATGGCCAACGCAAAGCCTGCCGACATAAAGATCGAAAAGAACGGTCACAAGGTGGCAGTGGTGGGTTCCGGTCCTTCCGGTATCACCTGTGCCGGAGAGCTTATCAAGAAGGGCTATGATGTCACTGTATTTGAAGCTTTACATAAGCCGGGCGGAGTTCTTTCCTATGGTATTCCGGAATTCAGGCTTCCCAAGGCCCTGGTGGCCAGGGAGATCAAGACAGTGGAGGACATGGGCGTAAAGATCGAGCCCAATGTGATCGTGGGCCGTTCCATCACCATTGATGAGCTGATGGAGGACGGGTACGAGGCAGTGTTTGTGGGCAGCGGCGCCGGCCTTCCCAGATTCTTGAATATTCCCGGAGAAAACTATCTTGGCGTTTATTCCGCCAATGAGTTCCTGACCCGCGTTAATCTTATGAAAGGATATAAATTCCCTGAGGTAGCCACACCGGTCAAGATCGGAAGAAGGGTCGCTGTAGTCGGTGCCGGCAACGTGGCCATGGATGCCGCCAGGACAGCAAAGCGCCTGGGAGCGGAAGAAGTATATATTGTATACAGAAGAAGTGAAGAGGAGGCTCCGGCCCGTCTGGAAGAGCTTCACCATGCCAAGGAAGAGGGAATCATTTTCCGCTTCCTGAATAATCCGGCAGCTATTCTCGGCGATGAAAACGGCTGGGTTAAGGGAATGGAGATCGTAAAGCAGGAGCTGGGTGAGCCGGACGCATCGGGAAGACGCCGTCCTGTCCCCATTGAAGGCTCCAATTACACCATTGACGTGGAGACCGTAGTTATCGCCATCGGCCAGAGCCCCAACCCCCTGATCCGCCAGACCACACCGGGTCTTGACACCCAGAAATGGGGCGGCATCATCGTGAATGAAGAAACCATGGAATCCTCCAAGGAGAATGTTTATGCCGGCGGAGATACCGTCACCGGAGCGGCCACAGTCATCCTGGCCATGGGAGCCGGCAAGAAGGCGGCAGCCGCCATCGACGCAAAGCTTTCTGCTCGTTTTTCTCATTGACAAATTATAATTTGTTTGTTAACATATCGAATTAATATACCAGAGTCCGGCAGGGTTTGGTATTAAACAGGTGAAAAAGCGATAGAAAGGATGGAAAAATGGGAAAAATTATCGGTGAAGGCATAACATTTGATGACGTTTTATTAGTACCGGGTTATTCTGAAGTGATTCCGAATGACGTAGATCTGGGAACAAGACTGACGAATAAGATACATCTTAACATTCCGCTGATGAGTGCCAGCATGGATACAGTCACGGAGCACAGGATGGCCATTGCCATGGCCCGCCAGGGCGGCATCGGCATTATTCATAAGAATATGTCTATCGAGAAGCAGGCAGAAGAGGTAGATAAGGTAAAACGGTCAGAATATGGTGTCATCACTGATCCATTTTATCTTTCTCCCAACCATACCCTCCAGGACGCCGAGGACCTGATGGCCAAGTTCCACATTTCCGGCGTACCCATTACCGAGGAGGGGGGTAAGCTGGTGGGTATCATCACCAACCGGGACCTGAAGTTCGAGACCAATTTTACCAAAAAGATCAGTGAGTCCATGACTTCCGAAGGTCTGGTGACGGCAAAGGAAGGGATCACCCTGGAAGAGGCCAAGAAGATTCTGGGCAAGGCCAGGAAAGAAAAACTTCCTATTGTAGATGATGACTTCCATTTAAAAGGGCTCATTACTATTAAGGATATCGAGAAGCAGATCCGTTATCCCATGTCCGCCAAGGACGAAAACGGCCGCCTGCTCTGCGGTGCTGCCGTAGGATGCACACCGGATATCATTAACCGGGTGGATGCTCTGGTTCATTCCCAGGTGGATGTGATCGTTATTGATACTGCCCATGGACACTCTGCCAACGTGCTTAAAACCTTTAAACTGGTCAAGGATAAGTATCCGGACCTCCAGGTGATCGCAGGCAACGTGGCCACCGCAGAAGCGACAAAGGCCCTGATCGAATGCGGAGTGGACGCCGTCAAGGTGGGGATCGGACCCGGTTCCATCTGTACCACCAGGATCGTTGCCGGTATCGGTGTTCCCCAGATGACGGCCATCATGGACTGTTATGAGATGGCCAGAAAATATGATATCCCCATCATCGCGGATGGAGGAATCAAGTTCTCCGGCGACATTACGAAAGCCATCGCGGGCGGCGCCAATGTGGTAATGCTTGGATCTATCCTTGCCGGCTGTGACGAGAGTCCGGGCGAATTTGAGCTCTATCAGGGAAGAAAATACAAAGTATACCGCGGCATGGGATCATTGGCGGCCATGGAGAACGGAAGCAAAGACCGGTATTTCCAGGAGAATGCCAAGAAGCTGGTTCCGGAAGGTGTGGAAGGCCGGGTGGCCTATAAAGGCACTGTAGAGGATACAGTATTCCAGCTGACCGGGGGCCTCCGGTCCGGCATGGGCTATTGCGGCGCCGGATCCATTGAGGAACTGAAGGAAAAGGGACGTTTTGTCAAGATCTCAGCGGCCTCATTAAAGGAGAGCCATCCTCATGATATTCATATTACAAAGGAAGCTCCCAATTACAGCGTTGAATGATTCTGCTGTACTATTTAAGTTCTTTACCATTGGCTGGACAGCTGATATCATTGTGTGGTATTTCACCCCATGCCGGAAAAACCGGCGTGGGGTATTTTAATCTCTGATTTAAGAATTCCTGAAATAAAGTATGACTAAGAAAAAAAACAGTTCTTCTAATAAAAAGAAGACATATAAAAAATCAATTAAAAGAAAATACAGGAAACCCCAGAGAAAAACGAACAAAGCAAAGAAGAGGTGGAAACAGTGGAAAGAGAGAATTTCCCGTTTTGAGCTCTGTATTACACTTGCTGTCCTTCTGGCGGCCTTTTTGATCCTCCGGATCCATATCATGAAATATTTCAGGGCAGACATCGCCCATCCGGAAAATCTTTCCGGGGTAAACGAGGATTCGGATTCTTCCGGAGGAAAGGTGCTTCCTGCTGAGGAAGGACCCTGCGGGAGACCGGAGATCAGGCAGCTGTTTCTCACACCGAATTCCTACAGCAGAAGCCGGATCCCCTTAAAAAAGGTGAAGGGCGTGGTGATCCATTATGTGGCCAATCCCGGGTCATCGGCGGTAGATAACAGGGATTATTTTGAAAGTCTGATGGAGACACATGAAACCAAGGCCAGCAGCCATTTTATTGTGGGGCTTTCCGGTGAGATCATACAGTGCATGCCCCTTAATGAAATATCCTACGCTTCCAACAGCAGAAACAGAGATACTATTTCCATAGAATGCTGCCATCCGGGAAAAGACGGCAGGTTTAATGACCGGACTTATCAGTCGGCAGTGCAGCTGACTGCCTGGCTCTGCTATACATATGGTTTGGATTCCTCAAAGGTTATCAGACATTATGATGTGACGGGGAAAATGTGTCCTCTTTATTATGTCAGACATGAAGACGCCTGGAAAGAGTTTAAAAATAATGTCCAGAAGCATCTGGATAAGGCTGGATAAGAATATGATTTTTAATCATCAGTTTCCTGCCTCATACGACTGAAAATAAATTTTTTGAACACAAATCTTGCAAAAGTGATTGATTCTCAAAGCTAAATGAGATATGATAATAAATCGGACGGTTTAGTCTGTAAAAGCGAGTATTAAACTGACCGCCGGGACCCGGGGACGGGTCCGAATTAAGAATAAGAAGGGATGAATGAAAATGGGTTTTAAAATTGGCGTTATCCGCGGTGACGGGATAGGCCCGGAGATAGTTGCGGAAGCATTGAAGGTGATGAATGCGGTTGCCGAAAAGTATTCAGTGGACTTTGATTATAAGGAGATCCTGCTGGGCGGCGCTTCGATTGATGTTCACGGCGAACCCCTGACCAGGGAAGCACTGGAAGAGGCAAAAGGTTGTGACGCAGTCCTCATGGGTTCCATAGGCGGGAATACCACCACATCACCCTGGTACAAGCTTCCGGCCAATCTGCGGCCTGAGGCAGGTCTTCTGGCCATCCGTAAGGGCCTGAACCTCTTTGCCAATATGAGACCCGCTTATTTATATGAGGAGCTGAAGGAAGCATGCCCCTTAAGAGATGAGATCATCGGAGACGGCTTTGATCTTGTGGTGATGAGGGAGCTTACCGGAGGCCTGTATTTCGGTGCCAGAGAGACAAAAGAAGAGAATGGCAAGCTGATGGCAGTGGATACCCTGACTTATAATGAGGATGAGATCCGCCGGATCGCCATCCGGGGTTTTGACATTGCCATGAAGAGAAGAAAAAAGGTCACCAGTGTGGACAAGGCAAATGTACTGGACAGCTCCAGACTATGGAGAAAGATCGTAAATGAAGTGGCTGCAGACTATCCCGAGGTGGAGCTTGAGCATATGCTGGTGGATAACTGCGCCATGCAGCTGGTCAGAGACCCGAAGCAGTTTGATGTGATCCTGACGGAGAACATGTTCGGTGATATTTTATCTGATGAGGCCAGTATGGTCACCGGCTCCATCGGCATGCTGTCATCCGCCAGTTTAAATGAGACTTCTTTCGGTCTCTATGAACCCAGTCACGGTTCTGCACCGGATATTGCCGGCAAGAATATTGCCAACCCCATCGCCACGATCCTCTCCGCTGCCATGCTGCTCCGCTATTCTCTGAATATGGACGAGGCAGCCGATCTTGTGGAGGAGGCCGTAAAGAAGGTATTAAAGGATGGATATCGTACAGTGGATATCATGTCCCCCGGCATGACCCGGGTGGGTACCTCTGAAATGGGTGACCGGATCGTTGAAAGATTATAAGAATAATTTTTGATATATTTATCAGGAGGATTTGTCATGAGAAGTGATCAGGTAAAAAAAGGGATGCAGCAGGCACCCCATCGTTCTTTATTTAATGCTCTGGGTTATACAAAGGAAGAGCTGGACCGGCCTCTGGTGGGCATTGTATGTTCCTACAATGAGATCGTTCCGGGCCATATGAACCTGGATAAGATCGCGGAGGCGGTAAAGCTGGGAGTCGCCATGGCAGGGGGAACCCCGGTGATGTTTCCTGCCATTGCTGTCTGCGACGGCATTGCCATGGGCCATACCGGTATGAAGTATTCTCTGGTAACCAGAGAGCTCATAGCCGATTCCACAGAGTGTATGGCCAAGGCCCATCAGTTTGACGCCCTTGTTATGATCCCCAACTGTGATAAGAATGTTCCAGGACTTCTGATGGCGGCGGCCAGGATCAATGTACCCACTGTATTTGTCAGTGGAGGTCCCATGCTGGCAGGCCGTGTGGACGGCTGCAAGAGAAGTCTTTCCTCCATGTTTGAGGCGGTAGGAGCCTATGAGGCAGGGAAGATCTCAGCGGAAAAAGTAGAAGAATATGTAAATAACGTATGTCCCACCTGCGGTTCCTGCTCCGGTATGTATACCGCCAATTCCATGAACTGTATGACCGAGGTCATCGGTATGGGCCTTCAGGGCAACGGAACCATCCCCGCTGTTTATTCCGAGAGGATCCGTCTGGCCAAGCATGCCGGCATGAAGGTCATGGAGATGCTGGAAAAGAACATCCGCCCCTCGGATATCATGACAAAAGAAGCCTTTTTGAACTGCCTGACAGTGGATATGGCCCTGGGCTGTTCCACCAACACCATGCTCCATCTTCCGGCCATCGCCCACGAAGCAGGGGTCGAGCTGAATATGGACATTGCCAATGAGATCAGTTCCAAAACTCCTAATCTCTGCCATCTGGCTCCGGCAGGCCCCACTTATATGGAAGACCTTAACGCGGCCGGCGGAGTTTATGCCGTAATGAATGAACTGAGCAAGAAGAATCTTCTGAATGAAGACTGCATGACTGTGACCGGAAAGACGGTGGGAGAGAACATTAAGAATGTATATAATACGGATCCCCAAGTCATCCGTCCCATAGAGAATCCCTATATGCAGACCGGCGGGATTGCGGTATTAAAGGGTAACCTTGCCCCCGATACCGGCATTGTGAAGCAGTCTGCCGTGGTTCCCGGGATGATGGTCCACGAAGGACCCGCCAGGGTATTTGACTGTGAGGAAGACGCCATTGCAGCCATTAAGGGCGGAAAGATCGTTCCCGGGGATGTGGTGGTGATCCGCTATGAAGGTCCCAAAGGAGGACCGGGTATGAGAGAAATGCTGAATCCGACCTCAGCCATTGCGGGAATGGGCCTGGGAGAGTCTGTGGCCCTGATCACGGACGGACGTTTTTCCGGAGCTTCCAGGGGAGCCTCCATCGGACATGTATCTCCTGAAGCTGCTGTGGGCGGCCCCATTGCTCTGGTGGAAGAAGGGGATATCATAAAGATCGATATACCGAACAACAGCCTGAACATGGATGTTTCCGAGGAAGAGCTTGCTGCCAGAAGAGCGAAATGGCAGCCCAGGGAGCCTAAGATCACAGACGGCTATCTTCTCCGCTACGCAGCTCTGGTAACCTCAGGTAACCGCGGCGCGGTCCTTGACATCAACCAGGTGAAATAAGAGGCAGCCTGATCAGACATAGTGATAAGATATATGAAAGGATAAACTTATGAAACAGATTCTGAATGGGTCAGAGATCGTCATCGAGTGCCTGAAGGAACAGGATGTTGATACCGTGTTCGGATATCCGGGCGGCGCGATCCTGAACATCTATGATGAATTATATAAACACAGTGATGAGATCCATCATGTCCTGACCTCCCATGAACAGGGAGCCTCCCATGCGGCTGACGGATATGCCAGGGCCACAGGAAAGACAGGAGTATGCATGGCGACATCCGGTCCCGGAGCCACCAATCTGGTAACAGGCCTTGCCACTGCCTATATGGATTCTATCCCGGTGGTGGCCATTACAGCCAATGTGGGCGTCAGCCTTCTGGGCAAGGACTCCTTCCAGGAGATAGACATTAAGGGTGTGACCATGCCTGTCACCAAGCATAATTATATTGTAAAGGAAATTGAAGACCTTGCTCCCACCATCCGGGATGCTTTCCGTATCGCGGGATCCGGAAGAAAGGGACCGGTCCTCATTGATATTCCGAAGGATGTCACGGCGGCCACCACCTACTATGAGTCTGTGGAACCCGAAAAGCTCTATCCTGTCTGCGAGACGATCCAGGAAAAGGATCTGATGGAAGCAGCCCAGATGATCGCAGAAGCCCAGAAGCCCTTTATCCTTGTGGGTGGCGGATGCACCTTATCAGGGGCCTTTGAGGAAGTAAGAACCCTGGCCCATAAGATCCAGTCTCCTGTCTGCGATACCCTTATGGGAAAAGGTGTTTTTTCCGGACTGGATCCTTTATATACCGGAATGCTGGGGATGCATGGAACCAAAGCCTCCAACATCGGCGTATCAAGGAGTGACCTCCTGATCGCCATTGGCTGCCGTTTCAGCGACAGAGTATACGGAAATGCAGATACATTTGCCAGCAACGCAAAAATCATCCAGATCGATATCGATCCGGCGGAGATCAATAAAAATATTATCGTGGACACCTCTATTGTGGGAGATGTTAAGGCGGTTCTGACAGTTCTTAATAAACGGATCAGTGAGAAAGAGCATCCGGAATGGATCGCCGAGATTTCGGAGCTTAAAGAGAAGTATCCTCTGACTTACCATCAGGATAAGCTGGCAGGTCCCGCAATCGTGGAAAAAATCTATGACCTGACCGGCGGTGACGCCATTATCACCACAGAAGTGGGACAGCACCAGATGTGGGCAGCCCAGTTCTATAAATATAAAGAGCCCAGGCAGTTCCTCACGTCCGGAGGACTGGGAACCATGGGTTACGGTCTCGGCGCCTCCCTGGGGGCAAAAACGGCAAGACCGGACAAGGTAGTGGTTAATATTGCCGGGGACGGATGCTTCCGCATGAATATGAATGAGATCGCCACGGCTACCCGGTCAGAGATCCCTGTGATTCAGGTGGTGATCAATAATCATGTCCTGGGCATGGTCCGCCAGTGGCAGAATCTTTTCTATGGACAGCGTTACTCCTCGACGACATTAAATGACAAGGTGGACTTTGTCAAAGTAGCCGAAGCCATGGGAGCAAAGGCCCGGAGAGCAACCACGATCGAAGAGTTTGAGGCAGCATTTAAAGAGGCACTGGCATTCAATGAGCCTTACCTGATCGACTGTATAATCGACAGTGATGAAAAGGTCTGGCCCATGGTGGCGCCGGGCGGCTCCATCAGCGAAGCCTTCTCGGAAGAAGACCTGTAACTGCCGCAACAGTCGCAGGAAAGTAAAGGACACACAGGCCTTTACCACCATTTATCATCACATCAATAAAGGAGTTCATCATGTTTTCGTATAAATGTTTAAATCCCATCGCAGAGTGCGGTATCACACTTTTCGATGATAATTACACTCAGGTGGAAGATATTCAGGATGCAGATGCCGTTCTGGTAAGAAGTGCTTCCATGCATGACATCACAGAGGTACCCAATCTTCTGGCAGTGGCCAGGGCCGGCGCAGGAGTAAATAATATTCCCGTCAGCCAGTATGCGGAGAAGGGTATTGTGGTCTTCAATACGCCCGGAGCCAATGCCAACGGTGTTAAGGAACTGGTGATCGCGGCCATGCTCATGGCATCCCGGGACCTCATCGGCGGAAACGCCTGGGTGGAAGCCAATAAGGACGATGAGAATATCACCAAGGATATGGAGAAGGCGAAAAAAGCCTACGCCGGTACTGAGATCAAGGGGAAGAGCATCGGTGTCATCGGCCTGGGTGCCATCGGTGTACTGGTGGCCAATGCGGCGAGAGGCCTGGGGATGAAGGTTTTCGGATACGATCCCTACCTTTCCCTGTCGAATGCCTGGAACCTTTCCAGGTCTGTCATCCATGTGGACAGTGCGGATGAGATCTTTGAAAAGTGTGATTTCATCACGATCCACGTGCCGCTCCTTGACAGCACCAGAAATATGATAAATGCAGAAGGAATCGCAAAGATGAAGCCCAATGCCGTTCTGCTCAACTTTGCCAGGAACGGGCTTGTGGACGAAGAAGCGGTTGTGGCAGCCTTAAGAGAGGGCCGCATCCGCCACTATGTGACAGATTTCCCGACCCCCACCACGGTGGATGAAGAAGGAGTCATTGCATTTCCCCATCTGGGCGCTTCCACGGAAGAATCGGAAGAAAACTGCGCCATGATGGCAGTGGAGCAGCTCAAGGATTACCTGGAGAACGGAAATATCCATAATTCCGTCACTCTTGCCAATGTGGACATGGGAGTATGCCGTACTGCCGGCAGGATCGCCGTGATCCACCGCAATGTTCCCAACATGCTGACCCAGTTTACCGGAGCATTTTCAAGGGACAATATCAATATCACCGAGATGAGCAACACCACAAAGGGCGATTATTCCTATGCCATTTTTGACGTGGATAATGTGGTGGACCAGAAAGCTGCGGAAGCCATCAGCAAGATCGACGGCGTACTTAAGGTGAGAGTGATTAAATAAAGGCAGATGTCAGGTTTTCTGTCAAGGAAGGAAGATATCATGGAACAAAAACTTAAAGTCGCAATATTAGGCGGTACCGGCATGGTGGGCCAGAGGTTCATTGCCCTTCTGGAAAACCATCCATGGTTCGAGGTAAAGGCCATAGCAGCCAGCCCCCGGTCCGCGGGAAAAACCTATGAAGAGGCAGTGGGCAGAAGATGGAAGATGACCACCCCCATACCGGAAGCAGTAAAGAACATTCAGGTCATGAACGTGAATGAAGTGGAGAAAGTGGCTTCTATGGTGGATTTCGTTTTCAGTGCCGTAGATATGTCAAAGGAAGAAATACGGGCCATCGAAGATGCCTATGCAAAGACCGAGACCCCGGTGGTCTCCAATAACAGCGCCCACCGCTGGACTCCGGACGTGCCTATGGTAGTGCCGGAGATCAATCCGGAGCATTTTGAAGTTATTAAGGCCCAGAAAAAACGTCTGGGAACCACAAGGGGCTTTGTGGCAGTAAAGCCCAACTGTTCCATCCAGAGTTATGCGCCTGCCTTATTTGCCCTGAAGGAATTTGGCCCCAAGGAAGTGGTGGCCACTACCTACCAGGCTATCTCAGGTGCCGGTAAAACCTTTAAAGACTGGCCGGAGATGGAGGGAAATGTGATTCCCCACATCGGTGGAGAGGAAGAGAAATCCGAGCAGGAGCCCCTTCGCTTATTCGGGAAGGTCGTAGGGGACCATATCGAAAAGGCAGATCTCCCGGTGATTACGACCCAGTGCGTCCGGGTACCGGTTCTTAACGGCCATACTGCCGCCGTATTCGTAAAATTTGAGAAAAAGCCCACAAAAGAGGAGATCATTGACCGCTGGACCAGCTTCAGGGGAATCCCTCAGGAACTCAGGCTCCCCAGTGCGCCCGAACATTTTATCCGTTACATGGAAGAGGATAACCGGCCCCAGGTAGCCCTGGATGTGGACTATGAGAATGGTATGGGTGTTTCCATGGGACGCCTCAGGGAGGATTCGGTTTACGATTATAAATTCATCGGTCTTTCCCATAATACCATCCGGGGAGCAGCAGGAGGAGCGGTGCTTTGCGCCGAGCTGCTGACCGCCCAGGGATATATCACTGCCAAATAAGATATAGTTTTGAATTTTCGCTGCTGAATACAGATTTCGATTAAGAGGATCCTGATTAAATGTTCAGCAGCGATTTTCTTTAATTTTTGACGAGGAATTTTTGTAAGGAGCAAATTATGGAGGAGAACATCAGATCCGTAAAATCTGTTATTACATCTGTTATATACGATTATCTGGGAACCACGGGAACCAGAGTCCTGGATTTTATAGGAAATTTCATAATCGGATTACTGATCTTACTGATAGGCTTCAAGCTGATCAAACATATTATCAAGATATTTGACCACATTTTTGAAAAATCAAAGATAGATTCAACACTCCGTACTTTTCTGATCTCTTTCTTAAAAATCACCTTAAAAATTCTGGTGATATTTTTTGCGATCACAAAAATCGGAGTGGGCACCTCATCCATCATTGCCCTGATCGGATCGGCCGGAGTTGCGGTGGGCCTTTCTCTTCAGGGGTCCCTGGCCAATATTGCGGGTGGAGTCATCCTCCTGCTCATGAAACCCTTTGAAGTGGGAGACTACATCCTGGAGGAAGGCTCTTCAAAAGAGGGAACGGTCCAGTCCATCGGCATCATGTACACAAAACTGCTGAGTCCGGAAACCAAAACCATATTTGTCCCCAACGGCAGTTTGTCCGGTTCGAGCATTACCAACTACACCAGCCAGGGCAAACGGAGGGTCAAAATACAGATCGGGATCGAATATGATCAGGATATCAGGAAGGTCCGCCAGGTTCTTGCCGGGGTTCTCATTGAAGAAAAAGCTAAACTGGCGGAGCCTGAGCCACAGATATTCGTGGATGAATTCCAGGACAGCTGTATCTGTATGGGCATCCACTATTGGACGACCCCCCAGGATTACTGGGCATCAAAATGGAGGGTTCAGGAACAGATCAAGGAAGCCTTTGACAAAAACGGTATCAATATACCATTTAACCGGATGGATATTACCATATTAAGTAAATAATAGAAATGGTAACCTACATATTGTCCTTAATCCATTTTTCATTAATAGCAATGACCTTTTCCATGGCTTCCGGTCCCGGAGCGCCGATGGTATTTCTTTTTTCAATACAGGTCTTAAGGGATATGGCCTCATAAATATCTTCCTGGAATGCCGGACTGATGGCCCGGTATTCCTCCAGGGGCATCTCATCCAGTGAGATGTTCTTCTCCAGGCAGTAGAGGACAAGCCTGCCGACGATGCCATGGGCGTCCCGGAAGGGTACGCCGTGGTTGACCAGATAGTCAGCGGCATCCGTGGCGTTGGTAAAGCCGTTTTTGGCACTGTTTTCCATGATCTCGGGATGGAAGGTGATAGTCTTTAACATGCCGTTAAAGAGGGCAAGACAGCCCTTTACGGTATCATAGGCGTCGAAGGTGAGCTCCTTATCCTCCTGCATGTCCTTATTATAGGCCAGAGGGAGTCCCTTCATGGTGGTCAGCATGGAGGTCAATGCTCCGTAGACCCGGCCTGTCTTTCCCCTTACCAGTTCGGCAATATCAGGGTTCTTCTTCTGGGGCATGATGCTGCTGCCGGTGCTGTAGGCATCATCGATCTCCAGGAACCGGTATTCATTGGAGTTCCACAGGATGATCTCCTCGCAGAAGCGGCTTAAGTGCATCATGATAATGGAAAGAGCAGAGAGCAGTTCTATGACATAATCTCTGTCAGAAACAGAGTCCATGCTGTTTAATGTCGGTCCGTAAAAGCCCAGCAGTTCTGCGGTCATTTCCCGGTCCAGGGGATAAGTGGTGCCTGCCAGCGCCCCGGAACCCAGGGGACAGTAGTTCATTCTTTCATATATATCATTCAGACGGCCGTAATCCCGTTTGAACATTTCCATATAGGCCCCGATATGATGCGCCAATGTCAGGGGCTGGGCTTTCTGCAGATGAGTAAAGCCCGGCATGGCAGTATGGATATGCTTTTTCATGAGATCATGACAGGTAAGGATCAGGCTTTTAAGCTCAGACCGTATCGCTGTCAGTTCATCCCTGCTGTAGAGCTTCATGTCCAGTGCCACCTGGTCATTCCTGCTCCTTCCGGTATGGAGCTTTTTGCCGGCATCACCGATCCTGTCTATCAGAGTTGCCTCCACAAAGCTGTGAATATCCTCATATTCTTCTGTGATCACGAGAGATCCGTTCTCCACATCCCGTAAAATTCCTTCAATCCCTGCAAGGATCGTATCCTTTTCTTCTTCTGTAAGGATACCGGCTGCCGCAAGCATTTTCACATGAGCCATGCTGCCTTCCATATCCTGACGGTAAAACTTCTTATCAAAATTAATGGACGCGTTGAAATTATAGACCAGCTGGTCGGTTTCCTTTGTAAAACGTCCTCCCCATAATTGAGCCATGATTTTCCTCCTGTCTGATCAGTTATACTCTATTTTACATGAAATGATATCATGTTACAAGCAAATATTCGTCCGATGTTATAAAGATGAAAAAAAGCCGGGTAATCTATTGATTTTATCAGCGTTGTTGGATATAATACTGAATAAATATGCGATGCATATAATTATACATGTAAAGGAGATTGTATTATGAAGTTTAAAAAACTGGCAGCACTTGCATTATCCATGGCTCTGGCAGCTTCCATGCTGATGGGCTGTGGCGGAAGCAGCAGTAAGGATACCGCCGAAAGCGATACACAGGCAGCAGGAAATGAGACCGCTGCATTCACTACAGTGAATGATGGCGTTCTTACCATGGCTACCAACGCCCAGTTCCCGCCTTACGAATTCTATGATGGCAGCAACATTGTGGGAATCGACGCCGAGATCGCCAAGGCAGTTGCCGACAAGCTTGGTCTTGAGCTTAAGATCGAGGATATGGAATTCAACTCCATCATCGGTTCCGTACAGAGCGGTAAGGTGGACATGGGACTTGCCGGTATGACAGTAACCGAAGAGCGCAAGCAGTCCGTTAACTTTACAGAATCCTACGCTACAGGAATCCAGTCCATCATCGTAAAAGAAGGCTCCGATATTAAGACAGTAGATGACCTTACCGGCAAGAAGATCGGTGTTCAGCTTTCCACCACAGGTGATATCTACGCAACGGATGACTATGGCGAAGAGAACGTGGAGAAGTACAACAAGGGTGCGGATGCTGTTCAGGCACTGATCACCGATAAAGTTGACTGTGTGATCATTGACAATCAGCCGGCCAAGGCATTTGTAGCAGATAATGAAGGACTTAAGATCCTTGATACAGAGTATACCACCGAAGAGTACGCAGCCTGCCTGTCCAAGGACAATGAAGCACTGCTTAAGGCTGTAGACGGCGCCATCAAGGAACTGAAAGAAGACGGAACGATCCAGAGCATTCTTGACAAATATATCGTAGCTGACTGATTATAATTGACAGCAGCACTGCTTTAAGGAACCGGTTCCGGAATCCGGAACGGTTTATGTCTGGTTTATTAAGGGAACTGCAGCTGGCAGTTCCCTTTCTCTTGTCAAGCTCAGAGGTGGAAATCCCTGCGTGCGTGTTGCTATTTAATAAAGAAAGTGCAGGTAATTATTTTGGAAACATGGTTTTCTGATCTACATGCAAAGTTTATACTGGACTTTGTTGAAAAACAGAGATATATCTATATCATTGAAGGTTTAAAGGTTACATTTGAAGTGACCCTTCTTTCTCTCTTTTTTGGAATGCTCATCGGTGCTGTGATCGCTACGATCCGTACCACCCATGATCAGACCAGAGAAGAATCCAGAAAAGGACCGGGACATTTTATTTTAGGCATCGGGGATGCCATATGCAGGGCATATCTGACGGTGATCAGAGGAACACCCACCATGGTTCAGCTCCTTTTGTGGTTTTTTGTATTCCTGAAGAATGCGGACAGCAAGATCCTGGTCGCCGTGGTGGCATTCTCCGTAAACTCCGGCGCCTATGTGGCCGAGATATTCCGGTCGGGTATCATGTCCATCGACCAGGGACAGATGGAAGCGGGACGGTCTTTAGGCCTCAGCTATAAGGATACCATGCTTGAGATCATCATGCCCCAGGCCATCAAGAACTGCCTGCCGGCCCTGGTCAATGAGATGATCACCCTTTTAAAGGAGACTTCCATCAGCGGATATATCGGCTTAAATGAGCTGACCAGGGGAGGAGAGATCATTCGTGGTGTCACCTATGACGCATTTCTGCCCCTGATCGTGGTTGCTCTTATCTATCTTGTGGTTGTAATGTTCTTTACCTGGTGTATGGGAATTCTGGAGAGGAGGCTCAGAAGAAGTGATATACGTTAATAATCTGTGTAAGTCCTTTGGGGATCATGTAGTGCTGAAAGATATCACCGAGCATATTACTCCGGGTGAGAAGCTTGTCATCATTGGTCCCTCAGGTTCCGGCAAGTCCACTTTTCTTCGCTGCCTGAACCTTCTGGAGCACCCCACATCGGGCCAGATCATTTTTGACGGTGTGGATCTGACAGATCCAAAAACAGACATCAATAAGATCCGCCAGCATATGGGCATGGTTTTCCAGCATTTTAATCTGTTTCCCCATAAAACCATCATGCAGAACATCACTCTGGCCCCCACCAAGCTTAAACTGATGAAGGCGGAAGAGGCAAAGGAGGAGGCTCTGAGGCTCCTTAGGATGGTTAATCTTGAGGATAAGGCAGATGCCTATCCCGGTCAGCTTTCCGGCGGCCAGAAGCAGCGTATCGCCATTGTCCGTTCTCTGGCCCTGAAGCCGAAGATGATGCTCTTTGATGAACCCACCAGTGCCCTGGACCCTGAAATGGTCGGGGAGGTGCTGGAGGTTATGAAGCAGCTGGCAGACGACGGCATGACCATGGCTGTGGTGACCCACGAGATGGGATTTGCCAGGGAAGTGGGGACCCGGGTCTTTTTTATGGACCAGGGCGGGATCCTGGAACAGGGTACCCCGGATGATATCTTCTCCCACGCAAAGGAGGAGAGGACCAGGGAATTTCTGTCCAAGGTGCTTTGATTCGTTTTTTGATTTTTCAATCTCAGACGTGGGAATCTCGTGACTCTTATGAGATTCCTCCTGCAGGCCCCCTCTAACCAATAAACCGCCGGGATTCCATGTACCATTTACATGAAATCCCGGCGGTCAGGGGACTGTTTTTTATTTCTTATTCTTTTCCACCTCCTGCATCATCATGGCCCGAACCTTCAATGGAAGGCCGAAGAGTGTGATGAAGCCGTCGGCGTCATGATGGTCGTACATATCGCCCGTGGTAAAGGAAGCCAGGGACTCATTATACAGGCTGTAGGGAGATGTGGTACCGGCTTTGATGATATTGCCCTTGTAAAGCTTGAACTTTACTTCTCCGGTAACCACCTTCTGGGTGGAGGCCACAAAGGCTTTGATGGCGTCGCAAAGGGGTGTAAACCATTTCCCTTCATAAACAACCTGGGCCAGCTTGTTGCCCATGTCCTTCTTGACCTCCATGGTGGCCCGGTCTAAAACCAGCTCTTCCAGCTGCTGATGGGCTTCCATAAGGATGGTGCCGCCGGGGGTCTCGTAAATACCCCGGGACTTCATGCCCACAACCCGGTTTTCCACGATATCCACAATGCCGATGCCGTGCCGGCCGCCCATCTCATTCAGCTTGCGGATAATATCCGCCACCTTCATATGCTCGCCGTTGATGGTTTTGGGTACACCCTCTTCAAAGGTCATGGTAACAAACTCCGCTTCATCCGGCGCTTTCTGGGGCGGCACACTCATCATCAGGATATGCTCATAATTGGGTTCCAGGGAGGGATCCTCCAGTTCGAGGCCTTCATGGCTTAAGTGCCAGAGATTCCTGTCCCGGCTGTAGCTGGAATCGTTGCCGAAGGGAAGATCGATCCCATGGGCTTTACAGTAGTCGATCTCGGACTGGCGGGAATCCATCTGCCACCTGCTGTCCCTCCAGGGAGCGATGATCTTAATGTCAGGTGCCAGGGCCCGGATGCTGAGCTCGAAACGAATCTGGTCATTGCCCTTTCCGGTGGCGCCGTGGCAGATGGCTACAGCTCCTTCCTTTCTGGCAATCTCCACCAGCTTGGCGGCGATACCCGGACGGGCCATGGATGTGCCCAGAAGGTACTTGTGCTCGTAAACGGCTCCTGCCTGAACGCAGGGCATGATATAGTTTTCCGCAAAATCATCATTGATATCTTCTATATAAAGCTTGGCTGCTCCGGAATAGAGGGCTCTCTCATCAAGTCCTTCCAGCTCCTTACCCTGACCGCAGTCAACGCAGCAGCAGATCACATCATAATTATAGGTCTCTTTGAGCCAGGGAATGATGGCTGTGGTATCAAGTCCTCCCGAATAGGCCAGTACAACTTTTTCTTTGCTCATAGTTCATTTATCCTCCGCTTATAAAATATACGTATTTAAGATACCGCACAGACCAAATTCCGTCTGCGGCATTTGTACACTATCATACTTCATTCTGCATTAATATGCAAGGACTTTTTAAAAATATAAATAATTATTAATTTATGCTTGCTAAAATCAGGCGTAAAGCGTATAATTATGAGGAAATTGCGAATAAATATTAATGAGGCCAGTATACTTGTGTTTAAAAAGAAATTGTGGTATTCTTATCAATCGAAATCGCGAGAAGCCTGGGTCTGAGATTGACGCCTAAAATTCGAGATAGAAAACATGAAAATAATTAGATCATCATTTTAAAGAGAGGATAGATAAATTATGATAAAAGCAGGGATCATCGGTTCCACAGGATATGCCGGTCAGGAGATCGTCCGTATCCTTCTGGGACATAAAGACGCAGAAATTAAATGGTACGGGTCCAGAAGTTATATTGATAAGCCCTATGCGGATGTATTCCAGAACATGTTCAAGCTGGTGCCGGATATCTGCAAAGGAGAGGACCTTGAAGCCCTCTGCAATGAGGTGGATGTTGTTTTTACAGCCACACCCCAGGGGCTTTGCAGTACCCTGGTCAGCGAATCCGTGTTAGAAAGGGTAAAGATCATTGATTTAAGCGCCGATTTCAGGATTAAGGATGTGGCGACCTATGAAGACTGGTACGGTTTAAAGCACGGCAGCCCCCAGTATATTGAGGAGGCCGTATACGGCCTGTGCGAGATCAACCGGGAAAAGATAAAGAAGGCCAGGCTGGTGGCCAATCCGGGATGTTATCCCACCTGTTCCTTCCTGTCCATCTACCCTCTGGCCAGGGCCGGCCTCATTGATATGAGATCCATCATCATCGACGCCAAATCCGGCACCTCCGGAGCAGGCAGGGGAGCCAAGGTGGCCAATCTTTTCTGCGAGGTCAATGAGAGCATAAAGGCCTATGGTGTGGCCGGTCACAGACATACCCCGGAAATAGAAGAACAGTTAAGTCTTGCCTCCGGTCAGAAAGCCCTCATAAACTTTACTCCCCATCTGGTTCCCATGAACAGGGGTATCCTTGTGACGGCCTATGCCAATCTTACGAAGGAGGTCACCGAAGCAGAACTCAGGGTCCTCTACGAAGAAGCCTATAAAGAGGAACAGTTTGTCCGTTTCCTCAAGGAGGGGGTAAATCCCGAGACCCGCTGGGTGGAGGGCAGCAACTATGTGGATGTAAATATAAAATATGACAGCAGGACAAACCGTGTCGTCATGATGGGTGCCATGGATAACCTGGTGAAAGGAGCTGCCGGCCAGGCAGTACAGAACATGAATCTGATGTTCGGGCTTCCGGAAAATGAAGGCCTTAGGATGCCGCCGGTATTTCCGTAATCTATAAAGGTCAGAGGAGGAGCATAGATGAACAATATGAATGGTGGTGTCACCGCCCCCGCAGGCTTTTACGCCGCAGGTCTCCGGGCCGGGATCAAAGCCGGGAAAACCAATAAGGATATGGCTATGATCTATTCGGCTGTACCGGCAGTCTGCGCGGGAACCTTTACGAAAAACGTGGTAAAGGCAGCCCCGGTCCTTTGGGATAAAGAGATCGTTGACAATTACGGCAGCGCCCGGGCAGTGGTGATCAACAGTGGAATAGCAAATGCCTGTACAGGAAAACAGGGTTATGAAAACTGCAGGCTGGAAGCAGTAAAGACGGCAGAGCTTCTGGATCTTAAAACGGAAGAGGTCCTGGTGGCTTCCACCGGGGTCATCGGAGCCCAGCTTAATATGGAGATCGTGGAAAAAGGGATAGAAATGCTGGTGCCGGCTCTTAAAGATACAGCCGAAGCGGCTGATGACGCAGCAGTTGCTATCCTGACCACAGATACCCATAAGAAGGAGATCGCTTTAAGCTGTGTCATAGACGGAAAGCAGGTCCATGTCGGCGGCATGTGCAAGGGAGCCGGGATGATCCATCCCAATATGGGCACCATGCTGGCCTTTGTCACCAGTGATGTCTGCATAGGCAAACCACTGCTGGACAGGCTGGTAAAAGAAATCGTGGAGGATACCTTTAACATGGTATCGGTGGACGGGGATACTTCCACCAATGACACCTGCCTGGTCCTCTGCAACGGCATGGCGGGCAATAGGGAGCTGAGAGAAGAAGATCCAGACCTGGAAGTATTTAAGGAAGCCTTAAAACAAGTGCTTACCTATCTTGCCAGGCAGATTGCCGGAGACGGAGAGGGGTGCACCAGACTCTTTGAAGTCACCTGTCATGGGGCGGCAAGCAGGGAGGATGCAAAGACCATCAGTAAATCCGTGGTCTGTTCCAGCCTCACCAAGGCCGCTGTTTTCGGAAAAGACGCCAACTGGGGCCGTATCCTGTGTGCCATGGGCTACAGCGGGGTGACATTTGATCCGGAAAAGGTGGATATCAGCCTGGAAAGCCAAAAAGGCAGCCTTGCCATCGTAAAGGACGGGATCGCGACAGATTACAGCGAAGAATTTGCCACCGAGATACTTTCAGCCAATCCGGTAAAAGCCATACTGGATATTCACCAGGGGGATGGGAGCGCAACAGCCTGGGGCTGCGACCTGACCTATGAATATGTAAAGATCAACGCGGATTACCGGTCCTGATCAGTCCGTGGTTCTTATAGTTAAATCAATCGAAGACGACCCGGATCCTATGAATCGAAAGGAGACCCTATGGCAGTATATGAAACAGCAGGATATGAAAACATGGACCTGATCATGGAGAAGGCCAATACACTGATCGAGGCCCTGCCCTATATCAGACGGTTTAACGGAAAGACCATCATCGTAAAGTATGGCGGCAGCGCCATGCTGGATGAGAAATTAAAATATAACGTCATCAAGGACGTAGCCCTCTTAAAGCTGATCGGTTTCAGACCGGTTATCGTCCACGGAGGCGGAAAAGAGATCAGCAAATGGGTAAAGCTGAACGGCGGTCAGCCGGAGTTTTACAACGGGCTGCGGATCACTGACAAAGAAACCATGAACATTGCAGAAATGGTCCTTAATAAAGTAAATAAAGAACTGGTGGCCATGATGCAGAAGCTGGGCGTTAACGCGGTAGGCCTCTGCGGCAAGGACGGCAACATGATCCGGGTAAATAAGAAAATGCCCGACGGCAAGGACATCGGCTATGTGGGCGATGTCAGATCAGTCAACACCGACCTTCTGGAGACCCTGATGGACAGAGACTTTGTTCCGGTTATTGCTCCCGTGGGACTGAGTGATGCCTTTGAGGCCTACAACATCAATGCAGATGACGCCGCCTGCGGAGTCGCCAAGGCCATGAAGGCAGAAAAGCTGGTATTCCTCACCGATATCGAAGGCGTTTATGTGGACCCGGCCGACAAGAAGACCCTGATCTCCGAAATGGATGTGCAGACAGCCAGAGAATTTATAGATAACGGTGTGGTGGGCGGAGGAATGCTGCCCAAGCTCAACAACTGCATTGAAGCCATAGAGGAAGGCGTTTCCAGAGTCCATATTCTGGACGGCCGCCTGCCCCACTGCCTGCTGCTGGAGTTCTTCACACAAAAGGGTATCGGAACAGCCATCATCAAAGAACCTCTGTTCTGATCTGTGAGGCGAAATCGCCGAGGCCATAACGATATATTTGATTTTATGATGAGAAAGGTAAGATAAGCATGTCAAAAATGCAGGAATATATGGAAAGGGGAGAGCAGTATCTCCTGAAAACCTATAATCGTTTTCCCGTGGTCTTTGAGAAGGGCGACGGTGTATACCTTCAGGATATGGACGGCAAAAGATATCTGGATTTTGCGGCAGGTATCGCCGTGTTTGCCCTGGGCTATAATCACAGGGAATATAATGAAGCATTAAAGGAGCAGGTGGACCTCATTTTACATACTTCGAATCTTTATTATAACAAGCCGGCCGTGGACGCGGCGGAAAAGATCGTAAAGACCAGCGGTATGTCGAAGGTATTTTTTACCAACAGCGGAACCGAGGCCATTGAGGGAGCCCTGAAGGTGGCCAGAAAATATGCCTGGCTGAAGGATCCCGGAAAGGACTACGAGTTTATCGCCATGAACCATTCCTTCCACGGAAGAAGCCAGGGGGCCCTTTCCGTCACAGGAAATGCCCACTATCAGGAAGGCTTTGTGCCGGTGGAAATGAGAGCGGTATTTGCTGATTTCAACAACCTTGAGGATGTAAAATCAAAGATCACCGACAGGACCTGCGGGATCATCTGTGAGGTGGTTCAGGGAGAAGGCGGAATCTATCCGGCAGATCCGGATTTCCTGAAAGGCCTGAGAGAGATCTGCGATGAGAAGGACATCCTTCTGATCTTCGATGAAGTCCAGTGCGGTATGGGAAGATGCGGTTCCCTCTATGCCCACGACCTCTACGGGGTCAAGCCGGACGTAATGGCCCTGGCCAAGGCCTTAGGCTGCGGCGTGCCGGTGGGAGCCTTTGTGACCAACGAAAAGGCCTCCCATGCCCTGGTTCCCGGAGACCACGGCACCACCTACGGGGGAAATCCCTTTGCCACCGCGGCGGTAAGCAGGGTATTTGATATCTACGAAGCCAATGATATTGTTTCACATGTAAATCAGGTGGGACAATACCTTTACCAAAAGCTGGAGGAGCTCAAGGAAAAATATTCACAGATCACAGACCACAGAGGCCTGGGTCTGATGCAGGGGGTCCAGTTTGACGGGCCTGTATCAAAAATTATCGCAAAAGCCCTGGAAAATGGTCTGGTGATCATCTCTGCGGGTTCTGATATCATACGTTTCGTCCCGCCCCTGGTGATCACGGAGAAGGACGTGGATGAAATGATCCGGATCCTGGATCAGACTTTAACAGAATGCGGTTTCCATTGACCGAAGGCTAAGACGGCCGGCATGAAAATGTACAGAATGCTGATTTAAAGCCGGGAAGTAATTTGTATAAAACATATAAAAACCTCCATACTATATCTGACGGGCCTGCCGAAGCCGGCAGGCAATAAAAAAGCGATACACGCTAAAAGCAGGCAGCTTTGGCAGTATTTCCGGAACAGTTTTGCCTGTATTTGTCAGATCATGTATGGAGGTTTTTATGTCAGGAATAATAGCAGCATTGATATCCGGAACCCTGATGAGTGTTCAGGGAGTGTTTAATACCCAGGTCACCAGGCAGACCGGAACGTGGGTCACCAATACTTTTGTACAGTTTACAGCTTTTCTGGTCTGCCTTTTGATCTGGCTCATCAGAGAAAGTAAGCAGACACCCCTTTCCAGTCTGCTGTCGGTGAAACCAGGCTATCTCCTCACGGGAGGCGTGATCGGAGCATTTATCACATTTACAGTGATAGCAGGCATGTCCTCGCTGGGTCCCGCCAGAGCGGTAATGCTGATCGTCTGCGCCCAGCTGCTGGCCGCATATTTTATAGAACTGCTGGGCCTGTTCGGTGTGGACAGGGCCGGCTTTGACTGGAGAAAACTCCTGGGTACAGGATTATTCCTGGCCGGAATCATTGTCTTTAAAATGAAAGGGTGATCCATGGGAAAAAAATAAGATCCCCCTCTTGTTTTTCTTTGGGAATTTAGGTATCATAAATTAGATACGGGAAGAATTTGTTTTTCTGGCTCTGTATCATATCTGGTCTGTCTCGGTCAGGAAGGGGTGTCTTGATTGGGAAAACGGATGAAGGAAACGATTAAACGGACAGGTACCATAGTGCTTCTTGCCGGTCTGTTTTTACTGACCGCATGCAGCCTCCTTACACGGGATGAATCCGGCGAAGAAGGCCTGTTTACGGCCTGTGATGACGGGAAAGAAGTGATGACAGCCGCCGAGATGACAAAAGAAGATCAGCCAGCCACAGAAAAGACAAAAGAAGACCAGTCAGCCACAGAAAAGACAAAAGATGACCAGTCAGCCGCTGAAAGTACAGAAGGCAGCCATGGCCTTCTTTATGTACATGTTTGCGGAGCCGTGAAAAAGCCGGGCCTTTATATGTTTGATATTGGCAGCCGGGCAGGGGAAGCGGTGGAGGCAGCCGGGGGCTTCAGTGACAAAGCCGATACGGCAGCCGTAAACCTGGCCGCTGTACTGGAAGACGGGCAGCAGATCTATGTGCCGGACACCACAGGCTCCGGCAGCCAAAGGCAGGCCGCTATCGAAGAGAGTCAGGCCGGTAGCGGTCAGAGTCAGGCCGGCACGTCCGGCGGACATATGGGGAAGGATGCGGACAGGGTCAATATCAATACTGCCGATGCCGGGACCCTTACCGGCCTCAGCGGAATCGGGGAGGCCAGAGCAGCTGCCATCATTGAATACCGTCAGAAAAATGGTTCCTTTTCCGCTGTGGAGGACATTCGGAATGTCCCCGGTATCGGAGATGGGATATACAAAAAGATCAAAGATTTAATAAAAGTATAAACAGAGGTGTCAGAAAATGGGAAAAAAGGTGCTTGTTGTAGATGACGAACGACTGATTGTGAAAGGAATCAAGTTCTCATTGGTTCAGGATGATATGGAAGTGGACTGTGCCTATGATGGAGAAGAAGCCCTGGAGATGGCCAAAAAGACAGAATATGACATTGTCCTCCTGGACGTCATGCTACCCAAGCTCAGCGGCTTTGAGGTATGCCAGATGATCCGTGAATTTTCCAATATGCCTATCATCATGCTCACAGCCAAAGGGGATGACATGGATAAGATCCTGGGCCTGGAGTACGGTGCGGATGACTATATCACCAAACCCTTCAATATTCTTGAGGTGAAAGCAAGGATCAAAGCTATCATGCGCAGAAGCTCCCGCAAGCCTGAAACCGAAGAGAAGAAGAAGATTTTCGAGAAAAACGGACTTAAGATCGACTGTGACAGCAGAAGGGTATTTACAGAAGGAAAGGAAGTTAGGCTGACAGCCAAGGAATACGATCTCCTGGAGCTCCTCTCCTTCCATCCCAATAAAGTATACAGCAGAGAAAACCTTTTAAATATTGTCTGGGGATATGACTACCCCGGTGATGTACGTACAGTGGATGTACATATCAGGAGACTTAGAGAGAAAATCGAGAAGAATCCCGGGGAGCCTGTTTATATCCATACGAAATGGGGCGTTGGATACTACTTCCAGGACTGACGGGTATTTGAGTGACCTATATGAGAAAGACACTGAGTTATATACCCTTTGGTGCAGTGCTGGGCGTGCTGGTCCTGGTGATCATGGACCTGTTTATTGCCATGGGAACGGCGCAGCTTTGCGTTGCCTATGAAAAAAGAGTACTGGAACAAAGGGTAACTTTTGTAAAGAATAAATGTTCTGTGCTTTCCAACCAGATCATCAACAACGGGCTGACTGCTTACAACATGTTGAATCCCAAAGATTCAGCAGAGCAAAGAACAAATGAATTAAAGCAGTTTGCTGTAGAACTGGATGGAAGAGTACTTATCATCGACAGAGGCTTCAGAGTGCTGGCGGATACCTATGACCAGCATTGCGGACGATGCTATATGGCCAGGGAAATGATCCGGGCCATGGGCGGGGAGGAAGTAAATTACCGGCGGATCGGAGACTCTTATATACAGGTCATCACCAATGTAAAGGAGCCCGGGTCCGATGAGGTGACGGCGGTGATCATAGCAGTTGCCTCCATCCAGGACAGCAACAGGCTGGCTTCCTACCTGTGGTCCCAGAGGGCAACACTTTCCGGACTCTTTTTCCTCATTGCCCTGATTTTTTCCGCCGCCGTCATCATGGTGGTTTACCGGAGCTTCCGGAAGACCCAGCGGCAGCTGGATGAGATCAATGCCGGCCATAACGAGGAAGGGTTGACAGAGGGCGGCTTCCGGGAATTTTATTCCATGGCGGTCACCTTCAATGCCATCATTAACAAATATAAAGAACTGGAGAACTCCCGTCAGCAATTTGTTTCCAATGTATCCCATGAGCTGAAGACCCCCATCACCTCCATGAAGATCCTGGCTGATTCCCTCCTGCTTCAGGATAATGTTCCGGCAGAACTTTATGCGGAGTTTATGAATGATATCGCCCATGAGATCGACAGGGAAAACCGGATCATCACAGATCTTCTGGATCTGGTCAAGATGGATAAGACCCAGTCAGATTTAAATATTGATGTGGTCAACATCAATGAGCTTTTAAAGATGATCCTGCGCAGGATATCTCCCATAGCAGAAAAAAGAGGCATTGCTCTCCATCTGGAAACCATGCGGCAGGTTACCGCGGAGGTCGATGAAGGAAAGCTTTCCCTTGCCTGCACTAACCTTATAGAGAATGCGGTAAAATATAACAGGGACGGCGGAAGAGTGGATGTCTCCCTGAATGCAGACCATAAGTTTTTCTATATCAGGGTAAAGGATACCGGAGTCGGTATACCGGAAGACTGCCAGGATAAGATATTTGAGAGGTTTTACAGGGTGGACAAGGCCCGGTCCAGAGAAACCGGAGGAACAGGCCTGGGACTGGCTATTTCCAGAAGTGTTATTCTGCTTCATAAGGGATCCATCCGCGTACATAGCAAAGAAGGGGAAGGATCTACTTTCATAGTGAGGATCCCCCTTAATTATCTGGGGGTAAAGAAGGAAACATGAGACATATTTACAGGATATTTGCATTCTTTCTTCTGAGCCTTTGCATTTGTCTGGTATCCACCGGGTGCGGAAAGGGAAAAGACCGGGATGATGATAGTGAAGATGACCGGTCTGCTGAATCAGGGATCATAACACTTTACTATCTGAATAAAAATGAAAACGGTCTTAAGGAAGTTCCCTACAGACTGGAACATCGTAATAACACAAAGGCAGCGGTAAATGAGATCCTGCACCGACTTTCGGATACCAGGGACAGTAATACGGACCAGTACAAGGCATCCATCTATGATGGCATGATCATAAGCTCCATCTCACTGAAGAAGAAGATATTGACCATAGATTTTGAAAGCAACTATCTTCAGCTGGCCACAGATAAGGAGATTCTTCTCCGGGCTTCCGTTGTAAAATCAATCCTTCAGCTTAAGGGTGTGAATTCCGTTCTTTTTACTGTGGGCGGAGACAGTCTTGTGGGATCAGACGATAAGTCCATCGGAGCCATGAAAGAAGATACCTTTTTGCTGGGCAGGGAGGATCTTTACTCCCAGAAGGAAAAGGTGACCCTCTTTTACGCCAATGAGAAGGGGGACAGGCTGGTAGAAGTGCAAAAAGAGATCGAGGTAACTGACAACATGCCTCTGGAGATGGGGATGCTTAATGCTCTTATATCAGAGAGCGGCCCGGAAGGGACCAGGAACCCTCTTCCCAGGGACCTTGTCATCAACCGCACCCAGGTCTACAATAACATCTGCTATGTGGATCTGGGCAGCCAGATTGAAGAGATCATGCCCGACGTGGAAGATAAGATCAAGATCTATGCCATGGTAAATACTCTGGTAGACAGGGGCTATGCTTCCCAGGTACAGTTTACCGTAGACGGGAACCCCATGGAAAGTCTTAATGATATCAGTCATTTTGACGAGCCCATGTCCTGCGATTACTCACTGGCAAAGAAGAAAAAACCCAAAAAGAAAAAATAACTGATGAAACTGAACTGGCGGATATTTAGGAGATGCTATGAAAAGGCCCTTATTCATTATGTTGACAGGGCTTGTGCTTGGAGAGGCTTTTATCTGTATATCAGGCAGATCAGGGATAATAATACTGGCTTTGTTTATGATGGCGGCTTTAATATACTATTTCAGCCTGCGCGATAAACAAAGCCCTTTTTATCAAAGTAAATCGATAATCATCCTGCTGGTCTCCTTTGCTTTTCTGGGCAGTCTTGGTTTATATGGGGACAAAGGGACATCAGGGGATAAAGGCATATCAGGGAGTATCTGTTTACAGGGCAGGGTGACCGACATCCGGCCGGGCAGCGGATCATCCCTCCGTGTCCATCTGGACCGGCTGACGGTCACCAGAAGGGGCAATGGAGACTATAAGAAGAGAAAGCTGAAGGGAAGCTGCCTGGTCACCCTGTCCGGGAACCCTGCCCCGGCGCTTTTGCCGGATGACCGTTTGATGGTCTCAGGAAAGGTAAAGGACCTGCCGGAAGCCACCAACCACGGAGAGTTTGATTCCCGGGTCTGGTATCTGGGTCAGGGAATCGGATTTATGGTGAAGGCGGAGGATTTCCGGCTGCTTTCCCGGAGCAGATGGTCCGTGAAGGCACTGGCATGGAAAGTAAAGGAGAAGATATACAGTGTCTATACCCGGGCCCTTTCCGCAGAGGACGCTGCCCTGCTATCCGCCATGGTTCTGGGAGATAAAAGTGATCTGCCGGAGGAAATACGGAAGGAATACACAGAAAACGGGGCAGCCCATCTGCTGGCCGTCTCGGGCCTTCATGTATCCATCCTGGGAGGAAGCCTGTATCTGTTCTTAAGAAAACGGGGCTTCGGTTATCTTTCCTCCTGCCTATCCGGCGCCCTTCTCCTGCTTTTTTACGGCTGTATGACAGGATTTGGCAGCTCTGTTTTCCGGGCAGTGGTCATGTATCTGGTCTACCTTCTGTCCCAGCTTACGGGGGCTGATTATGACCTGATCTCCGCCATGAGCCTGTCAGGGCTGCTCATGCTGATGGAACAACCGGTAAGGCTGTTTCAGGGCGGATTTCAGATATCTTATATAGCTATCCTGGCCATCGGCCTGGTATTGCCGGAAGCCAGAAGGTTTATGGAAACACGATATGAGAGAGCCGGGAATCAGAGGGAAAAAGCAGGAAGCCGGAGAAAAAGAACTCTGATGGAGAAGGCCGGGGCGGCCCTGTTTGACGGGATCGTCATAAGCGCTGTCACTGCCCCTGCCATCATGTGGATTTATTATGAATGGGCCCCTGCCGGTATCCTGTTGAATCTTATACTGCTTCCCTGCATGGGGCCTCTGATGGTCTCGGCCATATGCGGCGGTCTGGCGGGTATTTTTCTCATTCAGGCGGGAGCGGCGGCCCTGATACCGGCTGAGATACTGTTGCATTTCTTCCACAAATTATTTGTGTTTACAGGCTCTTTTCAGGTGGGGGCCATCATAACGGGCAGACCGGGAATTCCCGAGCTCCTTTTTCTCTATCTGGCAGAGGCGGGCCTGTTCTGGATCTGGCTGCACCCCCGCAGATTACGGGTCCTTTCGGTTCTGCTGATCATAATCCTGCTCTTTGTGGCTGAGCAGGAGGGAAGCGTTTCTCTGATGACCACCGCCCGGGACCTTGTGGGCTTTCCGGGAAAGGGGAAAAAGTACATGACCATCCATATGCTGGATGTGGGCCAGGGAGAATGCATCCTGATACGGACTTGGGACCGAAAAAGCATTTTGATTGACGGAGGAAGCAGTTCCCGAAGCTCCATTGGCAGGTATGTCATCATTCCGGCTTTAAAATATTACGGGGTAAAGAAGCTGGATTATGTGATAGCCACCCACATGGATGAAGACCATATTTCAGGTTTAAAGGAACTTTTTAAAGAAGGATTCAGGGCAGACCATGTATTTCTTCCGGCCGCAGACCAGGAAGACCCCGTCTGGCAGTCTTTCTACAGGGCAGCCTGGGACGGCGGCGCAAAAGCAACGGCCATGGGGAGGGGGGACCGGATCCTTTTTAAGGACGCCGAACTGGACTTTTATCATCCCGGCCGGGACTTCAAGCCGGAAGACCGCAATGACGGGTCGCTGGCAGGGGGCTTTATATATAAAGACTTTGCCATGTTATTTACCGGGGACCTGGGGGCCGAAGGAGAAGCAGCGCTTATGTCTGCTCTGCCGGCGGAGTTTATAAACAGTCTGGATGTCCTGAAGGTGGCCCATCACGGATCAAGGTACTCCACCGGCCGGTCTTTTCTGTCCCTCTTTCCGGATATCAAGGCAGCCATAATCTCCGCCGGCAGACGAAACCGTTACGGCCATCCCCACCGGGACCTGCTGAAAAGGCTTGCGGATCACGGGATCATGGTTTATGATACTCCAAAACAGGGTGAGATCACTCTGAAAACAGACGGCAGCAGCTTTTTTGTCAGCGGGTTTTGCAGATAACAGATTTTAATAAGGAATCAATTCATTATGAAAGAGATCAAACAGCAGATTGCAGACAGGAATTTTTATAAAGTCTATTTACTATCGGGGGATGAAGATTACCTGGTGGCCCGGGCCGGAAATCTCCTGAAGCGGGCCCTGGTGCGTGAAGGAGATGAAATGAACTGCCAGGTACTGGAGTCTTCCAGGATAGACTTTCAGCAGCTGGCGGAAAATGCTCGCACATTTCCTTTTTTCAGCGACAAACGTGTGATCATTTTAGACCGGACCGGGGTTTTGAAGTCAGGAAAGGATACATTTCTGGATATCCTGAAGGAGCTTCCGGACACCACCTGTATCATTATCCTTGAAAACGAGGTGGATAAAAGGTCAAAAATCTATAAATGGATCAAGAAGAACCAGTATGCTCGGGAGTTTCTAAAAAAGGACCAGTCCGAAAAGGTACTCCTTAAATGGATCGCGGCCCTTTTCGGAAAAGAGAACAAGCGGATCAGGGAATCAGACGCCAGATACTTTCTGGAAAGGATCGGCAATGATATGTACCAGATCAGCAACGAGGCCTCCAAGCTGATCGCCTATACCGGGGATGCCCCGGAGATAAAGAGGGAGGATATTGACAGCATTGTATCCGGAGAGATCCAGAATAAGATATGGGATCTGATCTCCTTCATCGCCGGGAGGGACAAGGAAAGAGCCCTTAACTGCTACGGAGACCTGGTTCTGCTCAGGGAGCCTCCCATGCACATCCTCTATCTGCTGGTCCGCCAGTACAGGATCCTCCTTATCCTGGCGGACATGAAGTCCCGGGGCAGGGGAAATGACCAGATCGCGAAAGAAGCCGGAATCCCCTCCTTCAGCATCAGGAGGTATGAATCCCAGCTTGGACAGTATACTCCAGGCGATCTGGAATTTTGCGAAGCCCGCTGCCTTCAGGTGGAGGAAGACATCAAGACCGGCAGGCTGACAGACCAGATCGGGCTGGAGCTGCTTATTATATCCCTGTCAGACCGGACCCTCTGAATCCTTGTGTGGCATACCCACATGGAAAAGCATGGGCCCGGGGATATGCCCGGTACATCGAAAAGCAGTAATCTGCGGATATATCCGGCTCAGGAGTAGGGTTTCCTGTAGGCTTTCTCTCCGGAGAGCAGCCGAAAGAGCAGCTCGGCAAGGGGCTTCATGGCATTTTTTGCCTCCCTGACCGTATTGTTCTGGGCACCCACCTCAATCAGGGTGGCTCTTTTCTTTAAATGTAAATTATAACGGTAGCCCTTTATGTATATTTTCCTGGTGAGACCAGGATAATACTTGGCAGCCAGCAGCTGCATCTGCAGGCTGAAGGCCAGGTTACCAAGCTTATTGGGGTTGTAGAGATAGTCGATATCCCCGACTCCCTTTCTCCGGCTGACCCCGTTAAAGAACATGATCTGGGCGGTTTTTCTGCCATTGATCTTTGTGGTCAGCCTGATGTTATCGCTGACGGAATCCCGGTGGAGGTCTATGACCACCTTAATGCCGGGATTCTTTTTTAAGATGGCGGATACCCCCTCTGCCGCATAATTATATGCCCGGCTCCGGTCCAGCTCTCCGTTTACCATATCATAAATGCTGGTATCGTGGACAGTGGGTATATGGTATTTTTCCTCCAGCTCTTTCTTCAGGGCTTCTCCCACCTCAACTACGGTGCCTTCCCTGCCCTTTGCCTTCCGGTAGCTTTCGCTGCCGTGGGTATGGTAGATCAGGACCAGCGGTTCATTTCCTGAAAGATCCAGGGAGAGATCTTTTTTCAATAGCCTTCCGGCATCCGTCTCCTCCTCACTCATGGAAGTGGTCTCGTCAACAATATAAAAATGATTCAGCAAATAATCCCTGTCAGACAGTTTTTTCAGAGAATAGGTCTTTCCGGTCCCTTTTCCGGGAATAATACCGGGATCCTCCTTTTTGGGCTCCTCATTGGTTTCATCGGATTCCAGAAAATAATCGGGAACCGTGTCGCTGTAGCTGGCTTTAAAGGAAGCCGTATCATTCCAGTAATCTATGCTGTAGCGCTGGATGGGAAAGAGCTCCTTCTGGATAAGCTCCTTAAGAAGAGGAAGAAAAATGTTATTTCCCTTATCGGCGCTTCTATGATACAGGGAAGGCACCAGCTCCTCGCACATTCTCGAAATTAGAAGCTTTCCGGTATTTTCCAGCTGGTAATGCTCCGAATGCAGTTTTCTTTCAATATGAATCCTGGCAGAGTCCAGATTGTGGATCCTTCCGGATACAATCCCCAGCCAGATGATCAGAAACAAAGATGTCAGGAAAAATTCAAGTCTCCGGATATTATTGCTGTTCATATCAGATACCCCCTCATATAGTATATGAGGCTTGTTCTATTTTATAACCTTTATCCGGCAGCCGGTTCTTTTTATCACGGGACAGGCGGGCCGGCATTTTATTACGCTTGTTTAAAAACCGGCCACCAGACGGTTGATCCCCTCGGAAATGGTGAAGCTGATCCTGCGGACAGCCTCATCGGCCTCCTTGGGGGTCATGGTGAAATCAAAGAGCCTTCGGTCCATCATGGAGGCCAGAGTTCTGTAATGCTCCTCAGACTGATGATCCAGCTCCGGGTTAAAATGAATCAGTTCTTTCAGCTCCTGCCTGCCGGCATCGGACATTTTCCGGCTGACAGCAGTCAGGATATCCGCGGCCACGGAGGGAATGGAGATCACTGTGGGCACCCCGATGGCTATCACAGGCAGGCCCAGGCTGTCTTCCGTAAGCTCCATCCTCCGGTTGCCCACACCGGAGCCGGGGGAGATGCCGGTGCTGCTGATCTGAACCGTGCTGTTGAGCCTCTCCAGCCTTCTGGCGGCCAGGGCATCGATGACAATGACCTTCTCCGGCATGATCTGGCCGATAATGCCCCGGATGATCTCCAGGACCTCCATACCCGTCTGGGCCATGACCCCCGGTGCGATGGCAGTCGAGATCAGGGCAGTCCTGATTTTATCCTTGTCCATCTCCGGGATACGCTGGGTAAAAGCCGGCCTGGTGATAAGCAGATTATCAATGACAAAAGGCCCCAGGGCATCCGGGGTGATATTCCGGTTACCCAGGCCCACCACCAGGACCTTACGGGCCGGACCCAGCAGGCTCCGCAGATTGCCGGCAATACAGTCACTCATGTTGTCATGGAAGTCACCATCATTTTTTGAAAGGTCGACCCCTTCCAGGGTGATATAGGTTCCCGGAAATTTCCCGAACCGCCGGGCAGCCTGGATACTTTTGATCTCTATTCTGCTCTCCTGTATTTCGTTGTTGCAGTAGCTTCTGGTCTCACAGCTGTAGCCTTCCGTTTCATTTTCCCCATCAAGCTCCTCCCGGATCTCCAGGGCAAGGTCGGTGTGAGAGTAGTAGTGGGATGATTGCATGGGGCGCCTCCTTAAGTGTGTTGATACAAGTATGCCCTGATTCTTAAGTTTTATGCGGGAGTTTTTAAATTTTCCTATTGACAAACAGGCACCAAATCAATAGAATATAAGGGTATGTTTACATTGCATTGTCCGTGTCCAGTATAATGTGAGAGATAAATAATCTAGTATATAATTTTGGAGGTGCACAGATTGGCTAATATCAAATCTGCAAAGAAAAGAATTTCCGTAATCGAGAAGAAGACATTAAGAAATAAGATGATCAAGTCCCGGGTTAAGACATCTATCAAGAAGGTAGACGCTGCCATGGCAGCAGGGAATAAGGAAGCCGCCACAGCAGCTTTAACAGCAGCTGTATCAGAGATTTCCAAGGCTGCTTCCAAGGGTATCTATCATAAGAATACCGCTTCCAGAAAGATCTCCCGTCTGACCAAGGCTGTCAATAAGATGGCATAACCGGTACTTTACTATAAGAAGTATCAGGGCATTTTCTGGATCATTAATTGTATATTATATATAAAGTATCCCGGAAGGAGCGGCTGCCTTTCGGGATTTTATTATTTTATAGGAAATTTTAATATCTTATATAGTAAAAACGCTCCGCTTGCGGACTTTGTTCTCTAAGATGTTCTTGACTTGTTCATATTTTTTAGGAAAAACTATGTTATTGAAAACAAATTTTACATATGCTATAATTACGGCATATAAGAGATAACTGTGTTTTACCGGGTAGAGTAAGGGAAATAAGATGGCAGAAAAAACAATAGAGCCAAATGTTATAATGGAGAATGAAGAGGAACTTGAGAACCTTATGTTTTCAGGAGAGGGGGAGAGTCCGCTTTTTTCCTCTGTCAGAGTGGTAAGGAAAGACTTTTCTGTATTTGAACTATACAGAAAGTATAATAAGAATCCAAGGCAGTTGATGTTGGATGTAGATTTTCAGAGAAAAAGTGTCTGGGATCCGAAACAGAAACGTGAATTGATTGAAAGTATTCTGATGGGTCTGCCTCTTCCAATTATTTATTTAAAACAACAGAATAATGCTACTTATGCAGTAGTAGATGGCAAACAGCGACTATCCACGTTATTTGGTTTTATTGATAACAAGTTTTGCTTAAAAGACCTTAAAATACTTTCTTTTCTGAATGGAAAATATTTCAAGGATTTAACAGGCGATTATGGTATTTACCAGTCACAATTAGAGGACTATCAATTATATATCCATCTGATTCTTCCTCCTACTCCTGATAAAATCCTTTTTGATATTTTTGACAGAGTGAACAGAGGAGGAACAAAGCTGAATAAGCAGGAAATCAGAAATGCATTATATCATGGCAAAGGCATGGATATGATTTCATCTGTCAACAGATCGCAGATTTTTCAAAAAGTAACCCGTATTAAATATAAAGATGACAGAAGAATGAAAGGTTCTTATCTTATTACCAGATTTTTATCCTTTTATCTATTGTTTGAGAACTTGTTATATAAAGATGGGAAACCCTATAATTATTCGGGTGACATAGATGACTTAATAGAGGTTTCTTTGGCAACCCTTAATAGAATGTCGGATAAGGATTTGCAGAACCTGGAGAGATTGATATCTGAAAGTCTAGAGATTTCAAATGATATTCTTGGAGATGGTGCTTTTCGCAGAGAAATGAACAGGTCTAAACCCATTAATATGAATATCTTTGAAACTACATTATATTTTATGAATTTGATAAATAATGATAAAGATTTTATTCCATATGGAAAGATCAGACTGGCATTAAAGAAAACAATTATGTCAGATGATTTTCTGGATTACATTGGGAACAGCAGAGAGAATACAATAAAAGTACATGGCAGATTTGGTATGATGGATGAGTTATTCAGGGAGCTTCACGATGATTGAGAGGATTCATATTACAGCTTTAAAATCAATCAGAGATTTATCGGTCAAGTGTTCGAAATTGAATATACTGACCGGCACGAATTCCAGCGGTAAGTCTACCTTTTTGCAGGCGTTATTATTATTTGCCCAGGAGAAGCTTAGTGGTGAGTTGATTTCTCTGGGTGAATTCAGGGAAGTCAGGAACTATTATATGCCAACAGATGACATCAAAGTGGAAATCTGTGAATCAGATAAAACACAACCTTCCTGGATACAGTTTTCCGAAGATAAAGATGCGGATAGTTATAAAAAGACGCAATCCTCATCTCATATCAAAGAATGGGGATTACATTATTTATCATGTCACAGGACAGGAGTTAATGATATATATTTAAAAAACATGCCCGTTGAAGATAATTTTGGAATAGATGGACAATATGCACTGGCATTTTTACTGAAGAATGAAAGCACCCCTGTATGTGCTGATCTGCTTGTTTATCATGATGAATATACAAATAGTTTGTTTGATCAGGTCAACTACTGGATGAAATATATTATCGATACCAACTTAATAGTAAATGACCTGAAAAAGACAAATTATATGCAGGTAAAATACAATAATAATCCTGCGAATAGATCTTCCGAGGCTCTGTTTTGTCGTCCTGTCAATGTCGGATCCGGTGTCAGCTATCTGATAAGCATAATTATAACATGTCTTGGCGCTAAGGAAGATTCCGTTATTGTGATTGAGAATCCAGAGATACACCTACATCCAAAGGCCCAATCAAGATTGAGTGAATTCTTGTATTTTGTCAGTAATTCAGGACGTCAGTTATTTGTTGAAACTCATAGTGATCACATTTTTAATGGGCTGCGTGCAGGAGTAGCTACAGGTCAGATGTCCATGGATCATATTGCTGTTAACTTTTTCGCAATGAATGATCAATATGAAACTTTGAATAATCCAATAGTATTTGGAGATTATGGAAGAATAACAGGCACTAATAAAGAAATGTCTCTTCAAGATCTGTTTGACCAGTTTGAGATAGACCTTGATAAAATGATGGGATTATAAAACGGGTATTGATCTGAATTATGAATTATTATATAAATGACTACTCTTTGAGAGGACAGTTTGACAGTATTGAAGAATTTCTTGATTCAATGAGAGAGTACACTTTTCCTGTATTGGCAAAGATTAATACTGAACAGGGAAGCATTGTATTTAAAAAAGACAATTTATGGAATAAAGAAGTTTGTCATGGAATTACACTGAATCAGCTGGCAACAGGCAGATATATCCGCTATCCGGAAATGTCCAATTTTAAAATAAAACTGTTAAAACTTATAAATCAGGAACCTTTCTGGGATGATGCTGATATTCATAATCTTACTATAAAAGAGTATGGATTTGATAAACAATTCAGTGAGTGTTTTGACACTGTCAACTGTTTCATGAAGGCAATAGTAGATGACGGGAGAATTATTTCATTTTTTCATCCTGAATACCATGACCCGACACTCCGGGTCATAGTTTTACATAATGGCATAGAAAAGAAATACCTGATAGATAATATATATTCGATTTCCTGGTGGGAGTACGAACCTCAGATAAAGCATTGGACTATTTCCCCAGGGTATTATATTGAGATAAGAGCCAGGGAATTTGATTTTCATCCGCCACATTTCCATGTAAGACTGAATGAATATGAGGCAGTATTTAAACTCAGTGATGGCAGTTTATATAAATATGGAAAAAAAGAGTGGAAATCCTGGATGATTACCGATATACAAGAGTGGTTTAAGAATAATAAGATAGAACTTAAGGTAATATGGGATTCATTACATTGAGAGTACATTATTTGTTTAAGAAAAACATTTCCGGAGGAGAAAACATTGGCTGCTACAGATCAGAGCAAAATAAGGAATTTTTGTATCATAGCGCATATCGACCACGGCAAGTCCACCCTGGCTGATCGTATCATAGAGAAGACAGGTCTTCTTACCGAGCGGGAGATGCAGGACCAGGTCCTTGACAATATGGACCTGGAGAGGGAGAGGGGCATCACCATCAAGTCCCAGGCAGTGCGCATCATCTATAAAGCGCAGGACGGGGAGGAGTACACCTTCAACCTGATCGATACCCCCGGTCATGTGGATTTCAACTATGAGGTCAGCAGAAGTCTGGCAGCCTGCGAGGGAGCTGTTCTGGTGGTGGATGCCGCCCAGGGCATCGAAGCCCAGACCCTGGCAAATGTTTACCTGGCTCTGGACCACGACCTGGAGATCATGCCCGTCATTAATAAGATCGACCTGCCCAGCGCGGACCCCGAGAGGGTGGTGGCCGTGATCGAGGATGTCATCGGCATCGAGGCCGAGGACGCTCCCAGGATCTCTGCCAAGAATGGGATTAATATAGAAGAAGTACTGGAACAGATCGTTAAGAAGATCCCGGCGCCGGGAGGAAGCGCAGACAATCCCCTTCAGGCCCTGATCTTCGACAGTCTTTATGATTCCTATAAGGGGGTCATCGTATTTGCCCGGATCATGGAGGGACGGATCCGCAAGGGAACCAACACGCTGATGATGGCCACCGGCGCCAAAGCCGAGGTGGTGGAGGTGGGAACCTTCGGGGCCGGGCAGTTTATTCCCTGTGATGAGCTGACCGCCGGCATGGTGGGCTATATTACCGCCAGCCTGAAAAATGTCAAGGACACCCGGGTGGGCGATACGGTCACTGACGCCGACCATCCCTGTCCGGAACCCCTGCCCGGCTATAAGAAGGTAAACTCCATGGTATTTTGCGGCGTTTACCCGGCAGACGGAGCCAAATACCCGGATTTAAGGGATGCCCTGGAAAAGCTGCAGCTTAACGACGCCGCCCTCCGCTATGAGCCCGAGACTTCCGTGGCCCTGGGCTTCGGCTTCCGCTGCGGATTCCTGGGTCTTCTGCACCTGGAGATCATCCAGGAGCGGCTGGAGAGAGAATACAACCTGGACCTGGTGACCACGGCCCCCAGCGTTATCTATAAAGTACATTTAACCGACGGGACGGTCTTTGACCTGACCAATCCCACCAATCTTCCCGATCCTTCCACCATAGAGTATATGGAGGAACCCATCGTCTCGGCGGAGATCATGGTGACCAAGGACTATGTGGGCTCCATCATGACCCTGTGCCAGGAGCGCCGGGGTACCTACATTTCCATGGAATACATGGAAGAGACCAGGGCCCTGCTCAAATATGAACTGCCCCTTAATGAAATCATCTACGACTTCTTCGACGCCCTGAAGTCCCGGTCCAGGGGCTACGCCTCCTTCGACTATGAGATGAAGGGCTATCAGCGGTCAGACCTTGTCAAGCTGGATATCCTTATCAACAGGGAGGGAGTGGACGCCCTGTCCTTCATCGTCCACGCGGATTCCGCCTACGAGCGGGGCCGCAAGATCTGCGAGAAGCTGAAGGAGGAGATCCCCAGGCATCTCTTTGAGATCCCCATCCAGGCGGCTATTGGCAGCAAGATCATTGCCAGAGAGACTGTAAAGGCCGTAAGAAAGGATGTCCTGGCCAAGTGCTACGGCGGCGATATCAGCAGAAAGAAGAAACTTCTGGAAAAGCAGAAGGAAGGAAAGAAGCGCATGCGGCAGGTGGGAAATGTAGATGTACCCCAGAAGGCATTTATGAGTGTGCTGAAACTGGATGAGAACTGATGTATCATAGATGAAAGAGAATGATAAGAGGTCAGAGCCATGGAAATCTATATACATATCCCATTTTGTGTGCGAAAGTGCGGCTATTGTGATTTCCTGTCTTTCCCCTGTGGGGAGGAGATGAGAGGCCGCTACTGCCGGTCTCTGATTGAAGAGATAAAAAGAACGGCAGAAGCGATCGGGAGCCAAACGGCAGATGCAAAAAGAACGGCGGAAGCGTTAAGGAAGTCAGAGACCAATTGCCCTGGCACCGGACAGGCCGTTGAAACAGTATTCTTCGGCGGCGGAACCCCTTCCCTCCTGGCCCCGGACCAGATCACCGCCGTCATGACCTGTATCCGCAGCGAATTCTCTCTGAATGAAGATGCGGAGATCTCTCTGGAGGCCAATCCGGGAACCATGGATGAGGCCAGGCTGTACAGCTGGAGGGAAAACGGAATCAACCGTCTTTCCATAGGTCTGCAGTCCACCAGAGATGACCTGCTTAAAACCCTGGGGAGGATCCACAGCTTTCAGGATTTTTCCCGGAATTACCAGCTTGCCCGAAGGGCGGGCTTTGACAATATCAATATTGATATCATGAGTGCCCTTCCCGGCCAGACCCTTTCTGATTATTGTGACACCCTGAAAGTGGTAACGGATTTTTGTCCCGAACACATTTCCTCCTACAGTCTCATCATTGAAGAGGGAACCCCTCTCTCCCGTGACAAAAGGCTGCTGGACCTTCTTCCCGATGAGGAAACTGACCGGAAAATGTATGAAAAGACCAAAGAAGTCCTCGGTAAGAAAGGCTACGGGCGCTACGAGATCTCCAATTATGCCCTGGCCGGAAAGGAATGCAGGCACAACAGGGGCTACTGGGAGGGGGTGCCCTACCTGGGCTTTGGTCTTGGGGCTTTCTCTTATTTTGGCCATGCAAGGTTTTCCAACGGGACGGATATTCACCGTTATCTGGAAAGACCATATCTGCCTTTTAGGGAAAGGGCTGATTATGAGGAACAGACCAGGGAACAGGAGATGGAAGACAGGATGATCTTCGGTCTTCGGATGATGAAAGGGGTTTCAAGGACAAAGTTTGCAGAGGAGTTCGGACTGGACTTGGAAACTTTATACGGAAGGCAGATCCGTAAGTTTCAGGAGATGGGACTCCTTGAAATCAGTGGGGACAGGATCCGGTTAACTGATGCAGGAATTGATGTCAGCAACAGAGTATTTGAGGAGTTTTTGCTGGAGGCATCTGGGCAAACCTGGTGAACAGATTGTTTTCAAGAGTGAGGCGTCCTTTGGGCATATCAGTTTTATAGATGCAGTACCTGCCGATGCTGCAATTTACTATGAGAGGAGAGCTGTCCGGGACAGCTGAATCCGCTGATATAAGTTCGGCAAAGTAATATGTGTATATATGTATAAAAAGAGCATTTCCTGTTCATGGTCAAATATACGATCATGAACAGGAAGAGCTCTTTTTTTCTTATGGTATATTTAATCCTCAATGAAAAAATATCCCCGGGGATTGCGGCTTTCCCGATGCAGGTATCTCGCAGGTTGGGCACTTTATCATTTATAATCAGGGAAGAAATGGATTTCTGATAGAAAGATACAGCGGATACAGGAGGACGAAAATGGAAATCATCATAAAAGAGAATTATCTCTCAGACTTTAAGGCTCAATTAAGATCAGAAGAAAAAAGTGCACACACCATCCAAAAGTATATCCGTGACACAAAGGCCTTTGCGGCTTACATTGGAGAGAACCCGGTCACTAAAGAGAGGGTCATGGAGTATAAGGAGCATCTAATCAGCCAGGGCTATGCCGTCGGCAGCATCAACTCCATGCTGGCATCCCTCAACAGCTTCTTAAGATTTATGGGCTGCGACCACTGCCGGGTACGGCATTTGCGGGTGCAGAAATCCATCTATTGTCCCGAGGAGAAGGAACTGACCAGGAATGAATACTTCAGACTGCTAAAAGCCGCCGGCAAACAGCCCCGGCTAAAAATGATCCTCGAAACCATCTGCGGCACAGGGATAAGGGTGTCGGAGCTTCAATATTTTACACTGGAAAATGTGCGCCGGGGCGAAGTCACCGTTTCCTGCAAAAATAAGACCAGGACCATTCTGCTTCCCAGAAAGCTTAGGCTTAAGCTGCTGGATTATTCCAGAAGGCAGGGGATCAAAGAAGGACACATATTCAGGACCAGGACCGGGGCCCCTGTGAACCGGACCAACATCTGGGCTTCCATGAAAAAGCTCTGCCGGGAGGCCCGTGTCTGTCCCGGCAAGGTCTTTCCTCACAATTTAAGAAAGCTTTTTGCCCGGACTTTTTACAGTATGCAGAAGGATATCGCGGGGCTGGCGGATGTGCTGGGACACAGTAATATCAATACGACCAGGATATATATTATGACTACGATAAGGGAGCATCAGAAGAAGATCGACAGCATGGGGCTGGTGGTGTGAAGGGGGAAGGGACATAATTTATATAATGTAGTAATCGGTCGTCATGATGGATAAACAGACGCAAAAAAAGACAGCAGGAAGTATGCCTGCAAGTTCCGTTGCTCCTCGAAAGGAAAGAAACCGGACCTGTTTCTTTCATTCTGCGGTGCAAAGTCGCTTTCAGACATACTTCCTGCTGTCTTTTCTGCTGAATCGTTTAAGGCATCATGATATTACCCTTTAAAAAAGTGTCCCTGGCAGGAGTAATTTCTCCTCAAATTGGTAAAATATGGCCTTTTTCGATGTTGATATTAGATAAGTATTGTCAATTGTAAGACTAGGTTTTGTTCAAAAGACATAATTGATTTTCTGGATGCTATATAGTATACTATTAAACACATATCTATCTATTATTTATGATATATGATTACTACATTATATAAATTATGTAGTAATTATAGGAGTTTTCGCGGATTCCCGGGAGGTCGTTGATGGCCATTGCGTTGTATGAACACAATGAGACGGCATACAAGGCAGCGATGAAGCTGCTTTCTGAAAAAGGCAAGGCGGCGGTGATTCATCCCACCGGTACCGGCAAGTCTTTTATTGCCTTCAAGCTATGCGAAGACCACCCGGACAAAAAGATATGCTGGCTTTCGCCTTCGGCTTACATTTTTAAGACCCAGGTGGAGAACCTGAAGGCTTCCTTGGCAAAGGAGAAGCAAAAGCTTCATGGGAAGGAATGCGACCGGTCACAGACAGGGGATGAGGAGGAAGACCTGTCCCCGGTGACTGACAATATTTCCTTTTATACTTATGCGAAGCTTATGTCCATGCCGGATCCCGAGATCCGGGCCATTGAGGCGGACTACATCATCCTGGACGAGTTCCACCGCTGCGGGGCAAAAATGTGGGGAGAGGGAGTGGATACTCTGCTCAGTTCCCATAAGGATGTTCCCGTTCTGGGTCTTTCGGCCACGGCGGTACGCCATCTGGATCACTGCAGGAATATGGCGGATGAGCTCTTTGAGGGGAATATTGCTTCCGAGATGTCACTGGGGGAAGCCATAGTAAGGGGAATCCTTTATCCGCCCAGGTACATCTTGTCTATCTACAGCCGCAGACAGGAGCTTGACAAGTATGAGAAGAGGGTCAGGAAGGCGAGAAATGCGGCAGTCCGCCAGAATGCGGAGAAGTATCTGGAGGAGCTGAAGAGGGCTTTGGAGAATGCGGAGGGCCTTGACCTGGTATTTGAGAAGCATATGACTGTGAAGGACGGTAAGTATATTGTTTTCTGCACAGATTATGAGCATCTTAAGGAAATGTCGGGAAAGGTTCCGGAATGGTTTGGCCGGGTAGATTCCAGCCCCCATGTTTACATTGCCTATTCAGATGATCCTGCCACCAGCCGTCAGTTTCAGGAGTTTAAAGCTGACCAGAGCGAACACCTGAAGCTTCTTTTCTGTATAGACATGTTAAATGAAGGAATTCATCTGGATGATATTCAAGGTGTGATCCTTCTTCGGCCCACGGTTTCGCCCATCGTCTTTAAGCAGCAGATCGGCCGGGCATTTTCGGCCGGGAAGCAGAAGGAAGCAGTAATCTTTGACATTGTATTAAACATTGAGAACCTATACAGCATCGACGCCCTGCAGGAGGAAATGGACCTGGCCACGGCCTGGTACCGGTCAGCGGGGGAAGAGTCGAAGATCCTCAATGAACACTTTGAGATCACCTGCGAGGCAGAGGACTGTCTCCGTCTGTTCTCACAACTGAATGAATCCCTGACCGCCTCCTGGAACTACATGTTCTCGGAAGCGGAGAAATATTATAAAGAAAATGGAGACCTGAACGTACCCAAACGGTACATCACACCATCAGGCTTCTCCCTGGGATCCTGGCTTTCTACCCAGCGTCAGATCCATGCCGGAAAGATTCCGGGACGGCTGACAGAGGATCAGGTAAGCAGGCTTGACAGCATCGGAATGTGCTGGCTGAGCCGGACTGACTTAAGCTGGGATAAATATTACAGAGCCGCCGAAAAGTACCGGCAGGAGCATGGCCACCTGCTGGTCAAATACAGGGAAAGCTATGACGGCGTCAGGCTCGGCGCATGGATCAAGAGCATGCGCACCTACAGAAAAAGTGGTATCCAGAAGAACTATCTCACCCCCGGCAGGATCCGGCAGCTGGATCAGCTGGGAATGGTCTGGGATATTCCTGATTATATATGGGAGCAGAATTATCACGCTGCCATGCGTTACCACCGGAATTACGGAGATCTCAATGTAAGACCGGATTATATCGATCCGGAGGGGATCCATCTGGGCCTCTGGCTCAACCGGGTCCGCAACGTGAAGAACGCTCCGGAGAAATATAAGGACCAGCCTCTCACCATAGAACAGATCAAAGCTCTGGACGCCCTGGGCATGACCTGGGGATCAAGGCATGATGAGAAGTGGAACCGGGCCTACCGGGAGGCATGCCGTTACCGGGATCGGTTCGGCAACCTGGATATTCCGGCATCCTATATCACAGAAGACGGGGAGCATTTCCGGCTGGGAAGATGGCTCAGACGCCAGAAGGAAAGCTGGCAGAAGGGGAAACTCTCAGGGGAAAGGCTGGAGAAGCTTAAAAAGATCGGAATGGTTTGCACATATCATGAACAATATGAACAGAACAAATCAGAAGAAATCAATATTGTCGGGTCTTACTTTTGAGCATTGGAAAATCATCGCCGGATGTATGGTGGTATATGACATCATCGCTGTCAATGCAGCCTATTTCCTTGCTCTTTTACTGCGCTTTGACTTCAGGTATTCTTTTATACCTTCCCAGTATCTGGTTCCCTTTTTCCGTTTCGCTCCCGCCTATACATTCTTCAGTATCGGCACCTTCATTATCTTCAGGCTCTACAGGAGCATCTGGCGTTTTGCCAGTTATGACGAGCTGATCCGGGTGATCGGGGCTTCCATTGTGACCGCTTTCTTCCATACCATAGTACTCACTGCCCTTTTTCAGAGGATGCCGCTTTCCTACTATATTATCGGCGCCATTCTCCAGTTCATCCTGGTCCTTGCGGTACGGTTTTCCTACCGTTTTGTCCTGTTGCTCCAGAGCAGGTCGCGGAGGGGAGAAAACAGCAGGAGCCCTGTTCCCAATATCATGGTGGTAGGTGCCGGCAATGCCGGACAGGCCCTGATCCGGGATATCCGCCTGGCCCAGGAAGTAAAGGGAAGGGTGGTGTGCATCATCGATGACAACCCCAATAAGAGGGGAAGATACATAGACGGCATAGAGGTGGTGGGCAGCCGGGACTGCATCCCGGAGGCAGTGAGGGACTACCAGGTGGACAAGATTTACCTGGCCATGCCCAGTGCGAGCCCTGTGGAGAAGAGGGAGATCCTGGAGATCTGCAAGAATACCTCCTGCGAACTGAAAACCATCCCGGGCCAGTACCAGTTCATCACCGGAGAGATCACCGCCAGCAAGATGAAGAAGGTGGAGATCGAGGACCTGCTGGGAAGGGACCCGGTCACCCCTGACATGGACGGGATCTCCCGTTTTGTAAAGGGGAAGAGCGTCCTGATCACCGGAGGGGGAGGCAGCATCGGGTCCGAGCTGGCCAGGCAGGTGGCCGCCCAGAATCCCGCCAGACTTATCCTGGTGGACATTTATGAGAACAATGCCTACGAGATCCAGCTGGAACTTAAAAAAAAGTATCCAGACCTTGACCTGGAGGTCATCATCGGCTCTGTCAGGGACAGCAGGATGATGTTCAAGGTCTTTGAAAGATTTCGGCCCCAGGTCGTATACCACGCGGCGGCCCACAAGCATGTGCCTCTGATGGAGGATACCCCCTGCGAGGCTATCAAGAACAATGCCATCGGTACTTACAAGACGGCCTATGCCGCCATGTCCCACGGCTGTGAGAGGTTTATCCTCATCAGCACCGACAAGGCAGTCAACCCCACCAACATCATGGGCGCTTCCAAGCGTCTTTGTGAGATGATCTGTCAGGCCTTTGACCATAAGGTCAAAGAAGGGAAGGCCAGTGAGATCCCCCAGCTCTTTACCCATACGAAGGATGTGGTCACCAGCGTGGGTGTCCTTAAGGAGCTCAAGGAGACTAAGACGGAATTCGTTGCCGTGCGCTTCGGGAACGTGCTGGGCAGCAACGGGTCCGTGATCCCGGTCTTTAAGAGGCAGATCGAGAACGGCGGCCCTGTCACCGTGACCCACAAGGACATCGTCCGTTACTTTATGACCATCCCGGAGGCGGTGGGTCTGGTCCTGGTGGCCGGGACCTACGCAAAGGGCGGGGAGATCTTCGTCCTTGACATGGGGGAGGAAGTAAAGATCGATACCCTGGCCAGGAATATGATCCGCCTGTCGGGTTACAGGCCGGATGTGGACATAAAGATCGAATATACCGGGCTCCGTCCCGGCGAGAAGCTTTATGAGGAGAAACTCATGGCCGAGGAAGGACTTAGGCGGACACCCAACAAGCGGGTGCACATCGGATGCCCGATTCCCTTTGACATCGAAGACTTCCTGGGGCAGCTAAAGGAACTGATGGAGGCTGCCTATAAGAATAAGGAAAATATCCGGGAACTGGTGGCCGAGGTGGTGAATACCTATCATCCGGAACAAGGCGGGGAAGCCGGTGCCCAGAAAGCGGAAGATGCCCGGGACAGGGCGATGAAGGAGGCAGCTGTGGCGGGGTGAGCCCCGCTACCGCTGATGATGCTGGTCACTGAAGTGATTGAGAATTAAGAGATGCAGGATCGCGGAGGGAGAAGAACATAGATTATGTAGTTAGTCTTTTGGATATCAGCCTCTGGTATTATCTGGCGGCCTTCCTTCTGTTCCTGGGAGTGTGGGCAGTAAGCTGGAAGGTCAGCGCCGGGCTGTTGGCCGGATATGTGTTGTTCATTTTGGCAGTTACGATTCTGAGCCGGACACCTACAGATATGATGAAGGTAGAACTAAAGCTTTTCTGGTCCTATGATATCCCCGAACTCCGGGAACAGATTATCTGGAATGTCCTGAGTTTTATACCTGTCGGTGTGTTGGGAGCGGTACTTGTCAGATGGAGGGGCATACCGATGGCTGCAGGGTTGAGTGTGGTCATAGAACTGCTGCAGCTGGTGACCTTGAGGGGGCTCTTCGAATTTGACGATACCATCCATAATTCTGCCGGGGCAGCGGCGGGGGTGGTAGCATGGATGGTTGTTTGCGGGGAATGGGTGAGGAGAGGCTCGGACGAGAAATATTAGTTACTTTTGTTGTGGAAGGAAGGAGAGTGTGTGGGGCTGAGGGTTTGATGAAAGAAACGTCTCCATGAAAGTTGCCAGCTAACTTTCTTAAAGAGGGTCGCAGAAGGCTTCCGCAAAGGGATCTGACAATCTTCCATAAACAGGCGCTTTTTGGAAAGATGGTAAAAATCGGTCAAGTTTGTCAGTAGGGATGATGTTCATTAAAAATCGGCTGAGATCGCCAAGTGTACCGAACATTTAAGACTAACCACCAGCAGAAACAGCTACAGTTATTGACATCACTAACTGTCTTAAAGAGTCGGTCGGGGTTGAAAATAATGTAGTTTACATTACAAGAGACGGTTGGCATGAAAACTACATATTTATTGGACGGCTGAACCTCATCAACTGTCTTAAAGAAGTGGTCTTGGCAAGAGAAGATGAAATTGAATTAGCAGATGTATTTTTCATCTCCTTCAATGCGTACCAAGGGTGTTTAAGAAAGATCGTGATGTATGGAAGCTCAATAAATCTCTGACGATTCGAGCCGACAGGATACTGCCGGTTGGAATGGGCAGAGATGTTCAAAAGAAAGGAAGATAAAAAAAGAACCACCTCCCGGAGGAGGTGGCAGGCGGCAAAACGTCAAGCGATTCGTTTGGCAAGCAGCAACGGATGCTTTTTGCCGAGCTTGACGTCAGTCACATAGGTGCATTTGTAAGACGCATCTTTGGTGCGGAGCTCACTTCCTTCTTCGATGAAGAAGTTATGAGTGTCCCGCAACTCGCGGACGGTCTCCTCAAGCACGATCCTGACAGTGTCGCCTTCATCCACGACTTTCGCAAGAAACTCACGGATGTCTTTTCTATCCTTGTTTTTAAGGACAGTACTAGCGATCCAGACGGGAGTGGGCTGAAGCCCGCTCAGTGCCAATAACAATTTGGTGTCTTTCATTTTGAAAAACCTCCTTCGTATTTTCAGGAGCATCTCTTGCGAGAGTCCCTATGTACACGGAGGCACTCCGGACCGCCACACATATTGTACCGCGAAAAGTGCAAGAATTCAATAAACCAATGTGACGGTTATGTAAACAAGTTGGACGCCTCCCTTTAGGTAGTGTGGATATTAGCTCTACTGTCTGGCACAGTCAACGCCATTTCGGATAATAAAAGGCGTAAAAGACAGAGAAAGATTGCTGCCTATATGGGGTAAAATTGCACCAGAACCAACAAAGAACCACGATTCGTACTGCTAAGAAAGGCTTTGAAGATGAAAGCGTTCATGCGAATTGCCCTTGACGAGATGCCGAAAGATCCAGCGCCGATTGAGGCGGGGCAGCAAGCGACCGTCGCGGGATATGACGATGCGGGGAACCTGATGGTTTCCTGGGATAATGGAAGCGGACTGAACCTGATCCCCGGCGTGGATAAATATCATGTTGTGGAAACGCCCGAGGAACTGGATCGCAGCTTCAACTGGCTATACAAACTCCAAATGGAACTGCCCGATGGAGAAAGCAGTAAATGTCCGCGATGCGGGAAACCATTCGATGCCCACAGAGGAGCAGTCTCAAGAAGGAAGTACGTTATGGTCTGTGACTTGTGCGGGCAGCAGGAAGCGGTAGAGGATTTACTTAAGGCGACAAAGAATGAGGAGCCTAAAGCCCTGGACGACTGGTACATCATCAAAGTCTGGCAGGGACGGGAAGTGTGAATCTACTGGCATCATTTCTCGGAGAAAATGAACATTATCCCCCGATGCAAAATCGGGAAGCACCTTGAAAATCAAAAATGAACATTATCCCTCGGGATGTGATGTGCGGAAAAGAATGAACATCACCCTTCGGAGAAAATGAACATCATCCCTCGGGACTTAATGTGGCGAAGTCAAAAATGAACATTATCCCTCGGAATGTGATGGGCTGTAACGAAATGGCTTTTTTCTGTGACGAAATTGGGTGTTTAAGACAGAATGTCATTTCCTTCAATGTGAAAAAGTGCGGAAAGTTTCCGCATTCCTGAAACGTCTTTAAGATAGATGGGGATGCAGATTTTTGTAATAAGGTACTAATAAATGCGGCTTAAATAGCGTGTTTTTTATCTATATTGCACAACAAATTTACTCTCTCACTAAAATATGTACAAAACATATAACCCCCAGGGTCGTATGAAACTTACATACCGCCGGAGCATCTTGCTACAAGGTTGTAGATTACATTCTGTCTTAAAGAGCCGGTCGGGGTTGAAAATAATGTAGTTTACATTCAAAGAGACGGTCGGCATTGAAGATGTACATTTATTGGAGCGTGCAGGGTCACGGAGTGTCTTAAAGAAGTGGTCTGGGTTGATAGAGATGAAGTTGTAATAAGGGAGATATTGTTCATCGGATTTCACGGAAACCGAGGGTGTTTAAGACAAAGCGGGAGGTTGAGGAGGCTCAATAAGAATTTCCTCTAACGATTCGAGACGATGATGGGGATCATCGTTTGGAATGGGTGGAGAAAAGTACAGCAGACGTTCAAGTTATGTTTGAAATAAACTACTCCGGGAAGTTTAAGAGAGACTACCGCCTGATGAAGAAACGTGGCTACGATATGGAGGTCCTACGCGATGTGGTCGACTTGCTGAGAGCAGGTATTCCGCTGGATGATAAATATCATGACCATCAGCTTGTCGCTGATTACGCAGGCAGCCGTGAGTGCCACATTAGACCTGACTGGCTGCTCATTTACTGGAAAGGGCAAGATTATATCGAGCTTCAGAGGACAGGGACACACAGTGATCTGTTTTAAGAACAGTCTCTTCCGATTCGAGTTGATGAAAAATGTTCACCGGTTGGAATGAGCAGAGACGCTCACAATACTTTATCTACCACACAGTGGTCTGAGTTTGCGAAAAAACGGTGAGGGCTACTGTACTAAAGGTATTTTCGGAGCACATATGTAATCGTATCGTTAATACCCACATGTGTGGATTTCATAGGATATAGGAATCAATAGACGAAGAAGAAATCGAGGAAACATAATGGAAAAGAGAACAATCAGTTTTAGTCCGCCTGACATCACCGAACTTGAAATTAATGAAGTCGCAGAAGCATTGCGTTCTGGTTGGATAACTACGGGACCGAGAACAAAGATGCTGGAATGCCGGCTTGCTGCATATTTTGAAACTGGGAAAACAGATATTGACTGCACTAGCCGGGAGGCGATTGCAAAGTATAGCCAGAAGGTTGTGTGCTTAAATTCTGCCACGGCTGCGGAAGAATTGAACCTTCGCATCCTCGGCGTTGGCCCAGGTGATGAGGTGATAGTCCCAGCATATTCTTATACCGCTTCTGCGTCTGCCGCGATCCACTGCGGTGCAACGGTAGTGTTTGTGGATATTCAGAAAGATGGTGATCCGGATACTCATTGTCCGGAGATGGATTACGACGCCCTGGAAGCAGCTATTACTGAAAAGACCAAGGCGATCATTCCAGTTGATCTTGGTGGTATTGTCTGCGACTATGACCGGATTTTTGAGGTCGTGGAGCGGAAGAAGGATCTGTTCAATCCTATGATTTCCGATGGTACTCCATTATCAGATCTTAGTTCTGCTATCCAGCGCGGTTTGGGTTGTGTGGCGGTCGTATCCGATTGTGCTCACAGCCTTGGAGCGAGCCGTGTGGTGAGCAGAACCGGAGAAGGCAAGATCGTACCAACCCGCCGCTACTGTGGCAGAATCGCTCATTTTTCAAGTTTCAGCTTCCATGCGGTGAAAAACTATACTACCGCCGAAGGTGGGGCAAGTACATGGTGCTTACCATCCTCCGTCTACGACGAGGGCGTGACGGATGCACAGATTTATAAGTTCTATCAGCTCTTATCTCTCCACGGCCAGAACAAAGACGCTCTGGCAAAAACGAAGGTCGGTGCTTGGGAATACGACATTATCGGGCCGTGGTATAAGTGCAACATGACGGATATCATGGCGGCGATCGGTTTGCGGCAGTTGGATAGGTACCTATGCCTGCTAGATAGAAGAGTTGAGATGATGGCGAAGTATGACGCGGCTTGCGATGCGTTGGGAATAAGTCATATGGTTCATCATGTCGAGGGAATGGATAGTTCTAATCATCTGTACCTGATAAGAGTGCCGGGGATAGATGTTGAACAGAGGAATTTGATAATAGAGAAGATGGCTGAATGCGGTGTGTCCACCAATGTTCACTACAAGCCGATGCCAATGATGACTGCATATAAAGAGAGTAGCGGTGGGATAGGGCTGTATCCAAACGCTTATGACTATTATAAGAACTTAATCACGCTCCCGTTCCACACATTGCTGTCGGATGAGGACGTGGAGTATGTATGTGAGACGTTAAAGGAAGTAGTTAGTGAAGTTTGTTAAATGGGCTCTGGTAGCCGGCTATATCTTTTTCATACTGACACAGACAATACTGTTTCGATCAACGCACCCGGAACCGATTTTCAAACCGCTATTTTGGGAACTTCAGAATGGCTACTGGTCTGATATCTGGCAAAATACTCTGTTGTTCATGCCGCTTGGATTTCTAATCGGTGGTTGGAAAGGAGTTGTGGGGGGCTTCCTTGTTTCCTGTTCTATAGAAACAGTACAGTACTTTACTCGATTAGGATTTTGTGAATTTGATGATGTGTTGAATAACACAATTGGAGCTGGACTTGGAGCCATCCTTCTTCACACTGTTCGCAAATGCTTAAAAGAAAAATGAAGGTTAATAAGGATGGAAAATATGTATAGAAGATATATTAAACGATTACTTGATTTGATCATTAGTATTATAGGCTTTCCTTTCTTCTTAATAGCCCTCATCGTATTCGGACCAATCATAAAGGCAACGGATAAGGGACCGGTTTTCTACAATGCGAAAAGAATTGGAAGGAACGGAAAACTGTTTAAAATGTTCAAGTTCCGTTCAATGTATGTTAATGCACCAGATATCCGCTTAGCTGATGGATCTACATACAACGGAGAAGACGATCCCAGAGTAACCAAGGTGGGAAAGTTCATGCGTGCAACCAGCATCGACGAACTCCCGCAGTTAATCAACATGCTGAACGGAACGATGAGCTTAATTGGCCCGCGGCCCGATCCCCCAGATTGGCTTGATAAGTATCCAGAAGATATAAAGGTGTTCTTGACCGTTCGCCCCGGATTGACCGGCTACAGTCAAGCATATTTCCGTAATGGTGCTGACGGTGAGCAGAAGATGAAGAACGATGCGTACTATGCACAACACGTTTCTTTCCTCTTTGATGTAAAGATTTTTTTTAAGACTATTGCCACTGTCCTTGGACATGAAGGAACATACAAAGATACATCGTCAGAAGAAGAAGCCGTAAAGCAGGCAGAAGCTCTGAAAAAGTGATGAGAAGGAGTGCGGCAGAATGGTTAAAGAATATGGCTATGAATACGATGCCGTACTCAATGAGCAAATATGGAAGGCTACAGAGGGCAAGGTAACAGATCAAAAGCTGATGGGTGCCAATTGCCTACGTAGTGGAAGGGATGCGCTTAAGGCGATTGCAAGAGAATATGAACCCTGTGTGGCTCTATTGCCAGCTCTCGCCTGTGATTCTATGGTTCATCCCTTCGAATCGTATGGACACAAGATTCAGTATTATAGGCTGAATGAAGATTATTCGATTAATCTGGAAAGTTTGAAAATTGGAGAAGAAAAGACTCTTTTCCTCTATGCTGATTATTTCGGGAAGCCGGCAATACAGGATGAGGAGCTTGAGAAGCTCAGAACACGTGGAAACATTATCTTCATTGAAGACAGAACCCACAACTTAGTCTGGGAGAGACGGTATAGCTTCAAGTCTGATTACATCATGGCAAGTCTCCGAAAATGGTTTCCTGTTCCGGATGGTGGATTACTCTGGGGCGAGATTACAAAGCCGCTTGGAAACGATACAACTTTCTCTATGACACGACTTAAAGCCCAATGCATGCGACATGAATTTTTAGTTTGTGGAGAAGAGAGCATAAAGACGGAGTATCGCAAGATCTTCTCTACAGTTTCTGATTTGATGGACGAAGATGGGCCGAGTGCTATGTCTGCTTACGCTTATGCGTTGGCGAGGGATACGGATTGGGATGAGGTGCGGAAAGCGAGGCAACAGAATGCTGAAGCTCTGATCTCGATTCTGTCCACATCCCCCTATGTTAGTTTCATCCAGAATCAGTCTGGCAAAAGCGACCTCTATGTGTCATTTATCGTTCCCAACCGGGATGAGGTGCAGAGAAAGCTATCAGCAGAGGGAATCTTCAATACTATTATCTGGCCTCTGATGGACGAGCAGAAACACGTTTGCTCAGTAGCAAAAATCACCGAGGAAAACATGCTAGCTGCTCCGTGTGATCAGCGATATTCAACAGATGATATGAAAACAATAGGTGCTGAAATTGTGAGGGTTATAGCCGATGTTAACGGATAAAGCAAACGAAACACAGAAAACGATAATGATCCTTGGCGCAAGCATCCTCCAACTTCCGGCGATTGAGAAAGCTGTGGAGATGGGGTTGAAAGTAGTAGCCCTTGATATGAATCCCGAGGCAGTTGGATTTAATGTCCCAAGTGTCATTAAAGAAGTAATCAGCACCATTGATATACCAGCCGCCGTTGAAGCGGCAAAGAGACATCATATTGATGGCGTTATGACGCTTGCGACCGACATGCCGATGCGCACGGTGGCGGCTGTAGCGAAGGAATGTGGGATTGTAGGTGTATCAGAAGATACTGCTGTAAAGGCAACCGATAAGAGCGTGATGCGCGAAGCGTTGAAGGCTGTTGGAGTCCCGGTTCCGAAGTTCTTTAGGGTGACGAATAAGGAAGAATTCAAAGCTGCGGTAGATCAGATCGAAGGTCCGTTTATGGTCAAGCCCGCTGATAGTTCCGGTAGCAGAGGGATTCTGAAGGTGGAAGAAAGGGAAAACCTCGACTCCACTTACGAATACACTAAGCATTTCTCCCATAACGGTGTTGTGGTTGTCGAAGAATGCATGACTGGACCTGAGGTTAGTGTAGAAACGCTTGCTATAGACGGAGAAGTCCACGTAATTCAGATAACCGATAAGATAACTACCGGTGCTCCTCATTTTGTTGAGATGGGTCATACACAACCTACAAGACTTGATTGTGCTGAAGAAATTAGGAAAGTAGCTGTCGCAGCGAATAAAGCAATTGGAATTGAAAATGGCCCATCACACACAGAGATAATTGTAACCGAAGATGGGCCGAAGATTGTTGAACTTGGAGCGCGTTTAGGTGGTGACTGCATTACTACGCACTTGGTTCCTTTATCTACTGGTGTTAATATGGTTGAGGCTTGCATTAAGATAGCACTCGGTGAAAAACCAAGTATCACTCCGACAATGTACTGTGGCTCTGCTATTCGTTATTTTCATCAGCATGCGGGTGTTGTGAAGAGTATCGAAGGGCTGACGGAGGCAGAAGGAATGCCAGGCGTGAAGCAGATTTCCATTGTCCATGGTGTTGGAGAGAAAATCACTGAGATAACTGATAGTGGATCTAGAATGGGGTTTGTGATTGCGCAGGGTGTAGATGCGGAAGATGCTGCATACAATTCTGAAACCGCAATGGCTTCTATTCATGTTGAGGTACTTTGAATGAGGATAGCAATTCTTGATAATGGAACGAGTGATAAGGCATCAGATAGGGTAGAACTAGTCGCCACCCTACAGTCGTTGGGCTATGAAGTGTCAATTGGCGGAATATACTCAGGCACTCTAAATGAATACTACACAAATAATAACATAAAATTTCTTGCATTGGATGCGAGTAGAAATAACACAAATCCTGTCGTCGAGTTATTATCGATATTCAAAAACGCAAAGATTTTGAAGAATGAGACTATTGAAAATGTTATAATCTACGGCATAAAAAACCATCCATCAATGGCCGTTGGTGCAAAAATTGCGGGAATAAACAACATTATATGTGTTGTAAATGGTAGCGGAAATCTTTTCAGAATTGAAGGAATAAAGGGTGCCCTGCTAAGAACAATGGCTTTTCCTGTATTGAGAATCGCATATCGTGGTTGCAAATCAATCTGTTTCCAGAATACCGATGACCTGAAGCTCTTTCAGGAGAAAAAACTAATTTCTAAAAACACAAATACTTTTATAACAGGTGGATCTGGCGTAAATCTTGAAGGTTTCCCATTTTGTGATATGCCAAATGAAAATAGGTTTCTTTTTCTTTCAAGGATAACTGCATCTAAAGGACTGCTTGAGTTCTGCAAAGCAGCAAGGATTGTAAAAAAAGAGTATCACGATGCAATCTTTGATATTGTTGGACCTCTTGATTCTACAGTCGAGAATAATAGCGTCCATCAAGAATTGGAGTCAGCAGTCAACGACAATATTGTGAATTATCATGGATATACTGACGATGTTCCATCATGGATGAAATCATGTCGTTATTTTGTGTACCCTTCTTTTTACCCGGAAGGGGTTCCCAGATGTGCAATTCAAGCTCTAGCTACAGGGCGGCCGATAATCACATGCAATTCGCCCGGATGCAAAGAAACAGTAATAGATAAATATAATGGATTATTGATAGAGCCTAGAGATGTTTTGGGTTTGGCTGAAGGAATGAGATGGCTTATCGAGCACAAAGAAGAAGCAGAAGTAATGGCTATTAACTCCCGTAAATATGCTGAAGAGAAATTTGATGTGAATATTGTTAATGAACAAGTGATTGGAAAAATGCTTGAATGAAGGCAAAGTGTATGGTTCCTTTTCCAATGAATAGAAAACACGCTGAATGTTTTGGAGATATAATGCATGAAGACAATAATAACAGTTTTGGATGACATATCTGAAACCAGCATGCCTTTTAATGAATTCGTGCTGTACAGGTCCAATCATTATCATGATGAAAAACAGATTCTGATTATTTGTGGAGCAAGAGGAAATCTACCTAAGGTCGTGATCCCGGAAACTCTCGACATAAAGTATGCGGGGCGTAAACTGAGCAATATAAGGAAAACGATTATAGAAACAACCGAGGAACTAAAGAGACTGAACACTCCCTATGTAATTCACATGCATCAGGTGCAGTCTGGGTTCCTTGCTGAGATGGCGATGCTTGGAACGGGATTCAGGAAAAAGGTTCTTTTCACCGTTCATAGTACATTTTCTGGCTATAAGTTTCACAACAAGGTTCTCAGTTTCATAAATACGCTCCTTGCACAGAGGACAACTTGTGTAAGCAATGCATCCTATCAGGATTACCCTGAGATAATTAAGCAGATAAAACACGATCGCATTCAGGCGTTACAAAATGGCGTGGATACAGAACGGATAGATAAAGCGATTCCTGTAACACATAATAGGATTCCAACAGGTATTAATTTCATTTATGTTGCTCGTTTGGTTCCAATAAAAAACCATAAGTTTTTAGTAGATGTTTTATCCCGCTGCGATGAGAAGATTTACTTCACGTTCGTAGGGGCAGAAGACAAAGAACAGGAAGTGAGGAGGAAAGCCAAAGATCTGGGTGTTGAAGATCGTATTTCATTCACAGGGCTGATTCCGAGAAATGATGTTTTCGCCCTGCTACAAGAGGCTGATTATTATATTTCGTCCTCCACGCTTGAGGGATTGCCTGTCTCCGTTTTAGAAGCCATGTACTGCGGACTTCCTTGTCTCTTGTCTGACATCCCTCAACACCGGGAAGTAGCAGGAGATAGGGCGATTTTCCTTCCATTTGATATTGAAAAGTGGGCGACAGAGATTAACAGAATCGCAGAATTACCGACCGAGGAACGGCAGAAGATAAGCCAACAGATTAGGTCTTACGTAAAGGATAATTTCTCCTTGGAAGCGATGCATAAAAAGTATGACGCTGTTTATGAACTGCTCTGAAGTAATGATACCCCGTAGGTTGGGAAAAGGATTATATAATGGCGGGACTATAAAACGGCATTGGAGGGAAAACAGCATGTTATCATCAATTGAACGATTACTGAAAGCTCTGGATGAGCATAAAATAATATATTGTCATTGGAAAAGCAATGAACACTTAGGCGAAGCTCTGGACGGGGACACGGATTTAGATGTGTTGTTTGATCCTGCCCAACGGACGGAGCTTGAGCGCATTTTTGATGAGTGTGGTTTAAAACGATTCAGAGCGACTCCGCTCATGCAGTATAACGCAATAGAGGACTTTATCGGCTTCGATCAGGAAGCGGCAAAAATCTGGCATGTTCATACGCACTATCGTATGACGTTGGGTGAAAAGCACCTGAAGGGATATACGATTACACCGTGGGGGTCTATTTTGCTGAAAGATAGGGTCAGGATTGGAGAAGTCTGGACTTCCAATCCCGCAGATGAATTCGTTCTTCTCCTTTGCCGCATAGCATTAAAGCTCCGCTGGAGAGACGTAGGGCATGGGCTTGGTAAGGATGATCAGGCGGAGCTTGCATGGCTTCGAGAGCAAATTGATAAGGAAAAGGTAGCGACAGCCGCAGGAAAGATGGTCGGAGAGAGGAGTGAACAACTCATACTCGGATTATACGAAACTGACCTCAAGAAAAAATCACAATTCGTTCCTCTGCAGAAGACACTCCGCAAAGAGCTGAAACCATATACAGCTTACAGCAGGGCAGGCTCTTGGTTTGTCCGTACAAAGCGGGAAATCTTCTGGCTGTATGGCGGTGTTAAAAGACGTCTGGGTTGGAGCAATTACAGTGCTAATCGCCGTGTCTCTCCTGCTGGAGGAGTTGTTGTCGCTTTGCTCGGATGTGATGGCGCTGGAAAATCAACAACCTTGGAGTATATTTATAACGAATTTAGAAAAAAACTGGATGTGGTAACTATATACCTCGGCAGTGGAGATGGAAGCAGTTCAATTCTTCGAGCACCAATGAAAATAGTTGCATTGAAAGTTGGTGGAAGAGGAATCGGAAAAACTGTTGAAAAAGAGTATGCTGAAAAAAAGGTTTCATTCAAGGCAAGAGTTTTCAGCTTCGCAAAATTTGTATGGGCAGTTACTCTCGCTTTAGAAAAAAAGGGGAAATTGAGAAAAATGGTAAAAGCGAGAAATAATGGACTTCTTGTTCTTACTGATAGATATCCTCAGATAAACATGCCTGGAGTTGGTGATGGACCACTTCTGGACAAATATAGAGGCAAAAGTGGACTTGTAAAAAAAATAGCAAATTGGGAACATAGGATTTATGAAAGTTTTTCAGTTAACGCCCCAGACTTGATGATTAAACTCATGGTCCCTACTGAGGTGGCTATTTCGCGAAAGCCAGAAATGACCGCTGAAGAAATTGATAATAAAAAAGCAATAGTTATGGGAATAAATGTATCAGAGCATCAAGTAGTAATTGATACATCCCGTCCTTTCGAGATTACACGTGGAGAAGTAATGAAGGAAATATGGAATCTGATTTGATGAGAAATACTCTACATATTGAATTTTATGGTATTCCTGGATGTGGTAAAACAACTATTGCAAATTTGGTTTCCAGAAAATTGGAATCGCAAGGTTATATCTTGGTGATCCCGGATAAGCGACTTAAATATGATCGAAATCCTTTTTACCGGAAAATTATGAAGTTGTTTACGACGATTAAATATAGTCTCACACATCCTGTGACGTTATTGAAAATCATCTGCTTAACTAAGAAGAATGGCTACAAAAAAATCAATAATCAGATTACACATATTGTGAATATCATTCCTAAAATATACATATATAACAGCACTCCCGCGAATAAGATTGTTGTTTGGGATGAAGGAATAACGCAATCTTCGGTTTCTCTTTCGGTTAATAGTCTTGTTTCCGTAAAAGAAAATGAAAATGCAATAATTGATTTGATTGATAAGAATATAATTCAAATACATGTATATTTGGTAGTAGAAATGAAGATTGCTTTAGAGAGAATGGATAAAAGAGCCACAAATGACTCTCGAGTGGAGAAAGAGCACAATAAGGAAAAGCAACTTGCATTTTTACAGAAATTTGAGGATGTTTGTAACTCTTATGATAAGGATATCGTAATTAATGTGGGAGATAAATCTGTCGAAGAAATCGCCAACGAAGTGCTGAGTAAGTTAATAGAGAAAATCAAGATGGTTGAGAACAATATTTCGCTCTGCTGAAAGGTATTACACTTCTCCTTAAAAGTGAAATAAAGCGGCTACTGAATCGAAATTAAGGAAAGAGAATCATGAAAATTCTATTTTATATTAGCACAATACGAGGCGGCGGAGCTGCTAGAGTAATGACGAACATTGCAAATGCGTTCTCAACTAAAGGGTATACTGTTTACTTTGTGACAAATTTCCCTGATTATCATGAATATACATTAAACGGTAACATTAAACGTTTTAACCTTGAAGCAACAGAAAACAAACAAAATGTCATATCGAAGAATATAAAAAGAATTAGCGCATTACGAATAATTATCCATAATGAAAAGCCTGATGTCAGTGTTTCTTTTATGGGGGAAAACAATTTTCGACTTATAATGGCAGCATTTGGATTTGCCACAAAAAGTGTTGTCTCGGTTCGAAACGACCCAGCAAAAGAATATTCTTCAAGATTTTCAAAAATGATTGCCGATTTTTTATACAAGAGAGCTAATGGTATCGTTTTTCAAACAGAAGATGCCAGAGCCGCTTTTCCTCAAAAAGTACAAGAAAAATCGAGGATCATTTATAATCAAGTGGATGAAAGGTTTTATCATCAAAACGAGAATCTAGGTAAATATATACTTGCTTGTGGAAGATTAAGTAATCAGAAGAACTACCCACTATTGTTAATGGCATTTGCTGAATTGCTGAAGGAGTTCCCGGAAGAACAATTAAGAATATATGGGGAAGGAACCCTGAAAGAAGAACTGACAACGCTTACGAAAGAATTGGGGATAGAGCAGTCGGTCCATTTTATGGGTTTTTCGACCGACATGGTAAGTATATATAGGGATGCTAAATTTCTTGTGATGACTTCTGATTACGAAGGAATGCCGAATGTCATTTTAGAGGCGCTTGCCTCATCAATCCCAGTTATTTCAACAGATTGTCCATGTGGTGGCCCAAGGATGGTAATAAAGAACGGTGTTAATGGATACTTAATTCCTGTTGGAGATATCGAGAGTCTTACAACGAATATGAAGCGACTGTTAAATAACATGGAAATGTTATATAACATGAAAAACAATGCATATCTGTCTGCACAAAGATTCTCAAGCGGGAATGTATTTAAGATGTGGGAGAATTTTATTCTTGAAGTTTCGAGCAACAGGAATCGCTAAGTCTTCTTAGTCACATATTTGTTCTAATTATTTGTGATTATTCTGCGCTATGGGGGCACCCCGACCGTAATTCAGAGTACCTTGACCACGCATGAGAGCAGTTGCCTCAATCCGCGGTTCAAAGCATACCTTGCCGATCTGCCAATTTCAACGGTAAGGCTCTCTGATCGGCTATAATAGCCACATAGACATTGTCAGGCCGGCAAGATCAGGGCAATTAAGCGGAATAAGGTTAGCTGCGCTGCGATCTACCTGCTCTGATAAGCAACTTGATTTCACCGAACAAGCGTCAGAGCACGATCTGAAATCGCGGCATAATTAATTTGAAAGGCTTTATGCTGCGCAACCAGTTTCTTGACTTTTTTTAGGCTGCTTTCCAAGTTCCTCTCACCTAACCATAATGAATCTACTACGCTTGCACTAATTACTTATCCCTTGATTCAGATGGGTATAATAGAGAGGAATATATGATTAATAAGACGAATTGTAAGGAATCTATATAGTAGTGTATTCTCCTAATTGGACAAATGGCCTTATAGAATTATTGTTTTCAATTTAGAAGGATGAAAGGATTTCATAAATGTTACAAGCAACATATATCGTTTTGTTTTTTGCTGTACTATTAACAGCTCTAAAAAAGAAAAGGAATATCAGCTTTACGTTTGTATATCTCCTTTCTTCCGCGCTTTTTTACTTCAATGCATTTGAAGGAGAGATTTTTGTTGGAAGACTTAATCAGTTAGGAGTGGAGTCATATTCTATTTACTATGGAACATACATAATTCTGATAATTAATATATTACTAACATTCCTAATCCTCTTGCAAGAAAAAGAAAATATTGAGTTCGTGCACAAGGAAGAACAGAACGGCGAAAACATAGTAATAAAACTATTCATTGTAGGGATTTTTGTACTTAGCATTTATATGGGAATGAAATATAACATTCTAACACGTATTTCTTATAACAAAACAGAATTGGCCAATGAAGCTGGTAGCCTGGGAACATACTTTAAATATCTGGCGACTTTTGCAGCCGTTTATCTATATACACAAGAAGGCAAACCGTACTCGCTCATGTGGAAAATAATGGGCACTATCCCGATACTCTCAACTTTTTTATATGGTAATCGTTCCTATCTAGTTATTACTATTATTGCCATTGTTTTTGATAAGATATATAAAAACTGTTATGTTAAGAATTCAACACTATTCTCCTATTTATCAAAGCATAAAAAACTTGTAATGGGGATGGCTTTGCTTGTTTTTATTGTGCTTGCAGTTAAAGGAATCACCGGGGCTCTTTTTACGGGAAATACTGAATTAGTAATAGCGAGAATAACAAATCCAGAGTATTACAAGCAAGTATTTTATGTATCGGAGCCAAATGTTATTATATGTAATCTAGACACGATTGTTGTAAATAAATATCATATTGACAGTTCTTCATATATACTGTTATGGGCTTATCTACTTCCTTTTGCGACTGGCCTCATATTTAATGCGTTTGGCTTTGAGAATTTTACTTATGTATATCAAAGAACTCTATTTGGGACAACTAATAGAGCAAGCACTTATCTCGGGGAGGCATACGCAAATGGAAGCTATATTATGGTTGCCGTTATCGTATTATTTGTTCTGAGTATGCTTTTGCTTGTTTTTCGGGGCTATAATCGTTGCCGCTCAAATGTGTCAAAATGTACATTGCTATTAATCGGGATTGATACAGCTTTCTATCTACAAAGAAACAGTATGTCCTTTCAATTTAGTAGAATACGAGATTACTTATATATTGCAATATTGTTATTTTTAATAATCGGCATTGTAAATAAAGATCACAAAATTAGATTATAAGAGTTTTTGGGCAGCTTGAAGGGGGAATTATATGCGCGGAAAGCGACTTGCAAAGAATACAGTTACTTCGCTCCTTGCTCAGATTACAACAATAATATGTGGGTTTATTTTACCACGGCTAATTCTTCAGACATTTGGTTCAGAAATTAACGGCCTTGTAAATTCGGTAAACCAGTTTCTGCATATTATAGCCTTTATGGAACTTGGAGTAGGTGCTGTAGTTCAGTCATCTTTATACAAGCCTCTGGCAGATAAAGATAATGAGACTACAAGTAAAATTATGGCTTCTGCTTCCAAGTTTTTCAGGTGGCTGGGCAGGATACTCTTAGTATATGTCATTGTTCTGATGGCGATATATCCCTATATCGCAAACCAGAATTTTACTCATTTATATTCTGCTTTATTAATAGCGGCGATATCGATAAGCTACTTTTCCCAATATTATTTTGGCCTGGCAAATCAAATGCTATTAATTGCTGACCAAAGAGGATATATAAACTATATAGCACAGATTATTACATTAATCGCAAATACTATTCTCTGTGTCTTAGTTATTAATCTTGGTGCCTCTATCCAGTTGGTCAAACTTGTTACATCCTTAGTTTACCTGCTTCGACCGCTATTTCTTCAATACTATGTGAACAAACATTATCAGATTGATAGAAAAATCAGTTACGAAGGGGAACCGATAAAGCAGAAATGGAATGGTATTGCCCAGCACGTATCTTCAGTTGTGCTTGATGGAACAGATAACATCGTTCTAACAGTACTATCGACATTATCAGCAGTTTCAATATACTCAGTCTATCATCTGGTTGTTTACGGAGTAAAAAATCTGTTCACTTCAATGGCAAACGGGGGGATTCAGTCTTTACTTGGTGAGCTGTACGCCAAGAAGGAAGAAAAAAAATTGCTTTCCGCCTTCTCTTGGACAGAATGGTCTTTACACACAGGAGCAAGTTTTTTATTTGCATGCACTGGGGTGTTAATTGTACCGTTTGTCAGTGTATATACAAAGGGAATTACAGATGCAGAATACATACAGCCACTATTTGCGATTTTGATTGTGTCAGCAAACTGTGCGCATTGCCTACGTCTCCCGTACCATATCATGATTAAGGCAGCAGGTAGATATAAGGAGACCCAAAACTCGTATATTATTGCAACGGTCATGAATATAATAATCTCTGTTATTACAGTAAAAATGTGGGGGTTGATAGGTGTTGCAATCGGCACTCTGACAGCAATGTTATACCAGACTATATGGATGGCTGTATATAATTCCAAGCATATCTTGCGCTGGCCGATTAGTAAGTTTTTAAAGCAAATGTTAATTGATCTTGTCTCTATTGCAGGTTGCTATGTTGCTTGTATACCCATTCAATTGCACAGTATAACCTATAAATCATGGATATTTATGGCAGTAGAATGCTCATTGTTATGTTCCGCAGTTTTCCTGATAATTAATATCATATTCTATCGAGATAAGTTGGTAAGATTCTCTGGCGTAATCAGGGAGCGAATTGTAAAAAGATAATTTGGAGGAGCAACATGAACTGGTTAATGAATCTTCGCATAAAGCTTGCGAACGGTAATAAAAGAGTTGAACTATATAAGAAACTCGGATTGAACGTAGATGGGGGGGGTGGATTCGTTCATTGGGAATCGTGTTAGCTTCGGCGCAGAGCCATGGTTGGTTACGATTGGATCTCATGTTCGGATCACCGAAGATGTACGGTTTATTACACATGATGGCGGACTATGGGTTGTAAGGGATATGTATCCTGAATATAAGAAGGTAGACATGCTTAAGCCAATTTTTGTCGGAAACAATGTGCACATTGGGATCAACGCAGTAATAATGCCTGGTGTACACATCGGTAATAACTGCATTATTGGAGTTGGAGCTGTTGTGACAAAGGATATTCCTGATAATAGTATTGCGGTTGGGGTACCCGCCAGAGTCATTGAAACTGTGGATGAATATGTTCAAAAGAATAAGGATAAGTTTATTAATACAAAGGGCATGACAAAGGAACAAAAAAAGAATTATATCATGAAGAATCTATTATAAAGGTTTATGAGATGATCTAAGCTATGAATATTATTGAAAAGGATTAGGTGAGATATGGGACTAGAAAGATGCCACGATGCGGTACGAATCAGGCTTTATTGAGCAGATCATAAATGTCACAATGCCATAGGCGGTTTCCAATCTCCGGACTCAAGGGAAACCGAAACCAGAATTTTCAATATACGTTGTCGAATTATTGCATTTTTTGTGAACAGTTCTGCCATAAACAATAATAATTCTTCTTTAGTCAGTAGTGAGGGCTTTAATATTGAAATATGGGTGTCTTATAAGCGTTGTTATACCAGTTTATAATGTTAAGGATTATATTGTCGAGTCCTTGGAAAGCGTTATTCACCAAACTTATAGTAACCTTGAAATAATTATTATTGATGATGGTTCTACAGATGATTCTCAATTTATTTGTGAAAAGTATAAAAAAATAGATGCACGTATTATAGTAGTTCATCAAGAAAACAAAGGGCTGAGTGCTTCTCGAAATGTTGGATTAGACATGATGAATGGTGAGGCTGTTGTTTTTCTTGATTCTGATGACGCCTATCATCCGAATTTTATTAGAACGATGATAGAAACTATGATTAATGAGCAGTCTGACATTGTTGTGTGTAAATATACAGTTCATAGAACAATCGAAACAATGATCAGGGGTAATCAAGACATAGTATATCCAATTGCTGAACATGGTATGTATGATAGGCCAAGCGCACTTAAAGCCCTTGCAGAAGGTAGTATTGATATACATGTATGGAATAAAATATATAAAAAGGAACTATGGAATGATACGCGTTTTCCAGAGGGGCATGTGTATGAAGATATGGATACAACGTTTCGCATTTTCAATTTATGCAAAAGTGTATATGTTTTAAATCAGGCGTTGGTTTTATATAGAAAAAGACCAAACAGTATTACGAAAACTATGTCATGGGATAATATATGCGATAGATTAGTTGCCACCGCTCACTTTACATCATTCGTTGTGGATAATAAAGAAGGAGTATTCACCGATAAGCAAAAAAACCGAAGACATTTGGCCTGCCTTAATTCAATGATTATTCTATATTGCTATTACTATGATAATAATAACAATGAAGATAATCATATAGAGTTAAAGGATATAGATAAAATAATTATGGATAAGGGTAAAGAAATCAATATTGCAAATGGTGGGCACTTAGTCAGAGTTGTGTATTTCATGCTCCAACGATGTCCTAGTTTTATGACAAAAGGATTCAAGTTTTATCATGCATCATTGCCTTCAGTAAAAAAAGTGTTCAGGTATATGAAGAATGCGATCAAGTAGTAATCTGAGTCACTGACAGGACTGGAGGCAAAAAGCGATTATAACACTTCAGACAAAGCGAAAGATCACAATTGATAAGAAACTTGCAAGAACTTAGACGGAGATGTACATAAGGTCAAAGAAATATACGAAGCGAAGCAGTATGAGGTAGAATCACTGTTGGATCAGAAGTCTAAAGAGGATCTCAAAGAGATTTATAGCTGCATGCAAAAAGAAGATCGATGAAAATAACTCGCCTATGAGGAAAAGGAAGAGAATCGATTCCATGATGGTGGATTTGCTATATCCCAATATGACTTATATATATGACAACAGCAATGTCATTTGGGCTTCTATGCAAGAGTCATAGAAACTGTTTATGAGTATATATAAAAATAGGATGGATTTGTTGATACTAAGAGAATGAAGAAAACAGTTTTTATACAAGCTGGGAGATTAGATTATGATTACTGACAAAAAATCACTAAAAGAATATCTTGAAGCCGATAAGATTGCACTTGGAATGAAGGGGAAAAAACCACCTATTTTTGGTCATGAGGTGTGGAAATATGAAGTAGCATTGAGGCACATAGAGTATTATCAAAATACACATGGGGGGGGGTACTGAGTAAAGCTAAAAAGTGCTATTGGAAATTCCGATTTCATAAACTTTCGGTGCTTCTTGGCTTCCATATATCTCCCAATGTTTGTGGAAAAGGTCTGGCAATATCACATTCAGGATGCATTGTGATTAATGGAAATGCAAGAATTGGAGAAAACTGCTCGATTCAACAATGTGTAAATATAGGACGGAATCATGAGCTCAACGACGTTCCAATTATAGGAGATAATGTGTATATTGGACCTGGTGCAAAATTATTTGGTAGAATAACAATCGCTAACGGATGTGCAATAGGTGCAGGAGCGGTGGTTACAAAATCATTCTTAAATCCAAACATGAATATTGTTGGAAATCCAGCGCATGAGAACGGCATTCGAAAGGAAGGATTATAGGCGTTAAATGCCGACAGGTTTGAGCACATTGCACGGCGGAATTGAGCAATCTTGACGATAGTACTTCAAGACTGCTCAACACACTGGTAAGTGTCACCCTGCTGTTCATCTGCAAAAATTAGCGCCAGGACGCATGCCGTAATATTGTAGAATGGATCTCTCATAAATGCTGTATATAGTAGATGCTGTCGCATAGGCATTGCAGTTAACGATGGTAGTCAGAAAACCAGTATTTGAACCCCAATCCCCTAATCAAGCCATGAACTCTTGCGCACGGGATCCTTGCAAGTAACCAGATATTGAAGGGGATGCCAAGGGTTAGAAGGAAAGGAAATCAGACGTGTCAACATTCAAAATCTTTTATTCGTGGCAGTCTGATTTGCCAGGAAATAAAACAAGAAATTTTATCCGTGACTGCATTGATGATGCCATAGCATTTGCAGGAGAATCGGAAGCAATAGAAGCAGTACGAGATGAAGCAACAAAAGATACTACGGGATCACCCAATATCGTCACCACACTGTTTTCTAAAATAAATGATTGTGATCTGTTTGTAGCCGATGTCAGCCTTTGTTTCACTGGAGATGTGAAGAAGAAACAGGGTGGGAAGGATTTGATCAAGCATTCTCCGAATCCGAATGTTCTTCTGGAACTTGGTTATGCAGTCAAAACGCTTGATTGGGATCATGTTATTTGCCTTTATAACACTGACTTCGGGTCAGATTATCCCTTTGATATTGCCCAGAATCGAAGGACTCCATATAGCTTGGATGGAAGGGATAAAGCTTCCGTTCGTCGAGAAGTTGCTAAAATAATCTTTGACAACATAAAGACATTGAAGGGGCAACCCCCAAGAGCGAAAGCGGGTGTGGCTTCTCATATCATCGGCACATACGATTTTGTGCAACAAAAAGTCACAGGAGCGTTAGTGGCTCTTGAGATAGGAAAATGCGAGAGCTATCAGCTCCATAATGATGAGTTGCTGGCAGAATCAAAAGAGATTGTGACGGAGATTCAAAGCATTACAGATAAGATGATGGCCAAAGCGGAAAGGGAAAAGCTAAAGGTGGCCGTTACTGATATTCCGCATCCTTCAACCCTAGGTCTTGATAATCTCCAGATGAAACAGAATGCTATCCACGCTATTGCAGAATCCTACAAGGCATCAGAGACTCCTGTTGTTTGGAAAGATAATGCGCAGGATCGTGAACGAATCAAGAAATGGCTTGGTATTGATGTAGGCGATGATTTCTTTGACCTCGGTGGCTTGAAGCAGATTGTTCAACTTCTTAATCTAAATGGGGCAACCTTGGGCGGAACGGATGAAGAGAAGGAAAAATATGATAAACTTCAGGAATTATCGTACAAACTACTGCTTTTGGATGTGAGAATAAAGTATTTGAATACCTTCGAAGGAATGTGTTTTATCCCGTTAGCTATACAGAATATATCACGCACACAGGATTCGAATATTCATATTGTCGTGAATGTGGAAGCAGGAGAAATAGTGGATCCGAATGAGCATCTTATCTTGGAAGAGTTCGAAGGCCTTCAAGGAATGCTCTGTAAAGACGATGAAAATGAAAAAGATGCTGGAATAATTGCTGAGTTGTTCTTACTATCAGAGGACGGTGTTATCCACACGGAAGAAGAAACGTGGTATCCAACAGCACCGAAGGCACCTATTCTCACCCGTTATGGATTCCAAATGCCTGAAAAAACAAAAGAGGATTATCAATCTGAACTCAAAGAATTTATAGCTTCAGGTGATGGACGTGGCTATTATGAGTTTGATGTTAAAAAACTTCGCCCAGGTGAATGTAGGTGGTTAAGCACAGGAATGCTAATCAAACCATTCGATGGCAAAGTCAAGGTGAATTATCGAATCCACTCTGATCATTCGAGCGGGGAATTAAGCGGGGAACTGGAATGGTTATCGAGTAAAACATAACTTGCAAACTCCGACATATTCAGTAATCACCGCCGATGGTAAAATAAAATCAATCCAACAACGCGATACATTATGATCATTCTATTACAGACGGTCAACGGTACCATTCAAAGGAACGTGATCACCATTGAAATAAGAATCCAAGCGGCGAAGCAAATCCGAAAATTGCGGCAAGAACGGAATTAGACTCAACAGTATCTTGCAGAAATCACAAATCTCCCCGGCCCGTGGTCGGTAAGCAGGTTGGAAACGAGAGGAACGGACAGTCTGAGTACACTTCAAATAATCTGCGATGCGTTTGGAATTGAAGTCTGGGAGTTGCTGAGGGTTGCGAGTGATTTGTCGGACGAGTTCAAAAATGAAAGCATAAAACGATAGCCTTGGCGAAGATGAAATATGATTATTTGCTGTGAGCATCGGCAATACTGACAGTATCGACGCGACTGAAAAGAAATAATATGCAAATTGAAAGCCACAGATGAGTGTGGACAACGGAACCGGAAAGCCGGTATTTTTTTAGACCGTTTAAATCGTTTTGTAACGGTTATAAAGGAGAAGACAATGGGACGCAAACCAAAACACCCAGAACATAAGCAACAAGCCGAGAAGCTGATGAATGAGCTGCTTGATGGCGTTGTGGAGATATGGACGGGGATGAAGGAACCGCAATTGAACAAAGTGTCAGAGGAACTGGAGATGTCCCCGGCGAAGATTCGGAAGCTGCTGATCACAGCCGGGGTACGGGACGGCGAGCGGTATTACGAGAATGCGGTGGCGGATAGAGTGCTGAAGCTGTGGAGGGAGAAAAAGAGTGTGGCCGAGGTAAGTGTGGAGACCGGGCTCAGCAAATCATCTGTCACAGGATATCTTCCACACTCGAAAATCATCTATAGCCTTGATACTTTGTCTGCTGAAGCGGAGCGAATCAAACTTTTCAGATCACGTCAGCGGGCGTGTGAGGAACTAAGATCAGCTATCGGTACAGATGAGCAGTCCCTCGCTCTCTGGACTTGCATCTGCCTTTTCCAGCACTATCCCTTCCAAACTCTCGGTCGTGGCAAGGATCACACAGGAGCGACGAAGTTCAGCTATGAAGTGAGTGCAGAGGGCAAGGCTGGCGGCCGGCATTACGATGGCCCGAGTGTGGACGGCTATGGGAATGAGATGTGGGTGACCGTGGCTGGGGAAAAGCGGGAGAAGAGTATAAGCAGGAGCACCGTAGAACTTGGATTGAAAAATGCGCTGGAAGAGCAGAAGAGAACCGGTTTCGTATCCGGCCCGCGGAAGTTGAACACACCAGGCGCTCATTCGTACTTGTACGCTTTATTCCTGCGATTCGGCGTGATCACGGCGGAGTGAGCGTGGTCGTTTAGCATCGTTTTGTAACGGAAAAAGCCTGCTGGAGCCAATAACCGGCGTGACTAAACTGCCCGAAATCAGGCCCCGTTTTTTGTCCAGTTTATGGCCCGATATAAATGAAGAATTCACTTGCAAATTACTCCAAACAGAGTGATGAATAACGTGCGGCCGGGGTAGCCGGGAGCGGCGCCGAGGGTAGCTGGGGTGAACTGGCCAACAACATCATTACACGGAGCTGCACAGCAGCTCGGAAAGGAGAACAGCATGATCAAAAGACTGTACAAGGAAGCGGTAAATGAAGGAGTCTTTCAGGAAGCATATTCTTTGGCCGGATTTGAGGACAAAGAGAATGTAGAGGAACTGAAGACCACACTGGAAGAGTACGGGAAGAAGCTGGATAGAATGCCGAATCGGAATCTCTCCGCTGAAAAGTACGCAGATGAGTTAGTTGATGCGCTGTACGGAGACGCCCAGGACTTACTTGGAGTCGAGATGATCCACAGTTTGGGAGGAGAAGAAAAGGCGATGGGCATGACCTACGGCGAATTCTACGCTTACAATAAGGCGGCTCAAGTGTGGCTTGATTTCCTGCTCACCAAGGGCGTCTCAGACGACAAGACAGAAGATGAGTGGGAAGCCGTATACCTGGAAGCAGAAGATCTCCTTTGGGAAGAGTTCAAACGGCGTATGGCTCTGAAGAGAGCCTAAGAAACAGCCGGGGCGGTAGTGTGGTTTTGAACTGCACTGCTTCCCCCGGCTTTTTATCTTGACAAACACAGTCAGTTGGCTGTATAATACAACCAGTTGAACGACATTCGATTGGAGGACTGCTATGATCCTGAAAAACTATACCGGCGTTGAAGATAACTACCTTCTCCGGATCCTGCAAGACTGCTTGACTGCCTACCACGATTTATATGAACCGGCGAGTAGCGAAGTAGAGTTCATACTGTTCGATTCGCCTGACAAACTGAAGGAGATCCGTGCCATCCTCAC
>JAFRHL010000022.1 GCA_017433295.1 Eubacterium sp.
AGATATCTTTGTTTGTGGAGAATAACACAGAGGCGGAGATCCTCAATGAAGAACGGGAGATCCGATAAACGGAAGTGTAAGAGTGACTGGTACCAATACCAGGATAACTTGATGAGTGACAGGGGAGGATTCGCTTATGGACAGTCAATGCCTATCATGTGCTTACTATAGTTATGATGAAGATTATGAGGAATATTTGTGCGACTGCGATATCGATGAGGATGATTATTATCTGCACGGAGGTAAAAGCTTATATCAATGAAGAGTTCGCACGGATTGATATGGTGAAAAGAGTGAGAAAACATTAGATGCGGGAGGAAGGTATTATTATGAGAATATTTCGGCCGTATAAAATTTCAGCTTCCTTAGTATTATTGGCGGCTTTTTTGATTATCTTTTCAATTCGGGTACAGGCAGATGATGAATACACCTGTGGGGACTATACATATACCTTAACCGAAGAAGGAACTGCTGTTATTAAAAAATATAATGGCTCTGATACAGTATTACATATACCTGGAACTCTTGACGGTTACATGGTTACTACCGTTGGAACAGGTGCGTTCGCGACGAACCAGTCAATTAAAAGCGTTACATTTGATAAAAATATTACAACGATCAAGCCTAATGCTTTTAGAGGCTGTTCCGGATTAACCAGTGTCCAGCTGCCTGAGGCCCTGGAGAGTCTTGGAGAGGAATCATTTACTTATACAAAGATTGAGGAGATTACCATTCCCAAAACTTTTAAAACTATTGAAGGAAGAACCGGAGAAACCAGCCCCTTTTATAACGCCTCTTCTTTAAAAAAGGTTATATTTGAGGAGGGTATGGAAGAGATTCCAGCTTATATTTGTGCAGGGGACTACATAAATAATACCATGACTGTTGATACCGTTGTCTTTCCTGATACTGTTACTACAATAGGATCTTATGCCTTCTATTATGCAAAAAACCTGAAAGAAGTCACCCTTCCGTCTTCTGTAAAAAGAATTGCCAGGACTGCTTTTGTAAATACAGGAATCAAGAAGATTACAATCCCTGCCAGTTTTGAATCCGGGGGGTTAGGTGCTCCTTTTGAAGAGGTCACCTTTGAAGACGGCATAAAGGCCATACCAGATCGTTGTTTTGAAGACAATTTTACTCTCAAAAAGGTAGTGCTCCCTGACAGCGTAGAAAGCATTGGGAAATATGCCTTTGATGATTGCTCTGCCCTGGAAACCATATCCTTTTCATCAGATTTAAAAACCATAGGTTTTGCTGCATTCTACAAGTGTAAGTCATTAAGAACACTGGTCTTGCCCCCCTTACTTGAAACATTATCTGGCTGCGCTTTTGAGGGTTGTACTTCTTTGGAGAAAGTGACGCTTCCAGACAGGATTGCTTTAATTGATGGTAATACTTTTTTGGGTTGCAGTGCTCTGAAAGAAGTTATCATGCCTAAAGGGATAAAAGAAATTGGGACAAGTGTCTTTAAGGGATGTGAGTCTCTCGAAGAGATATATCTGCCTGAAGGTCTTGAGTCAATGGGCAATAAGGTTTTTAATGGGACAGCAATCAAAAACATTACACTTCCCTCAACTCTGGGTAAGACCAGTGGAGATGATAATGGTCTTATTCTTAATCCTTTCGAGGAAAATGATACCATTGAGAGTGTTGTTTTCGCTGATGGTATGACAACGATTCCTGGAAAAATATTATGGGGATCTTCAGTAAAAAATGTTACTATACCAGATTCAGTTACAGAAATCGGTAGTAATGCATTTACCTCATGCAAAGAGTTGGAAGAGCTTGTTCTTCCCCCCTCTCTAAAAGTAATCGGATCCTGTGCGTTTAATAAAACCGGAATAAAAAATATTCGTCTTCCCGGAACGATTACAAAGATTGGTGATAGTTCTTTTTATGGATGCAAGGCCCTGGCTTCTGTAACCTTTGAGACCAATACATCAGAAGAAGGGGTCACAATAGGTCATTCTGCTTTTGGAACTGATACTTCCCTGACACGGATTCAATTTGACAATAAGATTAAATCAATTGGAAAAGAGGCTTTTTATCAGTGCCCTCTTTCCTCCAATCTGATTCTTCCTTCCGCATGTACTTCTTTGGATGAACACGCTTTTGCAGAGACCGGGATTGAGACCCTGACTTTGTCATCAGCTGTCTTTGGAGATGAACCTTTTTACAATTGTCAGAAACTATATGCTGTTTATTGCGGAAAGGGAGTCGATCATATACCTGATAGCTATTGCGGGCAATTCTGGTTTGAAAAGTGCCCTAATCTGAAAAAAATATCTTTTTTAAGCAAAGAGACCACGGATAATTATGAGTATTTCGACTCACTTGTTGATTTGTCAACCTGTCCAGATGTAACCATGTACGGATTTAAAGATACCTGGACCCAGAAATATGCCGAAAAACATCAGATTCCTTTTAAAGCCATAGATGAAAACTATTCCCCTGAGGTCTTCTCGGTGAACTCGGTTGAAAACAGGCAGGCCGGTGTCCTCGTAGAATACGGGGGTCTGCTCCTGTCGGGCAATGAGACGGACTTCCCCACAGGGGTTCGCCTGGTCAGAAAAAAGGATAACGGGACTTATGAGCGGGTGGAGGATATCACATTTAAGGCTTTTATATATGGGAAAAAGTATCTGGATGAAGAGGTAGAAGACGGCCATACTTATTCCTATGCCCTCCAGGTCTTTAGAAAACAGATATACGGGGACAACGGACCTGTTAAGAGTATTTGCTGGAAGAAGACTTTTGAACCCATTAGTGCCAGGGCGGATGACAGGAACAATTCTAACCGCATTGACGTATCCGGGAAAAAGGATACGAAGTTCACTATCTATTTTAAGGACCAGATCAACCGGTCCTATATCAGAAAGGAAGGAGATGAAAGCTATTTTAATGGTTCCATTGAGCTGTCCTGTCAGGGAAACACATATTATCGATGGAATGAAAACAGGAATGATGTGATCTGCAGCAATAATCCGGAAACGAATTATTATGAAATAGAATGTACACTTCCTGCAGGTGCCATAGAAAAAGGGACCTTGCCGGGTAATACCAGCTGTCAGCTTACCCTTTATGATATTAATAAACAGGTATTAAGTCAGCATACCATAAAGACTTCTCACGAGCGACTAAGCTTTGCAAACAGGGTGGACTCGATCGGGGATATGACTATCTCAAAAGAGATGGCTGTAAGATTTTTTGGAAAGGTGCAGGGAGAGCGTCTTTATGAAGAAGTGAAGAATATTACAGGAGAGGAATTGGGTAATGGAGGCCTTTGCTTTGGTATGAGTCTGGTAACCGACCAGGTTCAGGCAGGCCTTCTTCCATCGGAAGAGTATTTCAACACAAAGATACTGGATGATGCTCTTTCGACCACGGCTATGGAAAAAACCAGCTCCAGTAATCTTTTAAACTTTGTGAAGCGATGTGCTCTCTATCAGTTTTTAAAAAGCACGGTCCGGGAGATGCTGGATAATAACTATGATTTTGAAGGATTAAAGAAGGCGATTGATCAATATCGTAATACAGAAGGTCCTGCCCTGATGCCTTTGATCCGTATCGAATCTGAGACGCCGGATGAAAGCCATGCGGTCCTGGCCTATGATTATTCCACCATGGCCTATGATCATACCCTCATTCTCCATGTATATGAACCCGGGGACCCTTATGGCGATTTTCTTCACCCCCATAGTATTTATATCACACATTATGATACAGACCCAGTCTGGTCTTATAGTCTTTCGAATTCGGAACGAATGGGAGGCGGTAAGAAGTGGGGCAACCGTTTTTCCTGGTATATGCCTGACTGGGATATCATAAAGGGTCCGGATCCTTCTGATGACCTGGACCGGGATGTTCTTCTGGATATTCATTGGACCAGAGATGTGGTAGATGCTGTGAAGAGACAGAGAGATATCTATGAGACGAACAAACAGCTTACCATGTATCTGATCAGATCATATTTGGCGAATAACTCGTCTTTAGCCTGGCTGGAAGGAAATGGATTGATAGATTTTGGGTCATATGCCCAGGGATTATCTTTATACGGATCTGATTATGTATATGAAGTAAATGGGGTACAGAATCTGAACATAGAGATCGATCATGAGATCAGGGCTTCCAATGATACTCCAGGGTCTGAAATCAAGACAATCACCATGCAGCCCGAAGATCCTGAAGTGCCTGTACAGGTCACCTGCTCCAGGTATACAGAAGAAGGGATCTTTGTGGCAAAATTCAATCTGGAAGGGTCCGGAGAAATCCGGATGACACCGGAAGATACAGGCTTTACTGTATCCGGCGCAAAAGGCAGTGTAGAGATTATAAAGCCGGATGAATCCTCCTCTACGATGGATTTGCCGGGAAAGACCGGGGACAATCATGTAGATCTTTCTAATGGAAATGTGCTGACAATTGGAAATGCCGGTCCAGATGTGAAATGGACCTTTGACGGGCATACCCTGACGATGTCCGGACAGGGTCCCATCCCTGACTATGATATTTTCCGGGATACTCCATGGTACAGCTTTCGGAATCAGATCCAGGAAGTGGTTCTGGAAGAGGGGATAACGGTTATAGGAAAAGGAGCCTTTTGCAGCACCCGCAGCATCATACGTCCGGAAACAGATGAAAGAGGGTGGGATAGCATACTTAGCGTACATTTTCCATCCACTCTGGAAACCATTAAGGATAGTGCTTTCGAAAACTGCAACCAAATCAGGGAGATCATCCTGCCGGATACCATGACAGGAGAGATTGGAGATACAGCGTTCTACCATTGCTATAGCATGGAACGGCTTTATATTGGAAAGAAAGTCCGGGGAATCGGAGAAGCAGCTTTTAAGGACTGTACCCATTTAAGCAGCATCACCATTCCCGACCATATCGAACGCATTGCCGATGGCCATAGTGGACTTACGGATGAAGGGGTTAGCGGCATTCTTTATAATTATAATCTTCTTAACAGTGGTGCCTTTGCAGGCTGTACAAGATTAAAAAATGTTTCTTATGAAAGCGATGCCGATGTAGCTGATTATATGTTCTATGGCAGCACCAGCTTAGAAAGCATCGACTATAAAGGAAAGCCAAAGAGGATCGGATATGCAGCATTCGAAAAAACAGGATTAAAGAGGACACTGGTACCGGCATCGGTAAGCCAGCTTGTTCACAGGGCATATGCAGGGTGTGATAATCTGGAGGAGATCTATTTTTATGGGGACTTTCCTGAAGTATTTGGGGCAGACGAAAACGAACCCAATATGCCTTTCCTGAGTACAAGTGCAAGTGCCTGGTATCCGGAAAATAATGCCAGCTGGACCCGGGAGGACAGAGACTTTTTGGATCCATCGAAACTGGGAGTGGATGAAACATCGCCATATTACTGGTACAAAAACAGCGGCAAGCTGACATGGAATCCATTTAACCCGGATGACTTATCCCAGGACCCGGATGACACGGCCGGAGGCCAGAATGGTAACGAAGGCCAGAACGAGACTGGGAATCCGGAAGGATCCGGAGATCAGAACGGTAAGGATGGTCAGAATTCCTCAAATGGGAAGACTGCAGTTTCCGGGTCATCAGCAGATATAGATAAAAAGACATCTCAAGGTCAGGCATCTGTTTTAGTATCAAAAATAATAATCGAAGGGGAATCAAAAAAGATCGCCGCCGGGAAATCGATACAGTTATTGGCTGATATTCTTCCGGACAATGCAACAAATAAAGGTGTGATATGGTCATCTTCCAATAAAAAAATTGCAACAGTCAGCTCGTCCGGTCTCGTCAGAATAAAAAAGAAAACCGGAGGAAAAACTGTGACCATCATAGCCACAGCCAAAGACGGGTCAGGTAAGAAAGCCAGCTGGAAGATCAAATCTATGAAAGGGATTGTAAAGTCCATCTCCATCAAAGGGAAGAAATCGGTAAAAGCAGGCAGTAAAGTGATCTTGAAAGCGACGGTGAAAGCTGGTTCAGGCGCCAACAAGCAACTGAAATGGTCTACATCTAATCCAGAATACGCCACGGTAACATCCAAAGGTCTTGTCAAAACCAGGAAAGCCGGAAAAGGAAAGACCGTGACTATTACGGCCATGGCAACCGATGGGAGCAAAAGGAGGAAGAAAGTGAGGATTCAATTGAAATAAAGTGTCGGATATGACTTTGAGTCTATGCCGGTCTATGATTACGCGGGGAAAATGTTTTGAATATTGATAAAACTATATCAACAGAAAATATTGATAAAGACTTCTCTGGTCCCCGGGATTCTTTGCTTCCGAATGCATATATAGCAATCGATCTGAAAAGCTTCTACGCTTCCGTGGAATGCCGGGAGCTGGGCAGGGATCCTTTGACCACCAACCTTGTCGTTGCGGATAAGTCCCGGACGGAGAAGACCATCTGCCTGGCTGTTTCACCAAGCCTGAAAGCCTATGGAATCTCCGGGAGAGCCAGACTCTTTGAAGTGGTCCGGGCCGTTAAGAAGATCAATGCGGAAAGGATCCGCCGGGCACCGGGAAGGGCTTTTGCAGGGAAATCGGATTCCGCTCCCCAACTGGCTGCAGACCCGTCCCTGGAGCTTGATTATATCGTGGCGGTTCCCCGTATGGCCCTCTACATGGAATACAGCACCAGGATTTATAACATTTATCTGAAATACATCGCACCGGAGGATATCCATGTCTATTCCATTGATGAGGTCCTGATCGATGCTGCGGGATATCTGAAGACCTATCAGATGACAGCCCATGAACTGGCCAGAAAGATGATCCGGGATGTACTCTTGGAGACAGGGATTACGGCCACCGCCGGGATCGGGACCAACCTTTACCTGGCCAAGATCGCCATGGATATAGGGGCTAAGCATGTGGAGCCTGATAAAGATGGCGTCCGCATTGCCGAGCTGGATGAGCTGGGCTATCGCAGGCAGCTCTGGAGCCATAAACCTCTGACGGATTTTTGGAGGGTGGGTGCCGGTTATGCCAGGAAGCTGCATGACCATGGGATCTGCACCATGGGCGATATAGCCAGATGTTCCCTGGAAAACGAAGACCTGCTCTATGATCTTTTCGGGGTAAATGCGGAGCTTTTGATCGACCATGCCTGGGGCTGGGAGCCCTGCACCATGGATCTGGTCAAGTCCTACCGGCCGGAGAACAATTCCATCTCTTCCGGCCAGGTCCTGCAGTACCCATATGATTTCCATAAAGCAAGAAATGTGGTCCACGAGATGGCGGAGGCTGCGGCCCTTGACCTGGTGGCCAAAAAGATGGTCACGGACCAGGCAGTGCTTACGGTGGGTTATGACCGGGAGAGCCTGGAGGATCCCGCTATCCGAAAAAAATACAAAAACCGTCTGAAGGAAGACCGCTACGGCAGGACTGTACCGGGGCATGCCCACGGGACAGCCAACCTGGGCCGGTCCACCTCCTCCGGAACAAAGATCGCTGAGGCGGTCCTTTCCCTTTATGACCGGATCGTGGACCCGGACCTTGTGATCCGCAGGATGACCCTTTCCCTGAACCACATCGTCCCGGAAGAAAGCATCAGGACCAGGGAACCGGTTTATGAACAGCTGGACCTGTTTACGGACTACGAAGCCCTCAGGAAGAAGAGGGAAAAGGAAGCGGCCGATGCTAAGAAGGAACGGAGTCTGCAGGAAGCCATGCTATCCATCAAGGATAAATATGGGAAGAACGCAATCCTTAAAGGGACCAATTTTAAGGAAGGAGCCACCGGAAGGGAAAGGAACAGGCAGGTGGGCGGCCATAAAGCCTGAAATACAGGAGAAAAGGACAATCATGATGAAAAAGGATCAGAAAACAGAACAGGTAAACAGATCCGAAGATCTTTATGGAGACATCATCCATCTGCCCCATTTCGAACCGAAAAACCATGAGAGGATGTCTCCCTATAAAAGAGCAGCCCAGTTTGCGCCATTTGCGGCCCTTACCGGCTATGGGGATGCCATCACAGAGGCATCCCGGTATACAGAAAAGAATATAGACCTGTCAGAGGATGCTTCGGACCGGCTGGACAGAAAGCTCATCCTTTTGCAGGAGGAGATAGAAAAGGGGATGGATCCGGAGATATCGATGGTCTGTTTCAGACCGGACGAGAAGAAGGAAGGCGGGGCCTTTGTGGAGGTAAAAGGCAGGCTGAAGAGGATTGATGCCTATGGCAAGGCCCTGGTCTTTCATGACGGCCAAAGGATCCCGATCAGGGATATAGTAGATATATGATCTATCCCTTTTCATCACGTTAACGCCAATTTATTGATGCCAATCTTTTTGTGATATGCTATAATTAATGAAATGTCGGTGGATGAAATGAACTTTTCTACAAAAGCTATATGATTCACCATCATTAAAAGGAGAAGCAGATATGAGGATGTCGTTAAAAATAAAGGTGATTTGTTTCTTTATCATCTTCACAATCATCATCGGAATTACCGGGATTGCCATGTACAGAAGGGTGATCCTGGATATTGTGATGAAAGAGTACGAAGAGCAGTCGGTAAATATTGCTAAAGCAATGGCGCAAACTGTTGATGCGGAACGTGTCCGGAATCTCAGAGATGCTGTGATGAAGATATATAACGAAACAGACGAAAAAGTTCTGAGTGATCAGTGGGGAACACCGGAGTTCAATGCCTATATTGCCCGTTTTTCTGAGATTGAGAAATCAGAAGATTTTCTTGTGCTGCGGGAGCAGCTGCGCAGGGTACAGGACGTTATAAATGTGGACTGTCTCTATATCCTCTGGCTGGATGTTCCCGGGAAGCGTATGATCTATCTGGTGGATGCAGCCCACGAAGGTGCCTGCCCGCCCGGTTGTGCAGACCCTCTGTTTACGGATGATCCGGACGCCATCTTGAATAATCCTGAAATCGGTACTCCTCCTAACATAACCCATACCCCGGAATATGGATATCTTTTGACGGCCTCCATGCCGGTGTATACATCGGACAATGAATTTGTCGGATACACCACCGTAGACATCTCGATGAATGAAATTATTGCCCACGAGCAGCAGCTTATTATAATAGCAGCAGTGATTTTCCTTTTTGTAGCCTTTCTGATCGGCCTTGCCGGAATCCTGCTGGTAGACCGGTTCATCGTTCGTCCCATCAATAAGCTTTCTGATGTTGCAGAGACATATACACAAGGTGAAGCCAACTTCTCCGAACTTGATATCAGGACCGGTGACGAGATTGAAACCCTGGCAGAATCCATGAAACAGATGGAGAAAGATCTCACTGAGTACATGGAAAACCTGATATCTACAAGGAGTGATCTGGCAACCGTGACGGAAAAGGCAGAATTCCTGAACCGGGAAGCAAATATCGATGCCCTGACCGGCCTTCGGAACAAGCGGGCTTATGACCTGGCTGTCGCTGACCTTGACAACGGTAATACGGCTTACGCCATTGTCATGATCGATCTGAATGATTTAAAAATGATCAACGACAAATATGGCCATGACAAGGGGGATATCGCCATCAAAAACCTGGCCGCCCTGATTCGCAGAGTATTCACACACTCTCCGGTATACCGTATCGGAGGAGATGAGTTTGTTGTCCTCCTGGACGCGGAAGTCCTTGCCATGCGTGAGAGCCTGATCGGCCGCTTCCGTGATGAAGTCAGGGCACTTTCGCAGATTGAGAACCGGCAGGTATGGGAGAAGGTATCTGCAGCCTGCGGCTATGCAGTATATGATCCGGAAAAAGACCAGAATTCCAGGAGCGTATTTAAACGTGCTGATGAGGACATGTACAAGCACAAAGCAGAGATGAAAAATACCAAATAGAAAAGAGCAGGCGGGAAAATAAAGAGACAAAAAACAATAGAAGAGGCCAAGAAGGAGTGATATCAGGAATACTAAAGCTGGTTCCCGGGATCAGAATAATAAAGGATTCCGGGGGCTTTTTGATTTCATGAAGCTTACAGGGGACATCAATCACAAAGCGTCTCCTGAGAGAATATTTAAGGAAAAGGACATATGATCAGACAGGAAAGAATTATAAATGAATTTTGCGAACTGGTTAGTATCGATTCACCCAGCTATAAAGAACGTATGATCACGGATGTGATCAAAAGGAGACTGGAAGCAATCGGTTTCAAAGTGCAGGAAGATGATGCCGGAGCGAAAACGGGAGGCAATGCAGGTAATATCTATGCGTATATGGCCGGGAAACTGGATGCAGAACCCATTCTATTTTGTGCTCATACGGACACGGTTGAGCCATCCGGGGGAAAGCGGGCGGTCCTCCATGAAGATGGGAGAATCACCAGTACCGGAGACACTGTTTTAGGAGGGGATGATCTCTGTGGTATTGTTGAGATAATGGAAGGAATCCGGCACCTGGAAGAAGAGGGGATTCCCCACAGGCCGGTAGAAGTAGTTCTCATGGCTGCGGAAGAAGTTTTTGGAAAGGGAGCTAAGGCATATGATTATGAAGGAAGGGGACTTCGTTCAAAAGAAGCATATGTTATTGATATGTCAGGTCCCGCCGGCAGCGCAGCTATAGCTGCTCCCACATTGATCGGCTGGGAAGCCCGTATAAAGGGGGTGGCAGCCCATGCAGGTTTTGCACCCGAGACCGGCATAAATGCGATTTTGGCAGCATCCAGAGCAGTAGCCCTGCTTTCTCCCGGGAGGATCAGTAGGGACACAACCATGAACATTGGGACTATTAAAGAAGGAATTGCTGATAATATTGTTCCGGACAGTTGCATTGTGAAAGGAGAAGTAAGGAGCCTTAATCATGGTAAGGCACTTGAGACCATTGAACAGATCAGAGAGACTTTCAAAGCACAGGCAGGCCCGTCGGAAGTAGAATTCCTTGTAGAGCCGCATATCTATGCCTACCATACTCCGGAAGACCATCCGGTTGTAAAACGTTTTATAAGAGCATGCGATAAACTGGGACTTCCCGGCACCCTGGTGTCTACATTAGGAGGAAGTGATAATAATGTCCTGGCTCAGCAGGGGATTACCGGTATCGTTCTGTCCTGCGGCATGTACAATGTACATTCGACCCGGGAATATACTTGTATCGAAGACTTGTTGAAAGGTGCGGAACTGGTGGCTGAACTGCTGAAAGATGAAGAATAAAGGCAGCAAAAGCTGCTAATGTAAGTGTGCCAGACACCCTTTCATGGGAAAGCATGGGTTCTGAGAACAGCCAAAAAAGGAAATAATGCAGAGAATATGGAGGTGGAAATAATTGATGAACAATGCGAAATCCGCTAAGCGGATAAAGAATACCAGCAAATTCATTTCCCTGATTCTGCGGCACAAGCCCGAGACCATCGGCATTTCCCTGGATGAACATGGCTGGGCAGATGTTCGGGAACTGATCGACGGAGTAAATCGTACCGGTGGACATGTTCTTGATATGGAGCTTCTGGAAGAGATCGTTCGGACAGATGAAAAGCAGCGTTATTCCTTCAATGAAGATCACACACTGATCCGGGCCAACCAGATCTGGCTGACTAAGAGAGTGCCGGCCCGGTACCTGAAACCGCAACACAGTCAGATTACTCGGACAAAAAGGAGTGTTGAAATTGAAAATCATGGTCAGTGCCTGCCTGGCAGGTGAAAATTGTAAATATAATGGCGGCAATAACCGAAATGAGAAGGTTATTCAGCTGATGACAGACAATGATGTAATCACAATCTGCCCGGAGCAGCTGGGCGGACTTAAGACACCGAGAGTTCCTTCGGAGATCGTGGAAGGTGTAGTAACGGCCAAAGACGGCAGTGTCGTGGATAAAGAGTTCCGCGCCGGAGCAGCCAAATGTCTGGAGATCGCAAAGCGTGAGCAGCCGGATCTGATTATTTTGCAATCAAGAAGCCCCAGCTGCGGCGTAAAGCAACGCTATGACGGCACATTTTCCGGAAAGCTGGTGAACCAGCCGGGTGTAACAGCCGAGCTTCTGATGAAGAACGGTTTCCGGTGCCTGGATTTGGAGGATTTATCGGACCGGAGGGAGCATAGACCATGAGGAAACCAAAGCCGTTTATTAAATATGAGAACACAGTGCCCGGTACATTCTTAAAAAGGCTCAACCGCTTTTCAGCAGAGGTACTGATCGATGGAAAACCCGAGATTGTCCATGTAAAGAATACCGGACGATTGGGGGAACTGCTGGTCCCAAACGCAAAAATCACTCTTCAGAGGGCAGATAAGGTGGGCAGGAAAACGGCCTATGACATGATCTCTGTATATAAACCGAGGTTAAAATGGGTCAACATTGACAGCCTTGCCCCAAATGAGCTGATGAAACAGCATTTTCTGTCAATGAATTATGATGTGGTAAAGCCGGAATACAAATACGGTGACTCCCGATTTGATTTCTATATGGAAAAAGATGGCCAAAAACACCTCACCGAAGTAAAAGGCTGTACCCTGGCAGCTGACCTGAAGAAGGGGATCGGACTGTTTCCTGATGCTCCTACCGAGCGAGGGGTAAAACATCTGCGCGAACTGGCTGCTGCGGCAAATGAAGGCTATATATGCCAGATTGCCTTTGTGATCCAGATGAACGGGATCCATCTGGTTTTACCAAACCATGAGACCCAGCCTGAATTCGGACGGGCCCTTGAGGCCGCCGCAAAGGCAGGTGTTCAGGTCGTTTATTACGGATGTCATGTGGAAGCAGACAGCATAAAGATAACCAGTGTGGTCGGAGATACAATACAGACAGCCTGATGGAGGCTGGGTTCATAATGGAGGAATTAGAAAATGTCAGCATATTTGATTAAAGATACAACCAGAGAAGAGAGTCAGCGTATCGTCGAGGAATCCCTCGGGAACATATACGGTTCCTGTGATGGATGCATGGCCGGGCTGGCGGAGATATGACAATGAAAAGTATTCTTTTTTACGGCGATTCCAACACTTGGGGATACGATCCGGCAACAGGCCTTCGTTATCCCTACCGGGACCGATGGACTACGGTATGCGCAGATTTGCTCGGTTCCGGCTACAATTGTATCCCTGCCGGTATGAACGGGCGCACGACTGCATTTGATGATCCGGTAAAAGGTGCAAGAAATGGGATCAAAGGACTCGATTATGAATTACAGACCCATAAACCACTGGACCTGTTTGTGGTTATGCTGGGGACCAACGACCTGAAATATACCGATGCCCGGGGCAGTGGGGACGGGATGGACAAGCTTGTCAGATTAGTTCTGAGTGCAAATGAACGGTATAATCTGAGCTCGCCTGTCTTTCCGTCTGCCGGCAGCAGCATGCCGGTCCTTCTGATATCGCCGATCCTGTTGAAAGAACATGTTGGGATTCGAAGGGATGATGTATCCGAATCAGAAAAACTTTACGGATTCTATAAAGAGATAGCAGAAAAGTACGGGATACATTTTCTGGATGCTGCCCTGTACGCAGAACCGTCCGGTATTGATGGGATCCATCTTGGGGCAGAGGGGCACAAAAAACTCGGTGACGCCATTGCGGGGAAAATAAAGAGATATTTTGACGAACTCAGGGAAACACAGGATTAAGGCTGTACTCATTGGGGTTTACAGGGAGGAGCATATGCTGAAGGTGAGAAAAGCAACAGCAGCTGACATTTCAAAAATAATGGCGATATACAGATATGCGCAAGATTACATGATCCGGTCGGGCAACCCAAATCAGTGGGGACACTTTTATCCCAAACAGGAACTGATCAGGGACGACATAGAAAAAGGTTCATGTATGGTAATATGCGATGAAAGTGAAATACACGGCGTGTTTGCCTTGGTTGAAGGAACGGAACCAACCTATGAGTACATAGAGAACGGTGAGTGGTTGAACGAGGATTCCTATGTGACAATCCACAGGATTGCAGGTGACGGACAGGTTCATGGAATTTTTCAATGCGCTGCAGATTTCTGTAAAGGCCTTTTTTCAAACATCAGGATTGATACCCATGAGAATAATACAACTATGCAGAGGCAAATCGAAAAAAACGGCTTCAGAAAATGCGGCATCATCTATGTCAGTGATGGCTCGCCGAGAATCGCTTATCATTGGAAAGGAGACAGGGGACGGTTCTCGGGAGACAGGGGACGGTTCTCTGTCTCCTTTGGTGAAGAAAAATGAGTCTGCTTATTGATGCGTTAATAAAATAAATTGTGTTGCATTTAATTTTGCGGACTGTTAAAAAGGGGATAAATATGTTACAATATTTTGAGTAATATTTCAATTATTTGAAAGCGACATCGGAGGACGGACTTGCTGAAGAACAACTTTGAAATGGATGTAAAAAGAGGTGTTTGCATCAATTAAGGAGGTCAGCAAATGGAACGTGAAAAGAGCGTATTACAGCAGTTGCTGTCAGAATGTATCCGTAGTCCGGAGCAGCTGCGAGAGCCATTGCATCTGAATGAACAGGATGTCGCGCATCTGAATGAGATCGCCAGGCAATACCCGATCTGTGTCCCGCCATATTATCTTGACCTGATCGATTCCGACTGGGTACACGACCCTGTCCGGAGAATGTGTATTCCTGACCCCATGGAATCATCCGCAGATGGACACAAGGATACCAGCGGTGAAGGCGACAACACTGTAGTCATCGGCATGCAGCAAAGTATAGACAGACTGCCCTTATATTGACCACCAATCAATGCTCCATGTACTGCCGTCATTGCTTCAGGAAGCGTATGGTTGGCAACAATGCCGAGGAGATTGCGTATCATATCGGGGAGATGGTCGAGTACGTCACCAATCACCCCGAGATCGATAATGTTCTCCTCTCCGGCGGCGACGCACTGATTAACGAGAACAAGCGCCTGGAACAGTATCTGGAGGCATTCTCCACCATTGAGCATTTGGATTACATCCGCATAGGCACGCGTGTTCCCGTTGTTCTCCCGCATCGGATACTGCTCGATCAGGAATTGCTTGATATGCTGTATAAGTACAATCGGCGCAACCAGACCGTTCTACTGAAAGGAATCAACGATGAAAGTTCTACATTGGCGGAACTCATGAACCGCCTGACTTCCATTGGAGTGCTCCCCTACTACGTCTTCCAGTGCTGCCCTGCGATGGGCGTCAAGAATCAGTTCCAGGTGCCCCTTTTGACCGGTCAGCGCATCGTGGATGAAGCCAAGAAGGACATGAGCGGGCAAGCGAAACAGTTCCGCTATGTCATGTCCCATGTGACCGGCAAAATTGAGATCCTGGGCAGGCCTGATGGTGAAGAGATGCTGTTCAAGTATCACCAGGCCAAGTATGAGAAGGACGCCTCGCGCTTCTTTACGGCGAAGCTTAGCGAAGAACAATGCTGGCTCCCGGATGATTGGTCATTATGATTATCGTGGGGTGCCACAGCTTGGGAGTATGTTATGACAGAGAGTCAATGGGACAAGCTTCTGAAAATAAAAACAACCGGCCGTGATGATTCGAAATCAAATCAATATAATTATCCTTACGAACCGACTCCATATGAAGTGCTGGAACGGCTTTCAGGCAGTGGATACATTTCCAGGAAGAACGTATTGCTGGATTATGGATGCGGGAAAGGCCGTGCCTGTTATTATTTGTCCTGGCAATGCAGGTGCCGGTGCATCGGGGTAGAATATGATGACCGGATATTTAAAGCTATGGTCAAAAACAGGAAGACAGCGGTGTCTGCTTCCCTGGTGGAGCCTGTACATATCAAAGCGGAAAAATATGACTTGCCGGCTGTGGTGGACCGGGTCTTTTTCTTTAATCCATTTTCGGTGGAGATCTTACAGGGCATTATGGAAAAAATTCTGGAATCTTGGTATAATAAACCCCGGGAGATCCTGCTCTTTTTCTATTATCCTTCAGATGAATATGTGGCATGGCTGATGTCTGTCCATGAACTCATGTTTTTGGATGAGATTGACTGCAGTGATCTGTTCCATTCCAATAGCAGACGTGAACGGATTATGGTGTTTGTGATCGAGGAGAGGGAGACAGGGGACGGTTCTCTGTCTCCCTTTACAAGGAGAAGAAAATGAAGAAAAACAGTGCATGGCAAAAATTTCGTTACCGGTTTGACAATCTGATGTCAAAAGGAACAGGATCCCTTCTGTTTCTGCTGGCTGTTATTACTACCTGTGTCGTGGTACTCGGAGGATTGGCAGCTGTTGCCCTTGGCGGAGCAGACGGACAGGGAACAGCTTCCACAGGCAAGTCAATCTGGTTTACCCTGATGCATGCCATCAATACCGGCGTGCTTGCAAAGGAAGAGGGATCTGTTCCCTATCTGACCATAATGACCATCGTTACCCTGGTCGGCATTTTTATCACCAGCTTCCTTATTGGTACCATTTCTAATTGGATTAAAGACAAGATGATGGATCTGCAACGGGGGAAGTCCCGGGTCATCGAAAAAGGTCACACAGTGATCATCGGCTTTGATGATAATATAATAGGGATCATTGAAGAATTAATCTTAGCAAACGAAAACCAGAGAGATGCCGCTGTAGTGGTCATGTCCGATATGGACAAGATCAGGATGGAGGAAGCGATAGGAGATCATATATCTGATACAGGAAATGTACGGCTGGTCTGCCGTAACGGCCGGCCAGACAGCCTGAACGATCTTCAGGTTTGTTCTCTGGATACCTGTAAGTCAATCATAGTGAATCTGAACAATGATTTCATGACGGTAAAAACCATCCTTCTGTGTAAAAGCATCCTGGAGGATAACGACAATAAAGGTGCCTGCATTATTGCCACTGTTCGTGACCCCGAAGTAATTGCCCCGGCCACCATCGCAGGTGGCAGCCGCGCAGAGATCCTGAATTTTCATAATACCATAGCACGTCTCATGGTTCAGTCGGGACGCCATCCCGGCATGTCCGAGATCCTTTCCGAAATTCTCAGCTTTGAGGGTAACGAAATATATGTGGAGGACAATCCCAGTCTGACTGGTCTTACCATTAGCCAGATCAACCTTCGTCTTACTGACTGCGTAGCCATAGGAATGGTGAAAGGGGATAAACCCCTGATCAACTGCGACTTAAAAACGGTATTGGAAGAAGGGGATAAACTGATCCGGATTGCTCTTGATGATGATGAACTGGTATTAAAAGAATCAGCTCAGCCAGACGAGAGCCTGTTCTCCTCTGATACCGGGATCGTTGAAGAAGCCCATACTCTGCTGATCATTGGTTATAGCGACATGATAAGTCAGATTCTGATTGAAGAAAATGCCTACGCAGTACCCGGCTCCAGGGTAATTCTTGCTGCTGAACCGGGTAATATAGATATGGACTCCCTTCCTGCCCCGGACCAGCTTGACAACATTTATGTAGATGTAAGGGAATGTAATATTTATAAACGCATTATACTTGAAGAACTGGTAGCCGAGGGACCTTCCAGCATCATGCTGCTGTCTGACAATTCATTAAATTATGAAGAGGCGGATGCCCGTACCCTGATGCTTCAGTTGCATTTGAATAATATTACCGAGGAAAAAGGCCGGATGATCCCCCTGACCATCCAGATGAACACCACAGGCAACCAGCGCCTGTCCCAGATGCTGCGGGCAGCTGATTATGTGGTCAGCAGCTCCATCACATCCAAAATGATGGTTCAGATTTCAGAAGAGCGGCATATCAGGGCTATTCTTGAGAACCTTATCTCTGAGGAAGGTTCTGCTATTTACATGAAACCGATAATCCGCTACATTAAAATCGATAAGCCGGTGGATTTCTATACCCTGGCTGCAGCGGCAGCCCGTTATGACGAGATTTTGATTGGTTATAAGAAATATACAGCAGACGGTACATTTGCCATTGAAATTAATCCGGCCGACCGGGAAGCAAGGCAGTTTAGTGACCGGGATGATCTGATCGTTCTTGCCAGGACCTGAGATGATTTCCTGGTAAATCACTGTTACATAAGCAATGGTTACAAACTATGAAAAGAAAAATGCCTTACAATAACCAGCTTTTTTTATCAGAAGAAATCAAGAAAGCATCAAATTCCGAAATTATCAATGCAATCTGCCGATTTGCTTATAAGCTCGGAAAGCAGGATTGGCACTATATAAGGTATGAGTTTTTTAAGCCTTACACACATAAATGTCCAATCTGTTCTAAGAGGACGCAGGGAAGCAAATATGGAAGCAATTGTATCTGCGTTCCATTTGCATGCTGGCATCATGGAGGACATATTCCCTGTCACTGCAACACCCATGTGATCAATGATTCTAACTGGGAACGAATCGGTGAATTGCAGGATTATGAAGATGCGCTTGCCATAGCCCGCAAACGAATCGGTGTAAAAGATATTATGCTGATCAGAGGCGAACAGGTAAAGGCATCACTTCAACGGGGAGATATATGCGCACATTTCACCGGCAGCAAATATATACACTCATCATTGTATCTGGGGGATGGAATGATGCTCGACTGCTCTCTGGAAAAGATGCATATCGCAATACGGGAAGCCAGAGACTGCAGGTATGCAATCCGCTATACAGGCAGCAGGGACAATCTTGCTTTCGGGAATTCTGGTATTGCAGTAAAAAAGACGTTAGCTGACAGACTTAAGTCTGATACTTATCAAAATATGCGAAGCTAATTTTTCATGTTTTTTCCAGGAGGTGTCTGCATGAATGATCTAAAAAGCAACTGGTTTTACAAGTTGTGCATAAAGCAGTGCAAAAAAGACATAATTTGGTTAGTATTGGGGGTGGTTTGCCTTGCCATTGCGATATCCTTTATCGTACTGCGAGGCGAGGTCCTGACTGTGGTAATATTTGCCGGACTGGGTGTAGCCATGATATATTTCGGGGCAGATGCACTGCTATTCAAGCTTCCAAAGGTAAAGGACCGTCTGGAGAAGATGGATCCCTATGAATTTGCGACTATGGGTGAAAGCGCGCCACAGTGCATCAACAAGACATTCTACTTTACAGAAAGATTCCTGTGTGCTCCCATAGATTATACGATAATCCCTCTTAGCACCATAAAAAGCATGACCTTGCGCCAGAAAAAATACAAAGGCAGGGTGAAGGGAGCTTATATCGAAGTGGAATTCAATGACGGTACTCCACAGAAGGTGCTTGTGTCCCATTATAAAAGATTCATGGCGCACGCTGATGCCTTTGCCGAACATGTCGGACAGTACAGGGCGGATATTGTAATAAACAGGGAATGATGGGAGACAAGGGGAGACAGAGAACCGTCCCCTGCCTCCCTGAAGAGAAGGATATTGAATCATGTACCCACCAATCCACAAAAAACCGGATAATTCCTGGTCCTTTGAACGGCTGGATATGCTTTGGGAAAGGTATCCCAAATATCATGATATGACAACCTTTTCATCGCTTGATGCCCTGCTTGATGAACATGAGTCTTACAGGGAGGACTTTGAGGAACTCAGGGAGGAATATGAAAAGAATCAATATGAACGTTTCCTTGTGCAGTTGTCATGGTCAGACCTTCCATACCGCTATGAAACAAGGAGGCTGATCGAAGCGGCAGGGACATTTCCGCCAAATCCGTATGTTTCCTCTTTTATGGAGCAGTTTGAAGGGTTTGATACGGATCATGCCGCCTGTTTTCTCTTCCCTGAAAGTTATATCTCCCAGTTTTTTGTTGTCACTGAAGTCTGTAAAAAGGCGGAGATTTTCCAGCCTGTCCGTAGTCTCTTTCCCGATGAGGAGAGGATTCATTATCTTGCAGTTTTTGACAAGAGGAATTTGGATGATGTCCTCCTTATGTTTCATCTGTTGTATACGAATGGGTCACAGGATCTGTTTGGCGGCTATTCTCTTTATGATTATTCCCTGCCCTGGTATCAGGACCATTTATGGGAGGATGGCATTGTCCTGCGGTCCCCATATCTTCCGGACCGGATTGCCAGGTTTCAGGGAAACCTGCCTTTTCATCACAATCCTTCAAAGACCGTTTATGTGAGGCGGAACATTAACCATATCCTGGAATGCGGGTATTTTTCATCTGAGCTGGAATTTTTCCTGAGCCTTACCAGGGTCATCATGCCCTTTTTTCATTGGTGGTATACGGATATTGTCCTTTATGAGGAAAAGGACGGCTTCTCCTCCGACTGGCGGCTGGCCCGGACAAAGATCCGCACAAAGCTGACAGCCCAGGGGGTCATCAAACCAAAATGGAAGCATGAACTGACCCTGTTTCATGTCGTGAGACAAATATACCCGGATACACTTTACCAGTATCGTCCCGAGTGGCTTGGCCGTCAGAGCCTGGATCTTTTTATCCCGTCCATTAAAACGGCCATAGAGTATCAGGGCATCCAGCATTATTATCCGGTCGACTTTTTCGGCGGGGAAGAAGCATTGTTACAGAGACAGGAACTGGACCGTGTGAAGAAACAGCTATGTCTGGATCATGATGTAAGGCTCATCGAGTGGCCTTACAGTAAGGAGCCTACGGTATTTAATGTAGAGAGGGAGACAGAGAACCGTCCCCTGTCTCCCCCGAAATATGAGGTGTAAGTTTCCCATGGTACATGAGTATGAATCGTTTGATAAAGCATTGCAAAAGATATGTGGGGAAGGTTGTTTCCTGGCAGAAAAAAGGCCGGTTTTTGGAGGAGATATCAATGATGCCTTCCGGCTGACCATGAGCGATGGAACTGTTCTATTTATGAAGTCAAACAACATTCGTTCCTATGATAATTTCAAGGCAGAGGCGGAGGGCCTTTCCGCCATCAGGGACACCGGGGCTATAGGTGTTCCGCCGATCCTTGGGATGGGAAAGGAAGGTGACAGGTCTTTTCTCCTGCTGGGCTATGTTTCAGGCGAATCCAGGAAGAAGGATTACTGGGAAACCTTTGCAGGGGAACTGGCAGATATGCATATTGCCGGGATATCAGGGAATGGAATGTATGGATTCGCCCGAAATAATTATATTGGCTCCAATAGTCAGGTGAATGACTGGCATAGCTCCTGGGTTTCCTTTTTTCGTGAATGCCGTTTACAACCACAGTTAAATATGGCGTCTACGTATTTCTCCTCTGCCGACAGAAAAAGGTTCGATCATCTTCTGTCACATCTGGACAACTATCTCATAGAACCCGGGAGACCGTCTTTGCTGCACGGAGATTTATGGTCAGGGAACATGATCACAGGGAATGACGGGAAAGGCTGGCTGATCGACCCTGCTGTATATTATGGACATCCCGAGGCCGATATAGCCATGACGGAACTGTTTGGTGGTTTTTCCTATCGCTTTTATGGGGCTTACAGGGAAAGGGGACTGATGGAGAATGGTTACGAAGACAGGCGGGACATCTATAATCTCTACCATCTGCTTAACCACTTGAATCTGTTTGGCGGAGGTTATCTGTCTTCCGTAATAAGAATCCTGAAGCACTATACATGATATTAAACTTACAGGAGATATGTGGGAGAAGGAGACAGAGAACCGTCCCCTGTCTCCTGAAAGAGAGGTTTTTGTATGAAATCAATTTTGATCAAAGATACTACAAAAGAAGAACGTGAAGCTATCATAAGAAAATCTATGGATTGCGGCGGGGGATGTGAAAACTGTTCCTCCTGCTGGATTGGAGGAGGATCTCCCTGGGATATTTATCAGGATTATATAGATGGTAAAAGGGAGATCAGAGAGATAAACATGGATTATATAGAAAAGCACCGCCAGGGCAGAAAGATTATATGAGGGACAGATAATGGTTAATGCACCTGATATAACAGGATCAACGATCGAAGAACGCAGAACATACATTAGGAAAAGATTTCCCTGTCTGGCAGATTGCGATATGTGCGGCCTGTGTAAAGTTTTTCGTGGGATGGATGCAGAACGTGCCTATGATGATTATATAATGGGAAGACGTTCCTTCATGTCTGTCTCGGATGATTTTAAACGATGAAACCATTAGAATATGGGCTTTGACATGAAACTGGGCGGAAAAGTAAAACAGTTCCGCCAGTTATGTCTCATATTGACTCCCTTCCATTGCGTGTATCAGCCTCAAAATCGTTTCCTGTACCGGCACGGACAAGTTTTGCTCTCTGGCAGCCTTTACTACTGCCCCGGTAATGAAATCTACTTCTGTTTTCCTTCTGTTCTTTATATCCACACATAGACTGGCATAGCCATCCGGTGCATTCCTGCCAATCAATGATACATTCGCAGTTGCTGCCAGTTTTCCTCCAAACAATAGCCCCATGGCGCCCGGTCCGATTATAGTAATATTCATAACAAACCTCCAACAATACTAATATGTTATTTTTGAAATGTTGCTTATGTAATTTTTTTTATTATAGCAACATTTTTATTGTCCGCCAATAAAAAATTATGGGGCTCCGAATTGCTAAATAGCCCTTGATTTTTCCACCTTGAGAAGTTATAATAACGAATTAGTTAGCAAAGGCTAACTATAATTTGGAATACAGAACAAGGAGGCGTGGATATGAAGGAAAAGAAACAAAGTGACGTGGCTGTTCTGCTGAAATATGCAGGAAGCTATAAAAGGCTGACCTTCCTGGGGCTTGGTCTTTCTACCCTTGCCATGATTCTTGGGATGGCTCCCTACATCTGCATCTGGCTGGTGGCACGAGATCTGATTTCTGCAGCGCCAAACTGGACGGAAGCCTCCGGCGTCGCCCGTTACGGCTGGATGGCTTTCGGCTTCGCCGTAGCCGGGATATTGATTTATTTTGCCGCTCTGATGTGTACCCATCTGGCTGCTTTTCGTACAGCTTCTAATATTCGCAAGCAGGGCATGGCACATTTGATGAATACCCCGCTGGGCTTCTTTGATTCCAATGCGTCGGGTCTGATCCGAAATCGTCTGGACGGGGCAGCTTCCGAGACAGAGACCCTGCTTGCCCACAACCTGGCGGATATCGTAGAAAGTGCTGCCATGCTGATCTCCATGATCGTCCTGATGTTTGTCTTTGACTGGCGGATGGCTCTTGCCTGTTTGTGGGGTGTCCCGGTAGCCTTTTTACTGCTTTTCGGCAGCAGAAAACTTACCAAACACAATTCTGAGGTCACCAAGGCGGCAGGCATCCAGGTGTCGGACGGTATTCAGGAAACCCTGGAAAACATCCGGGTGATACGCGCAACCAATCAGGAAGACCGATTCCTGAAAGTCCTGAATGACAAGATCGACCATCATGAAAAGACCATGCTCCGGGGCGAACTGCAAACCGGTATCTTTGTCAATGCGGCCAGCGTTATCATGAGGCTGGGCGTGGCAACGACAATCCTTACGGGAACAAGTCTGATCCTGTCGGGTCAGATCGACTTTATGGTTTTGTTCATGTTCCTGCTGGCAATCACCCGTGTCTATGCGCCCTTCGACCAGGCTCTGGCGCTGATTGCGGAGATGTTCATGTCTCAGATCTGTGCAAGCCGGCTGATGGAAATCTACGATGCCGGGACAGCGGAAGGCGCGGATAGCTTTGTTCCGGCAGGGCATGACATTGTATTTGAGAATGTCGGTTTTTCCTACGAGACGAATTCCGGCAAAGCCGGAAGAGAGAATGGCCCGGGCCGTGACGATGAGCAGGTGCTGCGAGGCGTCAGCTTTACGGCAAAAGAGGGTGAGGTCACAGCACTTGTAGGTCCGTCGGGCTCCGGCAAAAGCACCTGCGCAAGGCTGGCTGCCCGCTTGTGGGACATTTCGGAAGGGGTTATCCGGGTCGGCGGCATAGATATCAGTACGGTTGATCCCGAGGTCCTGCTTACAGACTATTCCATGGTCTTCCAGGATGTAGTTCTCTTTGATGATACCGTTATGGACAATATCCGTCTCGGCAGGCATGGCGCCACGGACCAGGAGGTCCTGGCAGCTGCGGCGGCAGCCAACTGCGATGAGTTTGTTGAAAAAATGCCGCAGGGTTATGCGACACCGATCGGCGAAAACGGGGCAAAGCTGTCCGGTGGGGAACGCCAGCGTATCTCGATTGCCCGGGCGCTGCTGAAAAATGAGCCTATCGTTCTTCTGGATGAGGCTACCGCCTCCCTTGATGTAGAGAACGAAACGAAGGTTCAGGGCGCATTGTCACGACTTCTGGCAGGAAAGACCGTTCTGGTCATCGCACACCGTATGCGCACCGTGGAGGCTGCCGATAAGATCGTAGTCCTTGCTGACGGCAAGGTCGCAGAGGAAGGCAGCCCGGATGAGCTTCTCGCAAGGGAAAACGGTATTTTCAGACGTATAACGCAGCTCCAAAGCGCCAGTGCAGCCTGGAGTATTTAATCTGTTGCCGGTCTTTTTATGTTGGCGAAAAAAAGATTAACTGTTATAATAAACATGGCATACATTTTTGTGCTGAATCTGACATGATACCTATGGGATATGATGTCGATAATAAGGAGGGAATGCTTATGCCTGTTGGCGTAATTGTTAATGCTTTGTCTGTGGCCATCGGCGGGCTGGCCGGTGCATTGCTGGGAAATATACTGACCGATGATTTCAAGGAGAAGATCAACATGATCTTCGGCTGCTGCTCCATGGCCATGGGTATCAGTACCATCGTCCTGATGGAAAACATGCCTGCCGTTGTATTTGCAGTGATCATAGGAACCGGCATAGGCCTGGCGGTCCACCTGGGAGAGCTTATCAACAGGGCAGGCGGGGCCATGCAGAGGCTTGCCAGCCGGTTTATTAAGATCGATTCCTCCCGGATATCACAAGAAGAGTTTGATGCCACTCTTTTAACGGTTATTGTCCTTTTCTGTGCCAGTGGAACCGGGATATACGGTTCTCTTGTATCAGGCATGAGCGGCGACCACAGCGTGCTCTTTGCCAAATCCATCCTGGATTTTTTTACTGCATTGATTTTTGCCTGTACTTTGGGTGTCGTGGTATCCCTTGTGGCAATTCCCCAGTGTGTTTTTTTCCTGATCCTGTTTGCCCTGGGGGGTTTTATCATTCCTCATACAGGGCCTGCCATGATTGCGGATTTTAAGGCCTGCGGAGGCTTTTTGATGCTTGCCACCGGCTTTCGGATGATAAAGGTAAAGATGTTTCCCATAGCGGATATGCTGCCTGCCATGGTTCTGGTCATGCCCATCAGCTTGTTTTGGGCCGATGTGATCAGCCCCGCAGTTGCAGCACTGGCAGGGTAGCAGCAGTAAACAAGCGAAATCGCCTCGGCGATTATACACAATAAACAAATCAGGATTGGTATTATTGTAGAGAATGTAGAAAATAAAGAGGCTCTTGACAGGAGCCTTTTTTTTATTTATACTTAAATCAACAGAAACCGATATACCGGTATACGACATAAAAGATTTCAAAGGGGTCCGCATTAATCGATTTCCCATGAGCCCGGTGGCAGCTTTGGTTGTCTACATATTCGGGCTGTTGAATCTTTCGCATACCGGAAAAGATATTATTTTTCATATGGCCATAGAGCCGGAAAGGAGCGATATCAATGAAAGTAGGATTTATCGGACTCGGAATTATGGGAAGACCCATGGCAAAGAATCTGTTGAAGGCAGGCGTGGACCTTCTGGTGGCGGACCTTAATAAGGAAGCCGTGGCGGATGTAGTTGCTGCCGGGGCGAAAGAAGCAACCTATGCAGAGATCGGAGAACAGTGTCAGCGCATCATTCTTATGGTGCCAAGCGGAGACATTTCCAAATCCATCCTTTTCGGAGAAGGCGGTGTGGCTTCTACTGTGAAAGCCGGCACGGTGATCTGTGATATGAGCTCTGTGACTCCTGTAGAATCCCAGGAATGCTATGAAGGATTAAAAGCCAAAGGAGTAGGATTTGTTGACGCACCGGTATCCGGCGGAGAACCGGGAGCCATAGCAGGAAGTCTTGCTATTATGGCCGGCGGAGACCAGGAAGATTTCGATGCCTTTAAAGAGTACTTCGACATCATGGGCAACAGTGCCCTGCTGATCGGCGGCTCCGGAAGCGGCTCCGTTACCAAGCTGGCAAACCAGGTGATCGTGAATAATACCATCGCTGTTGTATCCGAGGCATTTGTGCTGGCAGTGAAGGCCGGTGCGGATCCTGTAAAGGTATATCAGGCCATCCGGGGCGGACTGGCAGGCAGCGCAGTGCTTGACGCCAAGATCCCCATGATCGTGGAAAGAAACTTTAAACCGGGCGGACCCATCCGTATCAACCACAAGGATATCAAGAACGTTGTAAATACTGCCCATTCTATTGATGTTCCGATTCCATACACCGCTCAGTTATATGAGATCCTGCAGGCCCTGAAGATCCATGGCCATATGGGAGATGACCACGGCGGAATCGTTCAGTACTTTGAGAATCTGGCAGACGTTAAGGTTAAGAAGGTTGACTGAGATCAGCTCTACAGGAGGAATTGGAAAATGGCTATCAGTACAGATGTTTTAACATCCTATAAGGTTATAGATGAGGCGGCTGTGGACGCCCTGCTGGCAAAAGAGATCGTCGCCAACAATAAGAAAATTGTTGTCCTGGATGATGATCCCACCGGTGTGCAGACAGTGCATGACATTTCCGTATACACCAATTGGGACAAGGACAGCATCAAGATGGGATTTGAGGAGGAGAATAATCTCTTCTATATTATGACCAATTCCCGGGGCTTTACGGCAGAGCAGACCACAAAGGCCCATCATGAGATCGCCGCAGTGGTTGACGAAGTTGCCAAAGAGACCGGGAAGGAGTACATTTTCATAAGCAGAAGCGATTCCACTCTCCGGGGACATTATCCTCTTGAGACAGAGCTCCTTAAGGCAGATTACGAGAAGTATACCGGTGCCAAGATCGATGGTGAGATCCTTTGTCCCTTCTTTAAGGAAGGCGGGCGTTTCACCATTGACAATGTGCATTATGTAAAATACGGTGATGAGCTTGTTCCTGCCAATGAGACCGAGTTCGCAAAGGATAAGACCTTCGGATATACCGCGGCCACCATGCCGGAATACGTGGAGGAGAAGACAAAAGGCCAGTACAAGGCGGCGGATGTGACCTGCATCTCCCTGGAAGATATCCATGATGTGAATATCGATAAAATTGAAGAACAGTTGATGAATGTAAAGGATTTCAATAAAATCATCATCAACTCAGTGGATTATGCAGACATCAAGGTCTTCTGTGTAGCCCTTTATCGCGCCATGGCCAAAGGCAAGGTATTTATGATGCGTACCGCGGCCGGTATTGTTAAGGTGATGGGCGGGGTAACAGACCAGCCTCTTTTAACCAGAGAACAGATGGTTGTGAAGGAAACCAGCAATGGCGGCATCATCGTAGTGGGCTCCCATACGGATAAGACTACAAAACAGGTTGAATGCTTAAAAGAATTCAAGGATATTGAGTTTATCGAGCTGGATGCGACCCTTGTAAAGGATGACGCGGCCTTTGAAGCGGAAGTTGCCCGTTGTCTGGCAAAAGAAGAAGAGTGCATCAGGGCCGGTAAGACCGTATGCTGTTATACCACCCGTGCTCTTATCACCGCTGATACAGGAGATAAGGAGGATGAACTCCGTCTCTCCGTGAAGATCTCCGATGCCGTTCAGTCCCTGGTAGGCAGACTGACCGTGACGCCGGCCTTTGTTATCGCGAAAGGTGGCATCACCTCCAGTGATGTGGGAACCAAGGCTCTGGCAGTGAAGAAGGCAAATGTTTTAGGACAGATCAAGCCGGGTATCCCCGTATGGCAGACCGGTCCGGAGAGCAAATTCCCCCAGACACCTTATGTGATCTTCCCGGGCAACGTCGGAGAGATCAGCACATTAAAAGAGGCTGTTGAAGTCCTGACAAAATAAACTGTAGAATTCTGATTAAATATATGTGGACAGAATAATAATCTGTCAAATCAAATTGACTGTATAAAATGTGTATAGTATAATTTAATTAACTATAAATAATTAATAAACAGGAGGGCGTTACTATGTTTATGTTTTTATCTCACATTCTGGATCCTGACGGATATGCATGGCCAGGTGAACCGGTTGTTTCCACAAGACAGTGCACAGATGTTTCAGATGACTGTCCGTTCTGCAGCTTTGAATCCACACTGCCTAACCACTGCGGTACTCATATGGATGCTCCCCGTCATTTCGTAAAGGACGGTATCAGCATCAATGAACTGCCCATTGAGTATTTCTGCCATACAGAAGTAGCACTCCTTGAGATCCCCAAGGGACCGGCCCAGGGCATTTACAAAGAAGATCTGGAGCCCTATGCAGATATTCTTTCCAAGGTTTCCTTTGCTCTGATCCGTACCGGTATGGAGCAGTATCGTGAGACCGATCAGAATACCTATCAGAACGAAGGCGCTTATATTGCACCCAGCGCAGGCGACTATCTGACAGAGAACTTCCCGAATCTTAAGGGAATCGGAATGGACTTCCTGGCCATCGGCTCCGCATCCGCTTCCTGCCCGGAAGGCGAGCTTCCGCCGGATTGCCATCGTCACATCCTTGGATATTACACAGGCAAGTTCTGTACGGGCGTAGAAGATATGCACCTGTCCGAGATCCCCAAGGGCGCCAAGATCAAGAGATTCATCAATGCTCCTCTCAGGATCAAGGGCCTTGATTCCAGCCAGGTTGTCTGCATCGCAGAAATCGAGGATTAATTATCTGCCGCAGAGCTGACGCACAATCGGCGCAGTCGGCCGGAAGCGGACTAATAGAAAAAGTGAACGTCGAGATGACGTTCACTTTTTTATGAGCTTCAGATTAATCTTCTGGGCAATATCAAGATGATATTTGATCAGTTCCTCCAGTTCGGAAAGCTTCTGTTCCTTCACCATCCAGAGAATCTGCCGGTGTTCCTTTACAGTTTCTTCCATCCGCCCTTCCTGGAGAAAGGAAGTGGCTGTCTGCCAGAAGATCCGGTACATAAAGCGCCGGTAGATTTCAAGCATGGATGCGTTGCCCACAAACTGGACAACACTTCGATGGAATTCATAATCCTTTCGGGCAAAATCTTCATTGTTGTGACTTGTGGCTATGATTCCTTCCTGACTGTTTACCTTTCCGGACAGCTTGGTATAATATTCCTGCCCTCTCTCTGTATCCAGATGGATAGAAAGCTCTTTGAAGCAGTAGGTTTCCAGGGCGAATCGAAGCTGATATGTCTCAATGATATCTTCCTGTGTCATCTTATGCAGGGTAAAACCCTTACTGGGGAAAATATCTATATACCGTTCCTGCTCCAGCCGGAGTACAGCATCCCGGAAGGGCGTACGCGACACACCGGCTTCCCGGGCCATTTTGTTAAGAGAATAGTATTCTCCCTCCGTTAACTTTCCGTCTTTTATCAACCCGATCAGATGATCATATGCAATTGATTGAAGCATTTGTGTTTCTTTCATGATAGTAAAACTCCCGGCCAGACCTGTGTTGAAATGATAATCATAATATATTTTACCTTATCACTGAAAAAGTTGTCAATCATCAATATTCTGCTTTTTGGTAAGACGATCCCAATCCTGATCCGGCTGAATGCGTATTAACCGAAATCACCATTCACGAAAAACATGCCTCTGTGATTGAAAACAATACACACAACTTAACTACAATTTCCGATAAAAGTATAAGAAATAAATAATATTCTGAATATATACTTTTTATTAAAATAATAATTGACAAAAAGGAGGTAATGGTGTAGTATATAGATAATAAAAGAAACGAAGAACTAAAAGAAGAAAAAAAGATGTATCCGGATATAATTGCACATCAGTTTAGGAGATTCGATTCTTGGAAATAAGGAGGACGGTCCGATGGGAACTTAAAGCAATAGATTCATATTCTGCATATGACAGGTTCTTAACAGGAGGTTATGAAGTGAAACTTCAGATTATTTGAGGGAGTGGTTTCGTTCCATAATTCGGTGGAGATCTGAACAAAGTATGATTCAGACAAAGTAAGAATCAGTTTTAACGGACGGAATGGAATCACGGTAAATAAAGAATTATTTAACAGTAGCAGAAGCTATAAAAATAGATATCAAAATTTCTGAATGACGGACCGTTGGGACGTTAAGTGATAGATATTAAAGGTTAATAATTCAAAATCTATGAAAGCGAAGGTGTATTAAATGAAATTAAAGGAAATTCATTTATAAGCACTACCTGATATGATAAATAAATCAGGTAGTGCTTTTTTTGATTTGGGCGAAGCATTTCTCCTTTACATTCAGCCGGAAGCAAAATATAATAGACCTGATTAATTCAGGCAGTTTAAAGTGATGCCTTTTCCTGCCTTGTATAATGATAGGAGTTAAAAATGACAGAAAAGGAAAAAAGAGACCTGGGAATGCTGTATCTGGCCAGCCGGGATGATGAATTATGTAAAGAATATATAAAAGCCAAAGATCTTTGCTTTGAATACAATATGACTCGTCCTTCGGATAAGGGGAGGAAGGCAGAGCTTCTGGAAAGAATCCTGGGAAAAATGGGAGATAACTGTTTTATAGTGTCTCCTTTCTGGTGTGATTACGGTTATAATATTGAGGTAGGGGATAACTGCTGGATAAACCATAATTGTGTGATCCTCGATTGTGCGAAAGTAACTTTCGGTGACAATGTCTTTATCGGGCCGGACTGCGGTTTTTACACAGCGGGTCATCCTGTTGACACAGCCAGGAGAAATGCCGGTCTGGAGTTTGCCCACCCCATTACCGTGGGAGATAATGTATGGATCGGCGGGGGAGTCCGGGTCATGCCCGGCATAAGCATCGGCAATCATTCGGTGATCGGAGGCGGCAGCACAGTGGTTTCTGATATTCCTGCCGGAGTGATAGCGGCGGGAAATCCCTGCCGGGTGATCCGGGAACTGACAGAAGAGGAAATACAAACAAAGCTGGCTGAACAATCCGAATCCACCGATGATAAGGAAGCTTTTGATGATACCCGGCTGGGTAATCCCAGAAAACCCGAGGGAGAAGCCGGGGCCATGATGCTGGCCCGCATGAATGAAAGCCATGGCCCGGTTACAGACTGGGCACTCTCATTTCTGAATCCGGAAGGGGCCAGAAAGATTCTGGATATCGGTTGTGGTGGCGGTGCGACCATAGGAAGGCTTGCCGGGCTGGCCCCGGAGGCAATAATTACAGGTGTAGATTATTCACCTGTTTCAGTGCAGGAATCAAAAGAGTATAATACAGAACTGATTGCCGGAGGGCGGGCTGAGGTGGTGGAAGCATCCGTGGAGGAGCTTCCCTTTGCAGATGACACATTTGACCGTATTACAACGGTGGAGAGCTTTTACTTCTGGCCTGATCCTGCCGAGAACCTGAAGGAGGTCCGCAGGGTCCTGAAGCCGGGAGGAAGGTTTTATCTGATTGCGGATATCTATGGAAAGGCCGGACTGGATCAGGCCATCCTTGACAACATAGATTTGTATGATTTATTTAACCCTTCAAAAGAAGAATTCCTTATCCTGTTTCGGAATGCCGGATTTATAGCCGTGAAGATCCATGTGAAGGAAGGAACGGACTGGATCTGTGTGGAAGGAATAAAATAAATCTGATAAGAAAAAAGACCTGGTCGATCAGCTCTGATGAAAATCCACAGGGAGAAGGAGAGGACTATGAGAATCGTAATCTTGGACGGTTACACCGAAAATCCCGGGGATCTTTCCTGGGACGGGATAGAACAGTTCGGGGAACTGACTGTTTATGACAGGACTCCGCGAGAAGATGATGAGGAGATATTAAGGAGAATCGGGGAAGCCGAAATCGTTTTTACCAATAAGACATTGCTAAGTGCCAATGTAATCACAAGGGCTCCAAAGCTCATTTATATTGGTGTGCTTGCTACGGGTTACAATGTTGTGGATGTGGAGGCTGCCCGCAGGAGGGGGATCCCTGTGACGAATATTCCTTCATACGGCACAGGGGCGGTTGCCCAGCATACCATGGCCATGTTGTTAGAAATATGTAATCAGGTGGGACACCATGACCGGGCAGTGAAGGAAGGCCGCTGGGAGAATTCAATAGACTTCTGCTTCTGGGATACACCATTGATGGAGCTGTCAGGAAAGACCATGGGTATCATCGGATTTGGCAGGATCGGGCAGGAGACTGCCAGGCTGGCCCGGGCCTTCGGGATGAATGTTTTAGCCTGGGCCCGGCACAGGAGGCCGGAACTGGAGACAGAAACCTGTCGCTATGCGGCAGATCTTGACGAGCTGTTTGCCCGGTCGGACGTGATTTCCCTCCACTGTCCCCTGTTCCCTGAAACAGAAGGGCTGATCTGTAAAAAGAATATTGCGAAAATGAAGGATGGGGTGATCATCCTCAATACAGCCCGCGGCCCCATCATAAATGAAAAAGACCTGGCAGAGGCATTGAACAGCGGGAAAGTGTATGCTGCCGGTATGGATGTGGTATCGACCGAACCCATCAAAGGGGACACCCCGCTTCTGACTGCCCGAAATTGTTTTATTACGCCGCATATTGCCTGGGCCTCCAAAGAGAGCAGGCAGCGTCTGATGGACACAGCGGTGGCAAATCTGGGAGCATTTCTGGCCGGACATCCGGAAAATGTTGTGAATCCGGGAAATGAATAAAGATGCTTGCATTTTTTTTGTAAAGCATTTAGAATATATCATTAGCGATGATGCCGGTACAGGTCTGCAAAGTCCCTTGCAGACCTGTACCGGCATCCAAATCCATACAGGAGGATAGATAACATGACAAAGATAGATATTATCTCCGGTTTCCTGGGAGCCGGGAAAACAACTTTGATTAAAAAATTGCTTGAAGAGGCCCTTGCCGGACAGAAGATCGTTCTCATTGAGAACGAGTTCGGCGAGATTGGAATTGACGGTGGTTTTCTGAAGGAATCCGGGATCCAGATCAATGAAATGAATTCAGGATGCATTTGCTGTTCCCTGGTAGGTGATTTTCATGTTGCCCTTAAGGAAGTCCTTGAAAAATTTACTCCGGACCGTATTCTGATAGAGCCTTCGGGGGTCGGCAAGCTTTCCGACGTGATCAAGGCAGTGCAGAATGTGGTCGACGATGAAACGGTTGTTCTCAACAGCCATATAACGGTTGCCGATGCCATGCGGGCAAAGATGTACCTGAAGAATTTCGGAGAGTTCTATAAGAATCAGGTGGAATTCGCCAGCGCCATCATATTAAGCCGTACCCAGAATGTGAAAGAAGACAAACTGGACAAAGTTGTTGAACTTCTTCGTGAAATAAACGATAAATCACCCATCGTTACCACACCCTGGGATGAATTAACAGGAGAACAGCTCCTTTCTGTGATGGAAGGAGAGAATGATTTTGCGGCAGAGCTTCTGGAAGCCGCGCAGATATGCCCGGAATGCGGCCATCACCATCATGAGGGGGAGTGCTGTGACCATGAGCATCATCACCATGCTCATGAGGACCACGAGCATCATCATGAGCATCATCACGATCATGAGGAACATGGCCATCACCATCACCATCATCACGGCCATGACCATCACCATGCAGATGAGATATTTACCAGTTGGGGCAGGGAAACTCCCAGGAAGTACTCAGAAGAAAAAATCCGGCAGATCCTTTCTGTTCTTGCAAAGGAAGAGGATAATGAGTATGGTGTGATTTTAAGAGCCAAGGGAATTGTACCGGAAGAGAATGGTAAATGGATCCATTTTGACCTGGTTCCCGGGGAGGAAGAGCTGCGATACGGTACTGCCGATTATACCGGAAGGATCTGTGTTATCGGCGCGGAACTTAAGGAAGATAAACTGGCAGAGCTTTTTGGACTTTAAAGGATTGCTGAGGGGATAGAAATGCCTGGAAAAAAGAAACTGGAAATACCTGTATATCTGTTTCTGGGGTTCCTGGAGAGCGGGAAAACAACGTTTATTCAGGATACTTTGGAGGAAGATTATTTTAATGACGGACAGAGGACTCTACTATTTGCCTGCGAAGAAGGGCTTACCGAGTATGATGAAGATCTGATGAAGGCTTCCAATACCACATTGATCCAAGTGGAGGACGAGGAAGAATTTACTGCGGATTTCATTACCGGAAAAGTCATCCAGTACTATCCTGACCGGGTGATCATAGAATATAATGGTATGTGGATGGTCAACCGGCTGTTTGAAACTCTGGAGGATACTCCCCTCCTGGTATTCCAGACCATTATGACCGTAAATGCTGAGACCTTTGACTTATATATGAACAATATGCGTTCATTGGCCGTGGAAATGTTTAAGATTGCCGAGATGGTGGTGATCAACCGCTGCCGTGAAGAGTCTCCCCGGGCCACATGGCGCAGGAGTATAAAAGCTGTAAACCGGCGGGCCCAGGTTATGTTTGATTTCGCGGATGATGTGGAGGAGATCGGTGATGAGGACCCGGATGCTGCTCTGCCCTATGATCTGGAGTCCGACGAGATCGTGCTGGAAGACGAAGACTATGGTATCTGGTTTGTGGATATCATGGAACGGCCGGAAGCTTATGCCGGAAAGACCATTACCATGAAGGCTCACATTTTCAAGTCCATCCGTCTGCCCAAAGGATGCTTCGTGCCGGGACGCCATGCCATGACCTGCTGCGCCGATGATATTCAGTTTATCGGTTATATTTGTCATACCAATCATGCCAAATCGTCTACCATCAAGAAGATAAAAAATCAGATGTGGGCCATGGTGACAGCAGAGATCCGCATAGAATATAATGCGGAGTACGGTGAGGAAGGGCCTGTTCTTTATGCGAAGCGGATAGAAGCAGCAGAAAAACCTGACGAAGAGCTGGTTTACTTCTGAGATTGAGCCTCCGGCGGCAGCTGTCGGGGCGGAAACAGGCTTGTTTTCCTGAAAAAAATATGATATAGTTACGCCAGATATATAAATGATCAGGGGAGCTTTGATCGAGAAGCTGAGAGTAAGGTATTCCTTAGACCCTTTGAACCTGTTGGATAATGCCAGCGCAGGAAGATTACAAAAACGATTTGCGCTCGCATAAGATATGCGGGCGTTTTTATTTTATCAGAAATGTAAAAAAACGGGTGTTTTACATTTTCCGGGAGTAATGAAAGGAGGATTCGTAAAAATGAACACAAGTGTTGCAATTCAGGTGCTGCCGTCCGTTCTGGATGATGAAGAGGTGATCCGCATCGTGGATGAGGTCATCGACTATATCAAATCCACCGGATATCACTATTATGTGGGCCCCTTTGAAACCACTGTCGAGGGAGACTACGAGGGACTGATGGAAATCGTGAAGAACTGTCAGCTGGTGGCGGCGAAGGCCGGCTGCCCGGCCATGAATACTTATGTAAAGATCGCCTACAAGCCGGAAGGAGATGTTCTCAGTATTGACAAAAAAGTTACCAAACATCACCAGTAAGCTGCCTGCCCTTGCGGCCTTATGCCTGATCCTGCTTTTCTGGGCCCTGCTGGCTCATTCGGACGCGGTGCCGGCCTATATGCTGCCTTCACCGGAAAAGGTACTGAAAGCCCTGGTGTCCGACAGGAGGATCATTCTCAGTCATGCCTGGTTTACTTTACAGGAGGCCCTTTACGGGCTGGCCGCAGGTATTCTGCTGGCACTTATTACCGCGACCCTGATGGATCATTTCCTGATCCTGAATCAGGCTTTTTACCCCATCATGATCATCACACAGACCATTCCCACCATAGCCATAGCACCGGTACTGGTGCTCTGGATGGGCTTTGGCATGGCACCCAAGATCACTCTTGTTGTGGTTACTACCTTCTTTCCCATCACAGTGGGCCTTTTAGATGGCTATAAAAGTGTGGACAGGGATTCCATAGATCTCATGAGGTCCATGGGAGCAGGAAAGAAACAGATATTTTTCCACCTGAAGGCGCCCTCGGCTCTGCCCTATTTTTTTGCGGGGCTTAAGATATCGACCTCCTACGCGGTGGTGGGGGCGGTTATTTCAGAGTGGCTGGGAGGCTTTAACGGACTGGGGGTATATATGACCCGGGTAAAAAAAGCCTACGCCTTTGACAAGATGTTCGCGGTTATTATTTTTATTGTAGTTATCAGTCTGCTGCTTATGTTCCTGGTAAATATGATCAGCATCATATCTATGCCCTGGGTGCAGGCGGCAAAGAGAGAGGAGAAATAGTGATGAAATTGAATATGAAAAAAATAGCTGTTTATGCATTGAGTGCTGCCCTGGTTCTGGGCATCAGTGCCTGTGGTTCCGGGGGAGGAGCTGCCGGCGGGAAGGAGAAGGATTCCACAGAGAATAGTGCCGGAGATCTGACAAAGATCACCCTCTGTCTGGACTGGACGCCCAATACCAACCATACCGGAATCTATGCGGCCAAAGCTTTGGGATACTATGAAGAAGCCGGCCTTGATGTGGAAATTGTTCAGCCTCCTGAAAACGGGGCGACCACCATGTGCGCTTCCGGCCAGGCTCAGTTTGCGATAGACGCCCAGGATACCATGGCTGCGGCCATAGATGAAACAGAGTCCCATGAGCCTCTGGGTATAACCGCAGTGGCTGCCATGATCCAGCACAACAGTTCAGGTGTCATGTCCCGTAAAGGAGAAGGCCTTGACAGACCCAAGGGACTGGAAGGAAAGACCTATTCGACCTGGGAGATCCCCACTGAGCTTAAGATGATGGAATATGTGGTTTCCGCCGATGGCGGAGACTTCGGAAAAGTAAAGCTTATACCCAACGACATCACGGATGAGCCTGCGGCTCTGGCAGCAAAGCAGACAGATGCCGTATGGATATTTTATGGCTGGAGCGGTATCAACGCCGATGTGGAAGGTGTTCCCGTGGACTTCTGGAGCTTTGCGGATATCAGTCCTGAACTGGATTACTATACGCCGGTCCTGATTGCAAACAACGATTTTCTCAAGGAGAGCCCTGATCTGGCAAAGGCATTTCTTGCGGCAACAAAAAAAGGTTATGAGTATGCGGTGGAGAATCCGAAGAAAGCGGCAGATATGCTGATGGAAGGGGACGATACGGGCTCCTTAAGTGGTTCCAGAGACCTGGTTTATGCCAGTCAGGAATGGCTGTCGAAAAAGTACGTGGATGATGCGTCCTCCTGGGGTCTGATCGATCCCCAGAGATGGGACAGCTTTTATGAGTGGCTCTATAACAACAAACTGACTGAAAAGAATCTGAGCGGACTGGGATATTCGAATGATTATCTTCCGAAATAAGATAGAATATGGTATTATTAAAGGCAGAACATATCACTAAGAGATTTGGTGATAAGGTTATTATCAAAGACATCAACATAGAGCTCAACAGGGGAGAACTGGTGTCCCTGCTGGGAGTCAGCGGATCAGGGAAAACGACTCTGTTTAATGTCCTGTCCGGTCTGGTCAGACCGGAGGAAGGACATGTTACCATAAACGGAGAGGATATGACCGGGAAACCGGGCTGTATCAGTTATATGATGCAGAAGGACCTGCTCATGGTCCATAAGAAGATCATCGATAACGTTTCCCTGCCGCTGGTATTAAAGGGGATCGACAAAAAGTCCGCAAGGCAGAAGGCAGACTCCCTTTTTGAAGAATTCGGCCTTGATGGGACCCAATACCTTTATCCGGTGCAGCTTTCCGGGGGAATGAGACAGAGGGCGGCCCTGCTGCGCACCTATCTTTCCTCCGGCGGAGCGGCTCTGCTGGATGAACCCTTCAGTGCCCTGGACGCCATCACAAAGTCTGCCATTCACAGATGGTACCTTGATGTAATGCAGAAGATCGATCTGTCCACTTTATTTATTACCCATGATATTGATGAGGCCATCCTTCTTTCTGACAGGATCTATATTCTTAACGGGAAACCGGGGCAGATCAGGGATGAGATCCTCATTAAGGAGAAGAAACCGAGACCGGAGGATTTCTATCTGACGGAATCCTTTCTGCATTATAAGAGACAGATCATCAAACGGTTATGAAACCGTATGTTATTCTGCAGCTTTCCGCCGGTCTTCCCGGTCAGAATGGAGAATAGTATGAATAATAAGAAAAGAATATCAATTCTGGGAGATTCGGTCAGTACCTATTACGGGCTGACTCCGGAAGGGTATGTTTTTTACGGCAGCTGGAATGCCGGGGAGACAGGAGTAGAATCCCCGGAGGATACCTGGTGGATGAAGGTGATCAGAGCAATGGACGGGGAACTGGGAAGGAATAATTCTCTGTCCGGCTGCCTGGTTGCCGGAAGGGCCCTAAGCTCCGGCACCTCCTTAAACAGGATCCGGGACCTGTCTGTCAATGGAAGACCCGACATGATCCTGGTGGCCCTGGGAGCGAACGACTGGGGATTTTCAGTCCTGCCGGAGGAGTTCGCCTCAGAGTATGCAAGGATGCTTTATCTGCTGAAGGAAACATATCCCTATGCCGATATATGGTGCGCCACTCTGCCTGAGGGGCGCGCGCCGGATGATGAATATTTCTTCTTTGATGTTGACAGCTGTATTTCAAAAAGGGTCTATTCTGACATCATCAGAAAGGCAGCCGCAGAAAGCGGCGTACATGTGGCTGACCTGCACCGGTCCGGTCAAGAGTACTCTTCCATCGACGGGGTCCATCCCGATAAGAAGGGGATGCAGATGCTGGCCGACCTGTGGATCAGAGAACTTAAAAAATGATTATAATGATAAAAAATGCAGTGTGGAGTCAGAAACACTGCATTTTTTATTATTTGTTTTCATAATTCATGGAAAAAAGGGTGAAACTGTGATACAATAGTTTCAATCTCAGACGCAGGAATCTGCGTGAAATCGCGGGGGCGATTTCGATTGATATTTATATTTTGGAAAGGAAGTCATAATAATGGAAAAGAAAAACATTGACTGGGGCAACATCGGATTCGGTTATATTCCGACAGAGGCCAGGTTTGTTGCCAATTATAAAGATGGCGCATGGGAAGAAGGGGGACTTACGGACGAAGCGACCATCACCATGACTGAGTGCGCAGGGGTACTTCAGTATGCCCAGACCTGTTTTGAAGGGTTAAAGGCCTATACCACCGAGGATGGCAAGGTCGTATGTTTCAGGCCCGACCTGAATGCGGCCCGTATGGCTGACAGCTGCCGCAGACTTGAGATGCCGGTATTCCCGGAAGAGAAATTCATTGATGCAGTGGATCAGGTGGTAAAAGCAAATCTTGCCTATGTTCCTCCCTTCGGATCAGGCGCGACTCTTTACATTCGTCCCTTTATGTTCGGGTCCAATGCGGTGATCGGTGTTAAGCCGGCGGATGAATATCAGTTCCGTATCTTTGTTACACCCGTAGGCCCATACTTTAAAGGCGGCGCAAAGCCCATCACGATCCGTGTATCTGATTTTGACCGGGCGGCTCCCCACGGAACCGGACATATCAAGGCGGGCCTGAATTATGCCATGAGTCTTCATGCCATAGTTGATGCCCATAAGAATGGATTTGATGAAAACATGTACCTGGATCCCCGGACAAGAACAAAGGTGGAGGAGACCGGCGGCGCAAACTTCATTTTTATCACTAAGGATAATAAGCTGGTCACACCGAAATCCAACAGTATTCTTCCTTCCATCACCCGCAGGTCCATCATGTATGTTGCCGAGCATTATCTTAATATGGAAGTGGAACACAGAGAAGTTTACTTTGATGAGGTAAAAGATTTCGCAGAGTGCGGTCTTTGCGGAACCGCTGCCGTGATCTCGCCTGTGGGCAAGATCGTTGATCATGGCAAAGAGATCTGTTTCCCGAGCGGCATGGAAGAGATGGGACCGGTGACCAGAAAGCTTTATGATACTTTGACAGGTATCCAGATGGGACATCTTGAAGCTCCCGAAGGATGGATCAGAGTGATCGCGTAACTTGCTGCCTGCTAATCAGAATTAATACAGGAGGTATTCCGGCATGAAGAACGATACACCCAATGTCAGCTTTATTACAGAGTTTGACCAGTATTTATTTGGTGATGGTACCCATTATGATCTGTACAATAAGATGGGTGCGCATCCGGTAAGCATCGGAAAAGAAGAAGGGGTATATTTCGCAGTATGGGCTCCCAATGCGAAAGGCGTATCCGTTGTGGGCAACTTTAATAACTGGGACGAGGGTGCCAATCCCATGAAAAGACTGGAACCTCTGGGTATCTATGAGCTTTTCATTCCCGGCCTCAAGACGGGGGAGGTGTATAAGTATGCCGTAGAGACCAAGGAGAAGGGAACAGTTTTAAAGGCGGATCCCTTTGCCTTCCAGGCGGAGCTGCGCCCCAATACCGCATCTGTAGTCACAGATATTTCCAATTTTAAATGGACTGATGACAAGTGGATGAAGAAGAGAAAGAAATTTGACGACCGCAAGAGTCCCATGTTTGTCTATGAAGTGCATCCGGGTTCCTGGATGAAGCATCCGGCGACAGAGGAGAATAAGGACGGCTATTATAATTACCGTGACCTGGCTGTGAAGCTGACAGAATATGTTAAGGATATGGGCTATACCCATGTGGAGCTGATGGGCATTGCAGAACACCCCTTCGACGGTTCCTGGGGATACCAGGTTACCAATTATTTTGCTCCCACTTCAAGGCATGGCTCACCGCAGGATTTCCAGTTTTTTGTAGATTACCTTCACAAGAATAAGATTGGTATTATTCTTGACTGGGTGCCGGCTCATTTTCCCAGAGATGCCTTCGGCCTGGCCGAATTTGACGGAACCTGCCTGTATGAATATGCAGATTCCAGAAAGGGAGAACATCCCGACTGGGGAACCAAGGTTTTTGATTTCAGCAAAACAGAAGTCAAGAATTTCCTGATATGTAATGCCCTTTACTGGATAGAAAAATATCATATTGACGGCCTGCGGGTGGATGCGGTGGCCTCCATGCTGTATCTGGATTATGGCCGGGAAGACGGACAGTGGGTTCCCAATATTTACGGTGGAAATGAAAACCTGGAGGCAATTGAGTTCTTCAAGCATCTCAATACGGTGGTTAAGGGACGTAATCCCGGAACAGTTATGATAGCCGAGGAGTCCACAGCCTGGCCTAAGGTGACAGACAAGGCTGAGTTTGGCGGACTGGATTTCTCCCTGAAATGGAATATGGGCTGGATGCATGATTTCCTTGAGTACATGAAACTGGATCCCTATTTCAGGAAGTACAACCACAATAAGATGAACTTCGCCATGATGTATGCCTATGCGGAGAATTACATGCTGGTACTCTCCCACGATGAGGTAGTCCATCTGAAGTGCTCCATGATCGAGAAGATGCCCGGACTTTATGATGATAAATTCAGAAACCTCATGGCAGGCTACGCCTTCATGACAGGACATCCCGGAAAGAAGCTCCTCTTTATGGGACAGGACTTCGGACAGCACAGGGAATGGAGTGAGGCCAGGGAGATCGACTGGTTCCTGCTGGGCAAGGAGAGAAACCAGCAGCTCCAGAATTTCGTCCGGGCCCTGCTGCACATTTATCGTAAGAATAAGTGCCTGTATGAATATGACTGCTGGCCGGAGGGCTTTGAGTGGATCAATGCCAATGACGGCGACAGAAGTATTTTCTCCTTTGTAAGACATTCCGAGAACGGGAAGAACAATATGCTATTCGTCTGCAATTTCACTCCCATCGCAAGACCCGATTACCGGGTGGGGACAACCTGCCGCAGAAAGCATACACTGGTACTGAACAGTGACGACGTGGAATTCGGCGGCTCCGGCGCAGAGCGTCCGGAGGTCTATAAACCGGAGAAACAGGAATGCGACGGAAGGAAGTTTTCCTTTGCCTATGATCTTCCCGCTTATGGGGTGGCACTGTTTAAATATTAAACTTTTTTCTGCCTGGCACAGCTGACGCAGCAAAAAAGAGTTGACAATCCGGTGATTATTGATTAGAATAGTCCACATATGAAAAAGACTTTGACGGAAATAAGTAGTTCAGATGGGGACATCCAGAGAGAGACCGGCTGGTGAAAGGTCAATGAAGCTGTCTGATACGAATACATTCCCGAGTTCCGTACCGAAGAACGACCGGTTGATCGTGATATTCTCCTGTGGATTTGACTGATTAGCTGTTTGATCGAAGGGGGACACTTTCCCTGATGATAGTTGTTTGAGTAGGCTGCGGCGGCAGGCCACCGTTATAGAGGCCATGACGTGTCGGCGTCAGATTGAGGCAGTATTTTATATGCTGCGAAAAAAGGTGGTACCACGAATTAAAACCTCGTCCTTTTACGGACGGGGTTTTCTTATTTTTACAGGAGGTTAAAAAGGATGACAGTATATGACGAGTTAGTGGCAAGAGGACTTATTGCCCAGGTGACCAATGAAGAAGAGATCAGAAAGATGATCAATGAGGGAAAGGCTGTTTTCTATATCGGCTTTGATCCCACGGCAGACAGCCTTCATGTGGGACATTTTATGGCTCTGTGTCTGATGAAGCGTCTTCAGATGGCCGGAAATAAGCCCATTGCCCTTTTAGGTGGTGGAACTGCCATGATTGGTGACCCTTCCGGTCGTACAGATATGCGTCAGATGATGACAAAGGAGACCATCGACCACAATATCGAATGTTTTAAGAAACAGATGAACCGTTTTATCGATTTCTCTGATGACAAGGCCATGATGGTCAATAATGCGGACTGGCTGCTGGACCTGAATTATGTTGACCTGCTCAGGGAGGTGGGTCCGTGCTTTTCAGTGAATAATATGCTGCGGGCAGAATGCTATAAGCAGCGTATGGAGAAAGGCCTGTCCTTCCTGGAGTTCAACTATATGATCATGCAGAGCTATGATTTCTATGTGTTATTCCAGAAATACGGCTGTAACATGCAGTTTGGCGGAAATGACCAGTGGAGCAATATGCTGGGCGGAACGGAACTGATCCGCCGGAAGCTGGGTAAGGATGCCCATGCCATGACCATCACCCTGCTTTTGAACTCCGAGGGTAAAAAGATGGGTAAGACCCAGTCCGGCGCTGTATGGCTGGATCCGGAAAAGACCTCTCCCTTTGATTTCTACCAGTACTGGAGAAATGTCGGTGATGACGATGTTATGAAATGCATCCGTATGCTGACTTTCCTTCCCTTAGAGGAGATAGATGCCATGGACAGCTGGGAGGGCAGCCAGCTGAATAAGGCCAAGGAGATCCTGGCCTTTGAGCTGACCAAACTGGTTCATGGAGAGGAAGAGGCCCTTAAAGCTCAGAAAGCGGCACAGGCTTTGTTCGGAAAAGGGGTAGATGATGCCAATATGCCCACCTGCAAGCTGGAAGAGGCTGATTTAAGAGATGGCCGGATAGATATTCTCGGTCTCCTGGTGAAGGCCGGCCTGGCAGGCAGCCGTTCCGAGGCAAGAAGAAATGTAATGCAGGGCGGTGTGACTGTTGATGGAGAAAAAGTTACGGACCCCGCTGCTTCCTACGCTCCGGATTACTTTGGAGCAGATGGAAAGGTTATCAAAAGAGGAAAGAAAAAATTCATAAAAGTTGTTTCCGAATAAAAGAGTATATTTTCAGGGATTATAACACATACTGTTCCTGTTCATGAAAAACAATGAAAGACGGCGGATTCTTTGCTGTCTTCCTCTTTGGAGATGAACGGGAAGGAGTATATTATGTCTAAAAAGAAACGAAATGAAATAACGGACCAGTCAGCAAGTTCCTGCAAGAACCAGTGCATGGACACCACAGGCCATGAAAGTGCCACAGACCGTGAGAGTGCAACTGACTGCAAGAGAGCCACAGACTGTGAGAAGACAACCGATTGTATGAAAAAGCATGAAAAGAGCAGCTGCGGAAAGCATGAAACTGCAAAATAACAGTCATTCGGACTCTTTATCCCGGGAACGATGAGGGGATCGTTTTGGAAACACGAGGGGCAGGGGAGATTTGTTCTTTCCTGTCCCTTTTGCTGTCTTTATCAGCTTTGCTGAACGGTTTTTCATCCACGTCATATACTATAAAAAAGGAATGGCGGAAATAGCATGTTTGACATTGTGAATATGGCGGAGGCCATGACAGCCGTCTCAAAAGGGACGGCTTTCCTGATTGATATTCGTTCTAAAGAAGCTTACCGGAAAGGGCACCTTCCCGGGGCGGTCAATATTCCCCTGGATTACATTTTGAAGGATGATTATAAGCGTTTCCTCCCTGATTATCATACCGGAAGAAAAATGATCCTGTATTGTGATACCGGAACAGGCAGTCTCCTAGCTGCAAAGAAACTGGACAGGAAGGGTATGGAAGCCTGCAGTATTTCGGGAGGACTTGCCGGTTATAAAGGCCATCTTGACACAGGCAGTTGATGACAGTAGAATGTTTAAGAAGACATTGGATAAATCCTGTGATATACGGAGGATATATGAAAGAAATTTTCGAGTTTTCAGCACCATGTCATTTCGGGCTGGAAGCAATATGTAAAAGAGAGATCATGGATCTGGGCTATGATATTACTAAGGTGGAGGATGGGAGAGTGACCTTTGAGGGCCCCCTGTCTGCCATGGTCAGGGCCAACATTTTCTTGAGGTCGGCTCAGCGGATCCTGCTGAAGGTCGGTGAGTTTAAAGCTGTGACTTTTGAGGAGTTGTTTCAGGGAATCCGGCAGATACCCTGGGAGGAATATCTGCCGGTGGACGCCCGGTTCTGGGTGACCAAGGCCACATCCGTAAAAAGCACACTCTTTTCTACTTCTGATATCCAGTCCATTGCCAAAAAGGCCATGGTGGAGAGGATGAAAAATCATTTTCATGTAAACTGGTTTGAGGAAAATGGGGCGGACTATCCGGTGCGGATCTCCTTCTATAAAGATATAGCTCTTGTAAGTCTGGAGACATCGGGAGAGAGCCTGCACAAGCGGGGTTACAGGAAAATGGTCAGTAAAGCTCCCATTGAAGAGACCCTGGCTGCCGGGCTGATTCAGCTCACCCCCTGGAATAAGGACAGGATCCTGGTGGATCCTTTCTGCGGAAGCGGGACATTTCCCATAGAGGCGGCCATGATGGGGGCGGGGATCGCTCCCGGTATGAACCGGAGCTTCCAGGGTATGCAGTGGAAGAATCTCCTGTCTGAGCAGGACTGGAGAAAAGGGTTTGACGAGGCCCGGGATCTGGCAGACTTTGAAACCCGGATGGATATACAGGGATATGATATTGATCCCCAGATCGTGAAGGCTGCCAGGGAGAATGCCGGGCGGGCAGGAGTTGCCCATATGATCCATTTCCAGCAAAGACCGGTACATAAGCTGCGGCATCCGAAGAAATACGGCTTTATCATAACCAATCCTCCCTACGGGGAGCGCATGGAGGACAAGGAGGACATGCCTGTTCTGTATCGGGAGATCGGAGAAGCCTTTTCCCATCTTGACAGCTGGTCAGAGTATGTGATCACAGCCTATGAGGATGCAGAAAAGTATATAGGAAAGAAAGCTGCGAAAAACAGGAAGATCTATAACGGGATGATGAAGACCTACTTCTACCAGTTTCCCGGTCCCAAGCCTCCGAAGCGCCGGGTTCAGACCGGTGATGATATTGGGAAGAAGAGAGATAAGGAGATGTAATAATGGATAAAAAAATCATTTTTGCAACGGGCAACGAGGGGAAGATGAAAGAGATCCGGGAGATCCTTTCCGACTTGGATTATCAGGTCCTCTCCATGAAAGAGGCAGGGGTCGATGTGGAGATCATTGAGGATGGCAAAACCTTCGAAGAAAATGCCATTATAAAAGCAAAAACGGTAATGGAAGCCACAGGCTGTATCACCCTGGCGGATGATTCCGGGCTGGAGATCGATTATCTCAACAAGGAACCCGGCGTCCAGTCTGCCCGTTATATGGGGGAGAATACGTCCTACCGGATCAAGAATCAGATCCTCTTAGACAGGCTCCATGGTGTTCCCGCCGTCGTGCGGACAGCCAGATTCGTCTGTGTCGTGGCCGCCGCATTTCCGGACGGCAGAATAGAGACAAGACGGGGGACCATTGAAGGAAGGATCGCGGACAAGCCGGCCGGCGAAAACGGGTTCGGTTATGATCCCATCTTTTACCTTCCTGACCGGGGCATGACTACGGCAGAACTGACACCGGAAGAAAAAAACGCCATCAGCCACAGGGGAAAGGCTTTAAGGCAGATAAAGGAGATCCTTTGATTTCGGAACCGGGCCGGGAGCTTTTTGTAATATATGACAATAAAACGGGCTAAATATATTTAAAATCAGTAAAAATTTACAGATGATATTGTAATTTTCTTGTTAATGAGCTATAATAAATCGAGGATTGATTAATCCATATACCGTAATTTTTTAATAGGGAGGTAATTATATCATGGCAAGAATTATCATTGCACCTAATAAGTATGTACAGGGCCCCGGAGTCCTCGGTGACATCGCTGAGTATGCTGTTAAGTTTGGAAAGAAACCCTTTATCCTCATCAGTGAGGGTGGAAAGAAGCGTTTTGGCGCTCTGATCGAAAAGAGCTTTGAGGGAACAGATGCTGTCCTTACTTTTGAGGCATTCCACGGTGAGTGCTCCAAGAATGAGATCAACCGTCTTAAAGCACTCGTTGAGGCAGGCGGATGTGACCTGGTGATCGGTGTAGGCGGCGGCAAGATCTTCGATACTGCCAAGGCTGTTGCTTACTACTGCGGCACACCGGTAATTATCGCTCCTACGATTGCAGCTACAGACGCTCCCTGCTCTGCACTTTCCGTAGTATATACAGATGATGGTGTATTTGAAGATTATCTGTGGCTTCCGGCCAACCCCAACCTGGTACTGGTTGACTCCCAGGTTGTTGCCAATGCTCCTGCAAGACTGCTTGTTTCCGGTATGGGTGATGCCCTGGCAACATATTTTGAAGCTAAAGCATGCCAGATCAGCAATGCTACAAGCTGTGCAGGCGGAACCATCACTACAGCAGCCATTACACTGGCCAAGGTTTGCTATGATACATTGATCGCAGAAGGCGTTAAGGCGAAACTGGCTGTTGAGAATAACGCAGTGACAGAAGCTGTTGAGAAGATCATCGAGGCCAACACCCTCCTTTCCGGTATGGGCTTTGAGTCAGGCGGACTGGCAGGCGCTCATGCTATCCACAACGGACTTACCGCCATCAAAGAGTGCCATCACCTCTATCATGGTGAGAAAGTTGCCTTTGGTACACTGACCCAGCTTGTTCTTGAGAACGCTGACGAAGACCTCCTGGATGAGGTTGTAGGCTTCTGCATGGAAGTTGGACTTCCCACCACATTTGCAGACCTGGGCATTGAGAACGTGGACAAAGAGGCTCTGATGGAGGCAGCCACACTGGCAGCAGCTCCCACAGATACCTGCGGCAACGAGCCTGTTGAGATTACTCCCGAAGCCGTTTACAATGCTATGATCGCTGCAGATGCCATCGGCAGATATTATAAAGGGGAATAATAAGAATTATAAAAGATACGATACCGATATGATGGGGCTGTCGCACTAAAACAGCCCTTAACCGCCAGGATTCCATGTAATAAAATATGGGATCCTGGTTTTTTTCAACAAGTCAGACAGCATCCGATCCAGATTCATACGGCCCTTTAAATAGTGAAAAACGCCGTAATTCTAATTATCAATCGATGCCAGGATATAATCGTTGATGTTGCACCTGGTTTTTAGGGCCAGTGAGCAACTTTCTTCTCCTTCTGCTTCGAAAAAAGCGAACTTCTATCAACCTTTTCGCAGAAAAATTCAGATATTTGATGTTTTTCGTGTTACATCCCCTTTTGCTTATATTCAGTGGACAAAATGGAGATTACTTGGTAAAATTGAGCTTGAAAACAGATGGCCTGTAGAATTGAGTTCAAAAACAGATGGCCGGAGTAATGTGACATTGTATGCCTTTTAGGCAGAACAGGGGGGGACAATATGTTAAAGAATCCCGTGCAGACAAAGAATGAAATAGTTAAATGGATAAGAGACTACTTTGCGGAAAACGGACCGGATTGCAGTGTGGTGATCGGTATTTCCGGAGGGAAGGACTCCAGTGTGACGGCAGCTTTATGTGCAGAGGCTCTGGGTAAGGACCGAGTGGTCGGTGTTTTGATGCCGGACGGAGTGCAGGCTGATATCGCCGATTCCCAGGAAATCGTGGAGCTCCTTGGAATTCCTTATATTACGGTAAATATTCATGCAGGCATGGAGGGCTTAAGCGGTGCCATCGAGGAAGAGCTGAGAAAAGGGACGATCCCCGGAACCGAGGGACTTTCCAGAGATTCCAGAATCAATATGCCGCCCCGTCTCAGAATGAGTACCCTCTATGCAGTGGCCCAGTCCCTGCCCAAGGGGGGACGTGTGGTCAATACCTGTAACAGGTCTGAGGACTATATCGGTTATTCAACAAAGTTCGGTGATGCAGCGGGAGATTTCAGCCCCCTGGCCAATCTCCTGGTTCATGAGGTGATTCAGATCGGGGAGGTACTTGGTGTGCCGGAACGGCTGACAAAGAAAACTCCCTCAGACGGGCTTTCCGGCATGTCCGATGAGGATAAGATCGGTTTTACCTACGCTGTGCTTGACCATTATATTCTCACCGGAGAGTGTGAAGATGAGGAGACTCGTAAGAAAATAGACCGGATGCACCGGCTTAATCTCCATAAACTTCAGCTGATGCCCTGTTATAAATTGTAATATCAGCAAAGAGGATATTATAATATCGGCTGATAAACCTGCTTTCGCAGAGGGAGACCACGGGGGCGGACAATTATATCCACTCTCTTTCGCAATATTTTCTCAGAATTCGATCGTATTATTCCATCTTCAATTTTGGAAAGTTTGATATAATACCAGCAGATACGTATTCTCAAACTCAACATATTCTCTGTGCACTGGCCTCGCTTTCTCAAAAGAAAGCGGGGTTTTTTGCGTATTAAGGTATGGAGCCTTCCGGTTATGGAGATTTTCTGCAAAAAAATGCGCCGCAGTTATGATCTTTCCCTTCTCGGAACGAAGAGGGAATCTGCCCCTCAGTTTTCGAACCGGGGGGATCAACTGCGGCGCTTCATATTGGTAAAGGGTAAATGCTGTGCCGTCCGATGATTAGCAGCGGATGCCTACACAGGGCAAATGCCGGGTCGTGAATTAATAATTATCTGCTCTGAGCTCAAAGTAAGCCTGTGGATGGTTGCATACCGGACAGACATCCGGGGCAGCGGGACCCACAACGATATGTCCGCAGTTGCCGCATTCCCATACACGGTCGCCGTCGCGGGAGAATACCAGACCGCCTTCAATGTTTGCGATCAGCTTGCGATAGCGGGCTTCATGTTCTTTCTCGATCTCAGCTACCATTTCGAATAATTTGGCGATTTCCTCGAAGCCTTCTTCGCGGGCATCTTTTGCGAAACCAGGATACATTTCTGTCCATTCATGCTGTTCGCCTTCTGCGGCAATCGTCAGATTGGTCTTGGTGTCGGCAATACCCTCAAGAATCTTGTACCAGATCTTTGCATGCTCTTTCTCATTGGCTGCAGTTTCTTCGAAGATCTTTGCAATTTGTACATAGCCGTCTTTTTTGGCCTTTGATGCAAAATAGGTATATTTATTCCTGGCCTGAGACTCACCGGCAAAAGCCTCTAAAAGGTTATCAAAAGTTTTAGTTCCTAAAAGATTCTTTCCTAAATTCTGATAATAATCTGCCATAAAATGTGTTCCTCCTTATACAAATATTAATTTACCAGTTGTACTTCTTATTATAACATAGCAGAAAAAAATAAAAAAGAAAAAATTAACCAAAATTGGACAGATTGACAATATTTCATGGAAGATGTTACTATTGTAACCACATGTGCTGCACAGCTATAACAGATGAGTTTCACCACTGCAATAAAGAGGAGGTATCTTATATGAGCATAGTAACCTTGATCGGCGCCGGCCAGATGGCGTCCGCACTGACATTTCCACTTATAGAGAACGGACATGAAGTCCGTCTGGTGGGCAGTCCTCTGGATGATGATGTGATTGCCCGGCTGAGGAAGGATAATTATCATGTGAATCTTCTTCGCACTCTTCATGAAGGGATTCATTACTATAGTTACACTAAGGTGAGGGATGCTGTTGACGGTGCTGATCTGATCGTCTGCGGGGTTTCCAGTTTCGGAGTGGAATGGTTTGCTGATGAGATACTGCCTTTACTGAATGAAGATATTCCCCTTATCTCTGTGACCAAGGGAATGCTGGACTATGAAGACGGTACTATGCAGACTTACCCGGAATACTGGCAGACGAAGCTTCCTTCTGGCAGCAGATTGAAAATTTACGCCATTGGTGGACCCTGCACTGCAAGAGACCTGGCAGACCATGATCCGTCCTTTGTGTCCTACTGCGGACCTGATTTTGAGACGCTGGAATGGATCCGGAATCTTTTTGCGACGGATTATTATATTATCAGCCTTACTCTGGATGTGGTGGGGCTGGAATGTGCCGTGGCATTAAAGAATGGTTATGCCCTGGGCACCGCACTGGCCATCGGGATTAAAGAGAAAATGGGAGAGGATGGAATAAACCACAACAATATGAAGGCAGCTTTATTTCAGGAAAGTGTCAAGGAAATGCTGGACCTGCTCCGCCTTGTGGGAGGAGGCGTGGATAATATCATGTTTGCGGCCGGAGACCTGGATGTCACTGTTTCCGCAGGAAGGAGCAGAACGGTGGGACTTCTTCTGGGCAAAGGCATGGCCATTGAGGAGGTTCTGGAACAGCTTAAGGGACAGACCCTGGAAGCGGTGGTCATTGCCACCAGGACTGCCAGGGCTGTAAAAGCTCTTGCCCGCAGAGGCCTTGTCAGTGAAGACGACTTCCCGCTGCTGATACATGTTAATGAACTGTTGAATGAGGGGAAGACTTTATCCATCCCCTGGGGCAAATTCCAGAAGCATATGTGAAATGTGGATGGTTGTATAAAAAATATTGGCGGTTATCCGGAAAACGGGCCCCGTCTCATGCTTATTGCAGGTCCCGGATTGCCGGGAAACCGTAAGCACCTTCGGCGCTGGTTGCAGCCCGGGTGATGGCCTCGCTCATGACCTCAGCTGCCAGGGTACCCACCAGATCCTGGTCTGCCTCTACATTTCCCACTGATACAGCATAGATGCTGTCACCATCTGCGGAAGTATGTACCGGACGGATGGATCTGGCGTAGCCGTTGTGGGCCATCCCGGCAATCTTGCACAGCTGGGTTTTATCAAAAGCAGCATTGGTGATCACGATGCCCAGGGTGGTATTACCGGTAAATTTATTATCTACTTTCTCGATATTATTTTTCATAAGTTCGCAGGTATCCCGGAAACCGGTCTTGTCCGGAGTCAGGAGTCCTGCGATCTTTTTGCCTGTTTTCCAGTCATAGATATCTCCCAGTGCGTTCAGCGCTACGATGGCTCCCACCTGGAGCCCCCCTATCTGCAGGGCATAGCTGCCGATGCCGGATTTCATGCAGGTATCCATGCCGCCGAACTTCCCCACCGTGGCACCGCATCCGGCCCCAAAGTTCCCATCTTTATAATTGGGAGCCTCCATGGCATATTTTGCGGCTTCATAACCCATGGCAGGATCCGGGCGGGTAAATGGGTCACCCACAGTAAGGTCAAAAAGATCGGCCTGGGCAACCAGGGGAACCTTGGTCACGCCCACATCATAACCGATGTCGTGGGATTCTAAATATTTCATAACCCCGTTTGCAGCACCAAGACCGAAGGCGCTTCCTCCTGCCAGCAGAATGGCATGAATATACTGGGCAGCAGCCAGCGGTTTCAGCAGTTCGCTTTCCCTCGAAGCAGGACCTCCGCCTCTGACATCCAGGCCGGCAGCCATACCCTTCTCACAGATCACCACAGTACAGCCGGTTCCGGCATCGGTGTTCTGGGTCTGTCCTATCTTTATGGATTCAATGAGTGTGACAGGTATCTCTTTCATAATAAAACTCCTTTGTAATCTTATTATACTGATAATATCTCAAAAATACCCGGATTTAAAGATATAAATGTAAGAATAATTATATTTATGGAAATATTTTTATCCTGCTTGATTTTTTCAGACTTTTCTGAGATGATACAGACAAGGAGGTAAGAAATGATGAAGAAATTAGTTACTTTAATTTTAGCCCTTTTATTGACAGCAACTCTTGTGGCCTGTGGATCTTCTGCTCCAGGAAAGAAGGATAAGGATAAAAAGGAAGAAACGTCAAGGGTCAGGGACATATTTAAGGGGATCACCGAGGAGACCGGTATCCACATGAAGTATTCCATGGAAACCCAGGGTATGACCATAGAAGAGGAAATGTATAAGAAGGGGGAAAACTTTTATTCAGATACTCTGGCCCAGGGCAATCGCGTGGTCATGATTGTAAAGGGTGATGTGATGTATATGCTGAATGACAGCTCAAAAACTGCCATAATGGCGGAACTCACAGATGACCAGAAGGCCCAGATCAAAAATGCCATGGCTCAGATCGACACTGTGTTTGAGACCGGGACTTCTTCGGGTGATTTTACAAAGGGAACTGTGAATATCAGTGGAAAGGAATATGATACAGAAGAAACGACTTCAGATGGTGCCACATCAAAGTTCGTTTTTAACGATGACGGTGATCTGATCTATGTTATTGCATCCGCCGAAGGCCAGGAGGTCCGTTTAAAAATTGATGCTCTGGATGGAGAAGTTAAGGACGAGATCTTTGAGGTTCCGGCAGAATATCAGCTGGTAGACATAAACGGGAAGCCCGTTTCAGGCCAGCCGGCCTCCGGAAATGATACAACAGAAAGTCCGAAGGCGGAAACATCTACCACAGAAAACACCACGTCCCAGAGCGGGAGCACCCAGGCGGTAACTGAAAGCACAGAGAATACCCGTGCTGACTCTCCCCTGCCCGCCCAGGGCACTCAGACTGTGACCAGCGAGGCAGGAGGCTTCACTTTTACCACCGGAAGCAATTATATCATCAATATCAACGGCCAGTATGTTGATGTTTATTTAAAGACCCAGAGTACGCTGCCTTCTTTCAGGCTGTATCCCATGATGCAGGTTTCCGGTCAGACTGTGGATCAGTTTCATGACGGGACAATTCAGAAGGTGAAAGAGAACCAGCAAAACAAGCTCATCGGAGAGCCCCAGAAGGTTACCATCACAGTAGGCGATAAAGAGATCAAAGGCTTTACATACTCTTACTCAACGGACGATGGCAAGGATGTGGTTATGGCCGAGAACTACACGGACCTGATTGACGGCACCTTCTACAGCTGGGGCTGCACCTATATGAAAGGGGACAATGTCACACCGGCGGAGTGCAGGCTGGCAATGGAGAGCTTTAAACTAAAATAAAGCCTGGGATCCTGGTTTTTTCAACATAGAAGGCAGCATCGGGTGGCGGAAACCTATTTTGCTTTTTGCAGCTCTATCGATTTTTCTGTGGCGGCAGCAACCCCCTCAATCACCGCAGACCGGAGCCCCATTTTCTCCAGGACCCGTACTCCGGCTATGGTGGTTCCTGCCGGTGAGGTAACCATGTCCTTCAGTTCCCCGGGATGCTTTCCTGTCTCCATGACCATTCTGGCGGAGCCGCAGACTGTCTGGGCCGCGAAGGTATAGGCTGCAGACCGGGGCATGCCGCCATTTACAGCGGCGTCCGCCAGGGCTTCAATAAACATGAATACATAAGCCGGACCGCTGCCGCTGACGCCGGTAACGATATCAAAGAGGTGCTCCGGCATCAGCTCTGCTTTGCCGAAGGTCCGGAGGATTGTAAGAGCTTTTTTAGTTTCTTCTTCTGTAACATGTTTATTTGGGCAGACCGCGGTCATAGCCTCTCCCACCTGGGCAGGTGTATTCGGCATGATCCGTATCGTTTTTACGGGTTTTCCAAACTGTTCTTCCAGGTAGGAGAGGGTCCTTCCTGCCCCTACGCTGATGATCACATGGTCTTCGCGGATGTGATCTTTGATCCCGGCAATCATTTCCGTATAGTATTGTGGTTTTACTGTAAAAAATACATAGTCTGATTCATCCAGAACCTTTTTATTATCTTCTGTGACATGAATACCGTTTGTTCGTACTGTTTTGTCACGACCTTCAGGGGAAGGTTCTCCCCCGATAATATCCTCTGGTTTGTAAAGGCCGGCTTTTATAATGCCGCCCATCATCGCATTGGCCATGACGCCGCATCCGATAAATCCTAATTTCATTATTTTTCCTCCCGTCTGTTAAAGATACCCTAATCAGAATCCTTCATACTCTTCCCGGATTCCTTTGATGACCGGGTTCTCAATAAAGTCAGAATTGCTGTTGTTAAAGGCTGCTGCAGCTGTCTCCGGGACAGGATAAGGTCCGGAGTCTTTCGGACCCATTTTTATCTCAAATGGAATACTCTCTGTGATAATGATCTGCTTGATCAGCATATTGACAACAGTGGAGAGATTGGTTCCCAGATGATCCAGGATCCGGGAAGCTTTTTCTTTGTCTGATTCATCAACCCGAACCTGTAAAAATGAATTTGCCATAATGCCAGCTCCTTTCTGTTTAAGTTATAATCAGCTTTTTTCTCAGCATAAGTCAGTTTCAGACTTTCTTGACGGAATAAAGATAGCATAATGTAGTGACAATGTCAATACATATATAGAGGTTTATTAATTATTAACAATTGAGGGGAACAATTGAAGGGTCTTTTTTATTCGATCTTCTTTTAAAAATAGTTAACATTAGCGTAATTGTTATTATCAAAAACTGAGAAAAATATTGTTTTTTTTACATATAGCAATTTTTTTTGCTTTTTTCAGTGACAGAATCCTGCTATTGGTGTATAATGATATGGCGTACAGACAAATGGAGTCACTAATGATGTCAGCTGCAGGATAGCTGGTTTTTGATGACAGGAGATCCTGCTTAAAAAAACAAAGGAAGATATTATGTCCAGAGTGGAAAGATATGGGTCAAAGAGGAAGAAGTGGAAACGCATCCTGGCAGCTGCCGGACTGGTTACTGTAGTATACATCGGGGGTATGGCTTTCTTCCACACTCATTATTATCCGAAAACAAAGGTAGGGAATATTGATTTAGGCTTTAAATCCCGACAGGGAGCCAGGGAATATGTAAAAGATGAGCTGGAGAAGTATTCGATTATCATCAGGGAAAAGGATGGTGAAGAAAGTATATCAGCTGCAGATGCAGGCCTGTCCTTTTCAGATATAGATAAGATTGACAAGATACTGAAAGAGCAGTCTTATGGACCCTGGCCGGTAAATCTGACGAAACATTTTGATTTTGGTGAACTGAATATCCAGGTTGACGAGGGAAAACTTAGTTCCTATGTGGATACTTTAAAGTGTATGAATCCCGAGACTCCCGAAGAGTCTGTCAGTGCATCCATATCTTATGATAAAGAGAATAAGCAATTTCAGATCAATCCTGAAACCATCGGAAATATTGTGGATAAGGAGCATTTTCTGAATGGATTAACAGAAGCTATGACCCATCACGATAAAGAGATCTCGCTGGTGGAGGATACCTATTATGTGCAGCCGAAATACTATGCTTCTTCCGAGCCCGTTATAGATGCCAACGAAAAGCTGAATAAATATTTACAAGGTATTGTAACTTATAAAGACGGCGATCTGAAGACGAAAACATATAAAAAAGATATTGCAGAGATGCTCACCTGGTCCGATGATTTTGAGGTGAAATTTGACAAGAAAAAGGTGAAATCTTTTGTCAAAAATAATGTGTCAAAGACCTTTAATTCTCTTGAGGGAGACATACCTTCAGGGATTACAGCCTGGAAGGTGGGAGTAGATAAGGAGAGCACCCAGCTTATAAAGAATATCAAGTCGGGTAAGCGTACCAGCAGGAAGCCGGTCTATATTAAGGAAGGACTAAACCGGGACGAGTACAATATTGGAAAGACCTTTATTGATGTCAATATTTCCGATCAGAGAATGTGGTATGTGGAAGATGGTAAGATCCAGCTTTCCAGTGATGTGGTAACAGGGAATCTCTCTACAGGACACGGGACTTCCACAGGTTTTTACAGAATCGCCTATAAGCAGAGAGATCATCTCATGGTAAAATATAATTCCTTTGTACACTACTGGATGCCCTATAATACGGCAATCGGGGTAGGATTTCATGATGCTTCCTGGAGAGGAAGCTTTGGAGGACAAATATATCGTACAAATGGTTCCCACGGATGCATCAACATGCCTCCGGCCAAAGCTGCCTCATTGTTTAACATGATCAGCTCCGGAACAGCAGTATATATTCACTGGTAGAATCTTTATATAACCCAGAAACAGATATAAATAATCAGCCCCGTCTGTTTAATTCTGCTTCTGCAGCCTCTTCTGTTCTTTGCGCTCCCGGCGTTCCCGCTTTTTCTGCTCCTTTTTTTTGCGGCGTTTCACTTCATCTTCATCCGAAGTGGTAAAGAACTGAACCAGGATTCCCAGCAGGCAGAGAATAAGGGTGAGACCGCCTGAAGTGAAATGGGTAAAGGTGTATATGTTCATTTGCTCACAAAGAGTGACGATCAGTCCCGATGCAATCCAACCTCCTGTCAGGGCAGATGAAAAGATGATGACAGGACGGATAAACTTGACAGCCAGAGAACCGATGATAAAACCAATCAGGGTCGAGAGGAAGAACTGAATATCACCGTTAAGGGGAAGCAGGGCAGCGGCGGCTATAAAGGCCAGTATAAAGCACAGGATGAATATACCTGCCACATAGATCCGGTAGGCCAGCAGGGATAAGAGGATGCCTCCGGCTAGAGTACACAGTGCTGTCAGGGGAGCACCCAGCTTTAAAACCTTATAGCCAACCGTCAGGCCGATGATGCAGCCTGCCAGAAATCCCGTAATGCTCATAAATAATTTGGCCAGCTTATATCCCAGGAAACAGGCAATCAGTGCAAGGATCAGAGTGACACCTGCTCCCGCAATTTTTACGGAATTGTTCATGTCGGAGAAAAAAGAGAAAATGGAATCCAGCGGTATCTGTTCCCGAAATGAATCAGGAAGGATAGAGCCCGATCCTGGCGATGGAAACGGTAAATTTTTTAAAAATGTTAGAAAATCAGAAATCATTGTATCTACCTTTCTTTATCCTGAATGAATGTAAGTTCGTTGTTCCTTAAAGAGTATCACAATAAGAACATTTTCGCAAATTTTTTCATTAAAATACTTTCCGGACTTTTTCCCGTATAAGAAATAAACCTGAATGGCCGGGACCGGGTCCCGGGAAGCTTAATGACTTTATTCTTGTGTCCGGGATTTTTTTATATTATAATAACCCTCAGCACATCCTTTGGAGGCGGCTGCCTGTATCAATCGAAATCGTCTCTGCGGTTGATGTAAAGGGAATTGTATAATATTCGACATGGAAAGGAAGCGAGGAAAATATTATGAGTGAGATCAGGACAAGATTTGCGCCCAGTCCTACAGGAAGAATGCATGTAGGTAATCTGAGGACGGCGTTATATACTTATTTGATCGCAAAACATGAAGGTGGAAAATTTATTTTAAGAATAGAGGACACAGACCAGGAGCGCTTTTTTGAGGAGGCACTGCAGATCATCTATCGTACCCTGGAGTCCACCGGCCTGCTCCATGATGAAGGGCCCGACAGGGACGGCGGTTACGGTCCTTATGTACAGAGTGAGAGATGCAGGTCCGGACTGTATATGAAGTATGCAAAGGAGCTGATCGATAAAGGAGAGGCATACTATTGTTTCTGTGATAAGGAGAGGCTGGAGTCATTAAAACAGGTGGCCGGAGGCAAGGAGATCTCTTCCTATGATAAGCATTGCCTTCACCTGTCTCAGGAAGAGATAGAGGCAAATCTGGTGGCGGGAAAGCCCTTTGTGATCCGGGCCAATATACCGGATGAGGGCGAGACCACATTTTATGATGAGATCTACGGGAGCATTTCCCAGCCCAATGAGGAGCTTGATGACATGATCCTTATCAAGTCGGACGGATATCCTACTTATAATTTCGCCAATGTTGTGGATGACCACCTGATGAAGATCACCCATGTGGTCCGGGGAAATGAATATCTTTCTTCAGCTCCCAAATATACCAGGCTTTATCAGGCCTTTGGCTGGGAGGAACCCAAATATATCCACTGTCCCCTGATCACCAATGAAGAGCACCAGAAACTGTCCAAGCGTTCCGGACATTCTTCCTATGAAGATCTGCTGGAGCAGGGATTTTTGTCCGAGGCCATAGTGAATTTTGTGGCCCTGCTGGGCTGGAGTTCCCCTGATAACCGGGAGATATTCTCTCTGGAGGAGCTGGTGGAGGCTTTTGATTACAGGCATATCAGCAAGTCCCCGGCAGTGTTCGACATGGTCAAGCTCCGCTGGATGAACGGCGAGTATTTAAAAGCCATGGATCCGGATCGTTTTTATGAAATGGCCGGACCCTATATCAGGGAGGTCATCAGTAAGGATTATGATTTAAAGAAGATTGCCGGACTGGTCCAGACCAGGATCGAGACTTTCCTGGATATCAAAGATAAGATCGATTTCTTCGAAAAAGTTCCGGAATACGATATCTCCATGTATACTCATAAGAAGAACAAGACCAATCCGGAAAAATCCCTGGCAGTACTGGAGGAGCTGCTTCCTCTTCTTGCGGAGCAGGAGGACTATTCTAATGATGCCCTCTATCAGACCCTTCGTCAGTTTGCAGCAGACCACGGGTATAAGAACGGGTTTGTGATGTGGCCGGTCAGGACAGCGGTTTCCGGCAAGCAGATGACCCCGGGAGGAGCCACGGAGATCATGGAAGTGATCGGAAAGGAAGAGACGATCGCAAGGATCAGGGCAGCGATAGAGAAACTTAAAACAGCTGTTTAAGGCAGGGAGTTTTAAGAAAGCCGGTGAAGACAGACAATTTGTCTGTTGACAAATATTCTTTGATATGACATTATAATAGCAACTGGTCGCTGACGGATGAATGTGAGATTACACAATGTGATCAGTTTCAGCGGATATATTCTGACTGATAACAGCCGACCGTCTGGGCAGCTTCTTAGGAAGCTGCCCTTTTGTTTTAGTAAAGATCCCTTCCTCTTAGAGAGAAGGGGCTGATATCTACAAGAAAAGGGGGACCTGCTATGAAAACAGATATTCAGATTGCCCAGGAGGCTACCATGCTTCCGGTAAAGGATGTTGCTGCTGGATATGGGATTTCGGAAGATGATCTGGAATTATACGGAAAATATAAAGCGAAATTTTCTGATGAACTGCTGGAAAAGGTAAAGAATAATCCGGATGGGAAACTGGTCCTGGTGACCGCCATTAACCCCACTCCTGCCGGAGAAGGAAAGACAACTACCAGTATCGGCCTGGCCCAGGCTCTGGCGAAACTGGATAAAAAGTGCCTGCTTGCTTTAAGAGAGCCTTCCCTGGGCCCCTGCTTCGGAATCAAGGGCGGAGCAGCCGGCGGCGGATATGCCCAGGCTGTACCCATGGAAGATCTTAATCTTCATTTTACCGGAGATTTTCATGCCATTACTTCGGCCAACAATCTGCTGGCAGCCATCGTAGACAACCATATCCATCAGGGCAATGAGCTGCGTATTGATACCAGGCAGATCATATGGAAGAGATGTCTGGATATGAATGACCGTGCCCTGCGTAATATTGTGGTTGGCCTGGGAAGCAAAGCGGATGGATTCGTAAGAGAGGATCATTTTGTTATTACAGTGGCCACGGAGATCATGGCGATCCTTTGTCTGGCTGAAGATATGGCAGATTTAAAGAGAAGGCTGGCAAGGATCGTGGTTGCCTATAATCTGGATGGCAATCCTGTAACGGCAGGCCAGCTGAATGCGGTGGGTTCCATGGCAGCCCTGCTGAAGGACGCCATCAAGCCCAACCTGATCCAGACCCTGGAGCATACCGGCTGCATTGTTCACGGTGGCCCCTTTGCCAATATTGCTCACGGCTGCAATAGTGTGCGGGCAACAAAAGCTGCTCTGAAGATGGCTGATATTGTGATCACCGAGGCCGGATTCGGTGCGGATCTGGGAGCGGAGAAATTCATGGATATCAAGTGCCGCATGGCCGGCCTTAAACCGGATGCGGTGGTACTGGTTGCCACAGTACGTGCTCTTAAATACAATGGAGGAGTTCCCAAGGCAGACCTGGCCAATGAGAATCTTGACGCCCTGGCAAAGGGTATCTGCAATCTTGAAAAACACATTGAGAATCTGCAGAAATATGGTGTGCCCATCGTTGTTACCCTGAACTCCTTCCTGACAGATACAGAGGCCGAGCATGAATATATCCGTAATTTCTGTGAAGAAAGAGGATGTGAATTTGCCTTGTCAGAAGTCTGGGCAAAAGGTGGCGAGGGAGGACTGGATCTGGCTGAAAAGGTTCTTACGACCCTTGATGAAAAGGAAAGTCATTTCCATGTGCTTTATGAGGATGAGCTGCCTTTGAAGGAGAAGATAGAGAAGGTGGCAAAAGAAATCTACGGCGCCGATGGAGTTAACTATATTCCCGCGGCGGAAAAGATGCTTGATAAGATCACGGAAATGGGTTACGGAAAGCTTCCGGTATGTATGGCAAAAACCCAGTATTCTCTGTCTGATGACCAGACTAAGCTGGGACGTCCGGAAGGATATTCCATCAGTGTCCGTGACGCCTATGTGAATGCCGGCGCAGGTTTTGTGGTAGTACTGACAGGAGCCATTATGACCATGCCGGGGCTGCCCAAGAAGCCTGCCGCTTATAGTATTGATGTGGATGATGCCGGAAAGATCACGGGATTGTTCTGATTGTCAATTGGTTTTATAAGAAGAATTAATGGGGCTTCGCAAACGCTTTTGTCCATTCGGATCTGAATGGGCAGATCGTATTGCGAAGCCCCAATTTTATTCTGACACATCTACCCAGATGGCAGGTCTGGCTTTGACAATATCGCTTCCCGCGTCATAGCCAAAGTCCATTACTTCTTTATCTGTTGAAACAATACTTACGGTTTCGGGCGTACTTCCCGGGGTTCTCAGCCACCAGAGATAATGAGTTGTCGGCAGGAATTCTGAGTATTTCAGAAATTCTTCAGAGCTTAAAAGGAAAAGCTTGTCCGTTGTCCCGTTTCCGCCTTTAGTTCCGTATACCGGATTGTCACTGACGGGGAGGGCCGTTTCTATGATGGCATCTTTTTCTTTGTCAAAAGAAAATAGTTCATTCATATAGCTTTTGTTCAACCAGGCTCTTATAGTGGAGGTCTCCCAGTTTGCCGCTCCTCCTCCGGTGTGAAAGGGTGCTTCTCCCTGCGTCTTATCCTTCAGCAGAAGAACTTTATCCCCATCATGGGTCAGTATACGCCAGTTGACTTCACCGAAACGAATTTTTTCTCCGTCCGGAAGCTCTTTGATACGGGCTTTTTCCATTTTGACGAGATAATCCTCACTGTCTTTATAATTCAACCTTGCCAGTTCTCTGAAAGAATCCCTGACATCTTCCCGGTTTCGGGTCTTATACCCTTCCAGAGCTGCCAGATATCGGGCTTCTTCGTACTTCTCCAGAACGGAAGGATCATTGGTTTTCTGGTAAACATTATAAAAGAACTGGTATGCTCTGCCATAATGATGGGTTATCTTGCAAAACTCACCCAGACACAACCTGGATGTGGTTGTTCTGGAGAAAGCAAGAAGCATAATGACGAACAGAAGAAAGATGCCGCTGGATATCACACTCTTTCTACGCTGTTTTTTCATCAGCTTTGTAGCCATCTCTCCACAATATTCAGATTGCTGTTCGGAATCTGAACATTTATTAACTTCTTCATAGAGCTCAGGAGTTACATGATTTTCGTATACAATGTGTGTCAGTTCATGTTTATGGATGCGGTCAAAAAGTGTTTGCGCAGTCAGGTAATCTGTCGGTGTTTGCGCATTATCGCGAAGCTGACATGCTTCCTTGTATAATGTGATTTTACCATTAGCACGCGCATAGAATTTCTTATGGTCTGTCTCACGAATCAGGGGATTCAAGCCCGGTATTTTTTCGCGTGCTTTTTTCAGATTGACCAGGGCTTTATGGTAATACTTGTCCTGATCTTCATACTTTTTCATGTAATTTGCAATATTAATGTAGCGCAGACCTGTCTCATAGTATTCCTGACAGCGCTGCTCTTCGGTAAGCTCTTCATCATTGACAGATGAGTCACCTTCAAGATTAATATCGATTTTTTCATTGTTTTTCATGGTATACTTCCTTTCGGCAAAGGTTTATTTATATTAACATTATTTGCGGATTAATACAAGTATTCTTTTTTTCAGGATATCAAAAGGACAGGATCCGCAGTTAAGGACCAGGGTGTGAAATTTCTGGATGTCAAAATCCTCCTGCAGCTCTTTCTGACAGGTTTCTTTCAGTTCCTGAAATTCATAGTAACCTGTACAATAGGTAAGATATGTGGTGGGATTTTCCACTACATATTCATATATGGCGGATGCATTATCTTTCCCGATGCCGTACCCGGAAAGATATACTGCCAGAGCATCCCTGTCATAATCCATATAATTCACATAAAGGTCGCTTAAAGAGTACAGTGTCAGGGCCACCAGATCATTGTAACGATACAGGGATCTTAAAAGCTCCGTTTTTTCAGGATCCCTGTCAGTAAATTTCATATAATTATAGCTGCAGAGCTGGGCATAGGTTCCCCATCCTTCATCATATCCGGGAGTACCGAGCAGATAACGGAGAGGGTCGGGGTTCTGTTCCATATAATAATTTGTCTGGAAGAGGTGTCCCGGATATCCTTCGTGGGCAAGGGTTGAAAAAAGCTCTTTATCTTCCAGGCGCAGCCTGTTGATATATATAATATTTTCATCCCTGATATCGATCGGGGGAATCAGGTAGAAAGCAGCTGCGCTGGTGCCGGCAAGAGAAGATGGCAGGTCCTTTAAAACATAAGGGATATCCTGTATGTGGGGAAATTCAGCAGAAACAGCTGATTTTAAGTCTTCCAGTATTTTTTCCGGATCATCAATTACCGGGGTCGCGGCAAGATAATCGGCGTAAAGATCAGGGGTTGACCTGTTTAGTGCAGCCATTTCAGAGGTCATGGTCTTAAGCTGCTTTTCCAGAAACCGGATCCATTCTTCCGGTTTTTTATCTGTACCCGTGTTGGCCCGCAAAAGAAATTCATAATATTCTTTTCCCCTGTCATAGCGGCTGAGACGTTCATGGTCCGGGTCTGCTGTTTCCCATGATGCCAGTGTGGTTTTCAGAGATTCAAAGGCAGGAACGACCACCTGATTAAATAAAGCTTCATTATTTTTTATATAAGATTTTTTCTGGTCCTGGCTGAGACCGGGGACAGAATCGATCCTTTCTTTGAAGGTCACAAGCAGAAGCTGGTCTTCCTTCGTTCCCGCAAGAAATCGGTCGATCTGCTCTATTGTATTTTTGACAGCAAAATCCGGAGGAGCCATGCCTGCTTCACATCGTGTTTTTTCATATTCAACCATCTGCCGGAAAAGATCAGGAATAGTGTTTAAAACAGCCAGATAATTCCGGACATCTTTTTCATTATAAAAACAGTATTCAGAAAGGGAAACGGGAATCTGGGAAGACAGGCCGTTTTTTCCCAGATAGCTGCTGTATAGAAGATAGTCCGCGGCCTCTATATTCTCCATCAGCTTCCTTTCAAAAATATCCCGGGTAAGCTGACGGTCAGGTGAGAGCGCAGACCTGTCGAAGGACCGGAGTTTTTTCAGGAGAACAGCTGCTCTGGCGCAGTATTTCTTCCGGGTATCCAGGGAAATATCCTGGCTCCGGCCAGCCGTGTCAGCAATACCATAGGCTGATGGGTCTGCCAGTTTGAAATGAAGGCTTATAGCTTCTCTGCCGACGATCTCTTTAAAACATTCTGCAGTAAAAGCAGAGAACTCATGGTCTTCCCGGCTCCCGGAGGGTTGACGGCACCCTGACAGCAGACACAGGATAAGGCTCAGGGATAATAAGACAGATGTCAGGCGGTATGGGATCATGGGTTTGTTATTATATAATGAATTCATAGATGGTTTTTTTGTTAGAATTATATTCGGTTATTTTATAAAAATGACATTACTGATGATATTATCTCATAGCTGTCCCCGAATATCCATAACATATTTTTTGAAATTTCCCATAGACGAACAGCTGTATTTATCATATAATATAAAAATGCGTATTTACAGCCCGGAAAAGCTGGCTGGATATGGATTATTAAAGCATGAACTATATCCGGAAAGTATATGATAATAAAACAAAGGAATACTATAATCAGGAGGAGAATATGAACAAAAAACCATATTATATCACTACGGCCATTGCCTATACGTCCGGAAAACCGCATATCGGTAATACCTATGAGATCGTTCTGGCAGATGCCATTGCCCGTTTTAAAAGGAAACAGGGATATGACGTTCGTTTTCAGACAGGAACCGATGAGCATGGGCAGAAAATTGAACTGAAGGCCCAGGAAGCCGGAGTCACTCCGAAAGAGTTTGTGGACAGTGTGGCCGGGGAAATCAAACGGATCTGGGATATGATGAACACTTCCTATGATAAGTTTATCCGCACCACAGACGCCGACCATGAAAAGCAGGTTCAGAAGATATTTAAAAAACTGTATGATCAGGGGGATATTTATAAAGGGTATTATGAAGGTTTATATTGCACTCCCTGCGAGTCCTTCTTCACCGAATCCCAGCTGGTGGACGGAAAATGTCCCGACTGCGGCAGACCCGTGTCAAAAGCAAAAGAGGAAGCCTATTTCTTTAAGATGAGCAAATATGCTGACCGCCTCATTGACCATATTAATACCCATCCGGAGTTTATCCAGCCCGAATCCAGAAAGAATGAAATGATGAATAATTTCCTTCTTCCGGGCCTGCAGGATCTGTGTGTTTCAAGGACTTCCTTTTCCTGGGGAATTCCTGTGGACTTTGATCCCAAGCATGTGACCTATGTATGGCTGGACGCCCTCACCAATTATATCACAGGTCTTGGTTATGATGCTGACGGGAATCATGGTGAGCTTTACAGGAAGTACTGGCCTGCTGATCTTCATCTGATCGGTAAGGATATCATCCGTTTCCATACGATTTACTGGCCCATCTTCCTGATGGCCCTGGATATTCCTCTGCCAAAGCAGGTGTTCGGACACCCCTGGCTTCTGCAGGGAGACGGCAAGATGAGCAAGTCCAAAGGAAATGTGATCTACGCAGATGACCTGGTGGACCTTTTCGGCGTGGATGCCGTCCGCTATTTTGTGCTCCATGAGATGCCCTTTGAGAACGACGGTGTCATTACCTGGGAGCTTCTGGTGGAGAGGATGAATTCCGACCTGGCAAATACCCTGGGCAATCTGGTAAACAGGACCGTTTCCATGTCCAACAAGTATTTTGGCGGTGTGGTTGCCAACTGCGGCATCACGGACGGTTTTGATAAGGATCTGATTGACGTGGCCCTGGATACCAAGATCAGGGTCAATGCCAAGATGGATAAACTCAGAGTGGCGGATGCCATCACAGAGATTTTTAATCTTTTTAAACGATGCAATAAATATATCGACGAAACCACACCCTGGATTCTGGCCAAGGATCCTGACAAGAAGGAACGCCTGTCCACAGTCCTTTATAATCTGGTTGAGAGTATTACAATAGGTGCTTCTCTTCTGGCCCCCTTTATGCCCGAGACAGCGGAGAAGATCTTCAGCCAGCTGAATTCTTCTGAAAGAAGCATGGAAGAACTGGAGATGTTTGGTCTTTATGAATCAGGGCTTAAGGTAGTGGATAAGCCCCAGATCCTCTTTGCAAGGCTGGATATGAAGGAGGTCATCGCAAAGGTCGACGCCATGTACGAAGCCAGGAAGGCTCCGGAGGGACCGGACGGGACAAAAGAAGATGAAGCGGTCATCGATATTGAGCCAAAGGACGAGATCAGCTTTGAAGACTTCGGCAGGATGCAGTTCCAGGTGGGAGAGATCCTGGCCTGTGAGCCGGTGAAGAAATCCAAAAAGCTTCTCTGCTCCCAGGTGAAGATCGGCAGCCAGGTGAAACAGATCGTTTCCGGCATTAAAGCTTATTATACACCTGAGGAGATGGTAGGGAAAAAAGTGATGGTACTGACCAACTTAAAGCCTGCCAAACTGGCCGGTGTACTTTCTGAAGGAATGCTCCTCTGCGCTGAGGATGCGGAAGGAAATCTGGCTCTCCTTGTTCCTGAGAAGGATATGCCCGCAGGCGCCGAGATCTGCTGACGGGAGCACAGAATGATATTTGACACACATGCGCATTATGATGCCGCTCAGTACGATGAGGACAGGGAGGAGGTCCTGTCCCATCTGAGGGATGAAGGTGTGGAAAGGGTGGTAAACATCAGCAATGGCTGGAAAGACATGCTTGCCACCCTGGAACTGATATCCCGGTACCCCTGGATGTATGGAACAGTGGGCATACATCCCTGTGAGATCCGGGACCTGAATGAAGAAAGGTTCCGTGAAATGCAGATCCTTTGCCGCAGAGAAAAGGTTGTGGCAGTGGGGGAGATCGGCCTGGACTATTACTGGGTCAGGGATCCTGAGGAGAAGAAGAAACAGAGGGAATGGTTCGTCAGACAGCTTATGCTGGCTAAGGAAGAGGAGCTTCCGGTGGTTATCCACAGCAGGGATGCCGCCAGGGATACTTTTGAGATCATGAGGGATGAACATGCCGGCAGCACGGGGGGAGTGATCCATTGCTATTCCGGATCCTCCGAAATGGCCGAAGAATATATTAAACTCGGCTATTTCCTGGGTATTGGAGGCGTAGTCACTTTTAAGAACGCGAAAACTCTGAAGAAAGTAGTCAGGGAGATCCCCCTTTCTCATCTTGTCCTTGAAACCGACGCTCCATATCTGAGCCCGGTACCATACCGGGGAAAAAGAAATTCTTCGGCATATCTTTCCTATGTGGCAGAGGAAATAGCAGCCATAAAAGGAATAAGCCGCCGCAAGGTGGAGGAGGTTACTTACAACAATGCCCTGAGATTATATAAGGGCGTGAGCTGATTCTTCGGAAGCTGCGGGCAGGATGGCATAAAAGGAGTTTATCATGGCAAAACTGGCGAATCCTCAGGAGACCATAGCGGTTTTACAAAAATACGGATTTAATTTCCAGAAAAAATACGGGCAGAATTTTCTTATTGATCCTCACGTACTTGGGAAGATCATTGCTGCCGCCCAGATCGGCCCTGAAGATTTTGTGCTGGAGGTGGGACCGGGAATCGGCACCATGACCCAGTACCTGGCAGAGGCCGCCGGGGAAGTCCTGGCTGTGGAGATCGACAAAAAACTCATGCCGATCCTTGCGGATACCCTCTCTGATTATTCCAATGTCATGGTGATCAATGAAGATATATTGAAGGTGGATCTGAAGGAGCTGATTCATCAATTCAGCAAAGGCCGGCCCGTAAAGGTGGCAGCAAACCTGCCATATTATATCACAACGCCTATCATCATGAGTCTGTTTGAAAGCGGGGTCCCCCTGGAGTCTGTCACAGTGATGGTCCAGAAGGAGGTGGCCGACCGGATGCAGGCCGGGCCGGGTTCAAAGGATTATGGAGCCCTGTCGCTGGCGGTGCAGTACTACGCCACCCCCTATATTGCAGCCAATGTGCCGCCCAACTGTTTTATACCAAGACCGGCAGTGGGTTCTGCCGTGATCCGGCTTACAAGGCATGAGAAGCCTCCGGTGGAGACCGGAGATCCGGATTTTATGTTCCGGATAATCCGGGCTTCCTTTAACCAGAGGAGAAAAACGCTGCAGAACGGCCTTCATAATTCTCCGGAGCTTCAGATCCCGAAGGAGACAGTGGCCAAAGCCCTGACCGATATGGGACTTTCCCCGGCTGTCCGGGGAGAGAAGCTGACCCTTGCCCAGTTTGCCCGTCTTGCGGACCTGCTGGGATCTGTCCGGTAATAATTTTCCGATCTCTTTCATACAGTTTAATAAATGTTAAATAACTGCAGGGAGAGTATAATGCCGGATTATCAGAGAATATTGTCTTATCTGTACCGATATGAAAATGAGAATAAAAAAGACTGCAAGGGTTTTATTAAAGCGGAGCAAAGAGGCGGAACTCTTAAACTGACGATTCAGATCAGTGATGACCAGTGTCCCAGGGATGTTAAGATGGATCTGCTCTTCTACAGTAAGGGTGAAGAGGGCTGGAAGATCACCAGAGCCGATTCGCTGTTGCTGGCGGAAGGGCAGGAAGACCTCATATTGCAATATGACAGGGAAAGCCTGCCGGAAGCCTTTCAGATTCAGGATCAATACGGGATGGCGATATCTTGCCACGGTATCCTGTGCTACGGAACAGTATGGATCGGCGAGGAAATACCGGCTGCCTGGCTTGCGAAGACCCTTAAAGAGCCGGAAGCGGACCCCGCGCAGGAGTCCGGAGAAGAGAAGACGGTACCTGTGGCTGATGGCGAATCCGGGGAGGAGAAAGCCGTGTCAGAGGCAGAAATAAAGCCGGAGGAAGAAAAATCTGCGGATGAAGTGATGGTCCGGGAAGCGGATCCTGCACCTGCGGCTGAGGTGATGGCCCGGGAAGCGGACCCCGCACCTGTGGATGAAGTAAGGCTCCGGGCAGAGGAATCCGTTTCCGAAATTATGGGGCAGGCTGACCTTAAGAGCCCGGAACTTTGGGCAACTGAAGAGGAAGCAGAAGGACAAAAACCGCCGGCCCCGGATCTTCTGGAACCTGTAAGAGACCAGTCTGCCAGGGCGGACAATATCATGAACTCGGCCTTATATGAAGGCTATCAGATTACTATTTCCCAGCTCAGGCAGCTGGGAGAGGAAGCGGACCGGCTGTCAGATAATCAGTTTCTTTTAAGCCGGTATGAGATAAACCGGCACCTTCTGGCCGGAAAGGTCCTTTATGATGGGCGGGCAAGATATTGTATCGGACTTCCGGGGATTTATGATAACCGGGAAAGGTATATGGCAGGACTCTATCAGTTCCCGCTGTTTCTCGGACTGTCGGAAAACAGGGTAAAAACCGGAAGGCCCGGCTACTGGCTGCACCTTCTCGGAGAAGGGGATAAATGAAAAAATACAGCACAGATGAAAAGTTTATGAAGGAAGCCATCCGCCAGGCAAAAAAAGCAGCCGCCATCGGGGATGTCCCCATCGGCTGTGTCATCGTGGCCGGTGACAGGGTCATAGCCCGGGGTTATAATAAGAGGAACCGGAAGGGAACCGTCCTGGCCCACGCAGAGCTTCTGGCCATAGCCAAAGCCTGCAGGGTGACCGGTGACTGGAGACTGGAACAATGTACCATGTATATTACCCTGGAGCCCTGTCAGATGTGCGCGGGGGCTATTGTACAGGCCAGAATTCCCAGAGTAGTGATCGGCAGCATGAATCCCAAAGCCGGTTGCGCAGGATCGGTCCTGAATCTTCTGGAGATGAAAGAATTCAACCATCAGGTGGAGGTAAGCCGGGGAATACTGGAGGATGAGTGCTCTGAAATGCTCCGGGCTTTCTTCAGAGAACTGAGGAAAAAACAAAAAGAAGAAAAGACAGCCCGGACCCCGGCTGAAACAGCGGATAAAAAATAGCATTGACAGATTTTTTAAAATCATTTATACTGGTGTATACCGTGCAACTGGGGCAGTAGCGGCGTCCTGTACCTGCAATCCGCTATAGCAGGAGCGATGGCTGGTCCCGGATGGCCTGTGGATGGAGCCGCCCTCTGTAAGTGGTGATGACAATTGGGTCTCGCGCAACAGGAACCTCTGAACCGTGTCAGGTCGGGAACGAAGCAGCACTAAGGAGACCATCCTGTGTGCCGTGAGGGTGCCTGGTTCGAGCTAACTGCAGAGGTAACGTCTGTTGACAGGCATTCAAAACCAGCCGCACGGTTAATTTCCGAATGATCATATGGGAGATGATTCCCCCTTTTTTAACGGGAGAGTCATCTCCCATGTGATATACATAATAAAGTAGATGGAACCGGCCGCTTAAGGCTTTGGTGGGGGAGAGGAGTAAGAGAAAGAATGCATTGGTCTGAGAAGATTGCAAAGGATATTATCAGGAGATCTCCGGATAAGGAGGAATATGTCTGCGCGGCAGGCATCAGCCCTTCCGGTTCTATTCATATAGGTAATTTCAGAGATATTGCCACCAGCTATTTTGTGTACAAGGCGCTGGTAAAGCAGGGAAAAAAGGCAAAGCTCCTTTTCTCCTGGGATGAATTCGACCGTTTCCGAAAGGTTCCGGTCAATGTTAAAGAGATCGCCCCGGAGCTGGAAGATGATATCGGCAGGCCCTATGTGGACGTAAAGGATCCTTATGGATGCTGCGGCTCCTACGCAGAACATTTTGAGAAGGAATTTGAAGCTTCCCTGGCTCGGTTCGGTATCAAGATGGATTTCAGGAGACAGAGTGAGAATTACAGAGCAGGGAGATATGCCCCCTATGTGATCCAGGCTGTCAGGAAGCGCCGGGAGATATTTGATATCCTTGACAAGTTCCGTAAACAGGTGGCCACACCTGAGGAGAGGGAAGCCTATTATCCTGTAAGTATTTACTGTCCGGTATGCGGCAAGGACGAGACTACCATTACGTCTTCTTCTGAGGATGGGACGACCTGTGAGTATGTATGCGCCTGCGGACATAAGGGAAGCTGGGATTTCCGCACGGATTTCAACTGTAAGCTGGCCTGGAAGATCGACTGGCCCATGCGCTGGATGGTGGAGGGTGTTGATTTCGAGCCCGGCGGAAAGGATCATGCCAGTCCCGGCGGCAGCTATGACACCAGTAAGATCATAGCAAAGAAGATCTTCGGATATCAGGCTCCCAAGTTTATTGGCTATGAGTTCATCGGTATCAAGGGGACCACGGGTAAGATGTCCGGGTCTACAGGGCTTAACCTGACTCCGGAAACTCTGCTTAATATATACCAGCCTGAGGTAATTCTCTGGCTCTATTCCAAGTCCGAGCCTAACAAAGCCTTCGATTTCTGCTTTGATGACGAGATCCTTCGTCAGTATTTTGAATTTGACAAGATGTTAAAGACATATCAGGCAGGGAAGGGCAAGAACTTTGATTATATTTCCGGCATCATGTATAACTGCCTGATCGAGGGCAGGAATCTTTATCCGGTTCCCATGCAGCAGATCGTGAACTTTGGATCCGTGGTGGACTTTAACCCGGATATGCTGGAGACTGTATTTGAGAAGATCGGCACACCCTATAAGAAGGAAGAGTTTGGAGAACGTCTCGGACTGGCCCGTTACTGGCTGGAGAAGTGTTCACCGGAGAACATGAATACCCTGCTGGGCTTCCGCAACTGGGATTACTATAATACATTAACGGATATTGAGAAGAAAGAGATCTCTCTTCTCCATGACTTCATTGAAAAAGGAGATTACGACCTGGATGCCCTGAACACTTATATATATGCTGTACCCAGGGAAGCAGATCCGGATTTCAATGAAGAGAATAAAAAGCAGATCCAGGCCAACTTTTTCAGGAATGCCTATAACCTGATGATAGGGAAGCCGGCAGGCCCCAGATTATATCTGTTTCTGTATGCAGTAGATCCTGCCAGATACCTGCCCCTTCTGGATTTCTCCAGTCCCCGGACCGAGGAAGAAGTAATACTGGCTGCCGAGGCAAAGGCCGAGGCGGAAAGACTAGCCGAGGAAAAAGCTGCTGCTGAGGAAGCGGCAAGAAAAGCAGCCGAGGAGGAAGAAGCCAGGAAGAATGCAGTGGCTCCTGTTAAGGACCTGATTGCCCTGGAGGATTTTGACCGGATCGATATGCGGGTCTGCAGGATCGTGGACTGCGAGATCGTAAAGAAGGCCAGGAATCTTTTGAAGCTGACTCTGTTTGACGGTCTTTCTGAAAGAATCATTGTCTCCTCCATCAGGGATGACTACAAACCTGAGGAGCTGGTTGGCAGAAAGATCATCGTCATTGCCAATTTGAAACCCGCAAAGTTTGCAGGCATTGTCAGCAATGGTATGCTTCTTGCTGCCGGCGGAGACAGCTTTGGCTGTAAGGTGATCTTTGTGGATGATGTTGTTCCGGAGGGGACTGCGATCCACTGAGTTCAGGCCGGAAATTACTCTGTCAGTAACTATCTGGCCAGTACAGGGATGAAATTAATAAAAACCTGAATCCGTGAAGCTGAATATTTTTTAAAACCAATCCTCAAGACTGGCGTTAAAATATCAGATTCGTATTGTAATATCAGGGTTTAGTTGATATAAATTTCAGCTTCTGTTTTTTGTTCTGTATGATGGGTCAAAAATGGGCAGACTTATCCACAGATATTGTATTTCATGGCATTGATTATCCGCTGATTATGCCAGTTCCATAATCAGTTCATTAGTCTCAAACTTGCCTGAGGGAAGACGTTCCAGATCCATATCGGTCTTGATCTCA
>JAFRHL010000023.1 GCA_017433295.1 Eubacterium sp.
GCCCTCCGGGGGAGCCCAGGGCCAGGCCACCGAGATCGAGATCGCCGCAGAGCATATCATTAAGACGAAGGAGAAGATGAACCGTATTCTCGCAGAGAATACCGGGCAGCCTTACGAAAGGGTCAAGGCTGATACAGAAAGAGATAACTGGATGACGGCGCAGGAAGCGCTGGAGTATGGTCTCATTGATTCCGTAGTGGATAAGAGGCAGTAACAAAAGCTGATCGGGGGTTACCACATATCTTGTGGTAACCCTTCCTGATAATAAATTAAAGCTTTAAAAAAAGGAGTGAATGAATGGCATCGCGTTCTGATAACAAACCATTTCGCTGTTCCTTCTGTGGCAAGACCCAGGACCAGGTAAGGAAACTTGTGGCCGGTCCCAAGGGCGTATACATTTGTGATGAATGTATCGAGGTCTGCAATGAGATCATGGAGGATGAGTTCGAAGAATATAACGAGGAATCCATGGATATCAATCTTATGAAACCCATGGAGATGAAAGCCTTTCTGGATGACTATGTCATCGGACAGGAACAGGCCAAGAAAGTGCTTTCCGTAGCTGTTTATAATCATTATAAACGTATCCTGACTGATAAGACCAATGATATTGAGCTTCAGAAAAGCAATATTATCATGCTTGGTCCCACCGGCTGCGGGAAAACTCTTCTGGCCCAGACTCTGGCCAGACTTTTAAATGTTCCCTTCGCCATCGCCGATGCCACTGCCCTTACAGAGGCAGGCTATGTGGGTGAAGATGTTGAGAATATCCTGCTGAAGCTGATCCAGGCGGCGGATTACGACATTGAACGGGCCCAGACCGGAATTATTTATATTGATGAGATCGACAAGATCACCCGCAAATCGGAAAATACCTCCATTACAAGAGACGTTTCCGGTGAAGGAGTACAGCAGGCTCTCCTGAAGATCCTGGAGGGTACTGTGGCATCTGTACCGCCCCAGGGGGGCAGGAAACATCCCCATCAGGAGTTCCTGCAGATCGATACCACCAATATACTCTTTATCTGCGGCGGCGCCTTTGCCGGTCTTGATAAGATCATTGAGAACCGGATCGGAAAGAAATCCATCGGTTTCCACGCCGAGATCGTGGAACAGCGCAAGAAGGACCTGGGCAAGCTTCTCAAGCAGGTCCTGCCGGAGGATTTTGTAAAATACGGCCTGATTCCCGAGTTTATCGGCAGGGTCCCGGTAACGGTATCCCTGGATCCCCTGGATGAAGAGGCCTTGATCCGTATCCTGACAGAGCCAAAGAGTGCCCTTGTCAAGCAGTACCAGAAGCTCTTTGAGCTGGATGGGGTGGAGCTTCGCTTCACGGAGGATTCTCTGAAGGCCATCGCCGAGAAAGCCATCAGCAGAAATACCGGCGCCAGAGGACTCCGTTCTATAATGGAATCGGTCGTTATGGATATGATGTATACCATTCCTTCGGATGAACTGGTAAGCAGCTGCACCATCACCAGGGAAGCTGTAGAGGGAACACAGGAGCCGATTCTGACCTGGCATGACGAGCCGGTCAGCAAAAGACCCATCGGGAAGAAACGAAGAATGAAAAGCGGGGGAGAAATCGCCTGACGAAAGATGGTTTTACTATGGAACAAATGATTTTACCAGTACTTCCTCTGAGAGGGAAAGTGATATTTCCCGAAACTGCAGCCTTTTTTGAAGTATCAAGGAACAAATCTTTAAAGGCACTGGAGATGGCTGTGAATCAGGACCAGCGTATTTTTCTGGTGACCCAGCGGGATGCCTCCGTGGATAAACCGGGAAGGGACGACCTGTATGAAACAGGCACTGTTTCCAGGATACAGCAGATGGTTAAGGCGGGGCAAAATATCCTGCGGATTTTTGTCGAGGGTGAAAAAAGAGCCAGGATCAAAGAATACTACGAGGACACTACCTGTGTCACCGCAGCCCTGGAAGAGATTCCTGACGCCGGTATCCTGGCCAGCGAGCCCCAGGAGAAAGCTTTGTTTCGCATCATGGCGGATCTTTACGGAACATTTTCCGATAAGAATCCGGGCCTAAATTCTTCCCAGATCCAGAGAGCGCTGGAACAAAGACGGCTTATGCCCTTCCTTTACAGTCTTGCCTCCGAACTCCCCTTCGGTCTGCAGGAAAAACAGGAGCTGCTGGAGGAAACCGATGAGAGACTTCAGGCGGAGATGATGATCAAGATCCTTCTTGAGGAGTCTGAGATCAGTGATATCCGTAATGAGATCACAGAGAAGGTCAAGCAGAGTGTAGATAAGAATCAGAGAGATTACCTTTTAAGAGAACAGCAGAAGGTGATCCGCAAAGAACTGGGTGAGGAAGAAACAGGGACCGATGCGGACGAGTACCAGCATCGTTGTGACAAACTCACGGCATCCCGGAAGGTGAAGGATAAGATCACCAGGGAGATCAGGCGTTTCAGGGGACTGCCTCCGGTTGCCTCCGAGAGCACCATGATGCGCAATTACATCGAGACCATGCTTGAAATGCCCTGGAAGAAATCCTCCAGAGACAACAAGGACATGAAGAATGCCATCCGGGTTCTGGAGGAGGACCATTATGGGCTGGATAAGGTCAAGGACAGGATCCTTGATTATCTGGCGGTCCGCCTGCTTACAGGAAAAGGCGATACCCCTATCCTCTGTCTTGTGGGCCCGCCGGGGACCGGCAAGACTTCCATTGCCAGATCCATTGCCAGAGCCCTCAACAAGAAGTATGTCAGGATCTCTCTTGGCGGCGTCCATGATGAAGCAGAGATACGGGGACACAGGAAGACCTATATCGGAGCCATGCCCGGCCGTATCGCCGAGGGGATCCGCCAGGCAGGGGTATGCAATCCTCTGATGCTCCTGGATGAGATCGATAAGGTAAGCAGTGATTATAAGGGAGACACAGCCTCTGCCCTTTTAGAAGTACTGGACGGAGAACAGAATGTGACCTTCAGGGATCATTACCTTGAGGTACCCCTGGACCTTTCAAATGTCCTTTTTATCGCCACTGCCAATGAACCGGGCAGGATTCCCAAAGCACTTCTCGATCGTATGGAGATCATTGAGCTTTCCAGCTATACGGAAAATGAGAAATATCACATAGCGGTGAATTATCTTATAAAAAAACAGAGGAAGGCCAACGGGATTCAGAAGAAGCAGATCCAGATTCCGGACGAGGTGATCTATGAACTGATCCGCTCCTATACCAGAGAGGCGGGCGTCCGTGACCTGGAAAGAAAGATAGGCCGGCTTATGCGGAAAGCCGCCAGAAAAGTGATAGAGGACGGAGAGAGTCTGTCTGTCACGGTGGATCAGCTGCCGGATCTTCTGGGAATGGTACCCTTTTCCCATGATGACCGCAATAATGAACCCCAGACCGGCATAGCCCGGGGCCTGGCCTGGACCAGTGTAGGAGGAGATACCCTCTCCATTGAAGTCAATATTATGCCCGGCAAGGGTAAGGTAGTACTTACAGGCCGCATGGGAGATGTGATGAAGGAATCCGCCCAGATCGGCTTAAGCTATATCAGGTCCATCGCCGATGGCTATAAGATCGAGGCGGACTATTTTGAGAAACATGATATTCATCTTCATATTCCCGAGGGAGCAGTGCCCAAGGATGGCCCTTCTGCCGGTATTACCATGGCTCTGGCCATGCTCTCCGCCATAACGGGGGAAAAGGTAAGGGGAGATATCGCCATGACCGGCGAGATCACCTTAAGAGGACGGGTCCTTCCGGTGGGAGGTCTTAAGGAGAAGCTTCTTGCCGCAGGGGCCGCAGGGCTTAAGGAAGTCCTGGTTCCGGAGGATAACAGGAGAAACATAGAGGAGCTCGACTCCGAGATCACCGGTGGGCTGAAGATCACATATGTGGAAACCATGGATGATGTTTTGAAGAAGGCTTTACTGGGAAAAGCTGCAGGAAAGGGAAAAAATGATCATAAAAACAGCTGAACTGGAAACCGTATGCGGCATCACCAGCCGGCTTCCGGATAACACATTACCGGAGGTGGCCTTTGCAGGGAAATCCAACGTGGGAAAGTCTTCCCTGATCAATGCCCTCTTAAACAGAAAAGCTCTGGCAAGGACTTCCGGCCAGCCCGGCAAGACCCAGACCATCAATTTCTATAATGTAAACCGGGAGATGTATATCGTTGATCTTCCGGGATATGGTTATGCCAAAGTGTCAAAGGAAGTTGCGGCCAAATGGGGACCCATGATCGAAAACTATCTTCATACTTCAAGGCAGCTTCGTATGGTATTTCTCCTGATCGATATCAGGCATAAGCCCGGAAATCATGATGTGCAGATGTACCGGTGGATCTTAAGCAACGGGTTTTCGCCGGTGATCATTGCCACCAAGGCTGATAAGATAAAAAAGAGCCAGGTAAAGAAGCAGCTGATGCTGATCCACGATACGCTGAAGGTGATGGAAGGGGTTCCCCTCATCCCCTTTTCTGCTGTGACAAAGCAGGGCAGGGAAGAAATATGGGATCTGATAGAGACATATGCCCTGGGAGAAGAGATGCCGATACCGGAGGAATAGCAGGTCTATTCCTCCGGTTCGTCTATCAGCAGGGCTTTTATGAGCATCTGGTAGATATCGTTACTCTTTTCCGCCCAGCGGTCACAGATGGCTACCGCCTGATCCCGGGAAACTACATTGATGTTTAATTCCAGCAGGATACTGTCGTTTTCTCTGATCTGGGTCATAACGGTATATTCCCCGTTTTTGGCAGGAAAGAAATCTGCTATGATATCGGCCTCTTCCCTGAGTTTATATTTATTCTCGTCAAGGTAGGACAGGATATCATTTTTAATGGTGTCCGGTATGATGTTACCCAGAAGGGACAGGGTCTCCCTGCCGGATTCTGACAAATGAAATCTGCTGGTATTCCTCACGGTTTCCGTCCAGATGTATGATCCTTCGACCAGCTCATTGATGGATTGCTGCAGCTGAAAATAGGATGTGTACTTATTGGCAACAATAAATTCGCTGAGCTGGGAGGTTGTCAGCGGGAAAGGCAGGTTATCCAGCATATACATGATCATAAGTTTATAAAGTTTCAGTGATTCCCGGTTCATGATAGTTCCTCCCCTGCCAGGTATTTCTTTTATCCAGTTCCCGGCGGATGGTGTTCAGTACTTTTTTCTTATTTCCGCTCCACTGGGGAGCAATCAGCAGATCTTTTGGTCCGTCCCCTGTGATCCTCTCAACCACGATATCGGGACGCAATGCTTCTATGCATTGTATCACACAATCCACATAATCCTCAAGGGAAAATACATAGAAGGGGTCTGCCCCATAGAGATCGGCCAATGGAGTGTCCTTTAATATATGAAGCATGGACAGCTTCACACCGGCCACGGGAAGCCGGTTGATATGGTCGATGGTCCCGCGGATCATGGACCGGTCTTCGCCGGGAAGTCCCAGTATCAGGTGGACACAGACCCGGAGGCCAAGGCGGTGGCATTTTTTTACTGCCTCGTCAAATACTTCGGTCTTATAACCCCTGTTAAACCGGGCAGCGGTGGTATCATGGCAGGTCTGCAGTCCCAGCTCCAGAAAAACCGGTTTGAGCCGGCTGCACTCGGAAAGGAGTGCCAGAATATCATCAGAAAGACAGTCCGGCCGGGTAGCTATGGCCAGAGCCTTAATTTCCGGAGGCGCAAGTGCCTCCATATACAGCTTCCTTAAATGCTCCACCGGAGCGTAGGTATTGGTGAAGGCCTGGAAGTAGGCAATGTAGGAATTACCATGGTATTTTCTTCCGGTCTGTTTTTTTCCCGACAGGATCTGCTCTGTAATTGACAGGGCAGGATTCCCGCTGAATTCTCCGCTGCCGCCCCGGCTGCAAAAAGAGCACCCCTTCGTTGAGATCCTCCCGTCCCTGTTGGGGCAGGAGAAGCCGCCGTTTAAACAGATCTTATATACCTTTTCACCATAATACTCCTTTAGAAAGGAGGAGTAGCTTCGAAATCGTTCCATAACAGGTCTTCCTTTATGTAAAAGTCAGGCTGCCGGGAATTGATTCCCATAACCTGATAAATCACATTTTAGCATTGACTGTTCTATAAAGCAATGAAAAAGAAAAGCCATCAGGGACTTGTAATATTATAAAATTATGCTATAATTAGTCAGATGACAGAGCGGAAATAAATTCTGTCAGATAAATATGTATACGTCAGAAGAACTGACCCGAATCCTGTACAGGAAGGCTTAGGCTTTCCTGGTCAACCACATCTCAATTTTTTTACCCCTAATATGATAATCAAATACAAAAAAGAATATAAAACGACTTTGTCTGTCCCCATGACCGGGGCGAAAAAGAGATTTACATAGAAAATGGAGGTTATATGGATTATAGTACTATGACATTGATGCAGCTGCGGGCTGTTGCGAAAGAAAAAGGGATAAAAGGAATCAGTTCCTTAAAGAAGAATGAGCTTCTTGAGATACTGCTTAAGGAAGAAGCAGAACAGACTTCCCCGGAGACCCGGACGGTTTCCCGGAAAAAAGAGAGTGACAAAAAAGCTCCGGCCTCTGCCGGGAAAAAAGCTTCTGAGAAAGCTGTCAGGACTTCTTCCGGCAGAAAGAGCGCAGAAAAGACTGCCATAGAAGAAAAAAGCATTCCCGAGGAAGGAGAAAAGGCAGATCAGGAAGCGGCCAGAGAGTCAGGCATGAAGGCAGAACTGGCCAGTCTGGACAGCGGATCAAAGGCGGATGGTATCCTGGAGGTTATGCCGGATGGATACGGCTTTATCCGATGTGAGAACTATTTGCCCGGAGAAAATGATGTATATGTTTCCCCTTCCCAGATCCGCCGTTTTAATATGAAGACCGGCGATATTCTGGTGGGAAATATCCGGGTTAAGACCCAAAATGAAAAATACAGCGCCCTTCTCTATGTGGAATCCATTAACGGGATGAAACCCTATGATGCCCAGAAAAGAAAGAACTTTGAGGACCTCACTCCCATCTTTCCCAACCGCAAAATAGAGCTGGAATATCCCGGGGCACCGGTTTCCATGAGGATGGTGGATCTTCTGTCCCCCATCGGGAGGGGCCAGAGGGGGATGATCGTTTCCCAGCCCAAGACTGGAAAAACTACCCTCATCAAGCAGATTGCCAAGAGTATTACGACCAATTATTCAGATATGAAGGTGATCATCCTTTTGATCGATGAACGGCCGGAGGAGGTCACTGATATCAGGGAATATATCGAAGGACCAAATGCCGAGGTCATCTATTCCACCTTCGATGAACTGCCGGAGCACCACAGGAGAGTTTCCGAGATGGTGCTGGAAAGGGCAAAAAGACTCGTGGAGCATAAAAAGGATGTGGTGATCCTTTTAGACAGTATCACCAGGCTGGCCAGAGCCTACAACCTTATAGTTCCCCCCAGCGGAAGGACCCTGTCCGGCGGTCTCGACCCGGCGGCCCTGCATATGCCCAAGAAGTTTTTCGGCGCCGCCAGGAACATGAGAGAGGGAGGAAGCCTTACGGTGCTGGCCACGGCCCTGGTGGATACCGGAAGTAAAATGGATGATGTGGTATTTGAAGAATTTAAGGGAACCGGCAACATGGAACTGGTCCTTGACCGCAAGCTTTCGGAAAAAAGAATTTTCCCGGCCATCAATATCCAGAAATCAGGAACCAGAAGAGATGACCTGCTGCTGACAAAGGATGAGCAGGAGGTATTATTTGCCCTCCACCGTGAAATGTCCGGAAGCCGGGCAGAGGAGAATATGGAGCAGATCCTGACCTTTTTTAAGAAAACCAGGAGCAATGAAGAATTTATAGAAACCATGAAGAGATCGCTGCCCGGCAGACGGTCCTGAGGCGATTTCGATTGATTATACAGAAAGGCTTGTTATGCTAAATCATTATATCACAGTATTTTTTATCTCCATGGTACCTCTGATCGAGCTCAGGGGGGCCATCCCCTATGCCGTAGGATTTAATCTGCCCCTGCTTCCTTCCTACATAATTGCCATCATCGGAAATATGCTGCCGGTACCATTTATTTATCTGTTCGCCAGAAAGGTACTGGAGGTGGGCTCCGGCTGGCCCGTGGTCGGGGGATTTTGCAGCTGGTGCATGAAAAAAGGAGAGCGTGGAGGAGAGAAGCTGCAGGCCAGGGCCGGCCGGGGCCTTTTCCTTGCCCTGCTTCTCTTTGTGGGGATCCCTCTGCCAGGCACCGGTGCCTGGACAGGGACTCTGGCCGCCAGCATCCTGAATATGGATTTCAAATCCAGTATTATAGCAGTTATGGGCGGAGTGCTCCTGGCAGGAATCATCATGGGAACCGGAAGCACGATCCTCTTTTCGATCATTCGGTTATTCTGATAGTATTAAAGGAGATCATGATGGAGAAAATAAAGGATTATCTGAAGAAGATCTATGGCCTGGACGCCTTGTCCTGCGGATGTATCCTGCTGAGTGTCCTGATTAATCTGGTCACATCTGTCCTTGTCCTTCGCGGCTATGCACAGGCAAAAATGTGGAATCTGGCCGCCTATATTCCTCTGGTTATATGCTTCCTTCGTTTCTTTTCCACCTCCCGCCGGAAACGGTCAGCAGAAAACGAATGGTTTATCAGCAAAATGGAATCCCTATTTGTAAAAAAGGCGGACAACGATTATGGCCAGGCATACCGCCTGGACAGAAACCGACAGATCCAAAGGGAGGACAGGAAACATTTCAGATTTTTTAAATGTCCGGCCTGCCGGCAGAAGATCCGGGTACCCAGGGGCAAAGGACGAATAGAGATCACCTGCCCCAGGTGCGGAAGCAAGTTTATAAAGAAATCATGACAGTTTATTTTTTGGAAAAAGTACAGCCGCAGTAATCCTGACGATAAAGGCCGTATTCTTCCGAGAGCCTGATGGATCTTAAATAGCCTCCCCTCTTTTTAAAATCAGAGGGGAGGTGTTTTATTCCGTACTTTTTTTCAAGCTCCTGACCAATCTCGTTGATCCAGGCAGCATTCTTATGGGGGCTGATGGAGAGGGTGGTGGTAAAGTAGTCGGCATTGATCCCGGCAGCTTTTTCGGCAGCCTCTTCCATCCTGAGTCTATAACAGATCTTACAGCGGGCCCCCTTCTCGGGTTGGTCCTCAAGTCCTTTTACCGCTTCAAAAAAGACAGCGGGATCGTAGTCTCCCTCCATGAAATCAACCTGGCCGTCATATGCTGCCCGGCTGATAAAACGTTTAAGCTCTGCGATCCTTTTCCGGTATTCCGTCTCAGGAGTAATGTTGGGGTTGTAGTAGAATACGGTAATATGAAAATATGGGACAAGGTATTCCAGCACATAACTGCTGCAGGGGGCACAGCAGCAGTGCAGGAAGAGCCGGGGCTTATTTTCCTCCGTGCATGCCTCCCCCATACTGCTTAAAATCTTGTCCAGTTCCTTCTGATAGTTTATTGTATTCATTCAGTCCAGATCCTTTTGTGTAAAATAATTATGCTATTTGAGTTTTGCAGGTCTCAAGGTTAATCCTTCATTCTCATGTAAGAATATCATGTATTTTAACCTTTTGACCCTGATATCATCATATTACAGGAGTCTTGTAAAGTCAAAATAAAGTTGCTTTTCATTGCGCAGCTTTGAGATTGGAGGCAGTGCCATTTTCCGGCCGATATTCGTATTATATATAGATACAGGTATTATTAAACGAAAACTGTATTTATCAAAATATGAAAGGTGTAGTATTATGTCAGATACAGGAAAACTCAGGATCAGCCTGACCTCGGAGAGGACTGCAAGGCCGGTGGAGGCTGCAAGGATCGAAATCTCCACTGCCGGGATCCCTGATCAGATCATCGACATATTAAGTACGGACTCCTCCGGCCGGTCGCCGGAAATTGATCTTGAGACTCCTCCTCTGGAATATTCCCTGGAGCCCGAAAGCAGGCAGCCCTACTCGGAGTATGATCTTCAGATCACTGCCGAAGGGTATGAATCTGTGACAATTTCGGGAGCCCAGCTGCTGCCGGGGGAGACGGCGGTCCAGGAACTGGCCCTCAAACCGGAGAGAGCAGAGGAGGAATACAGTGTGCTGGCCATTCCTCCCCACACATTATATGGGGATTACCCTCCCAAGATTGCCGAGAGCGAGATCAAGGATATCCTGTCAAGCGGAGAAATTGTTTTAAGCCGGGTTGTGGTCCCGGAATATGTCGTGGTCCATGATGGCCCGCCGGCAGACAATACGGCGGCGGATTATTATATTCTGTATAAGGATTATATTAAAAATGTCACAGCCTGTGAGATCTATTCCACCTGGCCGGAGGCGGCTATAAGGGCCAATATCCTGGCTGTCATGTCTTTTACCTTAAACAGGGTCTACACGGAATGGTACCGGTCCAAAGGATACGATTTCACGATTACTTCATCCACCGCCTACGACCAGAAATGGATCCGGGGAAAAAACACTTATTCTTCCATAAACAGGATCGTTGATGAGATTTTTGATTCCTATCTTTCCAGGCCGGAGATCACACAGCCCATCTTAAGCCAGTTCTGTGATGGCGAGAGGGCCGTCTGCCCCGGAGCCATGAGCCAGTGGGGGTCAAAGAGGCTGGCAGATGAGGGCCTGACGGCTGTCCAGATACTGAAATATTATTATGGAGATGACATTTTTATTAATACGGCCGAACTTATTTCGGGGGTTCCGTCTTCCTTCCCGGGAGACTTATTGACCATCGGCTCTTCCGGCAGTAAGGTCAGGCAGCTTCAGCAGCAGCTCAATGTGATAGCCGGCGCCTATCCCCTGATCCCGGTGATCAGTGTGGACGGCATATACGGCCGGGAAACGGCCCGGGCCGTCAGGGAATTTCAGAAGATATTCGACCTTCCGGTCACAGGAGACACAGGCTTTTCCACCTGGTATAAAATCAGCCAGATTTATGTGGCGGTGAGCCGGATTGCTGAGCTGAGATAAAATTTCTTGTCAGGCTGATAAATATGTGTTAAATTTTACCTGATATGCATACAGACAAAGAAGGAGAAAACGGATGAAATTTACAAAGATGAACGGGATCGGCAATGATTATGTCTATATAAATTGCTTTGAGGAGAAGGTGGAGGACCCGGAAGCCCTGGCCATTAAGGTCAGTGACCGTCATTTTGGCGTCGGCTCCGACGGACTGATACTCATAAGACCTTCCCGGGTGGCTGATTTTCAGATGGATATGTATAATGCGGACGGGTCCCGGGGGGAAATGTGCGGAAACGGTATCCGCTGTGTGGGGAAATATGTTTATGATTATGGACTTACGGATAAAACAGAAATCACAGTGGATACACTGGCAGGCATAAAGACATTACAGCTGACAGTGAAAGACGGGAAGACGGTTTTAGTCAGGGTGGACATGGGGGCCCCGGTACTGGATGCGGACCGGATCCCGGTGCTTGCTGAAGAAAGTCCCGTCATCAACGCACCCATAGAAGTCCTGGGTCAGGAATACCGGATGACCTGTGTTTCCATGGGGAATCCCCATGCCGTGGTCTTTGTGGACAATGTAAAGGATTTTGACCTTTTAAAGATCGGACCCCATTTTGAGAACCACCCCTGTTTTCCCAAAAGGGTAAATACAGAGTTTGTGGAAGTCCTGGACCGGCAGACCGCCAACATGAGGGTCTGGGAGAGGGGGTCAGGAGAGACCCTGGCCTGCGGAACCGGGACCTGTGCCACGGTGGTGGCCTGTGTACTTAACGGATTGACAGATGACCGGGTGACGGTCCACCTTCTTGGAGGAGATCTCTTCATAGAGTGGGACAGGAAAGAGAACAGGATCTATATGACAGGACCGGCTGCCACGGTATTTGACGGGGAGCTTAAGGAACTGTAAGAAAGGAGCAGGATATGTTTTCGATCAATGAGAATTTTCTGAAGCTGCCGGGAAGCTATCTTTTTTCGGAGATAGCAGCCAGGGTATCCGCCTACAGGAAGGCGTATCCGGATAAGGAGATCATCCGTCTGGGTATCGGAGATGTCACACAGCCTCTGGCCCCGGAGATCATCAAAGAGCTCCATGCAGCCGTGGATGAAATGGGAAATAGTAAGACCTTCCGGGGTTACGCCCCGGATCTGGGATATGCATTCCTCCGAGGGGCCATTGCCGACCAGGATTACCGGCAGCGGGGCTGCGATATCAGTGCGGAGGAGATCTTTATCAGCGATGGAGCCAAATGTGACTCGGGCAATATTCAGGAGATCTTCGGCACTGATAATATCATTGCCGTATGTGATCCCGTCTACCCTGTTTATGTTGATACCAATGTCATGGCAGGGAGAACCGGAGATTATGATCCGGAAAGTGGTACATTTTCAGGTGTGATCTATATGCCCTGTACCAAAGAGAATGGATTTGTGCCGGAATTTCCGGACAGGGATCCGGATATAATTTATCTTTGTGTACCCAATAATCCCACCGGCACCACATTGACCATCGACCAGATCCAGAAATGGGTGGACTATGCCAATGAGATCGGGGCAGTCATTATATACGATGCCGCTTACGAAGCCTATATCACCGAGGATGATGTACCTCACACCATCTATCAGTGCCGCGGAGCAAGAAACTGTGCCATAGAGCTCCGCAGTTTTTCAAAAAATGCCGGCTTTACCGGGTTGCGCCTGGGCTTTACCGTTGTACCCAAAGACATAAAGGCAGGGGAAACCAGCCTCCATTCTCTCTGGGCAAGACGGCATGGCACCAAATATAACGGGGCTCCATATATTGTGCAGAGAGCCGGCCTGGCCTGCTATACACCGGAGGGGAGAACTCAGATCAGGGAACAGGTTGCTTACTACATGAGAAATGCCGGGATCATTAAAGAAGGACTAAAAGGTGCCGGCTACGAAGTCTTCGGAGGAGTCAATGCCCCCTATATCTGGCTGAAGACCCCCGGAAAGATGAACTCATGGGAGTTCTTTGACTACCTGCTTCATAAAGCGAACATAGTCGGCACTCCGGGGTCGGGCTTCGGACCTTCCGGAGAAGGGTATTTCCGTCTTACAGCTTTCGGTACCTTTGAAAATACCTGCAAGGCCATGGACAGGATCAGGACATTAGGATAAAAAAAGGCTGATATATGCATGTTAAAAAATGTATATCAGCCTGATTTATAGGAATAAAAACAGCGTTATTGAATCAAATAATAAAAAAATATGAATTTTTTTTTAATTCTTTGATTAAATAGCTGTTTTTTTTTTGTTTATGTGTTATTATGTTAAACGTGTATTATTATGCAAATATTTATTTTATATTGATATATCCACTGTATGATCAAGGAGGCTATAAATGTTTCGGAAAAAGAAGGAAAAATTCAATCTGTACCTGGATGAGATTGACTATGTAGACAGCGAAGACGATCTTCTGGATGAAGAATTGCTCGATGATGATCTTCTGGAAGAAGACATTGACGATTCCTCGCTGCAGATCTCCGATCATATGTTGATGGATGATATGGACCCTGATGACCAGGTTTTGACAGAGGAAGAGAGCATTGACCAGGATCTTCCACCTGCTGAGACGGCAGAAGATGATTTTTCTGATGACCTGGCCCTCATGGAAGCAGAGGGACTGTATGTTGAAGCCGGGGCGGAGGATGACCTTTCGGATGCGGGAGAGCTCTATGCCGGAGAGGACGATTATCTTCTGGACGAAGGAGAACTGTATGCCGGAACCGGGACAGGGGAGGAAGAGCCTGCGGAGGAAGAGTCTGAAGATAAAAAGACCGGGAAAAAGGGCCTTTTCGGAAAAAAGAAAGGCAAAAATAAAAAATCAGGGAAAAAGAAAAAAGCAAAGTTCGGGCGCTCCGGGAAAAAGGGCGCAAAGAAGTTTCTCTTCGGCAAAAAGAAAAAAGAAGAGATGTCTGTCCCTGAGGGCTATCTTCCCGAAACCAAAAAGAAGTTATCTCCAAAGAAGATCGCAGCCATTGCGGCAGCTGCTGTATTTGTGATTGGAATAGCCATATTTTTCATTGTACGGAATCTGGGCGGCGGAGACGACAGTAAAGCTTATGTGGAGTCAGTGGGAGACCTGACAGGTCTTGGCAGCGCAAATGGTATGTCCAACAGGTATACAGGAGAAGTGGAAGCCCAGGACTCCTGGAAGATCACTCTTCAGCAGGACCTTTCCGTTTCTGAATGTTATGTTTCCGTCGGGGATGAGGTCAAAAAAGGAGATAAGCTCTTTTCCTATAATACAGAACAGTTAAAGCTCAATAAGGAGAAAAAAGAGCTGGAGGTGGAGAGTCTTACTCTGGAGAACAAGGAACTGACAAAGACCATTGCCGATAACCAGAAGGACCTCAAATCGGCAAATGCCACAGAGAAGATCGAACTCCAGACTGCCATCCTTACAAACCAGACCAAGATCAAGTCCAATGAATTTACCATTAAGTCCAGCAAGCAGGAGATCAAGGCTCTGGAAAAGAATATAAAGGATGCCACGGTAAAGAGTAAGATGGCAGGCCTTGTGAAAAGTATCAATTCCAGTCTGGGCAAGCCGGCAGGAGAGGACAGTGATGATTCCTCTTCATCCGATGACGGTTCCGAAGGAAATGTATATATGACTATCCTGGCCCTTGGCGATTACAGGGTGAAGGGTAAGATCAGTGAGACCAATGTCTGGCAGATCAACGAGGGAGACCCTGTGATCGTGCGGTCCCGCGTGGATGATCAGGCCACCTGGACGGGTACCATAGAAAAAGTCAAGACAGACTCCAATGTGAATTCTGAATCACAGAACTCATCGGATGTGGAATACGATACCGGGAACAACAACGCGGAAAGTGCTACCAGCTATTATTTCTACGTAAAGCTTGACAGCGACGAAGGCCTGATGCTGGGACAGCATGTTCTGGTGGAGCAGGATAAGGGACAGGATTCGGACAAAGAGGGTATGTGGCTCAATTCCGCATATCTGCATAAAGATGGAAAGAAGTTTTATGTCTGGGCAGCCAACAGCAGGAACAGGCTGACCCTGCGAAGGATCAAAGTGGGCAAGTATGATGAGGATCTGGATGAATACGAGATCCTTGACGGCCTGTCCATCACGGACTATATCGCCAGTGATTCAGATTCTCTCCATGAGAATATGAAGATCACAAAGGTAAACACGGAGACCGGCGAAGACTATCTGGATGAAGAGCAGAATGATGATACTCTCTACAATGATTCCGAAGGTTCTACCCTGACCGATGGAAATGATATGACAGAGAGTATTGACGGAGACGGCTCCGGAGATCAGATCATTGATGACGGTTCCGGTCTGGGAGCAGATGTCCTGGATGACGCAGGTGACTCCGGGCAGAATAATGATGGGGCAAATGATGACGGTCTGGTAACTATTGACTGACGGGGAACAATCTCCCCGGAAAGGAAGTTGTTTATATGCTATTAGAGTTACAGCACATTTATAAAGATTATATTCAGGAGACCCTTGTGGTACCTGCGCTGAAGGACATAAACCTGTCAGTCGATGCGGGGGAATATGTGGCTATCATGGGTCCCTCCGGTTCCGGAAAGACAACTCTCATGAATATTATCGGCTGTCTGGACCGTCCCACCAGGGGGGATTACCTGCTGGAGGGAGAATCCATTATTTCCTACAGTGAGAACCGCCTGTCAGATCTGAGACTGAACACACTGGGTTTCGTGTTCCAGAGTTTCAATCTTCTGGCCAAACAGAATGCCCTCGACAATGTGGCTCTGCCTTTAAGCTATGCCGGAATACCGGTTCGGAAAAGAAGAGAGATCGCTTTTCAGGCTTTAGAAAGGGTCGGACTGGAGGACAGGATCAGCTTCCGGCCATCCCAGCTGTCAGGAGGACAGCAGCAGAGAGTGGCCATAGCCAGGGCCCTGGTGAATAATCCCAAGATAATCCTGGCGGACGAACCTACAGGAGCTCTGGACAGTAAGTCCGGACAACAGGTCATGGAGCTTTTCCAACGGCTCAATGATGAAGGTGTAACAGTAATTATGATCACTCATGATGCGAACATTGCCGGACATGCCAAAAGGGTTGTGCGCATCCTTGATGGAGAGCTGAAGGAGGGCCCGGAGAATGAATAAAAAGAAAATTCTGATCGGCTCACTGATCGGCGGACTGGTGGTAGCCCTTATCGGCGTCGGTATCTGGTACTGGCAGAGGAACAGCAAGAGTAACACGGTGACAGTATATCCCGTAGAAGCCTTAAATGCAGCGGATTACGCTGATTATGGTTCCCAGCTGACGGGAGTGATCTCATCTGATTTTGTGCAGCAGGTTATTCCTGACGGTTCAAGAGCAATCAAAAAGGTCTATGTAAAAAAAGGCCAGCAGGTTAAGAAAGGGGACAAGCTCCTCAAATACAATGTAGATGAGCAGGAGATCGATGTTAAGCTCCAGAAGCTTCAGATAGAATCAGCCAAGCTGCAGATAGCCGCCATGGAAAGGCAGCTGGAGAAGCTTAAGAATACAAAACCGGTCAAGGGTTTCGACGGAGGCGGGGCACCTTTAATGCAGGCCTCCCTTAGCATGACCGGGATCAAGGACATTGCCTTTGAATCTCTGCTGAACCAGACCGGCAAGGGCACATTGCTGGCTCAGGGAGAAGGAGAAGGCGGATCCGGAGATAACCAGGGATCCGGTGGAGAAGGAGGTTCAGGAGACAACCAGGGATCCGAAACAGAGGATCCGTTGAAGGCTGCAAGGGAAGCGGCCAAATCTGCCATTGATGGATTAAGAGATGTAAATATCAAGCAGATTCAAGAAAGCTCAGCAGCTGATGAAGCTAAAACAGTAGACACAGGAGCTACAAATACAGTTGCGGACAACTATAAAAATCAGATTGATTCAACAGAGATCACCAAAGAAGATGAGATTAATAGCTTACGTAATCAGGCTTTTACAGAGCTTAACCGGATCGCAGCCCTTCAGGAAAAGAGGGACAATGCTTTTGAATTAATTACTAAGGAGTTTAACAGCAAAAAATATAACTATTATGATTCGACACAGGCTGAAAAAATTGTAGGCAATGCTACGACCGAAATCAATAAGGCCACCACTGCTGAAGCCATTACAAAGTTAAAAGCAGATGCCATCACAGCACTGGACAATTTAAATGGGCGTTATACAAATATCAGTGAAGTCGACAGCCAGCAGGCACCGGGCACCGGGGATGGAAGCAGTAGTTCAACTCCTATATTATATCTTCTCTATAAAGAAGGAAATACCGAACCTACCGTATCCGGGAAGGTGGTAAACGCCCTGTTTAAAGATCCTTATGCAGGTAAATATATACAGTTTCGGGTATACGATTCAAAGACATCGGCAGAAGCTTCAAAGGTATTTGCCATTACCCCGGATTCAGAAATAAAAGGAGTTATAAACGATAGTAAGAATTATACCATTCCGGAGCTGGAAAGCCTGATTAAAACCAAGGAAGTTGTCACGGATATCCTGTTGAAAGCCCTTACCAGTTATACACAGCATCAAGCCGGTAAGGGGACCTTAAAGTCAAAATATAAATATTACCTGAAAAAGAATGCCCCTATAACCGGTTCTGTTATTAACAATCTGATCAGCAAGAATAAATACGCCGTTATACGTGATTATGAATCAGATGACGCATTTGCTGCAGGAAAAGATCCGATAAACAGCATTACCATCACTCCGGATACAAAATTCTCCAAAAAGATATCCGGCAAAAAGAAATATACCATCAGGGAGCTGAACAAGCTTTTAGTTGCCGTAAAGACCATCAGTGTCAAGCCTACCAGAAGTGGCTTAAGAACTGTATATACGGGAAATAAATACGGATTTAAAGCGACGGTGACGGGCAATAATGTAAGTGCCTCCGGTGTTACCTGGAGTGTGACCAATGCCAAATCCAGATCAACCGGGATTTCCTCAGGGGGAATCCTCACGGTAGGTTCGGATGAAACGGCCGCAGCCCTCAAGATAACGGCTTCCATCGGAAGCAAAAAGGGCAGTTACCTTGTGAAAGTGAAAAAGTCATCCTCATCGGGCGGCAGTTCGAACGGCAGTTCAGGCAGCAGCGGAACCGGAAATGATGCTTCCGGTAATGATGATATCACCTCCTATACAGCGGAAGAGCTTAAAGAGGCAATTGCCGAGAAGGAGAAGGATATTGCGGATGCCAAGCAGGAACTGAATGAGGCCATGATCAACTATAAGGAAGCCAAAAAGGTCGTGGATGATGCCATTGTCCGGGCAACCATAACAGGAAAAGTAACGCTGGCTTATACTGCCGAGGAAGCACCTACGGACAGCCCTGTTGTTATAGTCCGGGCCGATGACGGAGTATATGTGAAAACATCTGTCAGCGAGCTTAATCTGGACACTGTCAAGGTGGGAGGAATCTTAAGGGTAACATCCTATCAGACCAATGAAAGCTATGAAGCAGAGATCAAGGAGATTGCCGATTATCCGTCAGGATCAGACGCTATGGACGTATCAGGTAATCCCAACAGTTCCAGTTATGCCGTAACCGCCTACATAGCAGATGTCGGTGATCTTAACATAGGAGAGCAGGTAGAGATCACCTATGATTCTCAGACCATGGGTACCTCCACAGGAGATGTGATCTATCTTCCTCTGGCTTATGTGGTCACCGAAGGACAGCGCAGTTATGTTTATAAAGCAGATAAAGAAGGCCGGCTTAAAAAGTCCTATGTTAAGACCGGACGGACCATATCCGGCCAGTTTGTGGAAATAACAGAAGGCCTGACTCTTGATGATAAAGTAGCCTTTGCCTATGACAAGAAACTGAGAGAAGGGGCAAAGACAAAAATATCTGAGGATACAGGAGACGTTGTCTGGTAGTTTCTTTTGAAAGGATGGATAAAAAATGCTTGAAAATTTAAGAATTTCCTTTCAGGGAATCTGGGGGCACAAATTAAGATCCTTACTGACCATGCTGGGTATCATTATTGGTATAGCCGCCATAATCGCCATTGTATCAACCATTAAAGGGACCAATGAGCAGATCAGGAAGAACCTGATCGGATCCGGAACCAATACCGTCAATGTCAGGCTGACAGCCAGCGGAGATTATGATTACGAGATGGATTATGAGGGGCTTCCCAAAGGAGTGCCGGTTATTTCCCCGGAGATGAGGGAAGTGCTGGCAGGACTTGATCATGTGAAATCCGCCAGTCTTTATAAGCAGCGGAATCAGGTGGAGTATATTTATTATAATTCTACCATGCTTCAGGGAGGTAAGCTCATCGGAGCTGACATCTATTATCTGGATGCCTGCGGATACGTCATATCATCCGGACGCCCCTTTAAGCAGTCGGACTATGATAATTACCGGAAAGTGGCTCTGATCGATTCCGTTGTATCCAGCAGTCTTTTCCGGGAGGAAAACCCCATAGGAAAGACCATCGATATCAAGGGAGAACCCTTCATCATTATCGGTACCATAGAGGAATCATCGAAATTCAAGCTGGAGGTTGACAGCCCGGACCAGTATTATGAATTTGTAGATGACCAGGGAAGAAGCGGAACGGTCATTGTTCCCGATGCGGTGTGGGATATCATCCTGCAATACGATGAACCCCAAAATGTCAAGCTGCTGGCAGATTCCACGGAGAATATGAGTTCCGTGGGAAAAAAGGCAGCAGACCTTTTGAATGATAATGTGACCAATAAGGAAGTAAAATACCGGTCACAGGATATGACAGAACAGGCCCAGAAGAACGAGGATCTTTCAGCCACCACCAATAAACAGCTGATCTGGATCGCAAGTATTTCCCTTCTGGTAGGCGGAATCGGTGTTATGAACATTATGCTGGTTTCCGTTACAGAGCGTACCCGGGAGATCGGTCTTAAGAAAGCCATCGGTGCCCGGAAGAATACGATCCTTGCCCAGTTCCTGACAGAGGCGGCAGCCCTGACCAGCTTAGGCGGTATTATAGGAACCATTACCGGAATCATACTGGCGGAATCCATAGGAAAGATTTCCAAGGTACCGGTAGCTATTTCCATACCTTCCGTAATAATCGCCATTATCTTTTCCATGGTCATCGGCATTGTCTTCGGATTTGCCCCGGCAGTGAAAGCGGCCAATCTGGATCCCATCGTGGCTTTGCGGCATGAATAAGTGAGAAGGAGACAGGGGACGGTTCTCTGTCTCCTAAATATACGGGGGCTGTCGCACTGCGACAGCCTCTTCCTTATATGGTAATGTTACCCGGACTCCTCTGACCAGGAAACCGAAAAAAAGCTGCGGTTTCTTACAGGTAGTCCTTCGGGATGTCCTCCTCGTTCCAGAAGCTAACCCCGTATTTCTTCTGGGCGCCCATCTTGATGCCGAATCCCAGCGTATTATCTGTAGAACGGTCCAGGAGCATCATGATATAATCATAGGCTTCTTTATGCTTTTCGCCTGTCATATAGACGTTCAGGTTCTTGGTATATTCTCCATTAAGTACTGTGTAATCACCATTCATTAAGCATGCATCCCGCTGGGAAAGCAGGTTATTTTGTTCCGGTATCATATCTTTTTTATCCTCCATGATCAGTAATTGGCAGCATCCCGGTATGTCCGGGCGGTTACCGCGCATCTACACTATTATATCACCAGAATAAAAATATTCAAGAAAAGGATATTGAACTTTTCGGTGATTTATGGGAAAATATGTGTAATATCAGGAAAGGAAAGGCGAAAAAAATGAATAAACCGATTTTAGTAGTGCTGGCAGCAGGTATGGGAAGCAGGTACGGAGGATTAAAACAGATGGATCCGGTGGATCCTGCCGGTGATACCTTACTGGATTTTTCTGTATTTGACGCAAAAAGAGCAGGATTCGGAAAAGTAGTTTTTATTATAAAACATGCCATTGAAGCAGAATTTAAGGAGATGATCGGAAGCAGGATAGAGCCGCATATCGATGTGGAATATGTGTTCCAGGAGAACGATCTGCTGCCGGAGGGCTATTCAGTACCGGAAGACCGGGTCAAGCCCTTTGGCACCGGACATGCGGTACTGTGCGCCGCCCCGGTGGTGGACGCGCCCTTCGCGGTGATCAATGCGGATGATTATTACGGCCCCAAGGCTTTCCGGGAGCTTTATCGTTATCTGACTACCCATGAGGATGATGATAAATACCGTTTTGTCATGATCGGTTTCCATATCGAGAATACCATCACGGAAAACGGCCATGTGGCCAGAGGAGTCTGCCAGGTAGATAAGGACAATAATCTTACCGATATCACGGAGAGGACCCGGATTGAAAAGAAGGGCGATGGGGCAGCTTTCACCCTGGATGAGGGGAAGACCTGGGAAGCAATTCCCGACAGGACCCCCGTATCCATGAACTGCTGGGGCTTTACCCCCGGCTTTATGAAGGAAATAGAGGACAGGTTCCCGGCCTTTCTGGATAAAAACCTGAAGACCAATCCCCTGAAATGTGAATATTTCCTTCCCGGTGTGGTATCCCAGCTCCTTGAAGAAAACAAGGCCGTGGTGAAGGTCCTTGAGTCCGAGGAGAAATGGTATGGTGTCACCTATAAGGAGGATAAGGCAACGGTTATGGAGGCCATAGCCTCTATGAAGGAAAGGGGTCTGTATCCGGAGAACCTGTGGAGGTAAAATCAATCTGCCTCAGGAGGGGATTTTTTTCCACGGTCCGTACAGACTGCCTGTAGGAGGAGGGAGGCATTCCCGTAATATTCTTAAACTGTCTTGAGAAAGAGCTGACAGAAGAAAATCCCAGTGCCCGGGCAGTTTCCGTTAGAGACATCCGGTCGTCCTGTATCATCTGTTTTGCGACACTGATGCGCATTCTGCTGAAGTAATCAATGGCGGAACAGCCTGTCTGTTCCCGGAAAATGCGCTGCAGATGTCCTCTACCGATGCCGAAGACAGCACATAATTCCAGGATGCTGACTCCCTCTAGGATATGGGATGCATAATATTCAGTGATCTGCCTTAATAAGATGGAGTCTGAACCGGGACCTGCGGTCCCTTCAGGCTTCTTTTTTTCGCTGTCTCCCTCCTCAGACAGTTCATTGCCGGCCAGCCCTATGGCAGGAGTGGCAGCAGAGAAATGCTTAAGCAGGTGGAGCAGGAGCATTTCAAGGTACATGCACGCTAATTGCTCACTTCCCATGATCTGGTGGTATTTGCGGTTTAATACAAACTGTCCGTTTTCATTTACCCGGTTGGAGAAACTCCTGCGGGATTCCTCAAGGAATAATGACAGGAGATGATGGATCTCCTTATCCCCGGGAAGGCGGCAGCAGGACATGGTGGCAAGGTGAGAAGACTTGCAGACAAATCCGGTACAAAGAAGTAAAACCGGGTCCTCCGAAGCGGACCTGAAGGAATAATACTCTCCCGGGCACTCCAGAAAGAAATCTCCCTGCTCCAGGAAAAGGGAAGTATCTTTTATCCGGGGAGAGGAAATTTCAAAAGAGCCCTTCTTTACATAAATCAGATGCCAGTTTTCATGATAGTCGCTCTGAAAAATAAAATTACTTCTGTACTCCAGGTAATGGAGACAGTCAAGAGCCAGGATATCGAATTCTTTTTTTATCTTTAATGGTGTAATCGGCATGCCATCCTCCAAAATATATATTTCACGATTATGCAGGCATATCATGAAATCAGACCTTTTGACCCTGATATCATCATAATATAATTATTACTGAAAATCAATCTCAGAGGCAGGAATCTGTTGATTCATTCATGAGAGGAAAGCAAAGGATTCTCCTGTCGTTGGTGGGAGAAATCCACGTAAAAATAAATAAACAGAAAGGCTATGAGAATATTTCATAGTCTGGTATAATGTGACTTATCGGATGGAAAACAATAAAATGACTTATCGGATGGAAAGGCCGGCTTTGCGTATATAAGGTGGTATCATTATGTTGACCATGAAAATTGCTTTTATTATATCAGGAATATTTGTCATTTTCGGTACCGGCCAGTGTATCATGCTTCGATTCAGGCTGAATCAGTCCGGCAAGATCCTGGATTTTGTAAGTGAGGCATCGGAGAGAGAAAGGGAACTGCATGCCAAAGAAGAGCGGGAGAAAATGAGACAGGCGGAGATCCAGTCAAAGAGATGCTTCGGGCTGGATTTTCTCATTACTCACGGATCAGCCTTCGGGGGCTGTTCCGGCACCTGCCCCGACGGGAAGCCCCGTAAGGGCCAGGTTCCCCTGGACCAGGTCATGATGTACGGGCGCCAGCCCTCCGGAAGAGATTATACCTATTATATTGAAGACCAGGGCCTGTCCATCTGTGCAGCGGATGAGGAGGACCGCCTGCTGGTAAGGTCAGATGACCAGCCCTTTGAGATCCGTGAGGCCGGTCTTGGCCGGGACCAGGGCAGGGTTACCATGTCCGCCTTTATCATGAAGGATATTTTATACTATATTATTCTGGAATCCCATCATGAGATATCCATAAGAGCAACAGGAAAATGCTGACAGCCATAAAAGGTCCGGATCCTTTTTGTGGCATTTATTTTAGCGGGTGCGGGCCAAAGTAAGCACAGGAGGCTCCCATGCAGGGAAATAAACAAACTACATTGAGAAAATGTCCATATTGTTTCAGGGAAATATCCAATGATGAGCCGGGGTTTCTTCTCAGGACCGATGGGGCCAGATTCCGGTCGCCGGCCCTGAACGAGGTGATGAGTGCCAGGACCGATACTGCCTATCTCTCCTTCTGGACTGCCATGGGTATTCCCGAGGAGCAGGTGGATGCCAGAAGGGTCTTTATTGACAATGAGATGATCACCGTCCTCAACCAGGAGCTCAGTACCTCCGGACACGAGCTTGCCCAGAGGCATTATGATGAAGAAAGCATGGGCTATTCCTTCTCCGTAAAGGAGGGGGCTCTGACCGTTTATTCCAATACTATGATCTGTCCCTGGTGCCACAATGTCCTGCCCCAGCATTTTTTTCACTATGACATGCTGATGATCGGTCTTGCGGGCAGTGTGGCTTCAGGAAAGACCGTGTATCTTTCCTCCCTGATCATGAACAGCTATGATATCATGCAGAGGGAAAATCTCTCCGTCAGGAGTGCCGAGGGGAATCCGGCCGACAGCTATAAGCTTGATATGGAGAGAAATGCCGACAGGATGTGGCGTCAGGGAATCTGTCCCGAAGCCACCACCAAGTCTTTCAAAAAGCCTGTCTTTATGGAACTTACCTACCGTATTCCCGAAAAGACCCTTCACCTGCTGCTGGCTGTCTATGACGTGGCAGGAGAATTGATCAGGGAGAATGCGGGTTCCGGCAGGACCGGCTTTGTACGGCATATGGACGGCTATATCTGCCTGGTGGATCCGGCCCAGATGCAGCTGAAATATGCCTTTTACTCCCGGCAGAGACCGGATGAAGAACGGGTGCTTAAAAAGCTTCATATTCTTTCCCGGGAAGAGCAGATCTCCGTCCAGAAGATGAGTAACCGGAATGGCTGCCAGGTCATGAACACCGGTGATTCTTCCTGGAACCGGGAAATCAGCGAGGACTTTCTTTACGAAAGAAAAGCGGAGGTGATCCTGGATTCCATCCGGATGGGAGTGGGAGACAGTGAGCTGAAAAACAAGTACATGGCCCTCACCATTGCCAAGAGCGACCTTCTTGAGGACCTGGGAGAGATCAGTTCCTACACCGGAAGCCGTCTTCTTTTTGAAAAGGAGTCTGTTAATTACGGCTTTTTGAATATGGATCATCATTTTCTCCGCCAGAATATATTAAAACAGATTTTTGACCAGAAGGTCTTCCGGCTCCAGCGCAATCTGGATGACTATAAAGAAAGCGGACTTTTCGCCATATCGGCTCTGGGCTGCGAGGTGGAGGAGACGGACACTCCTGAAGGCAGGCTGTCTAAAACTGTCAGCAGGGTCGCCCCCATAAGAGCAGAGGAGCCTGTCCTGTGGATGGTCATGAAATATATGCAGGAAAGAGGGTGGCTTGAGTGAAAATACGGTTTTTACAACATGAGTACACCTGGTCCGACCATTGCATCACAGGCAGCAGGCTGGGCTGGGGGATAACCGCTTCTTCCACCCCCAGGTCCCTGGCCATGCTGAAGGAACTGGAAAAACTGGCCGCGGAGCCGGAGCCCTGCAGAACAGATGACACAGTGGTGGAGGAACTGATATACAGCCCGGCAGCCGGGTTTGTGCGTCTGTTTCTCTGGCCCCTTGAACAGGGGGATGACGGCAGGAACAATAAATATGTCCGCATCCTGCAGACGGCAGATCCGGGAGAAACGAGGCCGGAGGCATATTTTGCGGGAGCCGGCAGGCTGCTCTTCAAAGATCCGGCAGTAAAAGGGCAGGAAAATCTGCCTGAACTGACATTTACTGAATATAAGAGCGATCCGGACGAGATCCTGAAATCCGCAGGTCTTTATGACCGGCTTCCTGACTTTCTAAAGGTACTTTTTACCAGCCTGATGGAGGGCCGGGAGGGCCTGAATATTGTATGCCCGGAGTGGACCGGGCAGGAGCTGGCGGAAGGTGCAGCCAGGATCATGTATGCCGTGCATTGCCTTCTACCGGAGGAGCTCAGGAAAAAAGCAGGCTACAGATCCCCTGCCGGTAAGGGCAGGGGAGGCATCGCCTTTTTCTTCTCCCAAAAGCCCTGTGCCGGGAAAGCCCATATTTTGCCCGGCAGGATTCCTGTGGTCAGGGATCCGGGATCAGAAGACCTGTCTGACATTTTCTATCAAGGTCTGGCTTATTACTGGAAGCAGGACCGGGACAGATATAAGAAAGTCCTGGATGAGATATCGGCTTATCTGGAGTTCTCTTCGGAAGAGGGAAGAAAACTGGAAAAAATCCAGTGGATCTTCTGTGATACCTGGCTCAGGGAAAGAAATACTTATTTTTCTCCGGAAACCATTGCCGCCAATCTGCCTGACCTGATGTACTGGAGCGACCGGGAAGAAATATTTAAAGGAATCAGGGACCGCTGCCTGGAAAGGCTTCATCAGGAAGAGGAGAACCGGGAGCTGATGGATCTTTATCTGGATGCCCTCCTTGATAAGATCTCCGGCAGAAGCCTGGAATCCTGCTGCCATGAGCTGGAGTTCATCCTTAAGGCGGGATTAAAAAAAGATGAGACGGAGGCCGGCCGGATCCTCCTTAAAATACAAGAAAAAAATTTACCTGTTTTTAAGAGGATCAGGACATCCCTGAAGGGACAGGAAGGATGGGATAAGATCCTGGAAGAACCCAGGTTCCGTACTCCATGCATCCGGAAGGAGAAAAAAATGGACGTTTCAGCAGCAGAAAGAGAGCCGGAATCTTTGAAGACCGGGAAAATGGATCCGGAGACCCGGGGATTTAGTACAGTAGAAAAAAGTCCGGATCCGGAGACCCCGGGCCCCGGGAGGAAGTCCCGGGGGGCAGATTACAGGATCCTGGAGGAAAAGGAAGAGGAAAAAGAGAAGGGTGGATTTACTGATTTTCTCCTGACAGCCCTTCCTGTGGGATTTCTCACCGGTTGTGTCATGTTTTTATCCCACTATACCCTGATGATCGGCCACTGGAAGATTGCCCTGGGTATGGGCGGCATGTGGCTCATCCTTATTTTGGGCTATATAACCCTTCTTATGTCCAGGCAGATCAAAAAACCTCTGTGGATGGGAATCGGTCTGTGTCTTTTGACAGGAGAACTGATAGAAATCGCCGCCTCTTATTTTGTTCCTCAGAAGTTCTGGCTGCTGTTTTTTATAATAATGGGAACTCTCACTGCCGTCATACAGATTGTCGGTATGATCAGAGTCTGGAGAGAGAATAAATGAAAAGATTGAATACAACAGAGAATGTGCTGGCAGAGATCGAAGACAGGCTTCGGGTCATACAGGCCGGAAGAAAGCCATTTGCTGAGTTTCTGGAAGAAAAAATGGATTATTTTGATTACAGCAACACCTCCCTGGCAAGGAAAGTCCGGCACCGTATTGAAAAAAGGGATACCGGACAGGTTTCCTATGTTCCGGTGACCAGGCAGACCATAGGTGCCTGGCTTAAGGGCTCCATGCCCGGCAGCCGGGAGATTTATGTGACCCTGGGTCTGGCCTTCGAAATGGGACTTGAGGAGATCAACCATGTTCTGCTGGAAACCTATATGGGGTACGGTCTTTATTGCAAAAATATAGAAGATGCCCTGTGGATCGCCATGATAAACGGCCTGTTTACCATAGACTCCTTTGAGGAGGTAAAGAGCAAAGTGGAGGAGATCCTGCTGGAAAAAGACCAGGTGGACACCGGCAGACGGCTGGCTACCATGGATCTTTGGGTCATGTTATCCGAGGCGGTTTCCCTGGACCAGTTTTACGAAATAATCAGAAGTTACAGAGAAGAATTCAGAGATGGAGTCAAAAGCTTCGGTCAATGTCTGGAGGAAGTGATAGAGGAAGAGTACGGCTATTATGAGAAGGCTGCCTGGTTTCTGAGGGATATCGGCCTCCTTCACTGTGAAGCCCAGTTTTCCAAGATCAGGGCGGGAAAGGCCATCGTGACCCGGGAGTGGCTCCTGCGGTTCTGTATTGCCTTACAGCCATCCCTTTCTTCCATAGAGAAGCTGCTGGCCAAAGCCCAGATGGAGCCCCTGGGGGTGACGCCCTCCGAGATTATTCTGGAAATGATTGCCAGGTATCATTCCGACTCCCTGGCCAACAGCCAGGAGATCTGGTGTATGATTGAGGCCGTAGCCAGGGAGCTTGCCCGTAAGGGCTATGAGATAGAAGATGACCTGTGCCGGAAATATGATTCCGCCTATGATATCCCGGCTGCCTGGAAGTGGCTTTTTTCTGTCTGTGTGGCTAAAGAGCTCCTTGATTGTGAGAAAAAACATGACTACGGCTATGAGAAGCAGGGTTACTGCCGCTACACCTTTACAGACCGGCTCCTGTTTGAAGACTTAAATAAGCTGAAAAAAGGCCAGTCCTTTAAAAAAGAGGCAGCCAGGTTGTGGGTTAATTACCGGGAACGTCCGGCAAAGCCGGCAGATTATACCAGCCCCCATAAGCCCGGCCTTTCTGTGCCAAAGGGCTTTCAGGCAGACCTTCTGGAGCTGGAAAAGTTTGAAGATTATTGTTATAAGAGGAAGCCCAGCCGTCTGTCCAAAGACTTTATTATGAACGACATCTATTTTTACTGTGCCTTCCTCTACTCCCTCTGGACCGGCAAATGCTGGACCGCCCCCTTCGACGGGGAAAACCGGCAGGAGCTTTTAAAAGAATTTGAAGGCTTCGGCCAGGAAGGATTAAAAATTGCGGATATCCTGATGAAGAATCTGTCCGAGGGTTCAGTGTGGCAGGAGGAAAATGACCTGCCCCATATTCTTAAAATCCTTTGGGATATGCATGGGGAGGAATAATATTTATGTGTAAAAGTAAATAAAGCCGGCCTTTTGAAGAAAAAGCCGGTATATGGTATGCTCCTGTTATCATGAATTATTAAATGAAGAACAGGAGCTGATTTTATGTCCATATTATCTCAGCTGGGCGTGATCGTGCTGATCGCGGCCATCGTATTTATCTTGATCCGGTCCAACAGGCAGCTGGCAGAGGCGGCGGAGGAAGGAGAACATTTTGTCGATGAATGGGCTCTTAGGGAGATCCGGAAGGCGGAGCTTTCTGCCCGGAGAGACCGGCCTGAAAGGATCCGGAAAGAGGCAGATCCGGAAAATGACGGTCTTCCGGAAAATGTTGTCTATCTTAACCGCAGCCCGGACTATAAGATCTTTATAACCGAGCTGGACGAGAGAAGAAAGCCGGTCAGGCAGATCCAAGTCCATAAGCTGCCCTTTACCATGGGCAGGGCTCCGGAAAACGACCTGGTCATCGATGATCTTTGTGTTGCCAGGAGACACTGCCGGATCATAGAAAAGAATCATTGTATCATCCTGGAGGATGAGGGAAGCAGAAATAAACTGGCAGTAGGTGGGAACCTGCAGGCCAGCACAGTCCTGAAGGATCATATGTATATAGATCTTGGAGGAAGAGAGTTTCTGATAACCATTGAAAATGAGTGATCACCGAAATCTGCTGCGCAACTCGCGCGAAATCGCCGAGGCGATTTCGATTGATAATGGCAGACCACCACAGGGGGAAACCGCTATGAATATGACAGTCAGAATACCGATGCTTCTTAACCGGTTGTCCTTTGAGTTAAGGAGAGCACTGTACAGCTTTCGAAGGGGGCCGGCCCCGGCAGTCCTTCTTCTCCAGGTCCCGGTGCTGGTTTTCGTATATTTTAAAGGGGCCGGCCCCGTTTATCTGGATATGGCAGGGATCATGGCAGCTATCATACTGATCAGCTGGTTCTTTACATCATTGGTCCACGGTAACCGGAAGATCGTAGTCTATACTCTGATGCTGCTTACAGTGGGAACCATGCTCCAGTGCATATTTATAAAGGAGGCCATGTTAAAACAGCCGGAAAAGTACAGCGGCGGTTCACCGGCCGGAAGCCTTCAGGCCCAGTACCTGCTGGCCTTTGCTGCAGCCCTCGTTGCATCAGCCGTCTATTTTAACTGGAAGGGGATCTCATCCATGAAGACCTGCCGGTTACTGTTTCTTATTTCCATGGGGCTGTCCCTGTTTACCCTTCTGTTTGCCACAGCCGTGGGGGGTGTCAGAAACTGGATCAGGATCGGGGGCTTATCCATCCAGACCACGGAGATCAACAAGCTTCTCTACATTTTTCTGGCCGCAGGTCTCCTGGGAACAACAGACCAGCCTTCAAGGAAAAGGATCTTTGCCTTTTATTTTGTAACCGGAGCCCAGGCCCTCATGCTCATGCTCCAGGGAGAGTACGGGACCCTGCTGCTTCTGCTGTTCGTATTCTTTGCCTTTCTTTTTCTCTTTGCGCCTGAGATCAAGGTTTTCCTAAGGACTCTGGCTGTCTTCTCCGCAGCCGCTCTGGGTCTGGTAATGGCAGGATATGGAGTCAGCCGGCTGGCTGCCCGCCAACCCGGAGCCGGGCCCGGCAGGATGACCGGCCTGTTCCTGAAGGCATATGGAAAGATCAGCAGCCGTTTCATATACTGGATGCATCCGGAGAAAGATCCTCTGGGGCTTGGATACCAGCTGATTAAAGCCAGGGAGTCCATTGTACTGGGGGGCTGGTTCGGAACAGCCTCTGTGACACAGCTCCCGGTCAAGACCAGCGACCTGGTCTATCCGGCTCTGATCCAGAGATGCGGGATGGTATTTGCCCTGCTGGTATTTATGATATTTATATTTATGTGGCTGGAAGGGATGAAGGTTTTTGTGAGAAAGGCAGACCGTTATCACCAGGCAGTGGCAGCAGGCATTGTCATCATGCTCTTTATGCAGGCCATCATCATTATTGCCGGAAGTACGGGGCTTACACCCCTGACCGGCATCACCCTTCCCTTCATCTCAAGCGGGGGCAGTTCCCTGTTCGTCAGTTTCATCATGGCAGGACTTCTGGTCACAATTTCAGGAAATGTTGCATGGAAAGGATGCGGATATGAGGAAACAGAAGAGTTTTTTAAGGAGAGCCCAGTGGCTGCAAAGTACTGTGCTGGTATTCGTCATTTTAATCATACTGTCTTTGGTCCGTATTTCCGCGCTGCTGCCCGGCGTTTCAGAAGAAGCCGACCAGAGGAAGGCGAAGGCAAAACAGATCATGTATGAGAAGGAGTATATCCGGGGGAGCATTCTTGACAGAAAGGGAGAGACCCTGGCCTGGTCTGAGAAGGCGGGCGGGAAACGCTTTTATTCCACCGGACCTGCCGCCTCATGCATTA
>JAFRHL010000024.1 GCA_017433295.1 Eubacterium sp.
CAAAGACAACACGGACTGTCTCCGCATGACCACTGCTGCGGCAGACATCCTCATAGGTGGGAGCAGCATCTCCGGGACCATTCGCATATCCGACTTCTGTAAAAATAACACCGTTAAACTGATCCAGATACTTCTGCATGCCCCAGAAGCAGCCGCCGGCAAGATATATTTCTCTGTTCATCTGCTCCTCCCTCCAGCCTGTTTATGATCGGTCATTGCTGAACCCTCTGTTAATTCTCTGTGGGTCCATTCTATTGTACCAAGTCGCTGACGCGACGGCTAGTGAAAGTTACGTGAAACCACTGATTCTTAAAAAGAATAGCAGTTGTTGTAATTATGTAGTATTGTTTAGATACCCCTATCAAAAACAAACACATAACCACACCAACTGCTATGTTTACTTTATCATGGATTTCTAAACAATACAATTATATTTCTTTTTTTCCAAGATCTCCTCCTGAACCATGGTCCGTTTACCATTGTTCACTGTTTTTCAATCAATTTCAGGAGGTTATCTATGGATTATTTAAATGAATTTAAAAACATGATCTCTCTTCGCGGTCTGACCTCTCACACCGTGACTTCTTACTGTACTTATATCTCAGCTTACCTTGACTATATCGAGAATACGCTCTATAAATCACCGGAACAGGTCACCTGCTCCGAGCAGCGGACTTTTATTGGTTTTCTGAAAGAATCAAGGGGCCTTTCTGACCGGACGGTTAACTGTGCCATTTCCCAGATCCGTTTCTTCACTTTGTATGTCCTTCATAAGCCCTGGGATCCTACACAGCTGCCTATGAGAAGATTTGATACCTATCTTCCTTATGTGCCCTCCCAGCAAGAAGCCAGAACCTTTATTGAGACGATCCCTGATATCAAGGTCAAAGCAATGACCGCACTCATGTATTCTTCCGGTCTCCGCGTTGGAGAAGTCTGCAGCCTCAGGTATGAGGATATCCAACGCAGGAATAAACGGATCCATATCAGGCATGGCAAGAACCGGTCTGACAGATATGCCATCCTGTCTGATCATGCACTGGAAATCCTTACCGAATACTGGTTTGCATGTGACAGGCCGACCGGCTGGCTCTTTCCCAAACAGACAGATCCTTCCCGCCCAATCGATACCTTCTTTGTTTCCAGGCATATCCATAATCACGAAAAAGCACTTGGATGGCCTCAAAGGATCACCTGCCATACTTTCCGGCATGCTTTCGGAACACACCTTTATGAGAACGGTGCAGACCTCTTGACTATCAAGACCCTTATGGGGCATAAGAGCATTAACTCTACTGTTGTATATGTGCATTTGGGTGTTGTATCAAAGAACACACCGGTCAGTCCTTTTGACCTGAACGGAGGCCAGTATGCCTGAACACTCCGTGAAAGAAATATGGGATCTTTCCTATGTCAGTTTCTCTTCCTCCGGCGCCTTCCAGTCAGATGTCCAGAAAAAAACATCTTCTGCAATCCTTGCATGCAGGACCAGCCGCCTTGGTTATAACGTAAGCTTTTGTTCTGACTGCGGCTATACCCGGATCCATTACAATTCCTGCCGCAACCGTAACTGCCCGAACTGCCAGGCAGTGAACAAAGAGATCTGGGTCGACAAACGAAGGGCTGAAGTAATAGATGCCCCCTATTTCCATGTAGTCTTCACCCTGCCCCACGAACTCAACCCTCTCATCTACTGTAACCAGAAGATCCTTTATGAACTGCTGCACCGATGTTGTGCAGAAACGCTCCTCCAGTTGTCTGCTGATAAGAAATACCTTGGGGCCACCCCCGGCATCATACAGGTGCTTCATACGTGGGATCAGGAATTAAACTACCATGTACATATGCACTGTATCATTTCAGGCGGAGGACTGACAGACGCACATCAGCTGAAACGCTCCCGCAGTTCTTTCTTCATCCCGGTCTATGTCCTGAGGGATAAGTTTAAGGGGAAATACCTTTCCTGCCTGGATGTCCTTTATAAAAATGGAGAACTCTGTTTCTCCTCATCCTGTGAAAAACTCAGAAACTCCATGGAGTGGTATGCGTTTAAAGACGCTCTTTATAAAAAAGACTGGTGCCCTTATATCAAAGAAACATTCAACCGCTTCGGCAATGCCATCGAATACCTGGGACGCTATACCAACAAGATCGCGATCGGCAACAGCCGGATCGTGGATGTGACTGACACACAAACGACCTTCTCTGCCAGAGGAAAGCGGCCTGGAGACCCAAGAAGGATGATCACTCTGGATAACAGGGTGTTCATATCCAGGTACCTGCTGCATGTGCTCCCATCCGGATTCCATAAGATCCGCTATTATGGCTTCCTCAATAACCGATGGAAGACGAGAAATCTCAGGCTGATCTTTAAACTCCAGAACGGCCAGCGTTTCAGGCAAAGGTACGAGAACATGAGCATGGCTGACATCCTGAAAGCTGTCTGGGGAAGGGACGTCCGCATTTGCCCATGCTGCGGCGGATGTACTATGCTGAATATCGGAAGGATCTATGCAAGAAAATGAAATCCTTCCCTTCCATATACTCCTCTTAGATCTTTCCTCATGGGAAGGTCTGGTTTAGTGTGTCCAAAATCAGATCCCCAGATATAAAACAGCTTGAAATCTTACGCTTTACTGTATAAAACTCCCGGTTTTGGCAAAATCCGACGGATACAATCCCCATATACTTGTGATGACTACCCGACGCAACTTGGTACAATAAGAAAGAATCACATTTTGAGCAGTTTCAGTTCACTATGGCGAAACTGCTCTTTACTCTGCTCAAAATCTGATACTTTCATTAAGAATTATACCACAAAACCGGCTCTGTAGTGACTCTTATGAGGGGATTCGGCTTAAAAATCTTGTCTGAAAAGTGAATATACAATATGAACTCTTCATTTTTACAATTTTTTTCAATTATATTTATAAATCCATGGGAGATTTCATTTTTCAAGTATCTAAATTAGTATGAAGAGTTTTTCAATCAGACATTTTTCCGGACAAAATTGTTTCGATGTGATAATGCCTGTATCCCGATGACAAGGATACCGAATTAC
>JAFRHL010000025.1 GCA_017433295.1 Eubacterium sp.
CAGAACGTCGTGAGACAGTTCGGTCCCTATCCGGCGCGGGCGCAGGAGATCTGAGGGGGGCTGTCCTTAGTACGAGAGGACCGGGATGGACCGTCCGCTGGTGGACCGGTTGTCATGCCAATGGCACGGCCGGGTAGCCAAGACGGGGACGGATAAACGCTGAAGGCATCTAAGCGTGAAGCCAGCCCCAAGATGAGATCTCCAAACTTTTTAAAGTTGAAGACCCCTTGAAGACTACGAGGTAGATAGGACGGAGGTGGAAGCGCGGCGACGCGTGGAGCTGACCGTTACTAATCGGTCGAACGCTTGACCTTAAGAGTCAAAAAGGCTTGCAAAGCGGAAGGATATCTGATATAATGTGTGCAGTTTTCAGGGTGTGTTAAAGGGCACAGCCCTGAAAGTATTCCTCGATAGCTCAGTCGGTAGAGCACGCGGCTGTTAACCGCGCTGTCGTAGGTTCAAGTCCTACTCGGGGAGTTTACCTTGGGTGTCGCGCGCACCGCGTAAGAAAGTACAAAGCGCGCCGCGCAAGAAGTGGCCCCTTGGTCAAGTGGTTAAGACACCGCCCTTTCACGGCGGTAACATGGGTTCAAATCCCGTAGGGGTCATAACCTTCGGCGCAGTAGCCAAGTGGTAAGGCAATGGTCTGCAACACCAGTATCCACCGGTTCAAATCCGGTCTGCGCCTCTAAAAAAGGTCTCATCTATGAGGCCTTTTTTTTGTAAGATCAGAATTGTCACCGCATCCTGTTCCGTCTGTTTCAAAACTTTTTAATCAAAAAAAACCGCCCTGAGGGGCGGTTTAAAAAAGAGAGGAAAGTATGAAAAAATCTATCTGAAACATGGCACTTGTTATTTGATGGTTCTATAATAACGGAAAAATGTGTTGATCCTGTGATTAAAAAATAAAGAAAATCTGACGAAACTGGGAAGAAGATGTGAACTTACTGCGAAACCAGGAGGTTGAATGATGGATTATGATTTGATTATAAGACAAATGGAGGCTCTGGCAGAGATATCATCTGACTATATCCCTGTTATGGCCAATGTTGCAGCGTTGCTTTATCACTCTATGGAAGATATCAATTGGGTGGGATTCTATCTGGTAAAGGGTGATGTGTTGATTCTCGGACCCTTTCAAGGTAAGACCGCATGTGTAAAGATTGAGAAGGGAAGGGGCGTATGTGGAACCGCATGGGAAGAAGATAGAACGCTGTTGGTCCCTGATGTACATGATTTTCCGGGACATATTGCATGTGATAGTGAATCGAGATCAGAGATAGTGATTCCGATTCATGGAGATCGGGAGGTCTTTGCAGTACTTGATATTGACAGTCCGGTCCCTGCACGATTCAGCGAGCCGGACATGAGAGGCCTCCTGGATCTTGTCGTTTCGATGGAAAAGATCATCACTATTACATTAAGCTGATGTTGAAGGCTGCCGGAAGGCTGCCATGAATTATCTGGATCAGCTTAAGTAAGGTAAGGAGTCAGAGGAGGGAATATGAGTCACATAAAGATCACTTTTAATTCCCCGGTTATCCTGGGATTTGCTTTTATCCTGCTTACTTCTTTTACAGGGTTCAGAGAGGGAGAGCTGCCTGTTACGGTAATTCTTGTGGCAGTAATCTTCCTGGGACAGCAGATCTATGAGGGATTATTCGTGGATGATAATGTTTCAAACCTGTCTCATATCCTTGGTGGGGTCATAGGGGCATTTGCAGGTTATATTCTGAATATGACTCCGGTGTGACGATACCATAGTTCATATCGCTATTGAAGTGGGGGTCTAAATATGTCCCTTGATCGTAAAATAATTTTCCATATTGATGTTAATTCAGCCTTTTTAAGCTGGAGTGCTATCCGTCTCCTTGAGTCCGGAAGTGATGTAGATCTTCGAAAGATCCCCTCCATCGTAGGGGGAGATCTTGAGACACGGCATGGTATTGTGGTAGCAAAATCAATTCCGGCTAAAAAGTATGGAATCCATACAGCTGATACAGTGGCCAGTGCCCTTAAGAAATGTCCCGGCCTGGTCTCAGTAAGACCCGACCATACTTATTACAGGGATAAAAGCAGAAAGCTGATGGAGTACCTGAAAGGTATCTGCCCGCGTATCCAGCAGGTTAGTGTTGATGAGTGTTATATGGATTTTGAACCGGTCCGGGACAGATACAGGTCCCCGGAGTCGGCGGCAAGAAATATCTGCGACGGGGTCAGGGATACATTTGGCTTTACGGTGAATATCGGTATCTCTGACCGCAAAGTTTTAGCCAAGATGGCCTCCGACTTTGAGAAACCGGACAGAGTCCATACCTTGTATGCTTCGGAGATACAGGATAAACTCTGGCCCCTGCCCATTGCTGCGCTTCATATGTGCGGAAAGAGCAGCGCGGAAAGATTTGAGCAGCTGGGTATTCTTACAATCGGAGATCTGGCGGCATCAGAAAGGGAATGGATAAAAAGCATATTCAAAAGTCATGGGGATCTTCTGTGGAGATATGCCAACGGCATTGATGATTCAGAGGTGGATACGGAGGACAGGGAGGTAAAAAGCGTTGGAAATTCTACGACCCTGTCTGAGGATGCCAGAACAAGAGAAAGGGCAATATCGGTTCTCTCCGGTCTGGCCGGTTCCGTCTCAGACAGACTTCGAAAGCACAGTCTGAGAGCCGGAATGGTCTGCGTAGAGATCAAATATGCGACCTTTAAAACAGTAAGCCGTCAGACAACATTGCCCCGGCAGGTGGACAGACAGGAAGATATACTGGCAACGGCCTGCACCCTGTTTGATGAGCTCTGGGATGGTGCCCCGATCCGCCTGCTGGGCATCCGGACAGGTCATCTTACCAGTGTCGACGAGCCATTTCAGATGGATATATTTTCTTATCAGGATCAGCTGGCAAAAGAGCAGGTGGAAAAGAAAAGACTCAAAAAGCTTGATAAAGAGAAGCGCCTTGCAGAGGCACTTGGGAAGATTGAGACAAAGTATGGCCCCGGAAAGATCCATAAAGGGACTAAGGAGACAGGGGACGGTTCTCTGTCTCCTTGATTAGTTTAAAGAAGGTAAAGATTGGTTTGTCTCAGGGTCCTTTCGGTATTTCTTCGGGGTGTACTTTTTATTCTTTCTCTTGCCGTCAAAATAGGCCTGCTGGATAGCCAGCATGAAGGTGTCCATGTATTCTTCTGCCATATCACCGCAGGAAAAAAGACCGGTTACTTCCTCCATAAGGGCCGCTGCGTCCTTCGCACCCCGGAACTGGTCAGTAATCAAATTTTCCTGTATTCTTTTCCTCAAGGCCCTTTATCACATGATATGCAAATGTATTATAAGGGACAGGAATTTCCTTTTCGCGGCCAAGACGTATAACAGTACCGCAGAACATGTCGATTTCAGTAGCCCGTTTTGCATCCAGATCCTGCAGGGTCGAATAACGGCTTTTTTTGGGAATAGAGGATGCGCTTGAGCCTGAAAGGATGTCCGAAGTCCGGATGTCGATCCCGTAGGAGCTTGCCAGCAGGACCACTTCATTGCACAGGGCTTCACTCATAAATGAAGCATGAATACTGTCGCTGTAAACTCCAACCCCCGCTGACAGAATCGCCTGCGGAATGTTAAAGCTGATATTTAAGGCGAATTTCTTCCAGATCTCCGTCAGGATATCATTACTTAAGTGGGTGACCATTTTTGACCGGCACATACAGTCCCGCAAAGCCTCAAGCCTTTCTATTCTCCCGCCGGATACCTGATTTCCATCCTCTCTGCCATATGCCCAGGGTATGCCGTAAAAAATACCCATATTTTCTTCCGGAAGAGGAAATGTAATGTGATTTCCCTTGTGTTGTGAAGCAATACGGATAAGCGCATGGATGATCTGCTCCCGCGGGACCACCTGTGCAATAGTTTCTTCTGAATCTACACCGTTCATCAAACTGATAATGGTCGTGTTCGGTCCTGCCACATCCCTGATATCCGGCAGGGCATCAGCCAATGCCGCATATTTCAGACAGACCACGAGCAGGTCTGCAGCATGAGCCTCTTTCGGTGATTTTACATTTAATGTATATGGAATCCCATTGATGACCAGCCCTTCTGTCTTAAGCTTTTCTGCCCTGTCACCTTCTGCTATGACCCAGAGGTTTTCTTTAAATTCGTCTTTCAGCCCATACAATACATAGGCGCCTACTGCACCGGCTCCGAGGACTGCAACTGTATTGATTTTATTATTCATATATATCCCTGCTTTCTTTAAAGTGATGCTGCTTAGAAATCGTATATCATCCGGAATCGTCTCAGGGGAGTCTCATTTGATGAGCATACCATTCTAACATCAGATTATACAACGAATCATTCTTTCTCTCAATCAGAACAAAGCGTGAATTTCCGGCTGAAGTCTACTTGTAATGGAATTGTTATTATAATTATGGTATTATACTGCTGTAGTAAAAGCTTTGTTTATCGAGGAGCGGATATACACAATATTTACGCGAATTAAGGAGATAAGAGGAGGAGAAGATGATGATCTTAGTGACTACTGAAGGAATTGCCGGAAAAGAACTTGAGCATTTGGGCCTTGTCAAAGGAAGTACGATCCAGACGGTGAATGCAGTCCGTGATATCGGTGCAGGCCTTAAGACGCTGGTTGGCGGGGAGCTGACCAAATATAATGAAATGATGAACAATGCACGGGATCTTGCGACAAAAAGGATGGTTGCGGAAGCGGAGGAAATGGGTGCGGATGCGATCGTATGCGTGAGGTACAGCTCCGCTTCTGTTATGCAGAGCGCTGCGGAGGTTATGGCTTATGGGACGGCAGTAAAGTTCCGTTAGAAAAGGAGATTGATCATGAGAATTGCAGTTACTTATGAGAATGGAGAAATATTCCAGCACTTCGGACATACAGAACAATTCAAGGTCTATGACGTTGAAGACGGGAAGATTGATGAACTGACTGGCAGCTGGAGGTATAAAGGAGGCTTACATGACAATAATAACGAAGATATTAGGCACACTGGCCGCCCTGGAGTTCCTTTACATTATGTATCTGGAAACTATCGCAACCACATCTGAAAAAACATCCAGGGTATTCGGGATGGAGAAGGAGGAACTGGAACGCAAATCAGTCAATACTCTATTCAAAAATCAGGGCGTATATAATGGCCTGATTGCCGTGATGATTCTTTTGGCGATCTATGTTTTTGCCAGTAAAGTGGGCCTGATGGTCCTTATGGGTTATATCATACTGGTTGCCTTATATGGCAGCATTACGAGCAACCCGAAGATACTGTTCATGCAGGGTGGACTGGCCATACTTACACTGGTAACCTGCTTTCTGTGAATTCTGACTTCGCTGTCCTGACGGGTAACCGGACACACCTGTATGACGGCACCTGTCCATCGAAATCTCCGAGGCGGTTTCGCTGGACAGGCATCTCACTGTGTCTTTTCGGCTAGCATATCAGTCAACGGCCTGATACCCTTTGGTATTCTTTCCGGACATATCCATGCATCGATATCCCGGCTGCTGATCATGACCGGCATCCGGTCATGGATCCTCTTAAGGTCCGGGCAGGCCTCCCTGGTCAGGATGGTGAAGACAGGGTAGCGAAATCCCGTATAACCTTCTTCGATCCGGTAGAGACCCGCAAACCATGTGGTATTATCATCGGCTGGCTGGATGGTATATTTGTCTCCGGTCCGTATCTTTCCGCCGGCCTGGATATGGCTCCATTCATAATAATAAGAGGCGGGGACCACGCACCGTCGTCTGGTCCAGGATTCTCTGAAGGAAGTCTTATCTTTCGCACTCTCTACTCTGGCGTTCACAAGGGGCTGTCGGATGCCCGGGACGGAAAATCCCCATACCATGGGAAATGTCTTTCTTTTTCCGGATCTGTCAGGAGCGATCACCGGAACCATGTCCGTCGGCCGGATCTCGCCTTCGCTTTTAAATGTTTTCCCTAGGTTTTTGATCATGCTACGAGCTAAAGCAGAGTTTTTTGCTTCTTCTATGATGGGTCTCAGTTCCGGCGACAGTTCGAGGTAGTATCTGGTACACATCTTTGTGGCTCCTTTATATGGGAAATATAGTCCATATTATATAGAATGTTCCTTGACAAAGGAAAGTGTATGGACTACAATGTGAAACACAGGAAAGGCAAGAAAATTGCCTATAATATAACCCCGTTTGCCTATGTTGTCAAGGGGTAATTTGAGAATATTTATTAATTTCTGTGGAAATAGATTAATGGAGATAATGACTATGAAAAGAAGGAAAATGGCATCTATCGGAGCTTCGGCAATCATTATGGGTCTTTTGACAAGCAGGTTTGTCAGAAGAGGAAGATCTTCCGGGCAGGAGCCCATCGGGATCATAGGGGCCATGGATGTAGAAGTGGATTCCCTGAAGGGAGCCGCAGATATCAGGAAGTCAACTGAGATTGCCGGTATGAAGTTTATGGAGGGTACCCTTGGGGGCAAACCTGTCGTAATAGTAAAATGCGGAATGGGCAAGGTAAATGCCGGAATATGCGCGAATACACTGATCAATGAGTTTGGCTGCTCCAGGATCATAAATACGGGCGTTGCCGGATCCCTCGATAACGAGATAAATATCGGTGATATCGTTGTTTCGACGGATGCGGTTCAGCATGATTTTGACGTATCGCCAATAGGCTTTGAGAAAGGCGAGATCCCCTATACAGGCCTGTATGCGTTTCCGGCAGATGAGACTCTGCGCAAACTGGCGGTAGAATCCGCAGCGAAGGCAGCTCCGGACATTCGTGTGTTCGAGGGAAGAGTCTGCTCCGGCGACCAGTTTATAACGGAAAAGGAGCAGAAGGATACCATCGTCTCCGATTTTGGAGGGATGTGCTGCGAGATGGAGGGTGCGGCCATTGCACAGGCCTGTTACCTGAACGATACACCGTTCGTGATCATTCGTGCCATCTCGGATAAAGAAGACGGCACGGCAAGTGTTGAATTTGAAACCTTTTCGGCAGAGGCAGCAGAAAACTGTGCCGGGACTGTGGAACATATGGTGGAGAGGCTCTAGTATCCCATTTCGTAAATAATGGTTTATAATATTATTACTATATTACCTACTTTTCTGCGTAGGTACGTTAATTTAACCCGATATCACTAGCATAATACTTGAAATTTCTCTGTTTGTAGTGCATAATAGTAACTACTAAAGGAGAAATGTTATGTCTTGTATTATTTATCAAACAAATAAAGCAAACGGTAATGTTTACGCTTACGAATCCGAATCCTACAGAGATCCGGTTACTAAACAGCCTCGTTGCAGGAGAAAGTACCTTGGCCGGGTGGATCCTGAAACGAAAATGATCATCCCAAAGGCTGAAAAGGGCAAACGCAACAGAGGCAGTAATGCTTCTGTTAATAAAGTGCTTCCTGATGATGTCATTCGTGAAATAAATGAGCAAAAACAACAGATACAGGAACTCCAGGCACAAGTATCAGAACTTTCCCGGAAGAACAAAAACAATACTGCTATTATCAAAAAAATGAGGCAGTTGCTTGACACTTGCGAATAGAGCAGTCCTGGCTGTTGGATAGGAGTACCATGAGAGTATCTGTAGAAGCATTAACCCCAAAACTGTCATTTGTTAAAAGGCCGATTCCTGGAATGAAGCCAAAACAGGAATTTGAGTATATCCGTCACGGCACAATCTCTATGTCGGCTTTTCTGGATGTTATTACCGGCAAGATAGTAGCGCCCTACTTTAATAATACCAGAACAGAAAAAGACTTTGTTGCCGCACTCGACCGGGTTATCAAAACGAATCCCACTAAGCAGTGGATCATAATTGCAGACAATCTGAACACGCATTATTCTGCTTCTTTGGTTGAATATATTGCGTCAGAAATAGGTTATCAGGGTTCTCTTGGTAAAAAAGGAAAAGCTATCTGAGTGTTGATGATCTGGTGGAGAGCATTCGTACATTTGTTGATCAATACAATCGGTTATTTGCACACCCATTTAACTGGAAGTATAAAACTACTCCATTGGGAGACTAAGTATCAATATAAATTAACACCAATATTTATGAAATGATGTACTAGTACAATTCCTTTCTTTATTTAGTTGAGAAGGATCGTTAAAGCTTCGGCGATCCGCACTTGGACCGGACCGAAAGAGATTGGCGCAGGAACGACAGTAAGAAGGGCAGTAAAAATGATAGAAAGCGCTGCGATCATACCGCCCTGATGATATCAGGGCCGGTGTATAATCCAGGCAGAAATATCACATTATATAGAACATAATTCATATTGACAAAAATGGTTATTTTAAAAGGAAAGGAATTTGTCATGGATACGAAAAATGATATGATTCAGCTTCCTCCGCTGCCCAGGGAAATGGATGCAGACGGAATAAAAGTACTATGGGAGTACGCAAAAATGTCTCCGGAAAATCAGGAACGTTTTAAGGAGTATTTTGGCGACACAGCAGAGCGGACGGGTATTCCCCTGGATAAAGAGGCTGAAATATATGAGGTTCCGAGGGAGGGGATCGATGGATTTCAGAAGGCCATGAAGGATATGATAGGGAACCTGATCGTAGAGATCAGCCAGTTTTCCTGCTGGCTTTATGACCAGATCTATGTGAAGGGAAACTCCGCGAAAGGATTGATTGAAGATCATCCGGGATCCGCGGACCTGATCCGGATCATGAGTGAGGTGTTCGAAGAGACCAGGAAATAGGAAAAGGAGACAGGGGACGGTTCTCTGTCTCCTTTTCCTCTATCGCTGTCCCTTATCATAGGGAATTCCTTCAGCCTTAGGTGCCCGGGAATTCTTTGAGAAGATGATAAGAACCAGCAGGGAAATGATGTAGGGCATCATGTTATACAGTGTGCTTGGCAGGTGCAGGGCGGTCAGGGCGTCAAAGCCGGTATAGACGTTGGATAAGGCTCTGAACAGCCCGAACAGCAATGCGGCCAGCGCGATGTTTACAGGTTTCCACTGTCCGAAGATCATAACTGCCAGGGCAAGGAAGCCGAAACCGGCTACGCCATTTTCAAACTTCCACTCGCTGACTCCGGCGGTAATATAGGCGATGCCTCCCAGTCCGCCCAGGAGTCCGGAGATCATAACTCCCGCATAGCGCATCCGATACACATTGATGCCTACGGAATCTGCTGCCTGGGGATGTTCGCCGCAGGCCATGAGCCGCAGGCCAAACCGGGTGTGATAGAGGAGCACCACGGACCCGATGAGGATCAGAAGGGCGATTACGATAAACCAGTTCAGGTCAAATCCCGGCAGCGGGATGGATAAAGCCTTTTTCTGCTGGATATACTGGATCGTCGAGGAAACATTATTAGGGTTTTCGGCCATATTGAGCGCCTTTACAAATACGGTGGCTGCTGCGGTGGCCAGCATATTCATGGCAGTTCCCACAAGGGTCTGGTCCGCGTTAAAGTTGATGGCGGCAACAGCCAGCAGCAGGGAGAAGACCAGACCGAAGGTTATACTGCCGATCAGCACCATGATGAGCATGGGCAGGGCTGACAGGCCGCTCATGGTTTTCATGACAAGGGCGCCTCCCAGGGCTCCCATGACCATGACTCCTTCCAGGCCCAGGTTGATCACTCCGCTGTGTTCGGAAAAGCAGCCTCCGAGAGCCACCAGGAATAGTACGGATGCATAGATTAATGTATACTGTATCAGCAGACTCATATCATTGATCCCCCCTCTCTGATTCCTTTTCTATCTTTTTTGTCATTTGCCTGACCATTCTTTCGTTCATAATATGTCTGAAAATAAATACAAAGCTGCAGGAATAAATAATGATGGCCAGGATGAGATCCGAGATCTGTGAAGCGTAAACCATTTTATCCACATAGGAACCGCCGCTGCTGATATGCTGGATAAAGAAGGCGGAGAAGATACATCCCAAAGGATGAAGCCCTCCCAGGAATGCTGCGGCTATTCCGTTAAAGCCCATGGCCGGAACGCTGGTCTGGGAACAGGACCACTGTTCAAATCCGGTAAGGTAGAGGAAGGATGCTCCAAGCCCGGACAGACAGCCGGAAATGAACATGGTGAGGATGATATTGTATTTTTCCCTCATGCCCGCGTATTTGACCGCGTTTTTGTTTAAACCAGTTGCCTTCAGCTCATAACCCAGCTTTGTCTTTGCCATGATAAACCAGACCAGTATGGCGAACAGGACTGACAAAGGTATGGCTATGGTGACGTACCGGTTTTCAGAGAATAATGCGGAAAGCCCCAGGCTTGGGATCATGGCAGCCGGATTGTAGGTGCGGAGAGGGTAGGTATAGGTGGCGCTGGCCTCCTTTACTTTACTTAAGAGTATGTTGATACTGTAGAGGCTCAGCCAGTTTAACATGATGCTGGCTATGACTTCATTTACATTGCGGTAGGCCTTTAATGCTCCCACGAAAGCTCCCAGCAGTCCTCCGCCGATCATGGCCGCGATCATGCAGATATACCAGGGCATCTGGTAAGCCAGTGCCAGATAGAGGCTGAGACCTGCTCCCACTGTGTACTGACCGGAGGCTCCGATATTAAACAGACCCACTTTATAGGCAAATACCACGGAAAGGGTACACATCAGCAGGGGAGCCGACCTGACCAGGGTACTTCCGAAATACTCAAGGGCGACTGCCGGCCTGGGGAAATAAAGAAAGTTCTTTAGTATAGCCAGCATGGCGGAGCCGGCTTCCTGAGGATTGATACAGACCAGGACAATGAACCCCACCAGAAGACCCAGCAAAATACAGACCAGGGATGCAAGCAGGGTCTGGAAACCCTCACTGGCAAGTATGGATCGGTTTTCATTGGTATTCATGGATTTCAGGCCTCCTTTCTTTTTGCGCCGGTCATATAGAGACCCAGTTCTTCCACGGTTACATTTTCAGGGTCAAATTCTCCCACGATTTCTCCTTCATACATGACAAGAATCCGGTCGGAAACATCCATGACCTCATCAAGCTCCAGACTGACCAGGAGGATCCCTTTACCCGAATCTCTCTGCCGGATCAGTTCCTTGTGGATCATTTCTATGGCTCCGATATCCACACCCCTGGTGGGCTGGACAGCCATAAGCAGCCGGGGAGATTTGTCGATTTCTCTGGCGATGACCGCTTTTTGCTGATTTCCGCCGGACATGGTTCTTGCTATGGTAGCCGGGCCCTGGCCGGAGCGGACATCGTATTCGTCTATGAGGCGCTCGGCGTATTTCCGGATTTCTTTTTGCTTCAGGATGCCAAGGGGCCCTGTAAATTCCGGTTCGAAATATCTTTGAAGAACGATATTTTTCTCCAGTGAATAGTCAAGGACCATACCGTGCTTGTGCCGGTCCTCAGGTATATGACTCTGCCCCAGAACAGAACGCTGCCGGATGGACTCCCTTGTGAGGTCCCTGTCTCCTAAATGGATGCTTCCGCCGGAAAGGGGCAGCAGGCCGGACAGTCCGTAGATCAGCTCTGTTTGTCCGTTGCCGTCGATACCGGCTATACAGACGATCTCGCCGCTTCTTACCGTAAAGCTTACATTGTGTACACTGTCCTTCTTATGGTGGGAAGAAGACACACACATATCCTTTACATCAAGGATGACTTTCCCGGGCCTGGCTTTGGTCTTTTCCACCTTAAAGCTGACATCCCGGCCCACCATCATGGCGGAAAGCTTCTCCGGCGTGGTATCCTTTGTATCCACAGTACCCACATACTTTCCTTTTCTGAGTACGGTGCAGCGGTCGGAAACAGCCATGATCTCATTTAATTTATGGGAGATAAAAAGGATGCTCTTGCCCTCGGCGGCCAGCTCCTTCATGATCTGCATCAGCTCGGCGATCTCCTGTACACTTAATACCGCGGTGGGTTCATCAAAGATCAGGATCTCATTGTCACGATAGAGCATTTTAAGTATTTCCGTGCGCTGCTGCATTCCCACCGTGATGTCCTCGATCAATGCATCGGGATCCACTTTGAGATGATATTTCTCAGAGAGGGCAAGGACACGCTTCCTGGCCTCATCTTTCTTTAAGAGACCCTTTCTGGTGGGTTCTACGCCAAGTATGATATTGTCCAGGACGGTAAAACATTCTACCAGCTTAAAGTGCTGGTGGACCATGCCGATGCCAAGCCTGTTGGCATCATTGGGATCATGTATGGTTACCTTCTTCCCATCCTTGAAGATCTCTCCCTCCTCCGGCTGGTACAGTCCGAACAGAACACTCATCAATGTGGATTTGCCGGCACCGTTCTCACCCAGGAGGGCGTGGATCTCTCCCTTTTTCAAAGTCAGGGTTATATTGTCATTGGCAATAATACCTGGAAAACGTTTGGTAATATTTCGCATTTCTATTGCATATTCTGCCATATGTCACTTTTCTCCTTCCGGCTATCTGATGGTTCCTTCCCGGACATTTACCTTTACATCTGTTTTGGGGAACTGGTCTAATGAGCCGCTGATCTGGATCTCTCCGTCAAAAATCTTTTTCACAAGAGCCTTATAATCCTCCAGAGTAAAATCATCAGACCATTGGGTGGTCTCTTCGGGAAGCCCGACATAATTCAGGCTCATGTCCTCCCCTGAAACCAGGCCCAGACTTTCGATTTTGCCGACATGCTGATCCCAGGTCCCTTTAAAAATGATGGCATCCAGTATGGAATAAACGGTAGCTCTAAGCCCCTTTAATGCGGAGGTGACGGTCATGCCCTCGCCGTAAGCGTCAATGGTGACGGCCTGGTCAGAGTCCACACCGATGACCTTGCCATGCTCCCTGGCGGCCGCCTCTGCCACAGAAGTAAATATACCTCCGCCGCAGGAGAAAACGACTTCCGTCCCGTGATTGTACCAGGTGTCCATGGCCGCCGTGATCTCCGTGGAACCGAAGAACTGTCCTGCATAGGCAAACTCAAGGGAGACATCCTTTGTCACGCCGAGTTCCTTTGCCGCATCGTTGACGCCCTGAACAAAGCCGTAACCGTAACGCATGGGCCCGGGAACCGCCATGCCGCCCAGATAGCCAAGCTTCCGGTAACCAAGCTTCACAGCCGTATAACCGGCCAGATAGCCCGGGATCTGTTCCTGATAAATGGCACAATAGGTGTTATTCGTGTTGTAATAATCTGCAGGATCATAGGCGTCAGGATCTGCATAATAAGCACTTCCCACCGCTGCGGCCGCAATATCCGCGCCGCTTAAGTCCAGAGCGACAAACTTTATATCCGGATACTTATAGGTGGTTTCGATTAATGTCTCGGCAAATACATAGCCCGGCAAAACCAGAATGTTATATCCCTCCGCCACCGCAACATCCACCATGGCTACCCTGGCATAGTCCGTGTCGCCATCCGGTTTCTTGTAGGTAAAATCGATGTGATTTGCAGTGCAGAAATCTCTGCAGGCCTCATAGGTCATCTGATTGAAGGACTGGTCGGTGATATCTCCTGCATCAGTGATCATGCATACTCTGTACTTTGACTGCCCCTTCTTCTTCCTGGAACCTGAACATCCGCCAAGGCAAAAAGGAATGCATAAGCAGAAGATCAGGATCAGTGCCAGTGCTTTGTTAATCAGTTTCATGTTTCACGCTCCCCTCCTTTGATGATTTGGGGGAGACAGAGAACCGTCCCCTGTCTCCTTAATAAGTATAGCAGATTTTGAAATATTTATAAAGAATTGTTTCATCTCACAAGCATATATGAAAAAAAAATATTTTACAATTTTTAAAATGATATGTATAATATTATCTGGCAACAACCGATGGGGATCAGCCCCGTGTCAGACCTTTCGGGACAATACATATCTATGAGGATAAGCTGTATATCCAGACCGGCAAGGTAAAAGATGTGTCAAAACAGATTCATGCCAATCCCAAAGTAGAGATATGTGCTTTTAAAGACGGGGAGTGGCTGCGGGTTGCAGGAGAACTTGTGGAAGATGACCGCAGAGAGGCCAGACAGTCCATGCTGGATGCGTATCCATCATTACAGCAGATGTACTCTGCTGATGACGGGATTACTAAGGTGTTTTATATAAAGAATGCAACAGCCACTTTCAGTTCATTTACGAAAGCGCCGGAAGTCGTTACATTTTACTTGTTTGTTTTCGATCAGTCCTTTTTATCGCTGCGAGCGATCAGAGCATCTTTCTCTTTCCTGCTCATCCTTTTGATATGCCATTCCCGGCTCATAGCCTCATGTTTATCTGAATATTCTTCGTAATAAACCAGTTCCACCGGCAAACGGGACCGGGTATATTTTGCTCCTTTTCCGCTGTTATGGGAATGGATACGGGATGAAAGGTCATTTGTCCATCCACAGTAGAGCGTGTTATCCCTGCAGCGGAGAATGTAAACATAATTCATACTTCTCCTCATCATCAGAATCTGAATAAATAAATTGTGCTGTTCCGTTTTCACTATGTATTATTATACATGCAACACATATACGTCAAATCTTTTGTGTTGATGCAGAGAATGTATAATATGTTTTGACGAGTTTTTACATTGACGAGTTTTTGAAAAAAACTTGCAATACCATGGGTCAGATAGTAAAATTATAATACCATCCCTATCATGGACAAATCGGATCAGTTTCCTTCCTGCTTGTGATAATGCTTCTGGCGGTAGAACTGTCGATGGCGTCGCCGGGTCTCACGGCCGGTTACGCGATCATTTTTCAGGCTTTGGGCATGTCGGCAGAGTATGTCGGTATGTTCTCTGCCTTCAGTGTTGTAATTCGGAACTGTTCCGCTGCAGTCTGCACGGCTTACAGGATTCTTGAGCATATAGAGATCGCCTGGAAGACCGGAAATATCGATATGAGTTATTTCGAGAAAGAACCCGTCCAGGGATCTGATCGCGACAGGGATTTGTGTGATAGCGTTGTTGTGTGCAGCTCTTAATATGCATGTTTCGAGGAATATGCTTGGAACACAGGATTTGTAAGTATACTTTAAGGAGGTCAAAATGATTAAGATTTTTTCTTTGGATACTATGCCGAAGACTGTAAGGAAGGCATTCGAACTGAATCCGGAAATCTTTACCCAGACAAGGGATTTTTATCACCGCAATAAAGACATGAGGCATCATAAGGTGGTTATCTTTCAACAGGGTACCCCCTTATTCTGTCTGGGATGGATGAAGAACAAGCCATCCAACCTGGATCCGGATAATCCAATGGTCCAGATGCATTTGTCCAACTACTGGGAGTATTCTAGTTCTGATGAAGGGCTGGACTATTCCTATGTGGACCGTTACCAGCTTATCATCTTTCAGGAACTGGAGGAATACAGTTATCATTCGGCCAGGGTTGCCATGAGGCATAATCCGGAGCTGAAGGTATGCTTTCTGGATCCGAATGCAGGCTTCCTCTTCGAAGATAATAATGAAAACCTGATCATTGCAGATAGTGAGGAATCATTGTTTGAACGATATCCGGAATTATCGGGGCTCAGAACCCTCCGTGCCCATTCCGAAATGAGATGGGATGTGCAGGGAGTATTCATGGGGGATGTGTCAAGCTATGAGATCATGACGAGCCTCTACTGGATCAAAAGAGAGTTCTATTACGGCCCGGAGAATCCGGATAAGACATTTTACCTGATAAAACAGCCTGTGAAGGAAAATGGACTGACTGCGCTGATCAACAATGTGATCGGGGTCAAACAGATGATCCGTGCCCTTCGCCCTGACTATATCCCTGTAGTGGATCTGGGAATCGCGAACGATCCGAATCAGTTCCAGGGTACGAGTGGTGAAGATGTGTGGGGGATGTTTTTTGAACAGATTTCCCCATATAGTCTGCAGGAGGTCTATAATTCACAGCATGTGATCCTGGATCAGAATTCGAATCTGAACCTGAACCCATACATGACGGAATTTACGTTTTCAAATCAGAGGGCTGAGTTGGATTATGGATCAGATTTGCAGTACAAGCCGGAGATTGTGGAATATACACAGAAAGAGCTTGACCGGATCTTTCCGTCTGAGAAGAAGAGGATCCTTGGGGTAGTGGTACGTGGAAGTGATTATCTGATTCCCAGGACAGCAAAGCATGTTCCGCATGGCTTATCCGCAGAGGAAACACTGGAAAAAGCTGTACAGTATGTGTCGGAGAAGGGATATGATCTCGTGTATCTGGCCACAGAGGAGCAGAGTATCCTTGAATTGTTCACGAACAGTGCTCTGAAGGATAAACTGATTTATACAAGGCAGAAACGTCTGGATTACCGGAAAGAAGAGTATCAGAATAAACTGCTTCTGGAGGTTTACGGAGAGGATCAGTCAGACGATCCATACAAGAGGACGATGGACTATATTGTGACACTGGAAGGACTGACGAGATGTGACGCGCTTCTGGCTAATGTTACCTGTGGTGCCATTACATATGCGACAGGCAGGAAAAGTGACTATGAGTTTGTTGATGTAAAAAAGATTGCTGCCGGTGGCCACTGAATAAGTGCCTGTCACCATTGTAATAATATTACATTAATTACCGTTAATGCAATATTGCTGCAATGGTGACAGGCACCACGGTGACAGGCATCACTTTTGGAGATGTTTTTCTATGTATGCCTCAGCCAGAGCAAAAGCCGGCTCGTTTTTTCCGCCATTTACCACAATATCCGCAAAGGCCCTGGAAGGTTCTACATATTTTTCATGCATGGGCTTCACGGTAGTCAGGTATTGTCTTATGATACCGTCTAGATCCCGTCCTCTTTGCACCACATCCCGTTTGATTCTTCTGAGTATCCGGACGTCCGCATCCGCATAGGCAAAGACCTTAAGGTCCATCAGCTCCCGCAGCCGGAGATCCGACAATACCAGGATTCCTTCCAGGATAATGACCGGTGAGGACCTGATAATGATGGTGTCCCTGGTCCGGTTGTGCTGACTGAAATCATAGACCGGACATTCTATGGCCTCTCCCCTTCGCAGCCTGATAAGATGATTCAGAAGAAGCTCTGTCTCAAGGGAATCGGGATGGTCATAATTTGTCCTGCACCGTTCTTCAAAGGACAGATGGCTCTGGTCCCGGTAATAGCTGTCATGGTAGACCACCGTTATCTGATCTTTAAAGCGGTCCTTCAATCTGTTGGTAAATGTTGATTTGCCGGAGCCCGAGCCTCCGGCGACTCCTATGATTATACTCTGCCGCATATGCTGTCTCCTCCGCCGGGTCTATTCTGCTGAATCATATGCACTGTATTATCTGCGCTGAATCATTTGCGCTGAATCATTTGCACTGTATCATCTGTGCTGAATCATTTGTGTTGAATCAACCGGTCCAGTGTTTCATAGAGCAGCTCCGGTTCTACCGGCTTGGAAAGGTGCGCGTCCATGCCTGCCTGCAGGGAGATCTGCACATCTTCATCGAAAGCATTGGCGGTCATGGCGATAATGGGGATTTCCCCTGCGTCAGCTCTTTCCAGCTCCCGGATGGCCCGGGTCGCATCCAGCCCGTTCATCACAGGCATACGCACATCCATGAGAATCGCATCATAATATCCCATGGGATGGTCGCTGAACATATCCTTAACCACCAGGATGCGGCGGCATTTCAGCATATGGTTAGACTGGATATCGAGATCGGACTGGTCCGGATCATTTTTTTCCTCTGCCGGCTTTTCACGCCGGAGCAGAATGGTCTGAATGCTGTGGATCAGATTGTCCTTAAACAGCAGCTTGGAGATTACCTCGTCCACACCGGCAATAAGCGCTTCCTCCAGCTTGTCTTCCCAGCTGTAACCGGTCAGGAGGACGACGGCCATTTCTCATCCATAGAGCCTGCGGAGTTCTCTGGTAAAAGCGATGCCGTTCATTTCCGGCATAAGGTAATCTGTCAGTACCAGCTGATATGGCTGCCCTTCCTTGTTCTTTTCCCGAATCATTTCCAGGGCTTCGGCTCCGCCCGGAACCGTATCCGCCTGAATACCGACTGCTTCGGCCACCAGCTGTTCATGCTCCCGGGCGATGGGATCATCATCCACCACCAGGAGACACATTTCCGATGGAATCAGTCCGCCATGGTCCTTGTGGATGCTGCGGTCAGAAACCTTTAATGTAACAGTCACGGTGAAGGTGGTACCTACACCCTTTTCGCTTTCCACCTCGATCTCCCCGTTCATCAGGGAGACGATGTTCCTGGTGATGGCCATGCCCAGGCCGGTGCTGCCATATTTGTTGCTTGAACCTTCGTTTTCCTGGGAGAAGGCTTCAAAGATCTTGGGAATGTATTCCTTGCTCATGCCGACGCCGGTATCCTGCATGATAAAGCGGAACATACAATGCTGGTCAAAACGTTTGATCTGCTCCACATTAAAGGTAACTGTTCCGGGAGAGTTTGTGAATTTCACGGCATTGCCCAGGATATTGATCAGTACCTGTTTGAGCTTCATGGCATCGCCAATATAATAATCTTCCGTATGGCCGATGATATTGCATTCATAATGCAGTCCCTTGTCAAGGCACTGGCCATTGATCATGTCCGTGCCCGTAGTGACAGTGGAAAGGTTATATTTATCCAGCAGAGTTGAAATGCTGTTGATTCTGTAATTGCTGACAAGTATACAGTCTGCTTTTCCATCGGCCACCGCTTTGAGACAAGCCGCTGTATCTTTAAAATAAACACGGTTCCAATCCGGAAAATGATCCATCAGGAAACTTTCGTAGCTGGGATTTCCTTCATTGACAGCCACTTTGACTGGGCCTTTCATACTGAAATCGCGAATCTTGGAAGACCGCACAACGGCTTCCATTTCACACTGCATCAGAGGGCTTGTGGTCAGGACTTTCAGCTCCTCCGCATCATAAACAGAAAGATTTACAGGGAATACGCAGTCGATTTCTCCTTTTTCCAAAGCCGCCATGGCCTCCGATGTGGAGGGGTAAGCTACTGTTTCAAATGCGATTTCCCCGTTTTGCATACAGTGGGAAGCCAGAGACAGAAAATCCTTTAAGGCTCCTGTCAGTTCGCCGGTACTTTTATCCTGGGCGCAGAAGGCCAGGTAATTATCCCGATACCCCACCCGGATGGGTCCATGCTCTGAGAGCCAGTTTAACTGGTTTTCAGATAAAAATCTGTTTGCTCCGGAATAGAAGGAATATTTTTCAAGGAGCTGCTGGGAGTAATAGCTGTTTTCCGCCTGGATGCTGAGCATGGCGTCGATCTCTCCCTGTTTCAGCATATCAACAGACTGGTCTTCGTTCTCCGTCAATTCCACAATATCAGCCTGGATGCCTTTTTTTGATATCCAGCTGCGGAGCATATCCGCCTGAACACTCCCCCGGCGGCTACAAAGAGAAAGTAGTTTTCAGCACCCATGGGGTTCATGGAGTAAAGGATACTTTTTGAACGGTTCATTGTGTAGGACACATCGCCCAGGAGGTCGATGTCGCCATCAATCAGCATTTGCAGCAGTTTTGACCAGCTGCCTTCCACATACTCATAGTCCCACCCAGTATAGGCGGCGTTTTTGATGAATCCCTGCCAGGCGGCGTCTTTGCGGCAGACTGCATGGCCACGGAGACCTGACCCGGATGTTCTGCGGCATAAGCCTGAAGATCAGAGAAGGTCTTTATGCCGTACTTGTCCATCTGGACCCTGGAGGCTGCCAGCATATTGATGGAATGTACCAGGACGGACTCGCATTCGAAGGTGTTCCAAAAATCGAAACCCATCTGGCCCATCAGGTCCTGTATGTAAAGAGACTGGGTTCCCAGCAGGAAGGTGTAGCCGTCAGAGGGCTGCATATTGGCATAATTCGCGCCCACCACGCCGCCTTCACCCCAGGGACACACGATCGTGATGCCATGGTCAAAGGTTCATTTGCCGGAAGCGGAGGCATCTGATGCGTTTTTACCTGATGCCTTTGTATAAGCAGAGACCGGCATCGCCATATTCAAGGTCATTGTCAAAAAGAGTATGACCACTACCAGTTGTTTAATGTGTTTATCAATTCGCACTTTGATTTACCTCCGATTTCGTAGGGAGACAGGGAACGGATTTCTTCGAAATATAAACTCCGGCCCATAATGAAAGATTAATTGCCCCAAAATATAAAAAAGGAAGGATGAAGAAACAGTTGTCCCCTCTCCTTCCATGTCTCCTCAATCTCAGACGCAGGATTCTCGTGACTTCAGTCGTGAGAGGAGTGCGTAAAGTTCGCTTCTTTTAGACGTGGGACACATACCCGCGTCTGAAATTGAGCCTCCGGCGGATCGCAGAGTTGCGCAAAGGAATATGTCAGCAGAGCTGACGCGCAACTCGCGCGAAATCGCCGAGGCGATTTCGATTAATTGCACTGTCCCAGGCCGTGCCGGTTTATGCGGGCTGTCCGAAGTTTCCGCCGCTTTTTATGCTATGATCGTCTATTATACCGGTGCTGCCATTCATGTACTGACCGTTGACTGGATTGTTATTATATATCAGGTTATTGTTAGCCTGTGTGTTAGTATTATCATTGAGTTCCATTGTAGAAATTCTGTCTGTTACCGGACTGCAGCCTACTGTATTGAGAAACATACATCCCCCTGTTACCTGTTCTAATTCTTCCGGAGATAATTTCTTGTTAGTGTTACTCATAATATGCTCCTTTCTATATGCTTTTATCCTGATAAAGATATGGTTTATATTTAGTTGTCGAATATATCTTACATCAGCAGACGTCACACTTGTGTCACACAAAGATATCGGATTGGTTTTATAAAAGGTGGTGAGGGTATTCGTACCTGTTTTTAATTAGCCGGTAATCCTATCTTTTCTTTAGGGGATGATATTATTTTAGCATTTAATAGTGTAAAGTACAAGTGAATTTCTATAAGCATGAGGAAGAAAGGAGACAAGGAGACAGGGGACGGTTCTCAATGTGGTTCACTTTGTGTCAACCTTACACATAACCAGGATCATTCCTGAAATCAATTTGTGATTTTTAGCACCTTGAAAATCGAATAGTAATAATGGGGTTGTCAACAACACATTTTTTGGGTATACTAAATACAGCCTACGCGCGTATTTCGCCTGCGCGGATATGACCTGCCTGGTTTTATCCGCGATTTCTTTTTACTTGCAGACTCAATAAGTTCTTCTATCTTAATGAGACTTATGCCAGTCATAAGCATTTCGGGTACATCTTCCTTTACCATCCCAATGATAAATGTACGTTTAGCCTGGTATTTATACCTGTTCTTACTTTTTGCTGAGTTCCAGATACTTTGATTCCACCTTCCAGCGCTCGAAATAGAGATCCCGGAACATGTCACAAGTAATGTCCTCATCCATAATGTCTGTTATGAGATACTCAGTTTCGCCGGTAGGCAGGGTCGCTTTAAGGATCCTGCAAGGTATTTTAGTACCGTCAGGAGCAATAACATTACTAAAGACATCATCGCCCGGGAGCTGACAGAATTTCATGCACTTTCTCAGTCTCATAAGGCTCTTGCTTCCGGTATTATGACATTCCGCAAACATATCGGCGGAATAGTAGCCCCTGTCAAATATCACCACGCCATCAGACTGTATGCCCAGGTCCGACAGTCTGGCCAGGTGCCGCATTGCCAGGTCACGCTCATGCGATCTCTGTTTGTCAATGATAGCATCTACTATAATATCGCCTGATATATCATACAATACGGAAGACTTTGCCATAGACCAGAGAAGACCGGGCCTTTTTTTGTCAGAGTTTTTACCGAACTCCTCAAAATTTCCTTTTGAAGAGGGGACCTCAAAATCGGATCCGTCTATGGCGAAGAGATGATAACGTTCCATCCATTTCTTCCTTCCTCTGGTATGAGCATAGTATTTTGTAACAGTAAGGTCAAAGAGTTCCCGGAAGAGTTCAGGTTTAATTCCGGCTCGTGCCTTGGACAAGGCTTGTTTGGAAATGATTGGGAGCATTTTCTGGGGCTTGTACTTTTTACGAAAGGCTTCCCAGCTGGTATCAAGCGTTTTTTTGGGGTGAAAGATCAGGAAATTGATCACATCTTTCATAGAAAGGATCCTTCTCCTGACAAATCGGTTCGGTTCCCTGAATTCATTCAGGAAATCTTCTGATTCCAGACATTTTTTTACACTGATTAACATGGACTGACATAACAACTTGCGATCCATGGCGCACCTCCTTAGGTTATTTCTTAAGTTGACACAAAGTGTCCAACATTGAGAACCGTCCCCTGTCTCCTCTGGAAGGTATCCGGATATGACACAGAGGAAAAAACCGCTTAAAAGAAGTATTTTCATAGGAACGTTTATTTTCATATGTTGCTGTGCTCCATTCTCAGCATTGTGCATTTCTACAGCTACAGGAAGATATTGTACACGGAAAGGCTGGATATTCATTACATTTATATCATTGAACCTTTGAATACTGAAGCAACGGACAATATCCGAAACGTGATCGCAGGCGCGACACAGTATGAATATGAGAATGAAGCAGATGAGCTTAGGAAAGTTATCCTTTTTTGAGGAGATCAGCGAGTGGGGGGATGACTATACCGGCCTGCTGCCCTTATTTGACTCCCGGGGTAATCGGGTAGCGGCTTTATGTGTTGATGTAGATGTTGCGGAGATCCACAGGACTCTTCGCAAAAATATCGCGGGAAACATTACTCTTATAGGAATCAAAAGGATCCGGAAGCGTTGAAGCTCCAGGTTCCTTCTTTTCTGACAGACAATGAGGTCGCAACACTGACAGGGGAGGTTTCACAGATGAGTGAAGCCATGCAGGATTATGTGAAAGGTATGGTCACGGCGGAAAATGCCGCCCGGGATGCTGAAACCATCGCTGAGCTCAGGGAATCCATCAGCGCCCTGTTCAACAATATGCCCGGCATGAGCTTCTCCAAGGATGCAGAAACAGGTGTCTATCTTGCATGTAACCAGGCTTTTGCCGAGTATGCTCACAAACAGAATCCGGAGGACGGCTGCGTCTTTTGGGACTGTGTTTGGACGTGACAGATCTCCGGGCCCGGACCCAGGCAAACAATATGATCACCGCAATGGCAGCAGATTACCGCTGCGTCTATTATATCAATCTGGATGAAAATGACGGTGTGTGTTACCGTGCGGATCCCGATGATCCGGAGCAGACACCGACGGGTGTGCATTTTCCTTATCTTGAACGTTTTACCTATTATGCGGATCACTATGTTACCGACATGTACCGGGAAGGTTTCATGGACTTTATTGATCCTGACAGTATCAGGAAGAGGCTTTCTGCACAGCCGCTCATTGCCTATCGCTATCTGGCAAAGAGAGGGGATCAGGAGTACTATGAGATGATACGGGCGGCAGGTGTGCGCCGCGCCGAGGGACGTGCCGATCATAAGATCCATGCCATCGGTCTCGGCCTGACAAAGATCGACGCTGAGATGCGTGAATCCATGGCAAAGAATGAGGCACTGGTGGAAGCGCGAAACATCTGCTGGCTCTGATTAACGAGATTCTTGATATGAGCCGCATTGAATCAGGCCGTATGGTTTTGCGTAATGAGGAATTCTCTTTCAGTGACATGCTGGAACAGATCAATACCATGGTCATGTCCCAGTGCAATGACAAAGGTCTGCACTACGAGTGCCGCATTTTGAGTCCTGTAGACAATAATTATCTCGGTGACGACATGAAGCTTAAAGAGGTGCTCATAAATATACTATCCAATGCCATCAAGTTTACCGAAGCTCCCGGCAGCGTTATAATGTCTGTAGAACGGACAGCGGTCTTTGAAGACCAGTCCACGCTGCGCTTTTGCATAAAAGACACCGGTCTCGGCATGGCCATCACCAGGGGCATTATTGAGTTGATGAATGGAACGATCAACGTTGAATCGGAGAAGGGCGTGGGCACCGAATTTACCGTAACAGTCACGCTCCGCAACTGCATGCGCAGGGACGAACATCCGGAAGATCTCATTGACCTTCATTCCAGGTATGCTCTGGTGGTAGATGATGACGAGGTGGATGCCGAACATGCCAGGATGGTGCTGGGCGAGGCAGGTATCCGGGCGGATGTCTGCGCCGGCGGTGAAGAAGCCCTGCGCATGATGGAAGTCCAGAATACCAAACATGAACCCTATAATCTGATCCTCATGGACTGGAAGATGTCGGAAATGGATGGACTTGAAGCGTCTGAAAAGATCAGGAAACAATTTTCCGCAGATACGACCATCATTATCCTGACAGCTTATAACTGGGATTCAATTAAGGACGAGGCGGAACAGGCGGGAATAGACAGCATTCTCTCAAAGCCGCTTTTTGCCCCGGCCATCATCGAAGAATTCAAGAGGCTTGCCCGCCGGAACAAAACAGGACTGTTAAAGGAAAAGAAACAGGCCAGTCTGGCCGGAAGACGTATTCTCCTTGCTGAGGATATGGAAATTAACGCAGAGATCATGATGGATATTCTTGACATGGAAGACATGCTCGTAGACCATGCGGAGAATGGAAGAATCGCGGTGGAGATGTTTGCAGAAAGCGAAGTCGGAACATACGCGGCAATCCTGATGGATGTGCGTATGCCTGAGATGGACGGACTGGAAGCGACAGCTGCCATACGCTCTCTTGACAGGGAGGATGCCGGAAAGATACCTGTTATTGCTCTTACGGCAAATGCCTTTGATGAGGATGTGCAAAGATCACTCCAGTCAGGAATGAATGCTCATCTCTCCAAGCCGGTCGAACCTGACCGCCTGTACCGGACTCTGGGAGAGCTGATCTATGAGGCGGAGAATTAAGAGTAGACGAGGGAGACAGAGAACCGTCCCCTGTCTCCCCCATTTAATGCATCGATGGTCTGTCACATCACATCGTGGCAGCTCTTTTTTTGGCTGTTCAGAATGAAAAATATGTGTTATTCTGGGCAGGAAGTCTGCGCTTTTTATTAGAATCAAAGAGGTGGAAGACGTTATCGATCCTGGAAGGAAAAACATGATAGGAGAAGGTTGTTTTGAGCTTAAAACCACACGTTTCTATAACGAAACAAAGAGAGGCTTATGCCCGGGTTAAAGGAATTTGTATAATTTGCGGAAAAAAGCTAAGTGCCAGTGAGAGCAGGTGGTCTGTAGATCATTTTATTCCACGGGCCATTTACAAATGGGTTCCGGACAAAAAGACAAAGGAATTAATTGAAAGCGTCGATAATATATTTGTGGTTCATCCCCAGTGCAATTTCAGTAAAGATTCTGCTCTTCCGACAAATCAGGCTATTAAGAATATGCATGCGGAGAAAAAAGTAAAAGATACCATGAGAGATCTTTATAAAGAAGCAGAGGATAGCATCGTTGCCTACAGAGCCATGAAGCAGAGCACACTTGATGGTCAGAAAAAGCGATGTGCCATATGTGGGAAACAATTATCGTTGAATAATGCAACGATGAGAAGGATCAATAATCACAAAGGCCGCAACAGAGAAAATGCCATGTGCCTGTGTGATAAGTGTAATATTCGTGCCGGTTCTCCCGGACAAAAAAGGAGGATGATTAACAAGAGACAGAGAACCGTCCCCTGTCTCCCTGAGTTATAGTGTCGTAAAGAGGATTGAATATGCGTTTCGGATTATCTTTCAGCATGAGATCTATTTCAGACCGGGAAATCCCTCTTTCCCTGAGCATGGGCAGGAAAACCTCAAAAAGGTGTGCATAGCCATAACCTCCGTTTGACTTAAGGTCCTGCGCCCTGCAGAGATCTAACGACAGAACAAGCTGGGAAAGATACCCCCATTCCTTTACCTTGCAAACCGTATCCGCGCGGTAGCGATCGCCGCGCCCTGTTTCCTTACCGATCATATCCAGACCGATATTAACACCGTACCATAAAAGCTTTTTCAGAGCATTGTCATCGGGGTAAAATTCAATATGACCTATCACAATTTTCTGAGGGGGGATACCCTTTTCAAGAAGGTATTCTGCCTGAGGAAGCTGAAGCACTCCAAGGCTGGGGTGAGTGGAAACAACAGCCCCGGTAGAAAGTGCTGCAATACTCATGGCTTCCCAGGCCTTTAATTCCAGTTCCCCGGGGGCAGGCCTGGACCATGCGATCTCGCCGATCACGCCTGCTTTTTCATTGGTGTCATCAATACCGGAAGTAAGGTCCCTGATCGCGGATGAGGCCAGTTCAGAGACGGAAAAAGGCTCCACATATGGACCGATGTATTCTTCCAGATAATAACCGGTGGAAAGAATGATATTGATCCCCGTTGCCTCTTGCAGACGGCGGACATACTCCGGCGCTCTTCCCATGGACTGGTTTGTCATGTCCACGATATTCCTGACGCCATAGTCATAGGCTATTTGAAGATCCCGGCACATTGCTTTAAAAGAAACCGTTCCGAGATCACCCGGTGAAAGATCGATACTCATATGTTCATGCATTAAAGTATATCCGTCTTTTAATTCCATTAGGTTTTTCCTTTCAGAATGTAAATATTGAATAGTTCATATTCAGCACATATTGATAATCAACTGTTTTTGCCAGCTTCTTTAACAAACCGTAGTTGCTGGTGATCAGGTCCTGTGTTTCTTCTACATGATCGAGGGCAATGCATTTACCGTCATCTAACATCATAAAGATCGCGCCGTTTTCCTGAAACCGAATCATGATCTGGATGTTGATATTGCCGTTTCCTTGTGAGGAGCTCGCGTAAGCAGCCATTTCTTCGATGCAGAGAGCGATGCGGTAAGAATAATTTTTATCGAACCCGTTTTCATCAGCATAGGCACGGATCTCCCTGGATGCTTCAATTGCCTCATCCGGTTTCAGAGTAAGATAGAAAAGCCCGATATCTTCTTCCAGCTCCTTCTGGTCTTTTAGCAGCCGTTTTCTGTAGTGTGTGAGGTTGAAAGAGAGCAGGACCAGTTCAGTCAAAGTATATGCTGCCCAGAGCCATGCCGCGGGAAGGATCCTTGTCAGCCCGAAGGCAAACAGGGGAAGGGTCGCATTTCCTATGATTGTGATCAGGGTTGTGAAACGGGTATCGTGTCTGAATGAAAAATAAAGCCGAAACAGAGCATTGATCCCCTTGAACAGGAAGTGCAGGGCAAACAGCTGAAGCATAAACAGTCCCATGTCCGGAATTTCTTTCACGCCGTTTATCATATAGAAAAGACCGGGGAAGAATTCGCAGACAACTGTGAAGCCCCCCACAAGTATTATAACCAAAAGGATACCCCTTCGTATAAGGAGCCGCATACCTTCCCAGTCCTGTCCGCCTGTCATGATTCCCGACAGGGGTCTTGAGGACCCGAGGATGCTGTTGACAAGGACAAGAGCAACACTTAAGGCAGAAGCGCAGACTCCTTTTATCGCGCCTCCGGTTTCGCCCAGAGATGAGAGGATGATCTTCATTAAAAATATGTTCTGAAACGCCAGCATTAAAGAATTTGCACCATCAGGCAGACCTTTGGTCAGAATCTTCCTGACCTCTTTCCAGCCGGATACGGCTCCTTTGGATTTATAGATATCTGTTCGCAAAGCAATATATAAGACCGTCAGAGTACATCGCACGATATTAGCAGTCATTGTGCCGAAGCCCGCGCCGGCAACACCCATATGAAAAGCCCCGACAAAAAGAAGATCCAGAAGAAGGTTCACTAAACTTTCTGTTAAAGAAAGTCTCAGAAGGACCTTCATTTTACCGATGATCTGTAACTGTAAAACACCGACCGTTGAGATCAGCCCGAAGGGGGATGCGATCATGATACCGATTGCGTACTGCCAGGTAAGCCGGGCCATTTCCGGAGAAAGATGGTAGGAGTTGATTATCAGAGTTACGATCGGAATCTGTATGAGAGATACGAATAAGGCAGCGATGAGCATGATCCGTTTTGACGCAAGCTTAGCGCTGAGGATCTCTGGCTGATTGTTTTCTCCCATACATACGGAAAGCACAGTTGAAATACCTGCTGCTACCCAGTCGGAGACCACCCCGATCATGATGAAAGAAGGATAGAAAATATTTACTGAAGATAGTGCGTCATGGCCGAGCAGGTTGCCGACTACAATGCCGTCTACGCATATCAAAAGAAGCGTCGACAGATTTGTAAGGATCATGACGGGGATATAAGCAAGCAATTTTTTCATGATGAGGGAATCCGTCCGTTTAAAACGATTCCGGATTACCTGTTTTTGAGATTCCGGCAAAGGCCGTTTAGTCTGATTATTCATTGGCAATATCTCGTTCATACATCTATTTTAATTGATTCTCAGACGCAGGAGTCCAGTGACTTAAGAGTCGTGAGAGGAATGCGCAAAAGATCGCTTAAACGTAATATACAACACTAGTGAAAATTTGTACATGGTGAAGTCTGCATAATTCTATGAATTATCCTCTTTAATACATAATCTTTTTGTTTATAAATGCTAAAACACATTTATTATGAAAAAGAAGATTCAGGCTCATGTTACAAGGATGAAGCTGATACTCGCCGGGGGCTTATGTATACAAGAGATTTTATCGAGAAAGAAACGGAACTTTATGCATTTGATGAAGAGGAATCCATGCTCTGTTTTGTACGGCTGATCCCAAAGTCCGGAAAGTATTATCATGAAATGTATGGTATTCCGGAGGGTCTGGCAGTTGCCCAGCTGATTTCATCTCCTGTAGAGAGTATGTATGCGCTGGATAAGGCTCTGAAAGTGGAGGAAAAATGAGAGTTGTGAAGAAACCTGTGCATGTTCTTGCCCAGAAAGTCATAGCAGATATTAATCCTGCATTCGCGGCCCTTTATCAGCTTCCTGAGAATCAAGGAGACAGGGGACGGTTCTCTGTCTCCTTTTTTCACATCTCGGGCAGGATCTCGATCCACTGTCCGTCCGGATCTGCGATAAAATATAATCCCATGACATGGATACAGTGATGAATAAATCTGGCTTTCATCCGCATACCTCCTTAATCAATCGAAAATCGCCTTTATACTATCAGTATATATGTTTTCACCTATTAAATCAAGCAAAATGAAATAACGATTTCCATATGGCTTTTAAGTCAAATATCATGATATAGTAGAGGTGAAACTTCCCTGGCGGGTGACTCTGCGAGGCATAAAGCAACGACCGAGTCGGGAGACGAGACACGTAAGAGTCGACCGGAGCGGAACGTAGACCGGAAGAGAAGATGCTTAAGTTGCGCAAAGGAATCTGTCAGCAGAGCCGACGCTGGGCTCAATCGAAATCGCCTGGATGATTTCGATTGACAATGTGTGAAGCTGGTTTAAACAAAAAAAGGAGTAGAAAATGGAGTACAGGAGATTTAATGACACCTATATCATACGAATGGACCGTGGAGAAGAGATCCTCTCTTCTCTGACGGAATTCTGCCGGAAAGAGTCAGTGAAATTAGGTTCAGTGGAAGCTCTCGGCGCATCAGACCATGCTGTGGTCGGACTTTACGATGTCGGGACCCGTGAGTACCATAAGGTTACATTTGATGAACCGATGGAGATTACCTCCCTTCTGGGTAATATCTCTACTAAAGATGGAGACACTTATCTTCATCTTCACATTAATCTGTGTCGTGAAGATATGAGCCTTGTCGGGGGACATCTCAATGAATGCAGAATTTCTGCAACCTGTGAAATGTTTGTTCGAAAGATGAATGGGACTGTGGAAAGAAAACATGATAATCTTGTTACAGGCCTGAATCTGTATGAGTTTGTGTGAGTTTTCCTGATTACCTGTGTGGACGTGCTGTTTTCCCCGGATTGCAGGTATTATCATGTCATATTTCGCCGATTTGTGCGTTTTAATATGCGTCATGAGAAAGTATAATTGCCTCGTAATAATAAAAACCCTGCGGATACGCAGGACCGGCAACTGATAATACCAGGAGGAACGAGATGAAAAAAGTAATCTGGGGAATTGCCCTTTCGTTGGTTTTTGTACTTTCACTCTTTGTCATAGCTCCCAAAGCATCGAAACCGGAGATCTACAATGGAACCATTCAGATGCTTAACGAGAAGCAGGCCAATGTTCTGGAAATGACCAGCGCGGCGTCTGCGGCATCGCTGGCTCTGGCTGCAGTTCCCGGGGATGCCACAACGCCCATTGCAGAAAAGGTCATGGACATGGCAGGATATTTTATTATTATCCTGACGGTTATTATTCTGGAAAAATACCTGCTGACTATTGCAGGTTATATGACTTTTACCTGGCTGCTCCCCATTGCCTGCCTTCTTTTTCTGACCTACATAGTAAGCGGGTACAAGATCTTACGCAATCTTGCCGTGAAAGTGCTTGTGGTGGGATTATCCATTGTCCTGATCATTCCGGTCAGCGTAAGACTGACTAATCTTATCGAAAAGACAAACGAGGTGTCCATCAACAATACCATGGAAAGTGTAAAGGAAATCCAGAAAGAAGCAGAGGAGGCTGCAAAGGAAGAGGAACTGGAACCGGAACAGGAAAAGATGGAAAAGGAAAGCAGCAATCCCCTTGATGTCATCCGGGAAATGAGATCCGGCATCAGTGAACTGAAGAAAAAGACAACAGAGGCTCTTGAGGAGGCGTCCTCCAAGGTGACCAGGCTGTCAGAGGAAGCCATTGAGAAAGCCAGGGAAACGGTCAATGATTTTGTTGAAGTCGTTGTAGTGATGCTGGTAACAAGCTGCGGGATTCCCATGCTTACATTAATGTTCTTTATCTGGATCATTAAGACCATTTTGGGAATAGATCTGGATAAGATAGGGGAAAAGGTTGATACAAGTTCATTTTTACGGGTCTGAAAGAGAAGAAAGTTGCTTTCAGACCCTAAGATGCGGATATTGCATCAACTTTTGAGCGAAATGAGAGAACGGAGCACTGTCAAAAAGTGCTCTGTTTTTATATTTCGTCCCGGCAGGATGAAACAGGGAAAAAAGATGGTGGCCTATGGCCCGGAATAATAGTTTAAATACCGTACATTTCTAATATACATCCCGGAAGATTTGTTGTAGAATATTTATAGAATCAATCGAAATTGCCTGATTCGGAATCTGATGAAATGTGAGGTTTTTATGAAGAATGTTGGACTGCGCGGAAGAATCTTGATAATGGCAGCGATCTTTATGCTTGTGACGAATCTGGCGCTGGGCGCTGTACTGATGCATCAGTCCCGCCGGGCCATGAAGACGCTGATTGATGACCGCATGCTGGACGTCGTCAATTCAGCGGCGGCGATGCTTGACGGAGATGTGCTGGACAAGCTGACAGGGGAAGATAAGGGAACTCCGGAATACCAGTCTGTTATGGACACACTGGTCACTTTCCGGGACAACATTAATCTGGCATACATCTATTATGTTCGAAGTGAAGGTGTTAAGAAGTTCACCTTCGGTATCGATTCTGACCCTGTTGCGCCGGGTGAGTTCGGTTCCCCCGTGGAGTACACAGACGCCCTCTATAAGGCCAGCCAGGGGACTCCGGCTGTTGATAAGGAACCTTATAAAGATAAATGGGGGACATTTTACAGCGCCTACAGTCCGGTGTTCGATTCAAAGGGAAAGGTGGCTGCCGTGGTTGTTGTTGATTTTAAAGCGGACTGGTACCAGAGGCAGCTCAACCAGAACGCCCGGACCATCGTCATTGCCTGCCTTCTCTTCCTGGCCATCGGCAGCAGTCTTGTGATTCTGCTGACCGGTCAGTACGGACGCATTATAGGAGAAATCAACACCAATCTGAATGACCTGGCAGATGATATGGTGGCGCTGACGGGCGACACCTCAGCTGACCATGCGGGCGGTATCTCAGCCGACCACGCAGGTGACACCTCCGGGGACCAGGCAGACGCCGTCCCGGGGGACCAGGCAGGCGCCACTACGGGGCACTCCGGAGGCGGCCGGGGAACTGACCCGGGGAAAAAAGCCGGGCGCGGTCAGCGGGAAGACAGCATTCTTCACATGGGAGAGAGGATCTCTGACCTGCGGGATGAGCTGCGTGTACATATCAGTCATCTCAATACCCAGGCAAACAGTATGATCACTGCCATGGCCTCGGACTACCGAAGTGTCTATTACGTTGATCTGGATGAGGATGACGGTGTCTGCTTCCGTAATGATCCCGCGGATTTGGAGCAGTCTCCGGAGGGTGTCCACTTTTCTTTTACAGAGCGTTTTACCTGGTATGCGGATCATTCTGTCACAGAGAGTTACCGGGAAGAGTTCAAACGGTTCATTGATCCCGATCATATCCGGGAGGCGCTCCTTGAGCAGCAGCTCATTGCCTTCCGCTATCTGGCCAGACGAAATGGCAGGGAGTATTATGAAATGATCCGGATGGCCGGCGTAAGAAGACCCGAGGACCGTGATGATCACACTGTGCATGCCATCGGCCTGGGACTTTCGGTGATCGATACGGAGATGCGGGAGTCCATGGCGAAGAATGAGGCGCTGGCAGAGGCTCTGGTCATGGCGGAGGAAGCAAGTCACGCGAAGACCGCCTTTTTATCCAATATGAGTCATGAGATCCGGACCCCCATGAACGCCATCATCGGCCTGGACAATCTTGCCCTGCGTGATCAGACGCTGACGGATCAGACCCGGGAATATCTGGAGAAGATCGGCGGGAGTGCCCGTCACCTGCTGGAGCTGATCAACGACATTCTGGATATGAGCCGCATCGAATCAGGACGGCTCACCCTGAGCAAGGAAGAATTCTCCTTCAGCGATATGCTGGAACAGATCAACACCATGGTCATGTCCCAGTGCAGCGATAAGGGGCTTAGCTATGAATGCCGGCTGTTAAGCCGTGTGAATGATTATTATATCGGGGACAGTACGAAACTGAAAGAGGTACTTATCAACATCCTGTCAAATGCCATTAAGTTCACCGAGGCTCCCGGCAGCGTGTCTTTGACGGTGGAGCAGACGGCGACCTTTGAGGACCAGTCCACCCTGGAGTTCTGCATTAAGGATACGGGCATCGGTATGGACAAGGAGTATATCCCCAGAATATTCGAGGCCTTCTCCCAGGAGGACAGCAGCCGGAAGAATAAATATGGCAGCACCGGCCTTGGGATGGCCATTACCAAGAATATTGTAGAGATGATGAATGGTACCATAAATGTGGAATCCGAGAAGGGTGTCGGTACGGAATTTACAGTGATCATCACATTAAAGAACTGCGAGCGCCAGGGCCATGTTCACGATGACTTTGTGGACTGCAGCAAGATGAAGGTTCTTATTGTTGACGATGAAGAAATCGCTGCCGAACATGCCAGGATGGTACTGGATGAGTCAGGCATAAAAGCCGATATCTGTCTTAACGGTCAGGATGCCCTTAAGATGCTGGCCCTGCAGAATGCCAAGCAGGAGCCCTATAACCTGGTACTGATGGACCGGAAGATGCAGGGAATGGACGGCCTGGAGACGACAAGACTGATCCGGAAGGAATATCGTATGGACAGCACGGTCATTATACTTACGGCATATTACTGGGATGATATCCTGGAAGATGCCCTGCAGGCAGGTGTGGACGGCTTCCTGGCCAAACCGGTCTTTGCCTCAAATGTCGTGGCGGAGTTCGAACGGGTTGCCCGCCGCAACAACATGCGTATTTTCCAGGAAAAGAAGAGGGCAGAACTGGCCGGACGGCATATACTGCTGGCGGAAGACATTGAGCTTAACGCGGAGATCATGATGGATGTTCTTGAAATAGTGGATGTGGAGACAGACCATGCGGAAAACGGCAGGCTGGCTGTGGAGATGTTCGGGGACAGCGACATCGGAACATACGATGCCATCCTGATGGATATCAGAATGCCGGAAATGGACGGACTGGAAGCCACTGAAGTCATCCGCGCCATGGAAAGGCCGGACGCAGCGACCATTCCCATCATCGCATTGACAGCAAATGCTTTTGATGAGGATGTACAGAGGTCCCTGCAGGTGGGCATGAACGCCCATCTGACCAAACCTGTGGAACCGGAACATCTGTATCAGACCCTGGGTGAATTAATCTATGAGGCAGAAGAAACGGTGAACTGATTTATGCATATAAAGGGGTTTAAGTTTTTCCGTACGGTCTGGTACGGAGTACAGAGATGTGATATTATTAGAAATAATGTGTAAATGGGCTGACAGCCCGGACGAAAGCCGGGTTCCCCAATAATATAAATGAGGATAACAGGGTATGTATTATTCAGCGATTGTTCTGCTTGCGGTCCTGATATTGTTAATCGAAAATCAGGATATTTTACTGAACAACAAAGGTGCTTTTGAAAAAACTGCCTGGAAAATATATCGGAGATTTTTGTTTGCCGTTCTGGCTTATTACATCACGGATGTACTATGGGGGGCTCTTGGCAGCCTGAAACAGGGGCGTCTGCTATTTGCAGACACGACCGTTTATTTTGTTGCCATGGCGACGGGTGTATTATTCTGGACCCAATACACCGTGGCCTATCTGGAGGAAAAGAACTGGTTCGGGCAGACGCTTATAGTTTTCGGCCGTATCCTGGCGGGACTGATCACGGGAATTGCTCTCCTTAACAACATCATGCCGGTACTTTTTACCATCGACAGCAGCTGTGAATATCATGCCCTTCCGGCCAGGTATATACTTCTGGCCGGGCAGGTTGTGCTGCTTCTGCTGGTTTCAATCTACTCATTCTCATCCTATATGCAGAAGCGTTTTCTTAAAGAAAAAACAAAAAAATACCAGACCCTGGGCAGCTTTGGACTGATCATGGCCGGTCTTCTTTTCATTCAGCTCTGGTTCCCCTATCTGCCCTTATACACCATTGCCTATATGCTGGGAACCTGCCTGCTCCATACCTATATAATTAATGATGAGAAGGAGGAATACAGGAGGGGACTGGAGGAAGCCGGAAAGATTGCCGAGATGAAGGACACGATTGCGTCATTGCTGGACAACATGCCTGCCATGACCTTTACCAAGGATGCCACAACCGGTGTTTATCTGGCCTGCAACCAGGCCTTTGCCGAATATGCCCACAAGGACACTCCGGCGGGAGTGGTGGGGCTTACGGATGAGCAGATCTTCGATGCCGATACGGCAAAGCATTTCATGGAAGACGATCAGATGGCCCTTTCCATGGATGTTCCATACATTTTCTTTGAGGATGTGCACGATGCCGCCGGCAACCAGCGTCAGCTCCAGACCACAAAGCTGAAATACCATAACTTTACGGGACAGCTCTGTGTCCTCGGCATATGTCAGGATGTAACAGATCAGGCCAGGATCCGGAGAGAAAATGCTACAACGAAGGAGGCCTATGAGAAGGCCCGGGGCACCGGCATAATTTATACCCATATCGCCCAGGCTCTGGCCCGGGGTTATACAGATCTGTATTATATTAATCTTGACACGGAGGGCTTCATAGAATACCGTACAGATGAGGACAGCGGATCACTTTCCGAGGTGCGCCGGGGCTGGCATTTCTTTGAGGAGTGCAGGCTGGAAGCGGAGCAGATGGTATATGAGGATGACCGGGCTGCCGTTTTAAAGGCTCTGGACAGAAAGAACCTTGTGGCTGCCCTGGACCGGAATAAGATCTTTGTCATGACCTACCGTCTGATCTCGGAAAAGGGACCCACCTATGTAACCATGAAGGTTTCCCGCATGGAGGATGATGAGAAAACCATTATTTTAGGTGTTACGGATGTTGATGAGGAAATGAAGCAGCGCCGTGAGACCGAGCGGATCAGAGAACAGCAGATTGCCTATAGCCGGCTCAATGCCCTCACCGGTGATTTCCTGTGTGTTTATGTGGTAGCTCCCGAGACCGGGGTCTACCGGGAATTCAGCGCTGCCAGCAGCTATGATTATTTTGCCCAGGCCAAGACGGGGCTGGATTTCTTTGCTGTCACCCGGGATGCGGCCCGCGATTTCTGTCATCCGGACGACCGGAACCGTTTTCTGTCGACCTTTACCAAAGAGAATGTCCTGGGGGAGATCAGACGCCATGGCATCTTTACTTTAAGCTACCGGCTGATGATGGAGGGAAGGGCCCTTTATGTACAGCTTAAGGCAGCGCTGGTGGAGGAAAAAGAAGGTGACCGTCTGATCGTCGGTATCAATGATATCGATTCGCAGGTCCGTCAGGAGGAAGAATATGTCAGGCATCTTGCCAGGGCCCAGATGGACGCGAACATCGATGCTCTGACAGGTGTAAAGAACAGGCATGCTTATCTGATGGCTGAGGAGCGGCTGAATATTCAGATTGCGGAGAATCGCGCGCCGGAGTTTGCCATCGTGATCCTGGATGTAAACGATTTAAAGAAGGTCAACGATAATATCGGGCATAACGCAGGGGACCGGTACCTTAAGGATGCCTGCAAGATCATCTGCGATACCTTCAAGCACAGTCCTGTATTCCGTATCGGAGGAGATGAATTTGCGGTCATTTCCCAGGGTCGTGATTATTCCTGTATCGAGGAACTGACCGGACGGATGAACGATCGTAATGCAGAGGCACTGCAAAGCGGAGGGATCGTGATAGCCTGCGGCATGGCAAAGCGTGAGAATGACACCAGTGTGGCACCTGTGTTTGAACGGGCGGACCAGAATATGTATGAGAACAAGAGCAGCCTGAAGGAAGGAAGAAAGGCTGATTGACTATAAAAGTTTATTAACAGGGAGGTAAGACAACAGGTATGGAACAATCTAAATCCGACATCTCATTAAAAATACCAGATAAGGATCATTCCGGCGGACTCAGGTCCAGCTTTACGCCGCTTGGCATGTGGGCGTTTTCTATCGGTACCAGCATAGGCTGGGGGTCATTTATCGTAACCTGCAACACCTACCTGCAGAAGTCCGGTCTCCTCGGTACGATCCTGGGCCTGCTGGCCGGTATGGCGGTCATTCTGGTGATCTGCTGGAATCTGCAGTACATGATCCGGGAGGCGCCAAATGCGGGCGGCATATATACATTTGAGAAAAGAGTCGGAGGAAAGGACCTGGGCTTTCTTGCCTTCTGGTTTATCCTGCTGACCTATATGGCCATTCTGTGGGCAAATATGACATCGCTTCCGCTCTTTGCCCGCTTTTTCCTTGGGAACACTTTCCAGGTTGGCTTCCACTACACAATATTCGGTTATGAAGTATGGTTGGGCGAAGCCCTGCTCTCCATGTGTGCCGTGACCCTCATCGGTCTTTTGTGCGCCAGGAGCTCACGTCTGCCTGAACGGATCATGATCGTCGCCGCTTTTATCTTTACGGCGAGCTTTACGGTATGTGCCGTGATCGCTGTGATCCGGCATGAGAGTACATTCAGCTATGCGCCCCTGTATACGGAAGGCTCGGGAGCCTTTGGTCAGATCGTCCGTATCGCGGCCATTTCTCCCTGGGCCTTCATCGGCTTTGAGAATATCGCACATTTTTCCGAGGAATACAGCTTCCCGGTAAAAAAGGTGCGGGGTATCCTGATATGGTCTGTGCTGGTTACCACAGCACTTTATCTGTTTGTTTCCCTGCTCTCTGTTTCTGCCTATCCTCCGGAGTATGAAAGCTGGCTGGCTTATATCCGGGATATGGGGAATCTTCAGGGGATCAGGGCAGTTCCGGCATTTTATGCTGCCGGCCATTACCTGGGACAGGCCGGAGTAACGGTACTGATGCTGGCTCTTTTCACTGTCATTTTGACCAGTCTGATCGGAAATATGCTGGCAGTAAGCCGCCTGCTGTATGCGGCGGGACGGGATGGCGAAGCCCCGGCCCCTCTGTCGGGACTTAACCGGCGGGGTATCCCGGCTGCGGCGATTATCACTATTGTCGGTATATCAATGTTTATTCCTTTCCTGGGCAGAACAGCCATCGGCTGGATCGTGGATGTCACCACCCTGGGAGCGACTATGATATACGGACTCATCTCCCATGCGGTCTTTCAGCGGGCCCGCCAGTCCGACCATCGTCTGGAAAAGTATACCGGCCTTATCGGTATGGTCCTGATGGTATGCTTTTTGCTCCTGCTGCTGATTCCGGGCCTGCTTCCCTTCCATGCCATGGAAACGGAATCCTATGTCCTGTTTATCGTGTGGGCGGTGCTGGGACTTGTTTATTTCCGGCTGCTGATCCGCCATGATAAGAACCGGGAATACGGGCAGCGTATTATCGTATGGATAATTCTTCTGGTCCTGGTCCTGTTCGCTTCGATGATGTGGGTTTCCAGGGCAACAGAGAAGGCTGCCGATGAAGCGGTGGAACGTATCTTTGAATACCATGAGACCCATCCCTATGACGATTCCGACGAGTCTGTCAAGGAGGACAGAGTGACCTACCTGACAGAGCAGGCAAAGAAGATCAGCAGCACCAACAGGCTCTATTCCGTGGTTTCTCTGGGATTATTCCTGCTCGTTATGACGATGATGTTTAACAATTACCGGGAGAACCAGAAACTCGGGGAACGCCTGACCCGGGCAGAGGACGAAGCGAGGGCGGCCAGAAAGATAGCGGAGCTGAAGGAATCCATCAGCTCGCTGCTGGACAATATGCCGGGACTGACCTTTACCAAGGATGCAGAAACCGGTGTGTATCTTGCCTGTAATCAGGCTTTTGCGAATTATGCCCACAAGGAAACGCCGGCAGGCGTGGTGGGACTTGCCGATGCCCAGATCTTTGATGCCGCGACGGCTGCTCATTTTGTAAAAGATGATAAAATAGCCCTTTCCATGGACGAACCGTATATCTTTTTTGAAGACGTGCCGGATGCTGCCGGCAATCAGCGGCAGCTCCAGACGACCAAGCTGAAATTCATCGATTCCACAGGACGCCTGTGCCTGCTGGGCATATGCCAGGATGTAACGGATATGGTGCGCATCCAGCATGAAAACGCCATGACCAAAGAAGCCTACGAAAATGCCCGCAACGCAGGTATCATGTATACCCACATCGCCCAGACCCTGGCCCGGGATTACACGGATATGTTTTATGTCAATCTTGACACGGAGGAGTTTATTGAATACCGCAGGGGGGACGAGGGCAGCGCTCTTACCGAGATGCAGAGAGGCTGGCATTTCTTCAGTGACTGTATGGCACAACTGAGTGAAAATGTATATCCCGATGACCGGGATGTATTCCTGAACGCGATGGACCGCCGGACTCTGATGGAAGCTCTGGACCGGAAGAATACCTTTATCATGACATACCGCCAGAAGAACGACGGAAATCCGACCTATGTCAGAATGAAAATATCCCGTATGGAGGATGATGAGCATTTCATCATCCTGGGTATAACGAATGTTGACGCTGAGATGCGTGAAGCCATGGCAAAGAGTGAAGCCCTGGCGGAGGCCCTGACTTCGGCGGAAGAGGCAAATAAGGCAAAGACGAGTTTCTTATCGAGCATGAGTCACGAGATCCGAACACCCATGAACGCGATCATCGGGCTTGGCACACTGGCCCTGCGGGATGAAAGCCTGAATGAGCAGACAAGGGATTATCTTAAGAAGATCGGAGGAAGCGCAAGACATCTTCTGGAACTGATCAATGATATCCTGGACATGAGCCGGATCGAGTCAGGCCGGCTGGTCCTGCGCAGGGAAGTGTTCTCCTTTTCCGCCATGCTGGAGCAGATCAATAACATGGTCATGTCCCAGTGCTCAGATAAGGGCCTGACCTACGACTGTCATATAAAGAATCAAGTGAATGATTCTTATATAGGTGATCATATGAAACTGAAGGAAGTACTGATCAATATCCTGTCCAATGCCATCAAATTCACCGAGGCGCCCGGCAGTGTCACTCTGACGGTGGAGAAGACGGTGGAATTTGAGGATCAGTCCACCCTGCGCTTCTGCATCAGGGATACCGGCATCGGTATGGATAAGGAATATATCCCGAAGATCTTTGATGCCTTCTCCCAGGAGGACAGCAGTCACAAGAACAAATACGGCAGCACCGGTCTGGGTATGGCCATAACGAAAAGGATCGTGGAGATGATGAACGGTTCCATCAGCGTCGAATCGGAAAAGGGTGTCGGAACCGAATTTGCCGTAACAGTCACACTGAGAAATTGTGAGCAGAAAGGGGCAGACAAAGAGAGCCAGATCGAACCCCATGCCCTCTATGTCCTGGTGGTGGATGACGACAAGATTGCGGCTGAGCACGCCAGGATGGTGCTGGATGAGGTGGGTATCCGGGCTGACGCCTGTACAAGCGGAGAAGAAGCCCTGCGTATGATGGAGGTGGCCCACACCAAGCAAAAGCCCTATAATCTGGTACTTATGGACTGGAACATGCCGGGAATGAACGGCCTGGAAGCCTCTGCCGAGATCCGGAAGCTGTATGACAATGAAACCACAGTGGTTGTCCTGACGGCCTATAACTGGGATGATATTGAGGAGGAGGCCCACCGTGTCGGCGTGGACAGCTTCCTTCCCAAACCCCTGTTTGCAACAAATGTCATCGAGGAATTCGAGAGGATCGCCCGCAGGAACAACATGGCTCTGTTTAAGGAGAAGAAGCGGGCTGACCTGATGGGACGCCATATCCTTCTGGCTGAAGATATGGAGATCAACGCGGAGATCATGATGGATATTCTTGAGATGGAGGGCATGGAAGCCGACCATGCAGAAAACGGCAGGATTTGTGCTGACATGTTTCATAACAGTCCGGCAGGGACCTACGATGCCATCCTCATGGATGTGCGAATGCCGGAGATGGACGGACTGGAGGCCACGGCAGCCATCCGGGCCCTTGACAGGGAGGACGCGAAGAGAATCCCTATCATTGCCCTGACCGCCAATGCCTTTGATGAGGATGTACAAAGATCGCTCCAGGTGGGCATGAATGCCCATCTCACGAAACCGGTGGAACCGGAAAATCTGTATCAGGTGCTGGGAGAGCTGATCTATGAGGCAGAGTCCAAAACAGAGTAAAAATATTCCAGGATCATGTCAGGAGGTGAGATTTTTGAAACAGAAATTTTTTGACCGTATTCACAGTATCGTGACCGGTCACGGAGCATCCGTGGGATTCCTGCCTGCCACGAAGCCAAGGGAGACCTCAAGAAGATTATAATGTCCTTTCAGATTTTAAAGACGCTCTGGAGGCCGGTGAGATCACATTTTATCTTCAGCCCCAATGCTTTGAAAACCTGATCATGAAATACCGGCTTCCCCGGGAAGCGGTAAAGGTCGAGGTCACAGAATCAGCTTACAGTGAAGGAGCCGAAAAGGTCCGGTCTGCTGTCCAGAATCTGCGTGACATGGGCTTTGTCGTCCTGATGGATGATTTCGGCAGCGGCTTCTCATCCCTGAATATGCTCCGGGAGCTTAATGTAGATATCATAAAGCTGGATGCCTATTTTCTCAGGATGGAGAAGAATAATGAGAGAAAGGGTATGCACATCATCGAGTCTGTTATCAACATGGCCAAGACCATGGCCATGCCTGTCATCGTCGAGGGTGTGGAAACACAGGAGCAATGTGAATATCTGATAGGACTGGGCATACGCTATATTCAGGGCTATTATTTCTATAAGCCCATGAGTGTCTCGGAATTTGAGAAGCTTACCTCGGATGAGAAAAAGCCTATAATGACAGACTGAACGGATCCAGCGGGGTGTTCACATTTAAAAAAATTGACGGCTCTTCAGCCAGCTTTCTGATCCATTTTTATTTTCTGAATGAAGATGGCGACCAGAGGCGTTTTTACGGTTCAGCCAGGGATGTAACGGAAAAAACCAATCTTCACTGGCATATGGAGCTGCTCTCCCGCTTTACTTCCCGGACTGTCATTTTCCTGCTTTACAGCCAGGGACAATATTCCTTTGAGGTTCCTGCCCATGGTCTGGAGAAGGACATGGGCCTGTCAAGACAGGAGCTGGAAAAGGAACTGAACGATGGGGCAATACTGTCTGTGGCTGTTGACGCAGATTACGTCAATGACGAACTGGGCGATGTCAAGTGTATTCTCTCCTTGCGGAAGAAATAAGACTATTTCGTCCAGGGTACCCGGACGGTAACCTTAGTGCCTCCGGTCTCCCCCTGCTCAACAGATAATGTGCCTCCGCACATCATCTGCAGCCTTTCCCGGATGTTAGACAGCGCTATATGGGGTTCATCACCCCCCGGGGCAGTTAAGCCCGGACCATTGTCCTCCACGATGATCTCGCAGCCGTTGCCGGTCTCCCCGGTCCTGACGGAGATGTGTAAGGGACCCAGTTCGGGACTCAGGCCGTGCTTGATGGAATTTTCCACTATGGGCTGCAGGGTGAGGGGCGGAATGCGGAAGACGGTACAGGGGGTATCGAACTCCACATAGAGCTGATCTTCAAATCGGGCTTTTTCCACTGCCAGATAGGCCCGGGTATGCTCCAGATCCTCTGTAAAGGGGATGGTATCCTCCCTGGTAATGGCAGTAAAAACACGGCGCAGATATTCTGTAAAGTCCAGCGTGACCTGCTGGGCTTTTTCTGCGTCCTGGGCACAGAGATAATAAATACTCATCATGGTGTTGTAAATGAAATGCGGACGCATCTGCAGAACCAGAATGCTGGCTCTTTGCCGGGCATTCTCCCTCTGCTTTTGTTCGTACTGTTCTGTCTGGTCCCTGACGATAAATACATACATGGAAAGACCGGCAATAATCGTGGAGAAAATGGTAAAATTGATTCCGTACTGGATGACCTGAAGAAAACCGGCAATTGCGGGGACAGTAAAGTAAATCAAAAACAGGGTAAATTCTTTTCGAGAGAGCGTCTCCCGATGCTTAAGAAGCATGACCAGGTCATTCAGGAGAATAAGTATGGTATATATAAAAGAAAGTGGAAACAGGGGCTGGCGGTGGTAAAGATTGTCCGGCCCGATGATATAGTAAAGCCCGGTAAACTGGGAAATGACCAGCAGGATAGTATGCAGGAACAAAAGAAGCAGTATACCCCGGCGCATTCTTTGCATTTCATTTGCGCTGTCTAAGATGCTGAGAAGATAGCAGGTGATGATGTATGCCAGAAAAGCGGGAATCAGAAATTCGGTAAAGTTGGAGATGTAAAGCACTGTCCGCCAGGTGTATCCCGGGAGACCGCGCAGTAAGAGCCCTGTTATGTTGGCCAGGGACAGTCCTATACAGCCTCCGAAATAACACAGAAAATAGCGCCGTATTTTCTGGTCGATCTGTGGCCCGGCCAGTATCAGAAAGATTGCCATGGCGCACAGCACTATGCCGGAGGATTCTATAATCAGGTCCAGAAGCTTGGTAAAGTCTGTCATGAGCTGCCATCCTTTTTTTTGTTGCCTTCCAGCCCATAGACCGGATAGCGGAGACGCCCGATCTGGCGCTGGACTTTCTTCACGCTGAGAGGCTTGAGAATGAAACCGCAGGCCCCGGTATCCCAGGCATCGAAGGAATAGTCCCGGTAGGCGGTAAGATAGATCACATTGGTGCGGGGGTTGATATCCAGAAGCTGCCGGCAGATATCCAGGCCGCTGACCCGTCCCATCTCAATATCGAGAAAGGCCAGGTCCACCTGATGCTCCCTGGCAAACGCAACAGCCTGGGATGGGACAGTAAATCCGCTGATGTTGGCACCCGGCATGGCCTCGGACAAAACAAGGATGCAGCCGTTTAAAATAATTTTTTCATCATCCAGAAGAATTACCCGGGGTGATTCTTCATATCGTTCGGAGGCAACCATAAGCTCTGCCACATCTGTGCCCAGCTGTGCGGAAAGCTGTGAGATCATGAGGGCATTGGGCAGACGGCGGCCCGTCTCCCAGCTTGCGATGCTGGACCGCTCCACATACAGCCTGTCAGCAAGCTGCTGCTGGGACAGTCCTTTTTCAATTCTCTTTTGACGCAGCAATTCACCAAAAGACACTCTCAACAGTACTTCCTCCTCCGGATCGTTCTGAATTATATTATATATCTCAGATGGAACAAATTGCAAGAAATACAGAGAAATGTCATGTGTCAATCTGACACAATACCGGGCCGGAAGGCACGGGCGCCTCGTAAAGGGGGACATTTTTATAGGCAAACAGCTGATACTTGTGGTATGATTAAAAATATATGATAAGGATGAGCAAAGGAGCAGATGAATGAAAAAACTGGAAAAGAAAGGGAGTATGAATCAGAGGATCGACCTGGTCCTTCACAAGTTCCGGTCCCGGATGGCTTCCTACCCGCCGGGGATGTGCCCGCTGGCCTTGTACCGTTCTCTTTTGCAGATTTCCATCAACCAGTCCTGCGGGAAGTGTGTTCCCTGCCGGGACGGACTGATGGAGCTGCTTAAGATGATGGACAGCATATTAAGCGGGGATGCCGGTATGGAGATACTTGAAAAGATGAAGAACATGGCTGTGATGATCAAAAGGACAGCGGACTGCGCCGTGGGAGTGACAGCGGCAGACCTGGTTCTCGACAGTCTTTCCGGGTTTTCGGATGAATACGAGAGTCATATCCGGCAAAGAAAATGCATTGAAAATGTGACCCAGACGATACCCTGTATCACCCTGTGTCCGGCCCACGTGGATGTGCCGGGCTATGTTGCCATGATAAAAGAGGGGGATTATGCCGGGGCTGTCCGTATGATCCGGAAAAACAATCCTTTTCCCACCGCCTGCGCAATGGTCTGCGAGCACCCCTGTGAAAGAAAGTGCAGAAGGTCCATGATCGATCAGTCCATCAACATCCGGGGACTGAAGATGTATGCGGTGAACCATAGCCCGGCAGACCAGGTGCCGGTGGCAAGATCCAATGTCAGTACTGGAAAAAGGATCGCCATCGTGGGAGCCGGTCCCTCCGGGCTGACCGCTGCGTATTTTCTGGCATTGATGGGGCATAGGGCAGTGGTGTTTGAAGAGCATGAGAAGCCCGGCGGTATGCTCCGTTACGGAATCCCGGCCTACCGGCTTCCAAAGGAAAGGCTGGATGAGGATATCCGGGCCATAATGAAGGCCGGGGATATTGAGATCCGTTGCGGTTTAAAGATAGGCAGGGATATTTCATTCGAAGAGATCCGACAGGAGTATGATGCAGTCTATCTTGCCCTGGGGGCCCAGATCGGCAACCGGATGCCCATGGAGAACGCAGACGCTGAAAATGTCATCCCGGCTGCGGATTTTCTCCAGGATGTGGCTCATGGCCGGCCTATGGATCTGACAGGGAAAAAGGTGGCCCTCATCGGCGGCGGTAATGTGGCCATGGACGCTGCCAGGACTGCAGTCCGCCTGAAGGCAGAATCAGTCCACGTATTTACCAGAAAGAGAGATGACCTGACTGCCCTTCCCGAAGAGATCGAGGGAGCCATGCAGGAGGGGGTTCGTTTCAGAACCCTGCTGGGCTTCTTGCATATAGAGACGGATAAGGCGGGAAAGCTTAGCGCCGTATGGCTGCAGCCACAGATTGTCGGAGAATATGACCAGTATGGCACAGTGACCACGGAGCATTCCAGCGCTTACCCCTACAGGTTTCCATGCGATGTCCTGATCCTGGGAGTGGGACAGCGGAGTGATACAGAGGTCTTTGAAGGAGCAGGCGTCCCGGTGGTCCGGGGCAGGATCGATGCGGATGAAGCCTGTATGGTAAATACCCTGCCTGGTGTATTCTCCGGCGGAGATTGCGTAACAGGTCCTTCTACCGCCATTAATGCCATCGCCGCGGGACGGGTGGCAGCCTATAATATAGATGAATATTTAGGCTATCACCATAAGATCTCCTGGGATATCCAGGCGCCTGCCGCCCTGCCCAATCCCTGCGTTCCCACCGGAAGGGCGGAAATCGAAGAAACAGATCCTTTCCTCAGGCGGTGTAACTTTGAACCGGTGGAGATATCTATGAATGACGAGGAGGCCGCCCGGGAGGCAGGAAGATGCCTCCGCTGTGACCATTATGGCTGTGGTTCCATGGAAGGAGGGAGAGGAAAATGAAAGATATTTCTAATGAGAAAGTATCCCTTAAGATCAACGGCATCCCTTTAAAGGTGAATAAGGAGTCCACCATCTTTCAGGCAGCTGCGGATCACGGTATTGATATTCCTGCCTTATGTTACCTGAAAGACGTAAGCGCCATAGGTTCCTGCAGGCTATGCATGGTGGAGGTCAAAGGCTTTGACAACCTGCTGGCGGCCTGTAAGACCAGGGTTAAAGAAGGCATGGAGATCGTCACCGAGAGTAGGACCCTCACAGAATACCGGATCAGTATGCTGGATCTTCTCCTGTCCAACCATGATATTGATTGTATGAGCTGCAGTGCCAACGGAAGCTGCCGGCTGCAGGCCCTTTGCAACCGCTATGGGCTTAAACACTCTTCCTTCACCGGTTCCCGGGCGGAGATCGAAAAAAAGATTCCCCTTCTGACTGATAATCCATATATTTCCTATGATCCCGGTAAATGTATCCATTGTCAAAGATGTATAGGGGCCTGCCGCCAGATTGCATGCAATGGGACATTGAAGAGCGGCAGGACGGGTATCTTCCACACCCTGAAAGCCCCCTTTGGACCTGACTGGAAGGAGACCGGGTGTGAATCCTGCGGAAATTGCGCGGCAGCCTGTCCCACGGGAGCCCTGTCACTGAAACGGAAAGATAACTACAGAAGCTGGGAGGTCAGCAAGGTGCTTACTACCTGTCCCCATTGTGCCACGGGATGTCAGCTTTACCTTGTGGTAAAGGACAACCGGATCGTGGATGTGGAGCCCGCCGACGGCCCGGCAAATCATGGCAGGCTCTGTGTTAAGGGGCGGAGCGGGAGTTTTGATTTTGTCCATGCGCCGGACCGGCTTACCACTCCTCTGATCAAAAACCCCGGGACCGGGCAATTTGAGCCCGCCGGCTGGGAGGAGGCGATATCGTTTACGGCCCGCCGGCTTATGGAGATCCGGAAAAAATATGGAGACCAGTCCCTGGCCGGTTTTGCCTGTTCCAGATCTGCCAATGAAGATATTTACATGGTCCAGAAGATGGTGCGGACCTGCTTTGGGAACAATAATACCGACAACTGCGCCCGGGTCTGCCATTCAGCCACAGTGGCAGGACTGGCAAAGACCCTGGGTTCCGGTGCCATGACCAACTCCATCTATGATATTACCCATGATGTGGACTGCATTTTCTTAATAGGATCCAACCCGGAAGAGGCTCACCCCGTGACCGGTATGCAGATCCGGCAGGCGGTGGAGAAGGGAACCCGGCTGATCGTGGCGGATCCGAGAAATATTGGTCTTACCAGGAAGGCCGATATCCACTTAAAGCTTCGCCCCGGGACCAATGTTGCCCTCATCAACGGCATGATTCATGTGATCATAGAAGAAGGGCTGACAGACCAGGCCTATATTTCGGAGAATACGGAGAATTTTGAAGAGTTAAAAGCCCTGGTGGCTGAGTATACACCGGAGAGGGTGGGCAGGATCTGCCACATTGATCCGGATCAGCTGGCCGAGGCGGCGAGAATGTATGCCACCGCTGATAAGGCGCCCATCATTTATTGCCTTGGTGTTACAGAACATTCCACCGGAACAGAAGCCGTCATGAACATCTCCAATCTGGCCCTTTTAACCGGAAAGCTGGGAAGGGAAGGCTGCGGGGTAAACCCCCTCCGGGGACAGAATAATGTCCAGGGAGCCTGTGATATGGGTACCCAGCCCACGGATTATCCCGGTTATCAGAAGGTGGACAATGAAGAAGTCCGAAAGAAATTTGAGAAGGCCTGGGGCGTGAGCTTAAGCCCCATACCCGGCCTTAAGGCGACGGAGGTATTTCCCGCCGCCATCGAGGGAAAGATAAAGGGGCTCTATATCTGCGGAGAGGATCCCATCGTTTCGGATCCGGACACTGCTCATGTAGAGAAAGCCTTAAAAAGCCTGGACTTTCTGGTCATGCAGGAGCTCTTTCTCACCCCCACAGCCCGTTATGCGGATGTGATTTTGCCGGCCGTGAGTTTTGCGGAGAAAGAGGGTACATTTACAAACACGGAACGAAGGGTCCAGAGGATCCGGAAGGCTGTGACCCCGGTCGGGGACATGAGAACAGATATCGATATCATCACCGACCTGATGAATGCCATGGGCTATCCCCAGAAAAGGATGACTTCCGCAGAGGTCATGGACGAGATCGCTTCCCTGACTCCCAGCTATGGCGGAATCTCCCATCAGAGACTGGATGCCGGAGAGAGCCTCCAGTGGCCCTGCACAGATCTCACCCATCCGGGAACCCCTGTGATGCATGTGGGCCACCCGGCCAGAGGAAAAGCCCTGTTTTATCCGGCCGCCTATTCTCCCTCCGCGGAACTTCCGGATGAAGAATATCCCTTTATTCTGAGCACCGGCCGTATTCTCTATCAATATAACGCCGCCTCCATGACCATGCGGTCAGAAGGCCTTAAGGAGATAGCAGGAGAAGGCTTTATTGAGATCCATTATAAAGATGCAAAAAGACTGGGTATTATGGATGGAGAAAGGATCACGGTAAGAAGCAGGAGGGGCCGGATCAGCACCAGGGCCAGAGTGGGGAAAAAGGTATCTGAGGGTGAGACCTGGATGCCCTTCCATTTCCCGGACTCCCCGGTAAACCGGATCACCAACGCCGTCCTGGATGAATACGCCAGGATCCCCGAATACAAGGTGTGTGCCATCGCCCTGGAAAAACAGAATTGAGCCTCCGGCGGGTGCGGTCGTCCAGTGGACGACTCTGCGAAGCAGAAGCACCGACCGAGTCTGGAGACGAGACGCAGAGCCCGGCGGCAGCTTAAACTGCCGCCGGGCGCGCGACAAATCGCCGAGGCGATTTCGATTGATTTCCATAAAAACGCAGGCTAATTTAATTATCTATCGTCTGGAATGTGAATGCGCAGAAACCCCGTCCGATGATCGGGTAGGCGGTGGCTTCGATGTCACAGTTCAAAATGCTGAAGTGGAACTGTCCGGTGACCGTTTTCCCTTCCAGGCCTGCCTGTTTTGCCAGGGAGTACCACTCATTGGAGCAGACAGGGAAAAAACGGCTGACTCTTTTTCCGATCAGTTTTTCAGGATTCGTTCTGGTCATCTGCATAAACTTATGATTGGCATAGAGCTGGACCGCGTCGTCGTCTCCCTGCTCATGAATGACCTTGTAAACACCATAGGATATGGGCAGTTCGTCAAATATCTGGAAGATATGGCCGGTATTCTCGATGAGCTGTCGTTGGGAGATTCCCTCCACATCATCTGTCATACGACGCAATATGGCCTGGGCTGCCATGTTTTCCCTGTTTTCGGTCTCAGAGTACAGGGCCATGCCCACAGAAAGGTACATATTAAAGGGAACACCGTCGATCTCGTGCAGCATATTGGGGATCTGCCGGATGCTGGCGATCAGGTCTGTAAGCTCTGCCGGGTCTTCATACTGGCGCAGGATCGTGAAATAATAGCCTGAAAAGCGGCCCACCGTGGCAGTGTTGCCGCAGCAGCGTCTTAAGGCCGCCCCTGTCTGGCGGATCACTTCGTCACCAAAGCTGTATCCGTAGCGGCTGCTGATGTCCGTAAAGTCATCGATGGCGACCTCGATGCGGGCAAAATCTTTTTGCCTGAGCTGATATTCATCCACGTAAGCATAGAGGTCTTCGTGGAGGGCCCGATTGTTTAAAAGTCCGGTCAGTTCGTCGGTGCGGGCTTTTTTTGTTGCCGCTTTTTCCGATGTCTCGGCCTCAGTCTCATAAAAGCTGCCTATGAGACCGACGATCTTGCCATCCCTGCTGTAAAGAGGTCTCTTGGTGGCAACGATCTTTTTTGTTTCCCCCTGGACCAGGCAGTTGCCGTCCACCTGTCTTGAGGTAATCCCTTCTTTCAGGACTTTCCACTCTTCGCTCATGTAGGGATCCTGGTGAATATGCCAGCCCATGTCCTCATCGGTCTTGCCGATGACATCTGCCTGGGAGTGAAGGTCATAATGGTCCAGAAAGCTGCGGCTGACTCCGGCAAAGCGTCTTTGCTTATCCTTCCAGAAAAACTTCAGGTCTGAATTATTGACCACATTTTCCCAGAGGAGCTTAGGTGTCAGAACATTGTTAGAGGTTTCAGCAGCCATTGCCACGGCCCGGATTTCCCGGATCTCCTTCTCCACATCCCTGATCAGCAGATAATAGGAATTTTTCCGGATTCTGATCAGCCAGTAGCTCTTCCAGACATAAACACCGTGGAATGAAAGGGTGCGCAGCTGGATGCTGATATTTCCGGACTGGGAAACACGTTCCTCCAGGGTATCCGGACACATAAAGCTTTTAAACCTTTCTCTGTCGTCCGGGAACAGCCGGTGACGGGAATATTCTTCTGTACGGTCCCGGAGATTCCCTGCGGGCAGCCTGAGGCCGGCATCCCGGTCTCTGTGCAGGGAGATCACCGTAAGGTTGTCAAGGTTGATCAGCAGAACCTGTTCGTAGGCAGAATACAGGGAACGGAGCCCTTCATCCAGGGACTGCTGACTGTCCACCTGGGCGACCTGGGACAGGTTGGTTATACTTACCAGTATGGTACAGCTGCTGCCATACCGGGCCAGCCGGAGGGTCCGCATCTCATAATAGTCATCGTTGTAGACAGAGAGTATTCTTCCTTTACCCTCGGTCCGTGTTTCCTCCAGCAGCTTCTGCAGTCGCTGGGAAATGCGGTCCAAGGGAAGGATCGACATTCCGGTGGGACCGGTCCACGCCAGAGGCCAGTCTGTGGAGAAAGCAGTATCTTCAAATGCCTGGTTGGAAAAGAGCATTTCTGCTTCATCCCCCTTAAGCTCCAGGATGGCCAGAGAGATACTGTTCAGTTCCCGGCCGTTTATCTGCCCGACATTTGCACCCGGGGCCGGGAAGGGAGTGGCGGAAAGAACATTGAGGCTGCCGGTCTTATCATAATAGCCCCGCAGGTTCGGGGGTTCCCAGGTCATTCCGGAATCCGCCACATGTTCCAGACACTCCTCGAAGGGCATGGGCCTTCCGAACAGGTAACCCTGTACTTTTTCACAGCCGATGTTTCGCAGGAAGGCAAACTGTTCTTCGGTCTCCACACCTTCTGCCAGAGTCTGTATGTTGATATGCTTGGCCATCTGGATGATGGAGGCCAGGATCATCTTTGACCGGTCGTGAAAATCGCTTAAAAAACGCATATCGATCTTGAGCTCATCCAGTTCAAAATCCTTAAGTACATTCAAAGAGGAATAGCCGCTTCCGAAATCATCCATCCAGACCGCATAGCCGGCTTCCCGGAAACGGTCGATGTAGTCCCGCATCAGGTCTTCATTTTCAGAGAGGGCGCTCTCTGTGATCTCGATACACAGGTGGCTGCGGGGGACCTTATTAGCCCGGACTTCAGCCTCCACCGCAAGAAAGATATCGCACAGTTCATAGTCCAGCCGGGAAAGGTTGACGGATACAGGCACATCTACCCGGTTGCCGGAATATCTGTAATGTTCACATACTTTCTGGACCACATAAAGATCCAGCTCATGGATCCTGCGATGCTTTTCCAGGACACTGATAAAGATTCCCGGCATCAGAAGGCCATGGACGGGATCCTGCCAGCGGGCCAGTGCTTCCATGCCGCAGACCTGCCGGGTCAGTGTCCGCACCACCGGCTGAACATATACATGGATATAGCCCCGGGCTATAGCCTCATCCAGGTGGTCCAGGATATATCGTTCCAAGTCAAGTGGACATTTATTCTCGCTCATTTTATTATCCTTTCACCAGCAGGGAATCGCCTCGGGCGAATCCGGTTTAATGGGTATCCCGTCTGATCACGGCCAGGGCGGAAAAGAGGAATATGATAAAGAAGCTGACCAGGATCAGCATGGTGCAGGGTATGGACAGAATGGAGGCAATCAATATCGCCTTTGCATGGCCGGAAAAACGTCCTACCAATATGCGTGACGGGATCATCACAGCCCTGAAGAGGGAAAGCGCCAGCTTTCATACAAACCCCCCTAAAATGACAAAAAACTTAACAGTTACGGCAAAAAAGTTTACAATTACAACTGTTTTTTTATGTTAATATGTTATTGATGAGAACAAATGTTGTAATTATCTCAAATAACAATGCTGTACTCTTAATATTACCACAAAAATATTTCGTTAATCAATAAAAAATTGTCATTTTGGTCATGTTTTATTCTTTGATATTCTTTCTAAAAGTACGTGCTTTTAAAAGGTTTCTTTCCTTAATTCAAGTACAATGCCTGAAAGGGTCTGTTTTTCCTTTTCAAGTTTCCCATCCCGCCTGTAGGATGCATAATTTTCTGATTCATAAGAACAGATCCCGGTATCATAGATGTTTTCCGGCTGCAGGCCATGCCGGATAAGATCCGTCCGGACTGCTTCTTTTACATTAAGATAATACTTCCCCTCTGCTTTTGGCAGGAAGAGGAGCCTGATATCCTCTGTACTGAACCGTTTCTCAAACAGGCTGATCAATTCCCGGCCCACCTCATAGCAATGCCCGCAGATACAGGGACCGAAAGCCGCGATCACATCCCGGGGATCTGTTTGAAACTGTGCTTCCATCACCTCTATGGTATGGACCGCAATACCGCTGACGGTTCCCCTCCATCCGCTGTGGACCATGGCGGCAACGTGTCTTGCCGGGTCATATAAGAAGACCGGTGTGCAGTCCGCGGTGGTGACGGCTGCGACCAGTCCCGGGATATTTGTAACGATGCTGTCATATCCGCCGGGGGCTTTTATAGAACAGGTCTCGTCTGTATAGGCGAGCCTCCCTTCAGGACTTTTATCATCTATGACTAAGACATTGCCCGAATGGGACTCCTTTGCCCGGATCATTCTTATTACAGGGACAGAGAGCTCTTCCCCGATCCGTTTTATATAGGATGCCACCTTCCCTCCGCCTGTTCTCTTATAGTCATTGTAATCGGTAAAGAAGGTCTTTACCGGGTAGTTCTCGTTAAATGATGGAATCGTTTTCATATATTAAGTCCTCCTCTATTAAATCCTTCTCTTTTTTTCAGTGTACAGTCTTTTTGCAGCATCAGTCAAGATGAAACTATTCACAGTAATTAACTGGTATTTGTCAATGAACCGTGATATAATAGCCTAAATTGTTGAAGGGATGGTGGCTGGTCGTGAAAGAAGTAAGGATAATAAAGATAAAATGTCTTTTGGCCTTTCTGATCTGTGTGACAGCCATGTTTTCTGCTGTTGTCCGGCCTGTTCTGGCCGCTTCCGGGGGAAGCGGCAGTGACACTTTAACGGTGGGTGTACCCGCGGACCGCTGTCCCATCTTTTACAAGGATACGGACACCGATGAAATTACGGGCATCGGCATTGACTTGATTAGGTCTGCTGCCGAGGAGGCAGGGTACAGCGTTGATTTCAGATTTATTAAGGAAGAGACTCTCAAGGATGCCCTGGATAATGAGGAGTATGATATCCTGATGCCCTTTGGAAGCGCCATAAAAAGCAGCTCCGGTAAGGCAAGTATTGTCTCGGATAATCTTATCCAGACACCTTTTACCCTTGTGACTGCGGGGAGGCGTGAGATGCCCCCCCTAAATGAACTCCGGGTCGGCATGCTGCGCTCTCTGGGGGGAGGTGCCGAGACCGTACGCCAGCTTTATCCCGGTATCGGGATTGTGATGTATGAGACTATGCCGGAGAGTGTGAAGGCCCTCCGGGAAGGTAAAGTGGACGCTTTGCTGCATAATTCCTATGTCTGGAGCTATATACTGCAGAAACCTTCCTATTCCGACCTGGCGGTCCAGCCATCGGCCATGTTTTCCATGGATTTCAGAGCAGGGACTCAGGATACCCCTGAAGGACGGGTGATCATAGAGCGTCTCAACAGGGGGATTGCCGGGATTGCCGACACCCGCCGTCAGGCTGTTATTCTGGATCATACTTCCCGGCGCCTCTACCGGTACGATTTTTATGATTATCTTTATCAGTACGGGCTGGTCTTTATTCTGACAGTACTCCTTTTTGCTTCCCTGATTGTGATTGCCGTCATGAAGATCCGTTCACTACGCCAGGAGCAGGCGGAAAAGGTGCGCCGGCTGATCGATCATGACCCTCTGACCGGTGCGCTTAGTCTGACCGGATTCCGGAAGCGGGTGAAAAACCTGCTTCGCAGCCATCCGGATATTCCCTATCTGATCGCTTATGTCAATATCAAAGACTTTAAATTCATCAACGACAGCCTGGGTATGGAGGCCGGAGATGAGCTGCTTAAGTTCTGGGTCGAAAAGACCCGGGAGATCCTTTCGGATGAGGAAGCCATGGGACGCATCGGAGGCGACCATTTTGCCGTTCTCCGCCGCGCCGGAGGTGACGAGAAGCTGTTCATGGATGATCAGGATGTGATTGATTCCGTGAGGAACTATTTTATAGACAGAGGCAGGGAAAACAGAGTCCAGATCTGTGGAGGACTCTATGTACTGACGCCGGAAGACTATCAGGAGATCAATGTTGACCATATGCTGGATTACGCAAGGGTTGCGGAAAGAAGAGTGCGTGACACCCGAAAAGACGGGTATGAGTTTTATAATCCCGGCCAGTGGGAAAAGGGAAAACGGGTTGCGGATGTCATCAATTATCTTCCGGCTGCCATCAAGTCCGGAGACATTCAGGTCTGGTATCAGCCGCAGGTAAATTATGTCACAGGGGAGGTCACCGGAGCGGAAGCCCTTTGCCGATGGGACCATTCCAGACTGGGATGGATGCATCCTGCAGAGTTTATCCCCATTCTGGAGGAATCCGGTCTTATCTATGAGCTGGATCATTTCGTATGGGATAAGGTTTGTCAGGATCTCCACCGGTGGAATGAACAGGGACGCCATCTGTCTGTTTCAGTAAATGTGTCACGATGTGACATTGGCAGGGACCAGGATATCCCCGGCTGCTTTAATGACCTGATAAGGACTTATGACCTGACTCCTGACCAGCTTGGGATAGAGATCACCGAGACGGCCTTTGTGGAAAACCCGTCAGCCCTTATTGATACCACCATGAAGCTTCGGGAATTCGGCTTCCGGGTGGAGATGGATGATTTCGGAAGCGGCTTTTCCTCTCTGCATATGCTCAAGGAGGTACCGGTGGACCGTATTAAGCTGGATCTGCATTTTCTGACGGATTCAGGAGACCCTGAGAAGGGCCGGATTATAATAAGTCATATGATACAGATGATTCATTCACTGGGAATGGACCTGATCGCCGAAGGAGTGGAAACTGCATTCCAGGCTGATTTCCTGAAAAGTCAGGGCAGCGCGCAGATGCAGGGCTACTACTTTTATAAGACCATGACGGTTCAGGAATTTGAGAAGATAGGTTTTAACAGACTGTCTGAATAATCAACTTAACAGACTGATTGAATAAACTGCGATTCTGCTCTATTATTTTATTAGAAAGGATAATGTGAAAATATGTATACAAAAATAAAAACCAGACTGGATCAGGGAAATGAGCATTTCAGGAACACTTCTTCCTATGGGCTGCGATATAAAACCGCAACAGAAGGCCAGCATCCCTACGCCATCGTCATCTGCTGTTCCGACTCCCGGGTTGTCCCGGAAAAGATTTTTTCTGCGGATATCGGGGACCTGTTCGTGATCCGGGTGGCGGGAAATGTATTGGATAATCATCAATTGGGCAGTATAGAATATGCGGTGTCCCACCTGGACTGTGACCAGGTCATTGTACTGGGACATACGGGCTGTGGTGCTGTTCATGCAGCCTTAAGCGGTCACAGTGATGGTTTTATCCGTTATATCATTGAAGATATACAGGAGGCCATCGGAGAAGAGCGTGATCCCGGCCAGGCCTGCCGGCTCAATGTTCAGCACGCAATGGAGAGACTTAAAGAGGATTTCGGAAAGCATCCGGAGATTGTCAATGTGGATATATCCGGGGGAATATACGATATCGTCTCGGGAAAGGTTGAATGGTTGTGATATCTTTATGAAGAAGGGTGTTTTGCATGTTTCCTTTTAAAAAACTGCCGGCATACGGATGGTCTGCCGCCTTTCTTATGCTCGGCACCAATTGTCTTGTATATTACGGAAGCAGGTTATTGAATACTTCCTGGCGGCATTACGATTTTTCCTGTGGACTGGATCATAGGATTCCATTCATCGGAGGATTTGTAATCGTCTATATGTTACTTGCCTATTTTCAGTGGATCTGCGGCTTTTATTTTGCCGTTAATGAGGAAAGACACATATGCCGGAGGATATGTATCTCAGAGGTGACGGCCAAGCTCTTATGCCTGGTATGTTTTCTGGTCATCCCCACGACCATGACCAGGGAAACTATTACGGGGACGGATCTTTTCAGCAGAAGCCTCCTGCTGGTTTATGACATTGACCCCGCGGATAATCTGCTGCCTTCTGTGCATTGTCTGGAGAGCTATCTCCTGGCAAGAGTATTACCCTGGATGAAAGATGTGCCGGGATGGTATAAAAAGTTCACGGTTCCGGCCACGGTTCTTGTGATGTTATCTACACTTTTTGTAAAGCAGCATGTGATTGCGGATGTGATCGCGGCGGTTCTTGTGGTGGAGGTTGGAATTGCAGTGAGCAGGATCATAACCTCCAGGTTGGAGGAATTACAGTGAGTTACTTTCCGGGTTCCGGATCGAAAGAACAAAAACAGGATAAACAGAATGATAAAAAACCGAATATCCGCAAAAATATTTCCTGGACGCTGGTTTCCCTTGTCCTGGCTGTCCTGACTGTGCGGATGGTCATAAAACAGAGCAGCAGCATATCTGCCGGGGAGTTATTTTCCATTATTGCTTCTTCCAATAAGCTGTTTTTTCTGACGGCGGTCATCTGCTCGGCTCTTTTTGTGTGGGCAGAGGGAATTGCCATAGGAATTATACTTAAATTTGCGGGTTACCCGAGAAGACGGAGGCAGAACCTGATATACAGCACGTCGGATATTTATTTCTCCGGTATTACTCCCTCGGCGACGGGGGGTCAGCCGGCCAGCGCTTTTTTTATGATGAGAGATGGTATCCCCGGGGGTGTGGCTACGGCAGCCCTTGTGCTGAACCTGATGATGTATACGATATCCATTATTGTTCTCGGTCTGTTTTCGATATTTGTCAGCCCCGGTGCCTTTCTTGGTTTCGGACGCTTTTCCAGACTCCTGATCGCAGCAGGCTTTATCGGCCTGACCGGATTATCCGCAGGATTTCTCCTGATACTGAAAAAGGGTTCTATTGTATTTGGGCTATTGTCAAAATGTGTCACAATGCTTTATAATAGAAAAATCATAGGAGAGAAAGACAGAAAGATACGCAGGCTGGAGAAGATCCGGAAGGATTATGAATCCTGCTCGGAACTGATTGCCGGCAGGAAGAAGGTCCCCTTTTACACATTGCTCTGGAATATCATCCAGAGGAGCTTTCAGATGGTAGTTCCTTCGATCCTGTATCTTTCCCTGGGAGGAGAGCCGGTAAAGGCACCGGTAATCTTTGCCAGGCAATGCCTCATAACCATCGGGTATAATTTTGTACCGATACCCGGGGGAATGGGTATCTCAGATTATCTTATGATCGACGGTTTCAGCGGGATCATGGGAACCCAGATGGCATACCGTGTGGAACTGTTGAGCCGCGGCATCACCTTCTATATCTGTGTGTCTCTCTGTGGTCTCATTACCCTGGCCGGATACCTGATTACCGGGAATCGCCGGGTAGCAGGGAGCAGGTCCGGAGGTGAGGATTAAAACGTAACGAATTAACGGGACAGCAGCCGGAAAGGTCTGCTGTTATAATAATGGAAGGATAGGACATGATAGGTGTATATGATTATACAGTGATAACGACATATTTATCCCTGATCTCCGGAGTGACGGGTATTATCATATCGATGACAGGAGTGGGACACCCGGACCTGGGAATATTTTTCCTGATGGCCTGTGGCATTCTGGATGCCTTTGACGGGAAAATTGCCAGGACAAAAAAGGACAGAAGTGAATTCGAGAAAAATTTCGGTATCCAGATTGATTCACTGGCGGACCTGGTCTGCTTCGGTGTCCTGCCTGCTTCCATCGGACTGGCACAGCTGAGGATCAACGGAAGGTTCACGGAACTGGTCTCCCGTAGGAATTATGAAGGGAATTATTTGATCCTGATCCTGCTTCTCACCATCGCGATCTTCTATGTGCTGGCTGCATTGATCCGTCTTGCTTATTTTAACGCAACCAGTGATATCCGGGAGGAAGAGGCCGTGGAAACAGGAGTTACATATTATATAGGACTGCCGGTCACATCTTCTGCCCTGATCTTCCCGCTGGTGATGGCGGCCCATTTCTTCACGAAGTGGGACTTTACCGTGCTGTACTTTATTGTCATGCTGTTTAATGCCATCCTTTTTGTGTTGAATATAAAAGTAAGGAAACCCGGAAAGATCGGTCTGACCATCATTATTCTGATCGGTATTCTGGAGCTGGTGACAAACCTCATCGCATTTTTTAAATTTGCATAGATCAATATGGACTATTTAAACTTTCTCTACAAAACAAGACCAGGAAGGCTTCTTCTGAAACCACTCATAAGCAGACCGGTATCTCTCCTGTCAGGAAGATTCATGGACAGCAGGGCCTCCGGTATTCTGATCCGGCCCTTTGCCGCAAAATACGGCATTTCCATGAAGGACTATGATCTGGAAGGGGTCAAAAGCTTCAATGACTTTTTCTGCAGAAGGATCTGCCAGGGAAAGCGCCCCTTAAGTCCGGACGAAGGAGACCTGACCTCACCCTGTGACGGCCTGCTCAGTGTCAGCCGGATCACAAAGGACAGGGTCATAAAGGTAAAGCAGAGCAGCTTTACCATCAGCAGACTTCTCCGGGATAAAAGACTGGCAGCCGGCTTTGAAGGGGGATACTGTCTCATCTTCCGCCTTTGTGTCCAGCATTATCACAGGTATATCTATTTTGCCTCCGGATTAAAACACAGAAACAGGAGAATAGAGGGCATGTATCATACAGTCAGGCCCACAGCCCTTGAAGAAGTCCCGGTATTTATAGAAAATACCCGGGAATATACCGTACTTGATACGGGACAGTTCGGACGTTGTGTGCAGATGGAAGTAGGTGCCATGCTGGTTGGCCGGATCGTAAACGAGGAGCTGCCTCCCTGCCGTGTAGTAAGAGGTGAGGAAAAAGGGCATTTTGCCTACGGAGGCTCCACCATCATCCTGCTGATCCCTGCAGACAAGGCGATATTGCGCAGCGATCTGGGGGAGGCATTGGATAGTAATGTCGAGATTCCCGTCAGACAGGGGGAAAAGATTGGGGAAGGGAAATGATAAAATGGCAATTGTAAGAATGGCATCTGGCCAGGCCTTTTTGTTTTTGGCGAACAGACGCCGGAAGTGGGCCTATAGTTGTCCCCAGGTTCCGTTCCTCCTCGGAAACCGGAGTCATGCGGCGGTACTTATTTGTTGATTTCCTGCGGTGCAAAGTCACCTGGGAACAACTATAGGCCCACTTCCGGCTGTACTGTATGCAGGGTGTAGTAAAATGGGGCCCTTCCAGTTTAATATATCTATAATAATCACTTAACCAGAATTGGGCAGATAATAACGGTAATTTTCCATTATTATCTGCCCTAAGTTAGTTTTAAGAGAGGAGCGGAGCAGAAACCTTAGCGTCGAATTGGCTTCTGCACATGCCCAGACCGTATATATTAGGCACTTACCAGTGACATTTTGCGCAAAATAACACTGGTAAGTGCTTAACATACAGGTTAACTCTTCCGAAAAAAGCCAGTATTTTACCAGATCAAGGTTATAGTACTAATTATAACTGCTCAGGGTGCTGAATAGATACACAAAATATAAAATAATGGCATGCAAAAAAATAAAGGATTTTTTGCCAATATTTACCTGACTCATACTTTACAGGATAATTTATTGATACTTGCCGATGGGAGTGCTATAATATATTCTATATTTTTATGTGATGTTTTCGGAGCGTTAGGAGGTTCGGCACATGACATAGAACTATAACCGATTATGGAAAATACTAATTGATAAAAATCTTTGTCGCCCTTGACTGTAGGCATGATGGCATAGTAAAGATAAACGGCGATACAGAGAAAGGCGGCGAATGAGATGGCAAAAGCCCATATACACGTTAGGTTCAAGCTGGAATCAGACGTGAATGATTATGTAAAGGCAAAACTAACCGCTTTAGGCTTAAAAAAGCTAATCGATTTCAATGAAGAATCTGGAATGTCCGATTATATGAAAGAGGCATTGAAAGGTTCGGCAAAAACAAAGGATAAAACCAGTTTTGGTAAGCCTGATTTTCATATTGAAAAATACAGCATCCCTATTATTTTGAGGATAAGTTAGGCATAAAGTATCATATAGCTGAAAACAAATCTGGCATACGCATGGATGAAAAAGCCGTGCGGAAATATGCCGTTAATGGCGCAATATATTACGCAAAGAATATGATTGCGTCAAAGAAATATGATGAAGTAATAGCAATCGGCATTTCCGGCGATAATGAGGATAATGTCAAAATATCCGTCTACTATGTTTTTTCGCCTCCTATTGCGCCTAAAAAAATGACCGACTATGTGACACTCGATTTTGTACAGAATAAAGACAGCTTTAATGCCTTTTACGAAGCTGCAACTGTCACAGATGAGGAACGGCACAGAATACTTGTTAAATCAAGAGTAGAAATCTTAAAACACGCTAAAAAGCTAAACACTCTGATGAATAACCACAATATAGGCGTTGACCAACGCGTAAGTTTATGTTTCGGGTATGCTTTTGTCAATGCAAGATATATATGATGAAAGTGGAAATGTTCTTGATTTAGGATTAACTCCGGATGACCTTAAAGGAATTCAGACGGAACAGAAACGTGACAGCATAGCAATTGTAAAGCACATTGAGGAATACTTAGACCAAAAGGACATAGCAACGGACAAGAAACGCATAATGATTGATTCGTTCAAAATGTCTATTTCCTTAGACGCTGCAAGGGATGCGGTTGCTGAAAACGACAAAATTGTTTCAAAACTGCTTGAAAAGCCTGCGTCTATCACAAAGCAAGTGTTTGTCTATCTTTATGAGTATGTTTATAAAGTAATAGATCTATCGAACGGCGCACTTGATATAATGGCGGAAATGTATTCCACTTTCTTAAAGTACGCTTTGAGCGATGGTGCACCTTTAGGGAAAGTATTGACACCCCCCTATATTACTGCTGTGATGGCAAAAATCCTTGACATTGATAAGAATTCAAGGGTTATGGATTTAGCTACAGGTTCCGCTGCTTTCCTTGTGGCAGCAATGGATTTAATGATTGCCGACGCTAATAAGTCTTTTGGTAAGGGAACGGAGAAAGCAAAGAGAACTATTCAAAAAATCAAGTATACACAACTGCTTGGAGTTGAAGTTGACGCAAAAATGTACACGCTTGCGGCAACAAATATGATTTTGCGTGGCGATGGCAGCGCACAAATAAAGAAAGCAGATACTTTCAAAACCCCTCCTTCACTCTATACGGAATTCAAGGCAGACCGTTTATTATTAAATCCACCGTTTTCCTATACAGATTATGGTATGCCGTTCTTTGAGTTCGGACTTGACCATATGGCAAAAGGCGGAAAAGGCGCAGTTATTATACAAGATTCGGCAGGAGCGGGAAAAGCGATTATGACAAACCAGAGCATTTTATCAAAGCATAAAATGCTTGCAAGTATAAAAATGCCTGCTGATTTGTTTAATCCGAACGCAATAGTTCAAACAAGTATATATGTTTTTGAAGCTGGAACGCCTCACAATTTCGACTATGACATTGTAAAATTCATAGACTTTAGGAATGACGGCTATAAAAGAACAGAAAGAACAATAAATGAAGTAGATCATCCGGCTGAAAGGTATCAAGATTTATATTTGATATTTAAGATGGGGCTGAACGCACGGAATAATGTCGATTTCCATTCTGAATTATGGGATTTAGAAAATGTTTACTGTGAAGATACGATAACAGACAGCGGAAAAGATTGGAATTTTGAACAGCATAAAAAGGTTAATACAGAACCCACAAAGAGCGATTTTGAAAAAGCTATCGGTTCGCATTTTGCATGGGAAACAGGAATAATTACTGAACAATTAATTCATAACCTTGCAGACACTTCGCGTGCTACATCAAAGAAGAAAAAGGAATTCATAGTAGGTGATTTGTTTGATATTGATAAGACTCCGAGTTATAACAAGGACAGTTTAACAGAGGTTATAGACAAGGAATATGACTACATAACTCGCACAGCAACAAACAGAGGTATTTGCGAAACAACCGGGTTTATAAGCGACAAAGGCTTGAATGAACCCCGTACATTTAGTCTTGGATTATTACAAATGACGTTCTTTTATCGGGAACGGGAATGGTATGCAGGGCAGTTCATGCGAATAATTAAGTCAAAGTTTGAACTGAATCAGTATACAGGGCTATACTTTGAAACTATCCTTAGTGGGCTTTCTCCGTATCTGTTATCGGGCCTTGTTCGTGACGTGGATGAAGCGTTTTTGTCGTCAACAATCGTTTTGCACGTTGATGAGCAAGGAAACATAGATTTTGCCTGGATAGAGCAATTTGTAAAGCAACAAAAGAAGGATTTGTTAAATAAGATAGTAGCCATTTACAAGGAAGAACTTGACAGATAAGAGGGATATAATGAACAGTAAAGAATATACATGAGCCGTTTTTTTGTCCAATGGATTGGTTTTTCATCCAAAATCAAGTATAATTGGACGAAAAAAGAAGATGTTGGATGAAAGGAGTTCTAATGAGATCGTTTGATTACAGCTGGCTTTATGATAAAGCCTGGGGAACAGATATTCTGAATCTTGTTGCAAAAATCCACGAGTGTAAAGGAAGACAGGATTTATTCATCCGTCAAAAGCCTGTGGAGTTGAATCGTCTGGTTGAAATCGCAAAGATACAGAGTACGGAGGCATCCAATAAAATTGAAGGCATCGTCACAACAAGCACTCGTATGAAGCAGCTTTTTGAAGAGAAGACTACTCCAAGGAATCGGGATGAAGATGAGATTATGGGTTACCGGGATGTCCTGAATACGATTCATGAGAGTAATGAGTACATTCCGATCCGTCCATCGTATATCCTTCAGCTTCACCGGGATCTTTTGAAAAGAGCGGGATTATCATACGGAGGTCATTTTAAGAACGTTCAGAATTACATCAATGAAACAAAACCTGATGGAACCGTTGTAACCAGGTTCACGCCGATTGCTCCGTATGACACACCGGATGCAATGGAAAATTTATGCAACGCCTATGAGGAGGCTAATGCAAACGAGAAGATAGATTCACTGATTCTTATTCCGACATTTATATGTGACTTCCTTTGCATCCATCCGTTTAATGATGGCAACGGAAGGATGAGCAGACTGCTCACGCTGCTTCTTCTGTATAAAAACGGGTATAACGTTGGAAAATACATCAGCATTGAAAAGAAGATAGAGAAAACGAAAGATCGTTATTACGAAACTCTCGAAAAATCCGATGTAGGATGGCATGAAGAAGAAAATGATCCGACACCGTTTATCAGATATATGCTGCAGGCAATCCTGGCCTGTTATACAGAATTTGAAGAGAGAGTCGGATTAATGACTGAAAGCGGAAACGGCAGCACAGCATACGACATAGTTAAAAAGTATATCGAAGAAAAAATCGGCAAGTTCACGGGGGCGGAGGTTGTAGCTCATTGTCCGAGCATAGGAAGATCCTCTGCGCTGGCAGCATTGAAGAAACTTACTGACGAAGGCCTTATAATCCGGGAAGGGGCAGGCCGAAATACATTTTACTATCGCACTGACAGCAAATGATTTATATCGTTTGTGCAAAATGGTACGCATAGCGATATTTTTTAAACCAAATAAAACCGCCGGGCCCCATGCAGTTTACACATGAGAACCCGGCGGCTGAGGAAGACTGCCCTGCACAGGGCAGTCCCTTGTATATAAAATATAATTCTTACAGGATATGCTTTCCGTACATAGCATCCTGCTCTTTACGAAGCTTGTAGATCAGGGTGTTCTTGTCAAGGTCTACCATATCATAGGTGATCAGGTCGCCCTTCTTGCAGTCTACCTTCATAACGGCGTTCTTGTTGACCAGGCCGAAGGGAACATAACCCTTCTCGGTTGCTTCCTTCTCTGTGCAGATGGAACCATGGGTGGTGTATCCGCCGATGCCATCCAGGTGGTCGCCGGCCTTAAGGTCGATCTTGGCTCTGGTGATGCACTCGGCTACCAGGCCGTCTTTGGCCACGCAGGTGATCTCGCCGTCGATAACAGCCTTGGCTACTGTAAGGGGAGTCTCAAGGTTGCACAGGTGATAGGGACGGTAGAGGGTCCATAATGGTCCGGGTCCCATGCTGTGGTACTGCAGCTGGTAGGCGATCTCTTCGTTGTCGGTGGAAACGGTCACGAATACGCCGGGGGCGATC